>JAAFJG010000018.1 GCA_013298075.1 Cytophagales bacterium | reverse complement strand
ATTTTTTTTTTTTTTTTGATGGATAATTGACTATTGATATTTTGAATAAAGCATTTTATTGCAAATTTATTCAAAAATTTTACATTTATTTTTTTTGATGACTTATTCTTCTTATAAAGACGTAAAAAATTTAATTTAGTTGCTTTTCTATCCATTCAAATTTATATTTTCTATGAATTTTATTACCGCCGTCATGTTTGCCATTTGGATACAAAATAAATTCTTTCTCACGATAATTTATTTTTTGATAGACAGACATAATGGTTTGTGCGGGGCAAGTCCAATCTTGCAAACCTGCACTCATTAAAACAGGAATTTTAATTTGATGCGCAATATTTTTCAAATCAAAATACCTTAAATTTTGTCTTATTTGCCATTCAGTCGCATTTTTATTTTGTTTGATATACTGATTTATTTCAAATTTTACCCAAGAAGTAGTTGTCCAAAGTTGTTCCCAATCTGCTAAAAACATCACATCTGGACAAGATAAACTTACTCTTTCGTCCAGAGCCGCTATCCATAATGCCAAACCTCCTCCTTGACTTGCTCCTTCTGTAATGATTTTATTTTTATCAATTTCAGGTCTCTGGGCTAAAAAATCTAAGCCACGCCAAGCATCTGCAATCGCACCGCGATAAAAATATTTTTCTTTATTGATGGATTGATAAGCAATTAATTCCGTAAAATTTTTAAATTGATGCCCTTCGCTCTCTCCGTGATTACGAATATTCAAAGATAAAACTGCAAAATCTGACGGAATACCATACGTTTCATTTTCTGACAACGTATAAACACGCTGAAATTTACCTCCCAAGGGCGGTAATTGTAAAATTGCTTTGTGTTTTCCTTGTTTTCTAGGCACTCGATACCAACCTATCAAACGCAATCCATCATAACTTGTCATCTCTACTTCATACATATTATATAAATGATTTGAAAATTTTGGAGCAGGTTTGACAACAAATTCAGGCTTTTTCTGGTCTAGTTCATTCCTTACTTCTGCCCAAAACTCCTCAAAATCAGTAGGAATATTGGTTTGCGTAGCCGTTTTTTCTAATTGATACCCCAATAATATTTCTGTTTTTTGAATATTTTTATTATTTTGTTGCAAATAGACCTGCAAAAAATAAGTGTGTGGATACTGCAATGAAAATTGTAAAGGAATTTCTTTTTTTTCTTTTGGTCTTAGTGTGATTTTTGGCGTAATATATTTTGTTTGTTTATAATCAAGCGAAGCCAAAGTTGCTTTCAGATGATAGGCAAGAAATTTTTCTGTCTTATTTTCTATGTATAGTTTTACTATAAAAGGACTTTTTTGAAAATTTCCCTCCTCAATATTTAATTTTATTAAAATATCTTTCGGCGGAGAAATCAAACAAAAAAAATATAACCAATGAATAAATAAGAGATTCAACTTTTTTAAGATTTTTTACAAAATAAAGATAAAAACTAAAGCTATTTTTTTTATGGAAAACGGTCTGACCCCAGTTCTAAGTTAAGTTAACTTAAAATAAAACGAAATAATTCACAAAAAATTATTATGTTTGCAAAAAAACATTATATTAGCATCATTTGTAGTGATAAATTATTAGAAATAATTAAGAATCTAAAAAAATTTTTAACAGATTCCAATACTAAAGAACAATTTCATAGAAATAAAAAAACGAAACGAGAAAAAAGTGGTTCATGGGAAATTATTGCGGATATAATTTTCTTCTGTATGAATACAAAGGGCATTTATTTAAAAAATATCAATTTGAAAAGTGCGGAGATTTTGGCTAAACCCAAGGATTGAATTTTATTATCCTCCAGATAAATCTGGAGGCAATTCAAAAAACGTATTTCAAATTTTTTTTTTATTTTCCGCACAAACTTCCTAAGAACCAAAAAAGTATATCAAAAAATAGACACTTAAAAACCGAAACTAATTTTGGGAGGGCAGTCTAAAATAACTTTGATAATGATATTTCTTTTATGTTAATCCTCAGTCTATGGCACACAGACCGAAATAAAAGTTACTAAGCTATTTCGGTCTGTGGCACACAGACCAAGGAGAAAGGAATAATAAAATAAATATTTATTGACAAAATCAAAAAGTTGTTATCAAACTTAAGATTTTACAAACCTATTTTTCCAAATATCTTTCTGTAATCGGTTGATATGTATCGATTCTTCTATCTCTCAAAAAAGGCCAAATAGTTCGATAATTTTCTGATAAATGCGTATCAATTTCAATCACTTCCAAACTTTCTTCGGAATGTGAAGCCTGAAAAAGCAAACTTCCCATCGGATTGGCTACAAAAGAACCTCCCCAAAATTGTGTAATATCTTCTCGCCCAATACGATTGACCGAAACTACATGCACACCATTTGCGATGGCGTGTGAGCGTTGAATAAGTTGCCAAGCATTATATTGTTCTTGATTTGTTTTTTCGTCTGTATCCAATTCCCAACCGATGGCAGTCGGATAAAATAAAATTTCTGCGCCCATTAAACTCGTAATTCGAGCCGCTTCTGGAAACCATTGATCCCAACAAATTAGCACGCCAATTTTTCCAAATTTAGTTTGAAAAACTTTATATCCCTCATCACCGGGCGTAAAATAAAATTTTTCATAAAAACCGGGGTCATCAGGAATATGTTGTTTTCTATATTTTCCCAAATAATTCCCGTCTGTATCTATCACAATAGTCGTGTTATGATACAAACCTGCGGCTCTTTTTTCGAATAAAGAAGCAATAATGACCACGTTTAATTCTTTGGCAAGCGATTGAAAAATGTGTGTTGTATTGCCATTAGGAATATTTTCTGCGAGAGAAAAATTGGCGTGGTCTTCTACATTACAAAAATAAAGAGAAGCAAACAACTCTTGTAAACAAATAATATTTGCTCCTTTTTGGGCAATTTTTTTGATATTTTCGCAAGTAATTTCTATATTTTTTTGTTTATTGTCTGTTACTGAGGTTTGAATAATACCAATTTTAACTTTTTTTTCCATTTTTATTGAGCATTTTTTTGTGCAAAATTAGAGAATTAAATAAATAAACACAAATATTTTTTTGCTCAAAAATAAAGAAATATATAAAAAATAGTTAAACTTTGTCTACTTAATTTATTCCTATATTATTTTTGTGTTAAGTCTTAATATTTCTCTTTTTTTTAAGTTGTATATGTACCAAATTTGCACTCAAAAATTCTAAATAATAATAATTTTATAGATATATGAAAAATTTTTTACTTTTTGTTTGTTTTGTTTTTTTTGGGAATGAGGTTTGGGGGCAAACGACTGTATTAGCTACTTGGGATTTTCCATCGGGTTCTACGGGTGTAATTGATGGTGGTATTACTGCTAATAACTTAAAACAAATAGCTACAATTGGGGGGACAGGTATCGTAGGATATGGAAATATTGGTGCAACCACAAATAGTGCTACTGCTAGTAATTGGGATAGTGGTAATGATTTAAAATATTGGCAAATTGATGTAGTAACAACAGGTTATAATAATCTAACTATCTCTTCAAAACAAAGAGCCTCAAATACGGGACCTCGTGACTTTAAAGTACAATATCGTATAGGACTTAGTGGACTCTGGACAGATATTTCTGCATCAAGTATTACTCTTGCAGATGATTTTACATCTGGAGTCTTGACAAATATTTCTCTACCGAGTGCTTGTGATAATAATACTCAGATATTTTTGAGATGGATAATGATTTCAAATACAAGTGTTAGTGGTAGTGCTGTTAGTTCGGTGGGGACTTCAAGAATAGATGATATTTTTGTAAAAGGCACGCCAACTTCTCCAAGTACGGATCATTTCAAAAGTAAACAAACAGGAAATTGGAATATGACTACAAGTTGGGAAAGTTCTACGGACAATATTACTTGGATAAATGCAAGTTTTGTACCTAATAACAATGCAAATTCCATAATAATTCAACCTACACACACTATTACTATGTCAGATTCGCATACTTTTGACCAATTAGTAGTCAATGGAACGCTTACTTTGAATAGTGGAATAAATACGATTACAATTAATGATGGAATTGGTAATGATGTAGTCGTAAACAATGGAGGACTTATTAATATTGCTGGGACAAACGTTGATAATATCGCATTTACAGGAAATATTCAAATAAATAATGGAGGAATATTAAGGTATGCGTCAGGCGGAGGAACTACTATTGCCGAAAAATTAGCAGGAACAACTGCTAATACTCAAATAGTGTATATGAATAATGGTATTTTTGAATGGGGAAGCGGTGGAGGATATTCGAGTAGTGGAATTACTTATTTTGCCACTTCTAATGGGTTAGATATTCCAATTTTTAGAGTAATACAATCGTGTCTTATGGGCGCAACTGCAAAGACAACTTTTAATGGCATCTATGAAATAAATACAGGTATTACAACTACAATACAAAATTCAGGTAATAAATTTTTTCGCAATGGTATCAGAGGAACAGGAACAATCACCCAAAATGCAAATTCAGGAAAATTAGTCATCAATGGTACAACAGCAGAATTAAGCGGAATTACTTTAAATCTTAACTCAAATGGATTAGAATTAAATAACAATGGCACAATCAACATCAATAATAATTTAACATTGACAACAGGATTATTGAATTTTGTGAGTTCAGATTTAAATCTCAATGGAAAAACTTTTTTTGTCAATGGTGGAACTATCCAAGAAGATTTAGCCAATAATTTTACTATTATAGACAATACAGCCACTACCGAATTATCACAAGGTGGAAACATACAATATTCAGCCAGCGTAACCAATACAGCCAATAATTTTTTAGGTTTAGGTTTATCGTTAAATCACAATGGTTCAGGTGATTATACTATCAATGTAAAACGTCGTCATTATGCTGCGGGCTATGGCAATGCTATCACACGTATATATGACATCACAGGCACGCCTACGGGAGTTTCTACGATAGGAATTAATTATGCTTCGAGTGAATTGGGTTTGGTAACTATACCTTTAAAAGTTTCTCGTTGGCAATCGGGTTTAGGTTGGGCGAATTATGACCCAACTACAGTCGATTATGCGAATAGATTTGTAACTTATAACAACGTTACAGGTTTTTCATCTTGGACTTTGAGCAGTGCTACTATTTCTTTGCCTGTTTCTTTGGTTTCTTTTGAGGCAAAACAAATCACTGATAATCAAGCAAATATAAATTGGACAACCGCCACAGAAATCAATAATAAACAATTTCAAATTTGGAAGTCTATTGATGGTTTTGAATATCATTTGATAGGTACAAAAGATGGGCAAGGCAATGCTAATCAAGTTAAAAATTATAATTTGATAGATAATCAATTCAATCAAAATAGTTATTATCAACTCAAACAAATCGATAATAATGGGCAAATAAATAATATTGGACTTAAATTTTTGGCTAAAAAATTAGAAAATAATATTGAAATTTATCCAAATCCTATCACAGAAAAAATATATATTCGAAATCAAACGGCTGATTTATTTATGGTTATTTTTGATAATATAGGAAGAAAAATAATAGAAACAACTCATCAAAATGAATTACAAACGCAATTAGATTTATTGCCAAAAGGAATTTATACCGCCCAATTTCGAAATAAAAATGGGTTGAAAACTCAAATTTTAGTGAAAAACTAATGAGATTTTAGGGTGATATTTGTTTTTTTTATTGATTTGAAAATGGTCAAATAAAATCAATTTCGATAAAAAAATAATATCTTTATAAAAAAATAAAAAAAAATTTGCAAATCATTCAAAATTAGTTTAACTTTGCAACTCTTTTTAGAAAAGAATAAATAAATCTTTCTAAAAAGAGTTTTTTATCATATTTAATAAATTTTTTTCATTTTAATTCTATATTCATTATGGCATTGCGAAACTATGAAACTGTTTTTATCTTAACTCCTGTTATGTCAGAAGAAGATGTAAAAACTTCAGTTGATAAGTTTAAGAAAATCCTCACCGACAACGGTGCCGAGATTATCCATGTAGATAATTGGGGATTGCGCAAATTCGCTTATCCTATTGATAAGAAAAATAGCGGTTTTTATACCGTTGTTGAATTTTTAGCAAAACCTGAGTCTATTAAAACATTAGAAACGGAATACAAACGTGATGAACGTGTATTGCGTCATATCGTCATCGCTCTCGATAAACACGCAGTCGTGTATAACGAAAAAAAACGTAACAAAATTAAACAACAAAACGCCGCTCAATAATGCAAAATAATAATAACAATCGCAACAACAACAATGCGAAAGGAGCGAAAGCAGGTCTTTTAAACGAACCTTTGCATAAAGTTGAAAACAGAAAAAAATATTGCCGTTTCAAAAAAAATGGCATCAAATACATTGATTACAAAGACCCTAATTTCTTGTTAAAATTAGTAAACGAACAAGGTAGAATTTTACCACGTCGTCTAACAGGGACAAGTCTTAAATTTCAACGTAAAGTAGCACAAGCCATCAAAAGAGCAAGGCATTTAGCATTGTTGCCTTTTGTAGGTGATATGTTAAAATAAAATAAACGTCCTCGCCCCAAAGGGGAATAAGTTTATTGAAAAAAGCTACTATTTGGGGAAAGTAGCTTCCTAAATTTAGTTTAAATACAATGGAAATTATTTTAAAAGATGATATAACAGGATTAGGATATAAAAACGACATCATAAACGTAAAACCGGGTTATGGTCGTAACTATCTTATTCCTGAAGGTTTGGCAACTTTGGCAACTCCCTCTGCCCGCAAAGTATTAGCCGAAAACCTAAAACAAGCCGCTCACAAAGCCGCTAAAATTAAAGGTGATGCAGAAGCAATAGCCGCTAAAATTCAAGAATCAACAATCGAAATCGTTGCTAGAATTAGCGAAGCAGGGAAAATCTTTGGGGCTGTTACTACTATTCAATTAGCAGAAGCATTGCAAAAACAAGGATTAAATATTGATAGACGTAAAATTGTAATTGACCAAAAAGATATTAAGTTCTTAGGTGATTTTAGTGCGACTGTGGATTTACACAGAGAAGTAAAAGCTGTTTTGAAATTTAAAGTAGTAGAAGGTTAATTATTATCAGAAAATAAAATTTATCATTTTTTTAAATTGATAAATTTGAAATAAAAAAAAATGTTTTTAAACTTTTAGTTTAAAAACATTTTTTTGTTTTCAAATTTTTTAGTAATTATTTTTCCTCATGTAATAATAAGAAATCAGCCCCAAATTCATGATTAGTGAAAGTGCCAAATTTAGGGTTAATGCCTGATGCTTTTTTCATTTCTTTGCATATATCACTCCAACTCAATAAAGCATTGCCTTTTACATTATTAAGTACTCCTAAAAGAAGTTCCATAAATGGAGAATGTTTTCCCGGTCTGCCATCAGATACATATTCTTTTCCACCTGAAGTCATAAAATTTCTCGATTTACGTGGCATTTTATCTTTTACGTATTCTATCATATTGTTTACTTTTCCATCTCCTCCTCTCGCCAAGGCTAATTCTTTGTCGAAAGTACCACTAAAACAAGCATCAATGATTATACCTACGTGATTGCAACCGATTCCTGCTAATAATGTTTCTACGATTGTATGTGAAACCCAAGTAGTTCTTTCGGGGTCTTTATCTACTGTTTTAGAGTCTTTTAAGATAACATACCCCAATTTTGTATCATAATCATATTCTCCATGCCCTGCACAAAAAATTAGAAGTTGATCATTTGGATTATATTTTGCTTTTGTTAATTCTCTCAATTTACTTAATGCTTGTGTTTGGGTTGGATTTTCAATCATTTCAACGTCATACCCATAATACGTTTCTAACACTCTTTTAAGTTCTTTCCCATCAAAAATAGGGTTATTTAGTTTTGTCCAAGAGTAGTCGTATTCGTCAGTAGCAAAGATGACTGCTTTTCTTTTACCAAACATTTTTCTCAAATCTACAAAGGCATCATTTTTTTCAACCTTTTTTTTCATTCTAAAAGAATGTGTACTTTGATTTCCTAATTCATCAGTAGCAATAATTTTGATTTCTGTAATATCTTGTCTTAAATATACATCACACTCAAAATTACCATTTTGCATTAATTTGGCAGGATTTTGATTGACTACTACAGAAGTAATTTTGCTATCATCTGAAAGTGTACCTATGATAGTAACTTTTTCAGGTTGATTATCAATTAAAATTCCTCCACGTGCTGAAGCCATAGCAGGACTGATAATAAATATGGCAGGACCTTTATTGTCATTGTTAAGCAAGTTGATTTTTTTTAATATTTGTTCTGCCTCAATGCCCAATCGCCCCATTTCATTTGCTTTATCTAAAGCAATTAATAAGTTTTTCTTAGCATTAGCGATTTGTCCAATTTTATACCATAAAGCCCCCAAATTTAAGTAGGCATCATAATTTTTATTTCTGTCTACTAATTTTTGAGCGCAAGCCAATCCTAAACCAACTAAATTAGGTGTGCTACTGGTGGTTTCTGTGCTTTCTTTTTTGAATTTTGTGTATTTTAATATTACTTTTAAAACCTTTTCATATTCTGCGGGGTTATTTGTTTTTCTAAAAAAATTATTAAAAAGAGCCACTCCATCATGATATTTATTGGAAGTTTTTGAAGTATTATATTCAGCAATAGATTGAATTACATTGAGTTGTAAATTATCCCTGAAGCTTGTTTGCACATAATCAGCACCTGTTCTTACGTCTTTAGAATCCTTAGCTACTTCTTTATTTTGATTTAATTCTAACATAGCTTTGAATTTAGTAATGTACGCCTCAATAAAAAATTTATTTCCATTGATTGCTTCTCTACAATGTTTTATTGCTTTATCAGGTTCTCCAGTTTGCAAATGATACAAAGCCAGATAATAATTTACATCAGTATTTTTATCATTTATTTGATAAATAGGATGTAAAATATCATACGCTTTAAAGGTTTGCCCTTCTAATAATAAAATATGGGCTTCCAAACTAGCTAAAGTATGATTATTTGCATGTAAATCTTTTCCACTTTTTAAGGTTGCCTTTGCAGTTGATAAACTACCTTTTGCTATCAATGCTTTTGCCATGCCAATAAAAGGGCGAGTATCAAGCCCAATTATAGTACTTGATTTTTGATAATCTACAAAAGCAAGTGCATATTCTTCTAATTTCATGTAACAATCACCTCTTTCATTATACAAGAAAGCATTTCCTTCATCTAATCTAAGAGCATTGGTTAAGTCCATAGAGGCATCTCTATAATTGCCGATATACATTCTGAGTTCTGCTCGTTTTTTAAGTGATTTTAATGATTTTGGATTCTCATAAAGCATTTGGGTTAGAAGAGATTCAGCTTTACTAAAGTTTTTTAATTTAATGGCTGTTTCAACATCACTATGCAAATCTAATTGTTGAGCAACAATGTTCAGCAATAATAAATGGTAGCAGATAAATAAGGATACGATTTTTTTGTGGCACCTCATAATTGATAAATATTTAAAATTTTGGTGTATTAGAAAAAGAAAACTAAAGAATAGATATTATTATTTTGGGGGTTGTTGCAGAGTCTTTTGTCATAACTCATATTTAGTAAGGCAAAATTATGAAGAAAAAATTACATTGCAAAGAAAAATAATATTTTTTTTTAATATTTTTTTTACTTTTATTAAGAATTAGTTTTATTTTAATAATATGTTAAATATTTTTAATAAAAAAGTATATATAATTAACAATTTGATTGCCAAATTTCCCACGATTTTTCGGCTTGTGCATAAAGCATCTGCAAACCATTTTGTGCATAAGCATTTCTTTTGCTTCCTTCCTCTAAAAACAAAGTTTCTTTGGGGTTATAAATCAAATCCAAAAGATAGTGTTGTGGAGTGATTGTATTATAATCAATTGGCAAACACTGATTATTATTTGGATACATACCTACAGGAGTTGTATTTATCCATAATAAATGATTATCGAGGATTTTTTCGGTTAATTCTTCATATATATAACAATTTTCTTTATTTTTCTGTCGAGAAACATACTTAAATTCTATATCAAAATCTTTTAAACACGATTCTACGGCTTTAGAAGCCCCACCTGTGCCAAATATTAACGCTTTTGGTTTTTGTATAGAAAAATATGATAAAATAGTATTAAAAGTTTGCTCTAATCCAAAAATATCAGAATTATAACCTTTTAATGTATTATTTTCCATTCTTTTTATCACATTGACTGCTCCAACTTTTTTTGCACTTTCATCTAATTCATCTAAAAAAGGAATAATTGCTTCTTTATAAGGTATCGTAACATTCACACCTTGTAAGTTTAAATTATTTTCGAATAAAAATGGGAATAAATTGATATTTTCTAACAAAAATAACTCATAACTTACATCAGTAATTCTCATACTTTGAAACTTTTTTTCAAAGTATGAGGGAGAAAACGAATGTGTTAGTGGATAACCAATTAAACCATATACTTTTTTTTCTATTTTCATTGTTGTTTTTGATGTTATTTTGATTCTGGACAGAAAAGACTATTAAAAAATAAAAAACGAGAAAAATGACTTACGGATTGATCACTTTTATGTGTGAAAACAATGGTTAACTAGTCTAAAGTACCTGCAAAGTTATAAATTTATTGATTGATAATTAAAAAAAAAAAAAGAATTATTTTTACCCTATTATTAATTTTACTTTTTTTTATACGTAATCAATTTAAAAAAAATCAAATAAAATTTGCAACAAAGTTGCAAAAATACTACCTTTGCAAAATCATTGGCTCAAAATTTACAGAAATTGTGAAAAAACGGATTTATTTTTTTATCTTCCTTATATATTTTCCTACGTTATTATTTTCTCAAAATAATACTTCTGAAACAGATACTACAAAACATTTACAAGAAATCATTATCAAAAGCCAAAAAGAAAGCATAAAAGAATATTCTACTCAAGCCACAGAAACATTGACAGCAGATGAACTCAATACGCAAAAAGGCAAAAGTTTGGGCGATCTATTACGTAATATCAATGGCGTAAACGCATTACAAACAGGCTCTACTATCTCCAAACCAATTATTCAAGGCAATTCGGGTAATAGAATTTTGATTTTAAATAATGGCATCAGACAAGAAGGACAACAATGGGGTTCGGAACACGCTCCCGAGATTGACCCTTTTATTGCCAATCAAATTACGGTTATTAAAGGAGCAGAATCCATGCGATATGGAGCAGAAGCAATTGGAGGCGTAATTTTGGTAGAGCCTGCAGATTTATTTGAAAAAAAACAAACAATTTCTTGGCAAAATATTGGTTTTAGCAATGGCTGGGGCGGTGCAAGTTCTTTGACGATTGGGCATAGCCATCGAAAATGGGCATATCGCGTGCAAGGTAGTTTCAAAAAATTAGGTGATGCCCGAAGTGCCACTTACACGCTTTCGAATACAGGTATGGAAGAACGTAATTTTTCAATCGCTGTTGGCAATCAATTTAAAAATCTAAAACAAGAACTTTTTTTTAGCCGTTTTGATACAGATTTGGCTATTTTGAGTGCCGCACACATTGGAAATATGAACGATTTGGCAAATGCGATTGATAGACAAACGCCTTTTGTTATCAAAGATTTTACGTATCAAATCAATAATCCTCGACAAAAAGTTATCCATCAATTATTGAAATGGCAAGGAGAATGGCAAACCAATTTTTTGCAAATTAAATGGCAATTAGGACATCAAAAAAATGAAAGAAAAGAATTTGATGTAAGAAGAACTGCCGTTTCTACTAATATTCCTACTTTAAATTTGGCATTGACTACTACTACTTTTGACTTAGTTTTAGTACCAATTTTGAAAAATAAAAAATTTATTACGCAAGTTGGTTTTAATGGTTTGATTCAGGATAATTTGAATGTTGGTTTTACAGGAATCAGACCGCTTTTACCTCAATTTTATCATACAGGCATAGGTTTTTTTGGCATAATGCGTTATGTGCGTGAAAAATCGGAGTGGGAAATAGGTGGGCGTTTGGATAATAAAAATATCGAAGTAAAAAAATTTAATATTCAAAATCAATTAGTTACGAGTGATTTTAATTTCAAAAATTTTTCTTTGACTTTGGGAAATATTTATCAATGGAATGAAAAAATAAGTTCACGTGTTACGATAGCTTCTGCTTTTCGTCCTCCTTCGGTGGCTGAAATGTTTAGCGAAGGTGTGCATCATGGAAGTGGCGTAATAGAAGAAGGAAACCAAAATTTACAAGTAGAAAAATCATGGAAAACAACTTTTAATTTTCAATATCAATCTAAAAAAGAAAAAATAAATAGATGGAATTTGCAAGCCGTTTTTTATTATCAATATCTTCAAAACTATATTTTCTCCTCACCACAAGAAATCAGAACTACGATTCGTGGCGTGTTTCCTGTGTTGCAATATCGTCAAACGAATGCCGTAATTTTTGGGTCAGATATAAGCATTAATTATCAATTTAATTCATTTTTGAGTTCAAAAGTTGATATTTCTTTGATAAAAGGCAAAGATTTGAAAGAAAATGCACCCCTGATTTTTATGCCCGCCAATAGATTTAAAAATGAATGGATTTATAGTTTAGAAAAATCAGCCAAAAAATTATTCTTTTTTGATAAAATCACTTTCTCTTTGGGCGTAATGTACGTGAGGCGACAAAATTTTGCTCCGCCTGTTTTTACGGCTAATCAAGTTTTACAATCGTTTTTTGTAGGAGATATTTCAATTCCCAAAACAACTTTTGATTTTGCTGCTCCTCCGCCAGCCTATTTACTTTTTCAAACAGATATAAATATCAAAATAAAAAAAATAAATATTGGTTTGCGTTGCGAAAACCTATTTAATCAATCGTATAGAGAATATTTGAATCGTTTTAGATATTTTGCTGATGATACAGGGAGAAATATCAGTATTAGACTTGGTATTGATATTTAATTTTCTTAGGTCCTAGAAAATCTATTCAAAAAAACAAAAATATTTTTTTGAGATAATTTTTTTTTTGAATTTGAATTGGAAATATACATTATTGAGATAAGAATAAAAAAATTAAGAGCAGAGAAAATCTCATGCTCCTAATTGAATCTACAAATCTAAAAAAAGAGATCTTTGACAGTATAAATACTCGATATATTATCGAGACTGTTTGTTTCTTGAGGGTACATCTAACACTTGTACATTAGATACAAAGCACGTACCAGAAAAATATTGTAATACGCCTTCCATATAATCTACTATTTTGTCCGCTTGTTCGGTGGTACAAACCGTAAAAATATACGTATTTTCAAATACTTTTACCTTTCTATTGTGATCAACCGCACCATTCACGCCTTTTCCCGAAATATTACCCACAATGGTAAAACCTGGTACACCAATTTCTTCGAGTTCGAAAACGATTCTATTTAATTTTAAAGACTCGATAACTATTTCAACTTTTTTCCTTTCAACTATCATTTTTATTATATACGTAAAAGGTTTGTTATGTAATCAAAAAAAATGATATTTTTTGAAAATTTTTACGTAATAATCTAATAACTATCAAAATAATAAAAAAGTTTCAATTATTAAAATTATTTTTTT
Organism: Cytophagales bacterium; assembly: GCA_013298075.1. Lineage (GTDB taxonomy): Bacteria > Bacteroidota > Bacteroidia > Cytophagales > Microscillaceae > RDXZ01. Next base: position 58,444 of record JAAFJG010000018.1, on the reverse strand, counting down.
CGTTTCAAAGCATTTTTTACCTTTTCTACAATTTTTTCTGCTGTTAAACCATATTTTTTCATTAAATCTTCTGGTTTTCCACTTTCCCCAAAACTATCATTCACGCCCACCATTTCTAATGGAGTTGGATAATTTTGTGCCAATAATTGGGCAATACTATCTCCTAAACCACCATTTAATTGATGTTCTTCAGCACTTACCGCACAATTTGTTTTTTTAACTGACTTCAAAATTCTTTCATTATCCAAAGGTTTTATGGTATGAATATTAATAATTTCAGCCTTAATTCCTTCATTTTCAAGCATTTCACAAGCCAATAACGCTTGCCAAACCAAATGCCCTGTCGCAAAAATACTTACATCTGTTCCTTCACTCAATAAAATTGCTTTTCCGATTTCAAAAGGCATATCCTCAGGAATAAAAATAGGCACTTTCGGTCTTCCAAAACGCAAATAAACAGGATGAGGATAATCTACAATCGCCAAAGTTGCTTGTTTAGTTTGATTATAATCGCAAGGATTGATAACGGTCATAGTTGGCAACATTTTCATCATTCCAATATCTTCTAAAATTTGGTGAGTTGCCCCATCTTCTCCCAAAGTTAAACCTGCATGAGACGCACAAATTTTTACATTTTTACCTGAATAAGCAATAGATTGACGGATTTGGTCATATACTCTACCCGTAGAAAAATTAGCAAAAGTTCCCGTAAAAGGAATTTTTCCGTTAATTGTCATACCTGCTGCCACGCCCATCATATTCGCCTCTGCGATACCAACTTGAAAAAAACGATTTGGAAATTCTTTTGCAAAAGCGTCCATTTTAAGTGAGCCAGTTAAATCTGCACACAAAGCCACGACGTTTTGATTTCTTTTTCCAGCTTCTAATAATCCATCTCCAAAACCAGAACGAGTGTCATTATTACCAAGTATTGTATATTTTTTCATGAATGATATTGAGGTACAATAGTTACCAATATTTAATTTTTTGTACCAATAAATAATTTATGCAAAAATAATTTTTTTTTATATAATAAAAAAATTATTTACAAAAAATATTTTTTATTTATGCTGTTTTTATCAAATTAAACATAAAACTATCAATTAAAACGCAAATATCTATTTTTTTAATGCTTAATAAAAGAATTATTCTATTCATTACCATTATTTTGATATTCTCTGAAATCAAAAATAATGTTGTAAAAAAGTTATGAAAAGTTTTGTGAATAATTATTTGGAATTTATCAAAAAAACTTTTAATTTTGTGTGTGAATTTTTTATCATTAAAAACTAAATTACTTAAAAAAAATATGAAACCTACTCCTATCGTTCGCAATCTTTTAATTGCTAATATTCTGATATTTTTATTACAAGAATTAGGCTCGTTGCCGTTTAAAGAATTATTTGCGTTGCGATACTTTACTTCGCCCGAATTTCAGCCTTGGCAACTTCTTACGTATATGTTTTTGCACGCCAATATTAGCCATTTGATTAGCAATATGTTAGGTTTGTTCTTTTTTGGACCTTGGATAGAAAATACATTAGGCTCAAGAAGATTTATTCCTTTTTATTTTATTTGCGGAATGGGGGCAGCATTGATTAATTTGGGAATTGTTTTTGGCGAAACAGAGTTGAGAAATACAAACCTTACGCAATTAGAAAAATATCCCACAGAAGAGAATTTTGTTAAATATTTAGATACTTATCATCATAAAGAATATATTCAAAAAGCAGAAAAATGGCAAGAAGATATTGATAAAATGACTCCTGAACAAAGAAAACAACAAGCAAAAGGACTAAAAACGATGTTTAAAGAAAGTTTAGATATGTATTCGATGGTGGGTGCTTCGGGAGCAGTTTTTGGAATTTTATTAGCATTTATGTTATTGTTTCCAAACGTAGAATTGATGTTATTGTTTTTTCCGATGCCTATCAAAGCCAAATATTTAATCGGATTTTATGTAGTATATGAATTATTTATGGGTTTTAGTGGTTCTGACGTGAGTAATGTAGCCCATTTTGCCCATTTAGGTGGAGCGTTGATTGCTTTTTTATTGATAAAATATTGGAAAATCAAAAGAATATACTAAAAAAATAAAAACCAAATTCTTTTCAGAAATTTGGTTTTAAGACAAAATAAAGTAGTAAATTATTATTGTGTCAATGTTTCAAAGGTCAATTATCGTGTGTAATATTTTTAATTTGTATCGTTATTTTTAGATAAATTTATTTTTATTTCGCTAATTTTTTGATTAGATTCAGTAATTCTTTTGCGAAGTAATAAAATCTTTTCGTTTATTGATAACGTCTTTGTTTTATTGAGTAAAGTATTCATATTTTTTAATTAAGGTTTTTAGTTTTTGATAAATTTGCTTTCATTTCGCTAATTTTTTGACAAAATTCATCAATTTTTTTGCAAATTTCAATCATATCAGAATTTTGAATTTCTTCTTTGTTTGGTTTTTGAGTATTTAATTCAGTATTCTCGTTCATATTAAGTAAAGAATGATAAGTTGTTGTTTTTGTTATTAAGTTTAATTTTTGAAAAATATTAGTTTTTACGATTATCTGTTGATAAACTTTCTTTCATTTATTGCATTTTTTCACTTATTTCATCAATTTTTTTACGAATTTGTAAAATTTGATTATTCATTGATTTCATTTGCGATATATTTAATGAACTATTCATATTTTTTTGATTTTGAAATTTAATTGGGAATTTTGTTTTTGTTTTTTGACTTCCCTTATACTATCTTTAACAGAATCAAATTTTGGAGGTTTAGTACAGTCAATAAACGTAAAAAAAAAATTGGATAAATGATACTCATCTTTCGACCAACTTAATTTTTTGTTTATTTTTAATTTTAAATATTTATTATATATGCCTATTCGTTTTTTTTATGAAAATATAACATTTGAAGTACCACAACCTCAAAAAATACGCATTTGGATAAAAAAAATTATCCAAAGTGAAAAATATGAAGTGGGCGAAATGAATTTTATTTTTTGTGATGACCAATATTTACACCAAATTAATATGGAATATTTGCAACACGATACTTATACTGATATTATTACTTTTGACCAGAGCGAATCTGAAACAATTATTGATTCTGATATTTATATAAGTATTGAAAGAGTAAAAGAAAATGCTGATAATCAAGGAGTTATGTTTGAAAATGAATTAAAACGAGTGATGATTCATGGCGTTTGGCATATTTTAGGTTTTGGAGATAAATCAGAAGAAGAAGCAAAAATAATGAGAGTAAAAGAAGATGAAAGTTTAGAACAATTTTAATATACGAACTAAAAAAGGTCTTTTATCTCCAATAAAATATTTATTTTTAATTTTTTTTAGATTTATTTTGGAATATACATATCAATTTATTATCTTTGCACCTCAAAATATTAAACTTTTGTAATAAAATGCCTAAAGTAAAAAGAAATTCTGGAGCAAGCAAACGCTTCAAAATTACAGGAACAGGTAAAATTAAGCGTAAACATGCTTTCAAACGTCATATCTTAACAAAAAAGGCTACTAAACAAAAACGTGCATTAACTCACGCTACATTAGTTCACCCTTCTGATATGAACAATGTAAAAGCCTTGTTAAAAATGTAATTTTATCTTCTTTTCTATTTATTTATTATTTTTTAAAAACAGGAGCAGGTAATGAAGAGCCGTTTTTGATGAAAATTAAAAATTGATGCCACCGATACTCCACAAAAAAAACTTTTAAAATATGCCTCGTTCAGTAAATCACGTCGCTTCCCGAGCAAGACGCAAGCACGTATTAAAATTAGCAAAAGGTTATTTTGGTCGCCGTAAAAATGTATGGACGGTTGCCAAAAATGGCGTTGAAAAAGGTTTGCAATATGCGTATCGCGACCGTAAACAAAAAAAACGTAACTTCCGTAGTCTTTGGATACAACGTATCAATGCAGGGGTTCGTCAATATGGAATGATTTATTCAGAATTTATCCATAAATTAGCAAAAGCAAATGTTGTAATCAATCGCAAAGTGTTGGCTGATTTAGCAATGAATCATCCAGAAGCATTTAAAGCAGTTGTTGATAAAGTAAAATAAAACCAATAAAACCCTCTTTTTAAATAAAATAGAGGGTTTTTTCTAAAAAAAAATGAAAAAAATATTTATAATTCTAATTGCCTCTACTTTTTTATTTGCTTGTAATGGTGGTGATAAAAAAGATACAACTAAAAAAGATACTGCTGGTACTAAAAAAGAAGAGAAAAATACAGAAAACAAAAAATCTGAGGAAAAAAAAACTGACGATAAAAATGAAAAGGCTTCAGGTGAGCCTGTAGAAGAAGAAATAGACGAGTCTGTAACAGAGAAAAAAAAATAATTTAAGTTTTTTTGAAAAAAAATTCAAAAAAATTTGGATATTAAAAAATAACTCTCTACCTTTGCACTACAATAACGAAATCAATTAGTTATCTACAATAAGGAGTGGTAGTTCAGTTGGTTAGAACGCCTGCCTGTCACGCAGGAGGTCGTGGGTTCGAGCCCCATCCATTCCGCAAGTAAAACTCAAAATTGACTCATTGAGACAAAACAAGCAACATTTTTATAAGTAATTATAAAAATGCTGCTTATTTTTTTATATTCTAATATGTAAATTATTATTTCAGACCCCAAAAATAATTCTAGATAAATCCAATTTTGATACTCTAAATTTGTGAAAATTTGTTACTGATATTTTAGAATGGACAAAGGACATAAATTTTTATTTTTTGATAAAATGTAAAGCAGAAAATATTCCACTTTCTTAAAAATTTTTATTTCAATCCTTCACTTATAACGCTATCCAAAAAGTAAATTATTAGGCGTATTACGAATGGGCGTGAGTATGCGGGCTATCGATTTTTAGAAGAAGAACAGAAGTATGAAATGATTGATGATATTCATTTTTTTGATTTTTTTTAGGTTTTAGACAACAATTTTATTTCCTGTTTGACATCAATAAATTGACTTATTTTTTGTAAATCTTGTTTTATTTTTGTGATAAATAGGTCATAATTTGGATTGTTTTTATTTCTGGGTTGATGGTTTAGATTTTGATAGATTTTATACCAATCTGCCATTATTTTTTGGGTTGATGTATCAAAAAAAGTATCTTTAAATTTTTCCCAAATATAATTTTGTGCTTGCGAATTAGGGTGAATTAAATCATCAGCATAAAATCTATAATCTCGCAAATCATCATTCAAAATCTCAAAAGCGGGAAAATAATAGATATTTTTTTTGTATTTTTCGGTCAAGATATGCGTAGCCACTCTTAAAATAGATTTACTCAAATGGTCGTTTGCTAAGTCTTCTTTCGAATGACGCACAGGACTTAGGGTCAATATAATTTTTATATTTGGATTTATTTTTTGTAATGATTGATACATATTGTCAAAATTGAGGACAATTTCATCAATAGAAAGTAATTTTTTTTCAAAAATAGCAGGATTTTGTTTATGACAATTACTGACAATTTGTTGATTTTCAATCGTTTGATAAATAAATGAAGTACCAAAAGTAAGCATCAAAATATCTATTTTTTGTATAAATTGATGTGTTATATTTATTTTTTCTTCGATTATATTTTGCAAATTTTGTTTTGTATCTGCCCAAATATCAGAGTGAAAATAATAATTTAACCAAATATTATCTCTTTCTATGTACGCATTTTGATATTCTTTTGATTGATGATGGATAGCAAAATCTATGATTTTTGTCAGAGCAAGCGGGTGAAATAAATTTCCAAAAGGATTTTTGAGGATATTAAATTTATGTTCTTTTAATTTTTCGGCTATTGTATCGGCAAAACACGAGCCTATACTCAATATATTTTGTTGATGATTGAGCCGAAAATGTGAAGTATTGATACTAATTTCTGTTCTAAATTTCATCTAAAAAATGATTATTTCAAATGTATTTTATGGATATAAAAATAAATAAAATACATTTGAAAATAAATAATAAAAAAATTAAATTATCTCACCTGTATTTTTTTAAGAGCCAGCCTTTTCTTCTTCACTAAAGAATTTTTTTATGGAGCCTAGAAAGCGTTGTTTTGCATTTAATTTTGAAGCACGTTTTGACATATCGTCTTTATATTTATTGCTTGCTTGTTCGTTTTGCAATTCTTTTTCTGCTAAAATTTCGCTTAATTCTTCCATAATTTGGGGTCTGCTTATCAAAAGTGGTTTCAAACTTTCTCTTGAAATTTTACAAACTAAAGCTTCTTTTGATGCTCTAACGGTTGCGCCTCTTGGTTGTCCTGTTAAAAAACTTTGTTCACCTAAAATACTATTTTTAGGCATTTTTGTAATAAATTTGAGTTTTCCGTCTTCTTGTTTTTTCAAAATTTCGACTTCTCCTTCTGCAATAATACACAAAGAATAATCTAATTCGCCTTCTACCATAATTCTTTCCAAGGGTCCGAATTTTAACCATTCTGCTTTTTCTGCTATCAAAGCATCTTCTTCATCAGTCAAAGATTCTAAAATTGGAATAGCGTTTAACAAAGTAATTGTTCTTTCAAACGTATTATCAATACTATAACCTGCGGGTCTTTCTACTAAATTTTCACGCCTCAACATATACCAAATAGAAGACAAAATTTGACTTTTGACGCTATTAGAATCGGTGGTAGCAATCTGAACTTCTATCAAATATAATGCATTTAAACCTTGTAACCCCAATAATTTTATTTTTGCATCACTAATAATTAGATTTGAATCTTCTGCCGACCTTTTCAATAAGCTTTCTGCTTTGGCAGGCGGAATAGATGAATCTAATGCTATTTCTAAACGCACCATCGAACCTGCATTAGGGCGTGAATGATTGATATAACAAGAATTGATTAAAGTAGTATTTGGAATAGTTAAAATATTATTATCAGGAGTCAATAATTTGATGGCTTTCCAACCAATTTCTTGTACTTCACCCAAATAACTATCCATTTCTATTACGTCTCCTTTTTTAATTTGTTTATTGATATTCAAAGACAAAGCGGTAAAGGCTTGTTTGACAGGTTCTTTGCTCATAAATGCCCCTACTGCGCCCGTAGCCCCTAAACCTGCCAAAAATTGATTTAAAAAATCAGGTTTAAAAATGGTTATTACTGCACCCAAAGCAACAATATACAACAATAACATAGTGATTTGTCTTAATAATTTTGGCACCATCGACTCGCCTTCATCATCAATAAACATTCCGTACCAAAAAAAAGCATTAATTAATGTATTGACAAAATAAGCCAATAAAAAAATAGGCCAAATACTAAAAACAGAATTTATACCTAAAATAATATTTGTTCTGGGCGTTTCACTATCCGAAAAATTAATCGTTCCATTACCCTCTAAAGAGAAAAGACCTGTTGCCTCCCAAATCCAAAAATAAAGATTACTCAAAAGTAAAACGAGAGACATGGCAATCAAGATACCTAAATTATTTAAAATAGGTTTATTTCTTTTTGGAATTTTGAGTAAATTGATAAGAAACCACATCACCCAAATCAATATTCCACACAAAACATAATAACCAAGCACAATAATTGATGCAATTAAAAGATTCATCTTTATAAAATAATTAGTTTTAAGTAAAATTTTAGAAAATATTATTTTTTACAAATATCAATAATATTTTGCAAAAATAAATAAAATAAAAGATATTTTAATGGTAATTTAACAATTTTATTAAAAATATTTTCATAATTTCTATATAAAAATAAAAAAATAGTTTTTAGTACGCATTTTCATTCATACTAAAAACTAAATATAAGATAAAAAAAGCAAAATATCACTAAGATTTACACGACTCTCAGGACTTATAAAGATTTATTAACTTGATTTTCAAGAACTTATCTTTGTAAAAAACATAAAATCAATTATTTCTCAGTAAAATTATTTTTAATGAATAATTTATTTTGCATTTATATTTTATTGACCTACTACCGTACCGCCTGTTCCTACATTTCCTTTGATAGTCAAAGTCAAATTAGGCTCGTTAGATGAATTAGTAGTTACTGATAATGTTTTTGAGAAAGCACCAGCCGCAGCCGCATTAAATTGTGCTTTTACCTCTCCCGTTTTACCTGGCATAATTGGTTCTTTTGTATATGCAGGCGTTGTGCAACCACAAGAAGGATTAACAGCAGAGATAATTAAAGGACTTTTTCCTGTATTTTTCACCGTAAAAGTAGTGGTAACGGGTACATTTTGGACGATATTACCAAAGTCATGCGTAGTTTTTGACCATTTTGAAATAGGAGTTTTACCTGAAGCAGCAGGTTGAGTTTGAGCAAAAGCAAAAGATGCTACAAACAAAAAAGCGAAAAGAACAACTAATTTTTTCATATAAATATTTTTTAAAGTTTTATGAGTTATTTAACGATACAAAGATAAAGTTTGTTTTTCAAATAACCATAAAAAAATGAAAGATTAAGTCATAATTAACACGACTTCACTTTTTGATTATCATTACTTTCTTTTCTTTTTTATTATAATAGTTTGATTTTCAATTAATTATAATCATAAAAATCATTTTTTTAGGATTGATATGTAGGTTTTTTTGTTAATGGTACATTAACAGAAAATAGATAAAATAAAAAAAATGACAAAAATTTTTGTCATTTTCAAAATATAAAACATAAAGTTTTTTTTATTGGTTGTTATAAGAAAAAATATTAAATAATTCCAATAATAATTAAAATAATACCAACTACACCCAATCCAATACCTCCATATAACTGCCAAGCGGCTGATGATTCGGCATCTGCTACAATTTGGTCTTCAGATTTGATAGACACAATAAATTGCTTTCCTGCTTCTTTGGGTTTTACAATACCAACTTTTCCTGCTCTATCTGAAATTTCACCTAACACATATAAATGAGCATTTAAAGGAATCACAGATTCTCGATACGTATAACCCAATGTGCGAGAGCTTGATAATAAAGATGAAACTATATAATTAAGCGGTGCATCTGCTTGAAAATTATTTAAAACTTCTTCCGCATCAATATCTGCTCCATCAGGATTGACTAATATTTTTTCTCCGCTGTTATCATTAATATAAAAAGGTGTGCTGCGTCTATTGCTCGAAATTGTATCAGTTTTTGTTACAGTTCTTGTTCTATAATTGCCATCACTATCGCTATATTGTTCTTGCACTTCGTATTTTCTTTCTACTGCAGATTCGAAATATAAACATTCAGTTTGTGTATGTTCAGAAACAAGTGGATTATCAGTATGCCCAACTCCTTTTATTTCTACTACTCCCGCAGAATACATACCTGTTCCTATTTCGGCAGTGGTAGATTTATAAATATCGATTAAATCTTTTACTTTTGAAGTTTCGTAATAACGCACATCTAACGATTTATTGAGTGCATTTTGTCGGTTGAAGTATAAAAAAACTCCTATTCCAATTAAAATAATTCCTATAATAATTAAGACCATAATGTAAAGTTTAAGGTTTGTAGAAATACAAACGAAGATTAGAAATATATTTATTTTTTATTTTGTAGATATAATATTAAAACAAATCGATCATAATACAAATATATTAGAACCGATTTATTTAATATTTTATAAAATTAAGCAACAACTGCTATGCTCTTTACTGCTTCATCATATTCATCTGCTACTTTTGCTACCATTTGAACGGCTGCTTCAAATTCATTATAATCTAAGTTTGCGCCCGGTAATGAATAAGTAAAAATGGCTTGTTTTTCGAAATTAACGCCAAAGCTACCAAATGGAATAGAAGAATTTAAACGTAATAATTCGTCTCTCATTTCTGCTGTAACTTCTTGATTTTCTTCGCCAACATACGAATAAACTTTAACGATTACGTCTTCGCTATGCCAAGGTAAAACTTGAATTGTAACGGTAATTGTACCAAATGTAAATGTGTAGAAATCATCAATTTTCACTATTTCGTGTTCGTGAAAAAGTTGTCCCATATATTTTTCTACCTTTTGTTGAGTTGATGCTATGATAGCATCGTTTGTTCCCTCTTTTAAAGCCGTGAATTTAGGCATAAGTTTGAAATTTTGTTTTTCGTTTAAAAAATTTAGAAATGTAAAAAAAATAATTAACTACCTTGATTTAATTTAGCACGCAAACGAGCCAAGTCATCATCAACCGCAGCACCACTTGATAATGCTTTGAATTGATCATCGAGTGCTTTTGAGCCATCATTTCCTAATTCAGTAAATGCTTGTGCTTCTGCTTCATTTTTCATGATTTTTTCTTCCCATTTGTCAAATTTAGCAAAAGAGCTTGAGGCATCAAAATTGCCGACTTGTTTTGCGATTTGTTTTTGTGCTTTTGCAGTTTCATTGCGAGCAATCAAAGTACTTTCTTTCATTCTTGCCTCGTTCAATTTGCCTTTTAATTGTTCGACTTGCACTTTCAAATTGCTTGTTGTTTTTGTAGCAGAATCAAACATTCCTTTGAATTGAGTCGCTAAGTTTGTAGCATCTGCTTTTTTTGCCAATGCTTGGCGAGCCAAATCTTCATTGCCAGCGTTTAACGCTTGCATGGCTTTTTGTTCCCATTCATCTGCATTTTTTTGATGTTGCAAATAATCTCTTTCTAATTTTTTCTCTTGTGCCATTGCAGTAGCAAGTCCTGATGTAGCTTTTGCGATTGCTTCTTGCATCTCAACCACCATTTGCTTAATCATTTTCTCAGGATCTTCCATTTTATCCAAAGTGTCATTGACGTTTGCTTTGAAAATATCGGCAATTCTACCAAAAATACCCATAATTTTTTTATTTGATTTGAATGAATAAATAAGTTATTTAAAATTTTGCTATAAAATTATGTATCTTTTTTTTAAATTCCAAATTTTTTTTCTAATTTTTTTTCAATATATAATAAATAATTGATTTTCAATGATTTATATTTTGCTGTATTTCTTATAATGGAAGTTTGTATTTAGGCTTTAAATAAAAAATGGTAAAAAATTTTGTTATTTTGAAAAGGTAAAATTTAAGTTCATGAAAAATAAATTGGTAATGTTTTTACTTTTTTATGTGTGTAAAAATGGTTGTTAATTTATCAAATTATGTTTATAAATTTGACTTTCTGTATCTCTATTTTATTTGAAGAGGCTGATTAAATCACGATTAATTTCGTATTTCTGGCACCTTCTTTGCTATATGTACGCACTATATACATACCTGCAGGCAAGCCTTGTACAGCAAAAGTAGTTTGTCCTGCCAAACTCAAACGGCGTGTAATAGTGAGTTTTGGAGTTAATACATATCCTTTCAAATCTAAAATATCTAATAGCATTTCACCTGTTCCCATTACCACTATTCCACAATCATCACGACAAGGATTAGGAATAATTTGGATAACAGGAGTTTGATTTTCATAAATTCCTTTCTGATAAATAGGCAAAGAAGTCCCCAAACAACCTACATTATTTTTGACAGTAACCGAATATTGCCCTGCATCTAACGCCAACCAACTCGAATCTGTTGCCCCAATAATAGGAATATTGTTAAAATTCCATTGATAAGAAAGTTGTTTGTCTTTTACTTGTAATAAACCATTTTTAGTAAAAATTTGTGGTAATGGTGCTACTTGTGTCGTAATATCAATTATTTTGCTCACTACTAAATCACAAGGATAACCCAAAGTTCCTGCATTATAAACCGCTTCTAATGTATATGTTCCTGCCTCACGTGCATTATAGATACTGCTTGTAACTAATAAAACATTATTTTTTTTCCAACGAAATTCTGAAGGAGTAACTTGCGAAGAAGCTTGCAAACGAATACTATCCCCCTCACAAAAATCTAAATTTCCCCTAAAACTTATCAAAAGAATTGGATTAGGACGGATAAAAATATTATAAGGAACTGACACACGCGAACATGTATTATTGACCGTAGAAAATACTTCTACACTATAAAAACCACCTTCTGATGCTGTATAAGTTTGACTATTTTGTCCTGAAATTAACGTATTATTTCTAAACCAACGATACCCTAAATTTGTTAAACTTCCTGTTATTTGTGCTTGTAAAGTTACATTTGTATTCGGGCAAATTCTATCTATACCCACCAAAGGAGTCGAAATAATGGTCGGAATAGGCAAAGAAGTGGCATTGATATTGATTGACAAAGGACTAGAACTAAAATATTGATTGATTGGCATACAATCATTTCTTACACTTAATTGATAACTTCCACTGATATTAGGATTAAAATTAGCTTGATTACTCACAACAGGATTGGTAAGCCCATCTATGCGTTGCCATTGATATTCTAAAAATGTTCCCGCACTTTGAGCCTGCAATAAAATAGGAATATCACAAGGATTGTATAAAATATTAACAGAATTTGCCTGCGGAGGCACAATAAATCGTGTTGTAATACTATTTGAATAAAATGTTCCGCAAGTATTGTTGGCTTTGATTTGATATGTACCACTTTGAGCCTGCAAAATATTTAAAGGATTTGAAAAAACTGGATTAGTTATTTCTACATTATCTTTTACCCAACTATAAATCACATCAGGACGCAAAACGCTATTGGTTTGCAAAACAAGCGAAGAAGTAATATCACAAGTAAAACTCCCATTTGTAGCCACTAACACAGGCGTATTAGGCGTAAGACTAATAACTAAAGGCAATACATTTGAAAAATTAGAACTATTGCATGCATTTTTTGCTTTTACTTTATAACTGCCTGTTTGTGTTACAATTAATTGGGGAATAAACGTACTACTCAATAAAATATTATCTTTGTACCATTCGTATAAAGCCCCTAAACCTGCGTTTGTGCAGCTTAAAAGTAGATTTCCTGTGCAAGAATTAAGTACATTTCCAGGATTTGTTAAATTAATATTAGTAGGAACAGGCGTACTAACATCTATAATTGATAATTCATCAGAAAAAAAATCACTACAATTATTGCTCACCAGAACAGAATAACCACCTGCCGAAGTAACATTATAACTAGAATTAGTCGCTCCAAGAATTTCATTGCCATCTAAATACCATTGATACATAGGATTACTTGCATTTGTATTCGCCTGCAATAATACCGAACTGACATTAGGAATACAAGTTGAACTCAAAGAAGGCGGAACATTGGTCGTAATATTGGCATTGGTTGGCGGTTGAATAATCGTAATGGCACGATTAGGCGAAATGACACTACTACATTGATTGCTTATTTTGACTGAATATAACCCATCTTGTGTGGCTATATAATTAAAACCTGTCGGAAAGGGAAAAGTATAAGTAGCCACTAAATTATTATTTTGAAACCATTCATATTTTGTGGGAATACCTCCTGTTCGGTTAGCAAATAAAGAAACATTACCACAGCCTTGCCCCGAAATTGGATTACTATTTACATTCACAGAAAGTGGTGGCGTACTTGTAATTACAAAAAAATCACTTGATTCCGTAAATCCACACGCATTAATCGCGATCACTTTATACGTACCCGAAGCAATAACATTCAAAGGATTTCCTGTAAAAATTGACACATTATTTCTAAACCATTGATATTGAGCCACTGAACCAAGCGCATTAGATGTCATAATCAATGTACCACTTGGACAAATTTCATTGCTATTTGTATTAGTAGTAATAGTCGGATTTTGTGGGGTAGTATTAGAAATAATCACCGTAGATGGATTAGAAACCACCGCACCACAAGCATTTCTGATGCTAACTGTATAATCTCCTGCATTCGAAACCAAAGAATTTAAGACCAAAGTTTTATTCGTTTCGCCTGCTAAAATACCATTATTTTTAAACCATTGATACGTAAAACTACTCGTAGTACACAAAATATTAGACGCTGGATTATTTGCATTGGCGGTTAAAGTCAATGTACCTGCTCCCGAACTACACAACACTTGCGTACCTGTGGGTGTGATGTTTGGATTGGTAGGCGTGGCGGTTTCAACGCAGATTTGTACGACCGCAGTTGATTGAATCGTGCCAGATACGTCTGTAATTTCGACAAAATATTGATTTTCGGGCAATGCACCCACAAAAGGATTGGCGGTGCTGATGGTTGTGCCTGTCAATGCTTCTTTCCATTTATATGTCAAAGTGCCTGTTCCCAATGAAGTTGCTTCTAATTTGACTTGACTTCCCGCACAAATTTTGAAAATTTGCAAGCCCATAGCAGGCAAAAGATTGGTAGTTACGGCATTGAGTAGTCCAAAATTAGTTGTAACGGCAATATTTGGGTCTGTTGGAGTGGCAAATAAAATATGATGACTCAAAAAAAAGAGAATATAAAAATAATATTTTTTTTTGAAAAAATGTATCAACATCGAAATTGTAATTATTTATATATAAGTATAAAATTTTTAATGGGTAGGTTTATCTAATTAAAACGAAAAACAAAGCATAAAAGTTAATTTTCTTACTTTTTTTTATTTTCTTGAGGTATATTTTTGCTTATTTTATAATTTTACTTGCCTTCCATCGGGCATTTGCAAAAGTACTTCTTCACAAATATCAATAAATTTTCCCAATAAATCAGTCCAATTTTCATCACTTAAATCATTTTGTGCCTCCACAATTTTTTCTATTAATTCGCCTAAATTATTGGGTTTTAATCTACAAATTTGCGTTTCACTTCTTTCATTTTTATTTAATAAATCCAAAAAAATAAATTCTTCTTCTATATAATAACTTAATTGAATTTCGAAATTTGGATTATATGGATAAATCAATAAAGTTTGTGGAGCAATGGCTTTATCATTTTCAAAATCATTTTCGAGTTCATTGGTTATCCAATTTTCTGTGGTTAAAATTTCTACGAGAATATTTCTTTTTTGAATTTCGGATTCTGTCAATTCACTTTTTTTGAGTTTACTTCCTCTTTCGTTATGAATATTATTTTCGTCTTCATTTTGATTTTTCTCTTGATTTTCTTGTTGATTTTCTTCCAGTAATAATTCTAAAAACATTTCATCATCTAAAAAAGCATTAAAATCTGCTTCTTCTTTTATTTTTTGTTTCAATTCAGGGTTTAATTCCAGAGCTTGTTTTAAATTTTGGATAGTTTCTTCTTTTTCTTCCAAAAGAGCATACAAACAAGCCTTCAAATAAAATTTTTTATCTGCAGGAATATTTACATTTTCGATTTGGTCATATTTAATCAGTGCATTTCTAAAATAAACTCCAGCCTCAGCCATTCGTTGCATACGCATCAACGTATAACCTGCTTCTTGCCAAACTACTGCAAAATCTGCATTAATTTGCAAAGCCGTTTTATAAAAATTAAAGGCTTTATTAAAGTCTTTTTTTTGATAAAACTCACGGGCAATGTTATACAAATAATTGAATGTAATATCGGTTTTGGACATAGATTTGAAAAATACAATCGAATAATATTTATAACCGCAAAATTATAGATAAAATTTAAAAAAACGTTCTTTTTTTAGGATAAAAAATGTTTTTTTCGATAAATTTTTTTAAATGTTTTTTTTGAGGATAAAATTACGGAGCCTCTAAAAAATAAACTACCCACTCAAAAAAACGTTAAATTCTTTTTTTTGACAAATAAAATAGCAATTAACTTATATAATATTCTGTAAAAAACCTATAATTTTTGAGAATCTTATAGATTTGGCAAATTATATTTTGATTTATAGAATAATTTACCTGATAAATATTAGTATTTAACAACACTACCCCTACAAAATTAGCCAAAGGTGAGGGAGTTTTTTTTTAAATTATTTATTCCCATAATTTTCAGATATTTTTCTTGTTTCGATATCTGTTTTGACGTAATCATTATAAGTTGGATTTTGGATAAAAGTCATTTTTTGCATCACATTTTCTATCAAATCAGACATTCCTAAAAAAGAAATTTTATCGTGTAAAAATTTATCCACCGCAATTTCATTGGCTGCATTCAAAATACAAGGCATATTTCCGCCTTTTTTAAGTGCCTCAAAAGCCAATGATAAATTTCGGAAAGTGGTTAAATCTGGACTTTCAAAAGTAAGTTGTGGATAATTCAAAAAATTAAATCTTTCAAAATTATTTTCTAATCTATCAGGAAAACCGAATGCATATTGAATAGGCAATTTCATATCAGGCAGCCCTAATTGTGCTTTGATAGAACTATCTTTGAATTGCACCAAAGAATGAACAATCGATTGCGGGTGAACGACCACATCAATTTGGTCATTAGCCATACCAAACAACCATTTTGCTTCTATTACTTCCAAACCTTTATTCATCAATGACGCAGAATCAATCGTAATTTTTGCACCCATACTCCAATTTGGATGTTTCAATGCTTGTGTTTTGGTAATATGGATTAAATCTTGCGTTTTTTTACCTCGAAAAGGTCCGCCTGATGCCGTTAGAATTATTTTTTCGATTTGTTGATAATTTTCTCCTACCAGACATTGAAAAATAGCAGAATGTTCAGAATCGACAGGTAAAATATGACAATTATTTTTTTTGGCTAAATTCATGACTAACTCCCCCGCAACCACTAAAGTTTCTTTATTGGCTAAAGCAATCGTTTTTTTGGCTTCTAAGGCATTTAAAGTTGGCAAAAGTCCTGCATAACCGACCAAAGCGGTCAAGACTATATCTATTGTATCACTTTTTACAATTTCTGCGAGAGAATTTTCATCAGAATAAATTTTTATATTTGTATTTGATAAGGCAATTTTAACTTTTTCGGCTTGATTTTTATCTGTGATAACAATCATTGTTGGCGAAAATAATTTTGCTTGCTCTATCAATAAATCCGCATTAGAGCGAGCAGTGAGTATTTCTACTTTAAATTTATCTGGATGCTGTCTGATTACTTCGAGTGCTTGTGTACCGATGGAGCCTGTGCTACCTAAAATAGCAATATTTTTTTTTTGCATAGATATATTTTTCCAAAACTATTTATATTTTCACCATTTATATTTTCCAAACTAATAAAACTTTGTTTGGTTTTTCATTCAAATCTAACACAGGTGAAAAAGTAGCATGACCCACTAAAACATGTCCATTGCGAGCAGTCAAAGTTAATTCTTTATTGACTACATCGCCAAAGGTTAGTTTTTGCCAAATTTTTTCTTCATTTTCACTTTGGTCGGCATTTTGTTCGGGCAAAAATCTATTATAAGATTGCCCAATTATTTCGTTTAATCTATAGCCTGTATTTTTCAAAAATGCTTCATTTACGTGCACAAATATGCCTGATAAAGTCATTTCAGCAATCGGAACTCCTTTCGAAACTGCGTCCCATTTATTTTGTTGTTGGGTAATTAAAATTCTATTTTCGGTGGTTTCAATGCCTAGAATTACGATTTTTTGGACAATTTCTCTGTCATCAAAAATTGGTGTAAAAGTAGCATCAAACCAAACATCTTCTCCATTTTTGGTTAATAATTGTAAAATATATTCTTCATTTTCACCATTTCGGAGTGCTTGCCATATTTTTTGATATTCGGTCGTAATTTGTGCTTTATCCTTAAACAAAATACTTAGGTGTTGTCCTTCCATTTCTGAAAAATCGTATCTAATTGTATCTAAAAAATAATTATTGGCTACCAAAATTTCATCTCTTAAATTTACTTCGAGATAAGCCAAAGTGCGTTCTAATGAAGTATCTCTATTTTCTATCTCACTTTTTAAGTATGAAATTTCATCTTTGATAGAAGTTAAACGTTGCTGATTTTGCCTTGTTTCTTGCTCTTGTACGCTGGCACGTTGCGAATTTCGTTGTGCTTCTTCTAATAATCTACGTGTTTTATCATTATTTTGCAAAGCAGAAATAGCCGAAACCATCATTTCGCATACTCTTTTTACAAAATCTATTTCATAATCATCAAATTTTTGGAAAGAAGCCAATTCTACTATTCCCAAAACTTTCGATTCTGTATTAATCATCGGCACAATCAAAACGCATCTTGGCAAACTTCCACCCAAACCTGACGTAATTTCGATAAATTTTTCGCCTGCTTCTTCCAAATAAATAACATCTTTTTCGAGCCACACTTGTCCTATCAATCCTTGTCCAGGCTTAATTATTTTATTGCCCATTCTTTGTCTATCATACGCATAAAGGGCTTTTTGCTCCAAAACTGTTTCTTTATCTTCTACACTTTCTTTCAAAATAAAAATACTTCCTTGTGTAGCATGGATATATTTAACTAAGTTAGTAATAATATCATCATATAAAGCTTGTGCATTTACATATTCTCGCAATACATTTCCAAACAAAGCAATGCCTTCATTGACCCAATTTCGTTGCATATCTCGGACAGCAATT
Organism: Cytophagales bacterium; assembly: GCA_013298075.1. GTDB lineage: Bacteria > Bacteroidota > Bacteroidia > Cytophagales > Microscillaceae > RDXZ01. The sequence continues at coordinate 40,153 of JAAFJG010000018.1, read as the reverse complement.
TGAGTTAAACCTTTTTGCATTTGAGCCAAAGCCACCCCTAATTCTCCTTCATTATTAAAAACGTTCATCGCTTGGTCAAAAGTTCCGCTGCCCACGGTGCCTGCAAATTCTTTAATTTTTTGTAATTGTTCGGCTAAATCATTTATTTTTTCGGTAATATTTTGCGTTTCAACGTCTTCATTTAACATTTGTTCAGGGATATTACCGTGTGCCAAAATATCAATATATTCCTCAATAGTATATAATTGCTTTCGATAACGCCTCGAAATCCACCAGCCTGTATAAGCAATACTACTCACTAAAAACATCATCGAAATTACTTCTATTGTCCAAAAAGATGAAAGACTATATTGGCTATCAATATTTTTTTCTTTAAATTCTTCCATTAAATAGTTAGTTAAAATATCTAATTGTTGATTGACAATTTGAATATTTTCTAATACTTTATTTTGAAATAAATCTTTTGCTTTTATTTTTAATAAAGTATCTTTCGGATTTTTTTCAGTATTTGGTAAAATTTCAAAAGATAAAAGTGATTGCGTTTCGTCTTGAAGTTTTTTTAATTTTTTGATATAAATGATAAAATTTTCAAACTTCAGACGCATATCTCTGCTTTGCCACGAGTTTTCATAATTAGACAAAGAATCCACATCTACAAAAATTTGTTTCCAACCATTTTGTCGTGTTAAATCAGATTGTGTATTTCTGGTAATGATTTCATTTTGCAACAAAATATTACTTTGATTTATATTATTTCTTACTTTTTGTAAATAGCTTTGTGTATTTCTTAAAGTTTGATAACTTGTTTGGTTGTTTTTTATTAAAATATTGATTTGTTGATAAGACAAAAAAGCCACCAATAAAACAGCAATATTGATGAATACAAAACTCCAAAAAACCCGATTATTGATTTCTGTGGGCAGTTTTATACCAATATTAAATAAATATTTTCTTTTTTGTGCCATATTCAAAAGTAGTGAATAATCAAAGTAATGAAAAATAATATGATAAAAATTGATTAAAAAGATACATAAACAATTATTGTTATAATTATCTATTCTAAAATTGTGCTATTCTTTATTATTTTGATAAATTATATTTGCAAATTTGCTTTAAATTTATTGATAAATCAAATTTTTTTAATTTTAATTATAAAAATAGTTCTAATAATTTAGATTTGAAACATAAATTAACTTATTTTTGCTCCTAACATCAAAATATCATCTATTTGTTTTTGCTGATTTCTATGTCCAAAACGCCAATGATTTAGTATATTTTCGAGTTCATTTTGATGCGTTTCAAAGTCTATTAGTTGTAAATTTGTCAAAGTTTCTTTCAAATGTTTATACATAAATTTTTTTCCTCTTTCTCCCCCAAATTGGTCTTGAAGTCCATCAGAAAATAAATAAATAGTGGTCGCAATATCTATGTCAATTTCGTGTATCGCAAATTCTTTTTCTCTATCTCTGCGTGTGCCGCCAATCGTGCTGGCATCTCCTTTTATTTCGAATAATTGATTATTTTGAAAATAAATCAATGGATTTCCTGCTCCCGAAAACTGCATTTTTTTATTTTGATGATCAATACAAACCAAAGAAATATCCATACCATCTTTTGCCTTCGAAAAACTTTGATGCAAAGCACGCCTTACTTCTATTCTTAATTGCTCTAAAATTAAATTTGGTTTGTGTATTTTATTTGAAATAATAATTTCATATAAAAGTTGATTCGATAACATACTCATAAATGCGCCCGGCACACCATGACCCGTACAATCAACGGCTGCCAAAAAAGTTATATTTTCTTCTTTGAGATGTTCAAACCAATAAAAATCACCCGAAACAATATCACGAGGTTTGAATAAAATAAAATGTTGAGGAAAAATTTGATACATTTCTTCTCTCACAGGCAAAATGGCTTGCTGAATATGTTGAGCATAATTAATACTATCAATAATATCATCATTTATTTTTTCAATTTCATCTTTTTGGGCATATATTTCCTCGTTCAATTCTTGTAAATTATCTCTTTGCGATAATATTTCTTCTTTTTGTTGATTTATCTCTTCATTTTTTAGCAATAATTCAAGATTTGCCTTTTGTTTTTGTCTATTATTTCTAAATAATAAACCAGACAAAATCGCCACAGAAATCAACACAATCAAAACCACTAATAAAATTAAATTTCGAAAAGCAATTTTATCATTTTGAAGTGCTTGGTCACGCGTGAGAATATCGATTTGTGATTGTTTTTTATCGCTATCATAAATGGTTTGTAAATGGGCAGTTTTAATTTGCGTTTCGGTTGTTACTAAAGAATCTCTTAATTTGATATAAATTTTTTGGTATTTGAATGCTTCCATAAAATTATTATCTTTGGCATAAATATCAGCTAAAAGTTCGTAATTTTGTTTTTCCCACGTTTTTTCGTTGTTTTTTTTGGCAATTTCTATGCTTTTTTTAGATAATTCTAAAGCATTTTTGATATTATTTTGCTTTAAATGATTGCGAGAAGAATAAAATAAATATTCTATTATAGCTTCATCAATGCTTAATTTTGTAAAAAGAGCTAATGCTTTTTGGTAATAAATTTCTGCTTCTTTCCAATCTTTTTTATCCTCAAATACTTTTCCTATGATGCCATACGCATACGCCGTATTATCATCTGTTTCTGATTTTTTGGTTAATTGTAGTGTTTTTCTTTCAAATTCGATGGCTTTTTCAAATTTACGTTGCATTTGATATACCTCGCCCATGTTCAAGCAATAAATGGCTTGTGAATTTTCATCGTTCAAGGCTTTGGCTATTTGATAGGCTTGTTGATAATATTTTAAAGCCAAGTCATAATCTCCTTTTCTAAAATATAAAACGCCGATATTATTAGAAATAGTTGCCACACCTTTTACACCTTTTTGGGTTTCATATATTTTTAAAGCGTTGAATTTATATTGTAAACCTGTCGAATAATCACCACTTTGGACGTATAAACTTCCAATTAAATCATTTGCTCTTGCTTCTCCTTTCCAATATTTTATTTTTTGAGAAAGTATCAAAGATTTTTTTATTGCTGCAAATGATTTTTCAAAACTAATAGGCAAATAAGCAAAACATAAATCTTGATGGATAGAAACTTTAATGGTATCGTGGCTTTTGGGTAATACATTATTTAAGCTATCGATATAGGAAGACACACCTTTTTGAGCAAATACGAATATATTCACCCAAAAAAACAAAACACAAACCAATAAAGATATTTTTATTTTCATACCTTATTTTCACACCTTATTTTCATACTTTATTTTAGTCAAAAACTATGCACAAAATTACATAAAAAAATTATTACAAATCTAAATCCAATCAATTCCTTTTTTTAATAAAGATAAAGTATTAAATTCGAGAGAGTTTTTTTCAGGTTTTAAATCATAAATCCACGCTGCTTGTGCGGGCAAACTCAACAAAATAGATTCAATTCTTCCTGATGTTTCTAAGCCAAATTTTGTTCCTGCATCATAAACCAAATTAAATTCTACGTATCTTCCACGTCTATATAATTGCCAATTTTTATGTTGTTTGTTATATTTTTTATTTTTATTTTTTTGGACAATCGGCAAATAAGTAGGAATAAAAGAATTTCCAATTTCTTGTACAAATTCGAATCTATTTTGCCACGAAAAGTTATTATTTTGAGCCAATCTATCAAAAAAAATACCGCCAATTCCTCTGGTTTCGTTTCTATGTTTGATATAAAAATAATCATCAGCCCATTTTTTAAAGTCAGAATAATAATTGGGTGAAAATTTATCACACGCATTTTTTAATTGTTGATGAAAAAAAACGGCATCATTATCTTGAATATAATGGGGAGTTAAATCTATTCCACCGCCAAACCACGCTTTTTCTTGGTTCATTTCAAAATATCTCACGTTCATGTGTATGATAGGCACAAACGGATTATGCGGGTGCAGGACAATAGAAACGCCTGTGGCAAAAAAGTTTCCTTCGCCAAAAGCATCGCGTTTTGCTAATGCTTCGGGCATTTTTCCGCTCACTGCAGAAAAATTAACACAACCTTTTTCCCAAATATTTCCTTCTTGAAAAACGTTGGTAATGCCGCCGCCGCCTTCTTCTCTTTCCCATTTTTCAGAAAAGAATGTTGATTTTTGGTCTTCTTCTTCTAAACTTTTACAAATGTTTTTTTGTAATATTTGAAAATAATCTATAATTTTTTGTTTTTCTAATAACATTATTTTAATAAAAAATCAAATCCATAATTGAAAGTGCAAATTTAAAAATATTTTTTGACTATTATGGATGGAATGAAAAAATAAGTTTTTAATTTTTATCTAAAAAATCTAATTTATAGGTTTATTATGATACTGACATTTCTTTTATGTTTAGAATAATTGGTTCATGAGAAATTATTGCGGATATAATTTTCTTCTGTATGAATAGAAATGGCATTTATTTAAAAAATATCAATTTGAAAAGTGCCGGGATTTTGGCTAAAGCCAAGGATTGAATTTTATTATTATCCTCCAGATAAATCTGGAGGCAATTCAAAAAACATATTTCAAATTTTTTTTTATTTTCCGCACAAACTTCCTAAGAACCGAATAATTTGATACTGATATTTCTTTTATTTTTTTCTACTCGCTCTATGGCACACAGACCGAGTAGAAAAAAATAAAATACTCTACTTCTACTCTACTCCTTGGTCTGTGGCACACAGACCAAAACAAAATTTGATAACGATATTTATTTTATGTTAGACTAAATAGTATAAAATTTCTTCAAGGTTTTTAAAAACTTTGAAGGAATAATAAAAAAAATATCTATTTACAAAATTAAAAAAACGCTATCAAATTGTATCAAAAAAATGATGTTTTTGAAAAAAAATAAGAAATTAAAAAAAATATTTAAAAATTATTTTTCTTTTTTTTTTAAATTTAAGATATTTGCACTGATATTTTTATCTAATATTTGATACAAAGAATTATTTTGTGTATCTTTGCGTGCTAAAAACCCTAAAATTTATGAACAAGAATTTTGTACTATTTTACAATACTCAAAATTGTATCTTATTTCCGTTCCAAACACAAAATAACGCATTGAATATGGCTTGGGATGATGACTTCGATGATTTTGATGAAGACGAAGATGAAGACGATGAGTATGATCCTCTCGATGATTTTGATGACCTTGATGATGTGGAGGAAATTGATGACCCTATCAAACAAGCTGAACTTTTAAAAGAATTTGAAGATGAACGCGGTTATGACCAAGCATTTGAAGAATTTGATGAAAGAGTAGAAGATGATTTTGAAGAAGAAGAAATTGCAGAAGAAGATGAGTTTTAATTTATCATCCGATGTAACTTTCTAAAACAATTTATTGTAGGTTTGTTTTTTAATGAATGTATTTATTTATTTATTTATTTATTAAAAAACAAACCATCTTTTATTTTTTTTATATTTATATTTTTTTTGACCTTTATTTATTATTAGTATTTTTTAAATGAAAGAGATTTTAGCACACGGATTTAGGGACTAAGTAGAAAATATTATACCCAAAAAAACTCCCTCACCTTTGGGGAGGGCTGGGGTCAGTGTTGTTAAGTTCTAATATTTGTCAGGTAAATTATTTTACAAATCAAAATATAATTTGCCAAATCTATAAGATTTTCAAAAAATTATAGATTTTTTACAGAATATTATACAAGTTAATTTCTATTTTATTTGTTAAAAAAAAAGAATTTAACAACACTGACCCTAACCCTCCCCAGCGGTGAGGGAACTAAAAATAAGTTTTTTTGAGTGGGTAGTTTATTTTTTATATGCTCCCTTAGCGGATTAATACGAATTTTTTTTTCTTTTTTCTTGAATTTTTAATGATTTTTGTCAATTTTTGGCTACCATTTAAAAAACTCTATTATATAAATAAAACTATAATTGCTACATTTGAGAATTATAAATAAGTAAAATTTTCAACAACCTCATAAAATAATTTTAAAAAATCGTGTCAAACAATAAAAATAACCATCAATACGTCAATTTTTTATACCAAACTCGTAATTATTATTTAGTTGCATGGCTAAGTTTATTTAGTTTGTTAATTATCAATCAAGGTTTACTTTTTTATGAACTCACTTGGATAGATGAAGATAGAGAAATTACCGAAAGAATTGCTCAACAAACTTTATTGGCACAAAAAATAAGTTTATTTGATATAGAAGAAAAGGAAAAATCATATCAAAAAATAAAGGAAAATCATATTTTTATTCTCGAAAAAATAAAAGAAAATAAAAAAAAAATTGATACACAAAAATTTAAAAACGTATTTGATATATTTATCCAAAAATCAAAAAAAATCACTCAATCTGCTGATATTTCTGCTTTCGCCCCCACAGAATTACTTTTTTTGGAAGAGTTAAATAACATTAGAAATGTATTTAATCAAAAAAAAGACGATGATAAAGCGTTTTTAGTTAATACTGAAATTATAATTACTATTTTATTTTTTGTTATTTTGATAGCTCAATGGCTTTCCACTTTCAAACCTATGTGGTTAAAACTTAGTGGAATGAGCATTGAAATTACAGAAGTAAACGATAAACTATCTAAACAAGTAACCGAAATATATAATATTGAAAAAGAATTTCAAAATAATATCGAAAGATTAGAAGTATTAAATAAAAATTTAGAAGCAAGAGAAAAACAAGCCATCAAACAAGAAAAATTATTAACAGATATTCAAAATTTTGCAGGCGTAGGTTATTTTGAAATAGATACAATCGAAAAAACTACTACATGGTCTGATACGATGTACCAAATATTTAGTATGGATAAATCTGTGAAAGCACCTTACGCAGAAGAATATTTGGAATATATTCACCCACAAGACAAAACAAAAACATTACAAACTTGGGGTAAATTAGACCAAGATGAAGACCTTATTCAATTTACAAAAAGAATCATTACTCTAAAAAATGAAACCAAATATCTAACCCTAAAAATAGAAAATAAACGTAATCTAACCAAAGAAAAAATAGGCGTTCACGGCACTGCTATCGATGTAACTTTACTCAAACAAGCACAAATTGAACTAGAAGGAATCCACGAAGATGTGTTAGATAGTTTGAATTATGCACAAAGAATCCAAAATGCTATTTTGCCACACAACGAAATAATTAAAAAATATATACCTGAAAATTTTATCTTATATGTACCAAAAGATATTGTATCAGGTGATTTTTATTGGCTTTCGCATCGAAATTATAAAACGATTTTGGTAGTCGCAGATTGCACAGGTCATGGTATTCCAGGCGCTTTTATGAGTTTTATTGGGGCTTTATTATTGAATGAAATTGTAAATTTTAGAAATATTATTTCGCCTGAAGAAATTTTAAATGAATTAAGAGCGGGTATCAAAAAAGCATTAAGGCAAGAAGAAACAGGCAATCACGATGGAATGGACGCAACTATTTTAACTATTGACCAATTTCCAGATGAATACAAAGAAATGTTAGGTGAACCTAAAATTGAATTTGCAGGTGCCAATAATCCTTTGTATTATATCCAAAATGGTGAATTGAAAGAAATAAAAGGCTCGAATTTGGCAATTGGTGGCGTAGATTATTTTATAAAAGAAGATTTTTTTAGAAAACATCAAGTAGAAATTAATACACCAACTATGTTATATATGTTTTCTGACGGATATCAAGATCAATTTGGTGGCGAAAGAAATAGTCGTTTTACAACCAAAAGATTTAAAAATTTATTGATAGAAATTCACGAAATGCCTATGGAAGAACAAAGAAGTATTTTAAGAAAACGCATCAATGAATGGACTAAAAATAGCCGACAAATTGATGATATTTTAATTTTTGGATTGAAATTAATGCCTGTTTAATATGAAATTATGAATTTTTATTCTCCAAATAAAAACCTTTTTTTATCATATTTATAAAATAATTACGTTATACAACTATATAATATAAATATACGTACTCAAAAATACATATATTATGTGTATAAATATAGATAATACACAAAAAATAAATAAAAAAAATAAAATACACAAAAATTTAGCGTGAATTTAGAAAATATATATAATTATTTTCATTTTATTTTAAAAAAACGTTTAATTTTGCTGTTTGTTTTAATCACTTTTTAAAATATAAACTAACTATGAAGCTTTCTGAGTTTCGTTTTATTCTACCTGATAGCTTGATAGCTTTGCACCCTACACATAATCGCGATGACGCAAGATTGATGGTTGTCCATAGAGATACAGGTAAAATTGAGCATAAAATATTTAAAGATATTATCGAATATTTTGATGAAGGCGATGTGGTCGTTATCAATGATACAAAAGTTTTTCCTGCACGCCTATACGGAAGCAAAGAAAAAACAGGAGCAAAAATTGAAGTTTTTTTATTAAGAGAACTTAGTGAAACCGAACATCTTTGGGACGTATTGGTAGATCCAGCCCGAAAAATAAGAGTAGGAAATAAACTTTTTTTTGGCGATAGTGATTTGGTCGCAGAAGTGGTCGATAATACTACCTCAAGAGGAAGAACAATCCGATTTTTATACGATAAACCTGATTTTTATGATATAGTCTATGGGATTGGTGAAACCCCATTGCCCAAAAATATATATTCTCAAAGACAAATTATTGCAGAAGACGAACAACGTTTTCAAACTATTTATGCAAAACATATTGGAGCGGTGGCTGCTCCTACGGCTGGTTTGCATTTCACAAGACAATTAATGCAACGTTTGGAACTCAAAGGAGTAGATATTGCTCCGATTACTTTGCATATTGGTTTGGGAACTTTTAGAAGCGTTGATGTAGAGGATTTAACCAAACACAAAGCAGATTCTGAAAATTATGAAATTTTGGAGAGTACAGCCAATATGATTAACAATGCTTTAGAAAAGAAAAAGCGTGTTTGTGCCATTGGTACAACAAGTATAAAAGCCTTAGAATCGTCTGTTTCTGCGAATGGAAAACTAAAATCTGCGAGTGGTTGGACAGATAAATTTATATTTGCTCCATACGAATTCAAAGTACCCAATTCTTTAGTAACAAGTTTTCATTTGCCACAATCTACTCTTTTTATGACTACTTGCACTTTTGGTGGCTACGAACTAATTATGGAAGCTTATGAAACTGCAGTGAGAGAAAAATATAGATTTTTTAGTTATGGCGATGCGATGTTAATTATATAAACTTAAACATAAAATCCATTCAAAATGAGTTATCAATTATTAAAAGGAAAAAAAGGAATTATCACAGGGGCATTAGATGAAAATTCTATTGCTTGGAAAGTCGCTTTGCGTGCCTACGAAGAAGGAGCAACTTTTGTACTCACCAACGCACCTGTTGCGATGCGTATGGGCAAAATCAACGAATTAGCAACTGCTTGTAATACGATTGTGATTCCTGCTGATGCCACAAAAATTGAAGATTTAGAAAATTTATATACACAAGCGATGACGCATTTAGGCGGAAAACTTGATTTTGTATTACATTCTATCGGAATGAGTCCCAATGTTCGTAAAGATAGACCTTATGGAGATTTAAAATATGATTATTTCTTACAAAGCCTTGATATTTCTGCGTTGTCGTTGCATAAAATGTTGCAAACTGCCGAAAAATTAGATGCTATCAACGAATGGGGTTCGGTAGTGGCACTTTCTTATATTGCTGCTCAAAGAACTTTTGGAACTTATTCGGATATGGCACAAGCAAAAGCGGTATTAGAATCGATTGCTCGAAGCTATGGAGAACGTTATGGCAAACATAGAAAAGTAAGAGTCAATACTATTTCTCAATCACCTACAAAAACTACTGCGGGCGCGGGCATTGATGGTTTTGATGCTTTTTATAGTTTTGCAGATATGCTTTCGCCATTGGGTAATGCCAGTGCAGAAGATTGTGCGAATTATGTTTTGACTTTATTTTCAGATTTAACGCGTATGGTAACGATGCAAAATCTTTTCCATGATGGCGGATTTTCTACCAACGGAATTTCTGATGCTTTGATTGATAAAATTAAAGGATAAAAAATAGGTAAATGATAAATAAAAAATTCCACAATTTTTTTAAAGATTGTGGAATTTTTTTATGGAAAATTATTGTTGAAAATTCATTGAAAATTGAAAAATACAAAAGAAATTTTTGAGGGATGTTAGAATTTTTCCTCTTCTTTTTTCTTTTCCTCTTCTTTTTTCTTTTTCTCCTCCTCTTCTTTTTTCTTTTCCTTTTTATCTTTTTTCTTGTCTTTTTCGTCCTCTTTTTTAGAATCCTCGTCTTTTTTAGGTTCTTCGTCCTTTTTAGGCTCTTCTTTTTTCTCTTCTACCAATGGCAAAGCTTCTGCTTTATAGATTTCTCTAAATTTAGATAAAAAAGCGTCTTTTCTATCTAAGCCTGCTTCTTCGACATTTTTAGATTTTAAATTTTTATTGATGGTAGGGTCAGAAGATAGAATATAGAATTTTTCCTTTTCAAATTCTACATATAACCAAAAATCAGGTTTAGGTTGGATATAAAAAGTATAAGCATCACCTTCTGTAGATTTTTTAAACTCTACATAACCTGATGTTTCTAATTGCCACATTTTATCATTGGTACTTAGTAAATTCAGTTTTCCAACGCTATAAAAAGTTTTAAATTCTTCAGACCATTGCATGTCAACTTTTGAGAAAGTAATGGCTTTTTTCATTTCTTTGTCTTTCCACGCCATTACATTTTTGCCTGTTTTAAAATCATCAGTATAATCACGATACGATTTTTCGCCTACAATTTCTGCAATTTTATAATTCAAAGGGTCATTAGCAGTTAAACTTAAAGGTTTTTCACTAAATTTACCGAGCATTATCTTTTCTATTTCTTTATTTATTTTTGAAGAGAAAGGCAAATCGAATACTAATAATAAATCTAAATTATATTTTTTATTTTTATTATCAACTTTTATGCTTCCAGATTTATTGACAATTTTAGCTAAATTTTTATCAAATAAATTGAGTTTTCCTTCCACATAAATAGAATTTTCAGAATCATCAAATACCAATAAATTTCCTGTAAAATTCTTTCCGTCGCCTTTATCTATAGGAGCAACTTTAAATTGATTGATAGCGGGACTATAACTCAATGTTCCTTTTGCCAAGAAAATATCTAGGTCATTTTCTTGTGGTTTGGGCGATAAGAACGTAGAATATAAATCAAGACCGCCATTAAAATGCAATCCTGAAGTAATTATATTGGTACCAATTTTTTGTTTTTCTTCTAATTCTAATGATACTTCATCACCTTTATTACTTTTATAGGGCAACCATTGGTCAAAATCCTCACGACTTGCTAAATCTAATTTGATAAAACCTTCGAGTCCTAAATCTTTTTTATCAGCACGCATTTTTACTTTTCCTTTGTATAAGATTCGGGAGGTAATATAGAATTTTTTCTTATCCTCCTCTCCCACTGTTCCTTCGGCATACGTGAATCGGGTTTCTTCTTTGTTACGTTTTTTTCTTCTTTTTTTCTTGGTATCTTTTTCTTTTCCTGCCAATTCATTTTCATTTAAAAATTGAATTTTATCAAATTTAATATTAAATGTATCTTTTTTGACATTGACAAACTGATAAGTGGCATCTCCGTCAAAATCTAATTTAGATTTAATATGAAGGGTTGCATTAAATAATTTATGATAATTATTGATTGTATCCATCAAAATACGTGCATCTTTTAGTTCTTGCATTTCTGCATCTTTTAATATTGTAGCAATACCATCTTTTGGAATAATGGTTGCATCAGCAGAGCGAATTCGACGGATACCTTTGGTCAATAAAGTTAAATTAGGAATATCATATAAGGCTTGGTCAGCTTTAAAAGTTAAGTTTTCAGGATTATTTTCTTCTGTTCCAAAAATAGTAGCTGTAAAACGACTATTTGTATCGCCTTTCATAACAATGGTTTGTTTATTCAAATTCCACAAAGCATCTTTGATAGAAGTTTTATATTCTGCATAAGGAAACTCCATGGAGGCAAGTTCGTCTCCAAATTCTTCACTTGGTTTGATGTCAGTTTCTCCTTTAATAAAATCAAATTCCGTATTTACAAAATTTCCACGCATAATTGGTTTATTGTTGGCATAGAAAAATTGGTCAAGTACGTAAGGGTCAAAAGGTTTTGAGTTAATCCTTAATTCAATATTTTTAGCTACAAATCCATTTTGTCCCAATGTAAATTTATCCTCACTCACCGATAAAATCGTAAAATCTTTTCTGACCAATGAGCCTTCGGCAGTCAATCCATTGGCACCTACAATCAAGTTTCCTCTCAATGTAACAGGATTTGCTTTACCATAAATCGTAAATAATTTATCTTTAAAACGTTGTTCAAATGCACCTTTTGGTAAAGTCGATCTTGTTCCTTCTAATCTTTCTATTTCCATTTTATTGGTAATAATCATTTTATCTTCTGTTTCATTCCAGCGAAGTTGAGAAGTTTGCCCAGTGGCTTCAGGATATTCACTTGCTCCTATTTTTGCTTTCGTTACCACAAATTCAATGTTATCAGAAGTTACAGAATCGGGCATCAACACAAATTCAGGTGATTTTAAAACAGTACTTAAATATGAAATCTCGCCACCTGTAGAAAGTGCTTCTTTGGTCATCACCAAATCTCTCGAAAATTTAATTTTTGCTCCTTTCACTTGGCTACTAATTGGATACAAAGGATAACCAGCCTTGGGTGCTTTATGTACAAAACCCATCGAATAATCGGGCATTGGTTTTAATTTCTCTTTGAATGTAGGCAATATATTAGACACAAATCGACCAGGAAAAATAGGAACTTTCGAAGTTAAACTATCCATATCAATCGGGTCTAAGATAAAAACAGAGCCGTGTTTATTTTTTAGGTTTTTCACATCATTGGCTTGTTCAAACTCCTGTGGAATAGTTACGACCAGACTATCATACGCCATATTTTGTCTATCTTTTGTTTTAAAATAGGTTAATCCACCATTTTCAATGATTAGTTTTGGATATTCTTCATAGGAATTTTTTGTATCTAAAATTTTTCCTTTTTTACGCCCTGATTTATTCAAAGGGTCACTAACCAGCACACGCCCGGGTTGAAAAGAAACTTCACCGCCATATTCATGAAATTCTACTTTCTTATCATCTGTAGTATCAGCAATAATAAATAAAATTTTATCAATAATAGGCATATCTACCGCAAAATCTTTATAAAACATAAAAAATTTCTGTCCAATAAATCTAAAATTACCGACCGTAACTTCTCCTTTATCTAAATACAAACTTCGCCCTTGGAAAATTTTTACTTCTCTTTTTGAAGTATCAGGAATAATATTTACATTCAATAATTGACTAATAGGAAATTTGTCAATACCTCTAATCAGTAACTCATTAGTAGCACGATTCATACTTGCATTAGGATTTTTTCCTGACACAGATTTTATCAAAAAAGTATCATGGTCGTATGTTTTATACAAAGTAGAATCACTTTTTTTGGCAGTTTTTCGTTGAAATCTATCAATAGCAGTCAAAAATACGTCAGTTGAATCTGCCTGACTAATCCGTCTTCCCATCGTAATAAATCCATTTCCTTCATCAAAATCTAAATATCCTTTGGAGCGTAAATCAACAGCCAAATTTCGTAAGGTGGCTTCATTGGGTAAATTTCTTAAATCAACCTCTTTTTTTCCTTGTTTTTTGGCTAAATCTTTGGAAATATCTACTATATCTTTTACCACTTCTCCCACACTAAAAGTATTCGTTTTATTTTTACGAGCAAATTCTCCAAACAAACGCAAAGGGTGAAAATTATATAAACCAATCATTTGATTGTATCTTTCTTTATCAAAAAAATCAAAAGATTCAAACATCGCAGGACGTAAATCTTGTGAGCCTGTGAGCATAAATAAATCTAAACTATCTTTTTCAATATTGTATCGAACCACATCAGCATCAATATAAAATTCGTGATGATTATCGATAAAAGGCGTACTTCCTGAAGCCGTATTTCTATCTCTTACCAAACGTAAATCATATTTTTTTTCCTTTTTTTGTGCTGCTGAACGATAATAATTAAGTTGCAAATCTGAATGATATAAAGAATCTTGCTTGCCCATATACAAAGAAAATTTTGCATTATTCGTAGAAATAGTAGAATCTGTAATGGCTAATTTTCGTGAGGCAATCAAAAAACTTGACTTTTTATCATTTTCAATAAATCCAGATTTTCCTATCAAATAAGAATATAAATTCCCTTGTTTTGAAGTACTTAAAATTTTCTTTCCTTCTAAGGTAAAACCGCCTTTATAATCAATATTTTGAGAAATATTTGGAATTTCTACGTTGTGTTCGTTAGAAATAAATTTTGGATAAACAGCATAATTGGCACTTTTTCTTGGACGACTGGCAAATGTATAATCTCCTTTGATTGGTTTTTTTAATACATCAGTATGCGTCAAGGTGGCATTTGTACCTTTTAATTCATTTTTAGCACCATCAAAAATATAATTAGATAATTCTGTAAAAACTTTATTTTCATCAAACTCTACTGATTTCCAATTTACTTTTCCACCTTTTCCAACCAATATATTTTTAGTCATCAACCAAACTCCTTTCGTACCTTTATACACCACAGAATCTTGAGTAGACTTCATTACAAAATTGGTATTACTAAATTTAATCATCGGACCTAATAATTCTTTGGTTTCTTGTGCCAAACTATCTGTACCCATACTCGAAAATTCATTTTGCAAGGCATCATCTTTTTTATCTAAATATATAAATTTATACTCACCTTGCACCACATAAGCCTGATATAATTTATCATAAACAATAGCAAAATTACTAAAAAAATATTTACTTCTTTTCAAAAATGTATTCAAATCTCTCGTATCTCTTAGGGCAGTTGATTTTTCGCAAACACTCAAAAAATCAGCAATTTGGGTTGTATTTGCCTTTGTTTTGTTGCTTGCATTGGCTAAACTCGCAAAAAAATCAGTAAAACCTGCAGAAAAAATCATTTTGGCGGGTACTAATTTTTTAGATACTTCGATAATTTTAGTCTGATGGGAAGTTAATCCCCCACTCCAAGCCGAAGAAAAATCGATGGCTATCTCGACTTGTTTTGCTTTGGTAAGTTGGTCGTTTACATAAGCCACAAATTCTTGTGGTGAATCAGGAAAATTGATACGTTGTGCAAAAGCAACATAAGACGTAAAAAATAATAATAAAATTAAATAATGAAATTTTTGCATATTTTTTTGTGATATATCAATAATAAATATAATTTTTTTAACGAAAATGATTGATTTTAAATAAAAATTAGGATATTTTTTTAAAAACTATTCAAATGTAGTTATTTTTTTGTATTAAAATTATTTTTTAACAAAAATATTTTTTTTTAGTTTAGTTTTTAAGGTATTTTTACAAAAAATTATGATTCTTAGGAAATTTGTGCAGAAAATAATTTTTTATTGAAGTATATTTTTTGAGTTCCCTCCAGATTTATTTGGAGGATAATATAAAACTCAAATGTTGGCTTGAGCCAACAATATCTATGTTTTTCAAATTGATATTTTTCTATATTTTCAAAATAAATGGCTATTTATAATAGAATAAAATTAGCTCCGCAATAATTTCCCATAAACCAGAACGCTGAAAAGTACAAAAATATATTGCCAACTATGTCCAAAACAATATCTTACATGCTGTAACAGAAGATATTAACAACCTCAATGGAGAAGTTTAGTATTTCTTACTGATTCTAGAAAAATTGTCAGAGAACCAATAAAATTTGTAACCAATAAAATCCAAATGAATATCAATCAAATGAACATCAATCAAATAAACATCAATCAAATAAACAAAAAAATGATAAACAGTATATTACTCAATCATTTTTACTGCCCAAATACGCATACGCACACGCAACGTAATCAACCACCAACCTAACAAAGTCCAACCAATCACCGCAGGATAAAAAATTAATCTCAAACTTTTGGCTTGGTCATATACATTAAAACCAGGGTTTCCACCATTGCCGGGGTGCAAAGAATCGGTCAAGCGTGGCAAAATAAAAATTAAAGGAATAAAAATAGCAAAAGCAAAAATAGCATAAACAGCCGAAAATTTTGCTCGCATTTGTTCGTCTGCTATCGAACCACGCAAAACACTATACGCCAAATACATCAATAATCCGATGGCAGACGCATTTTGTTTGGGGTCTCCACTCCAATATTGTCCCCAAGTAGGTTTTGCCCAAATCATTCCTGTTACTAATCCTAAAAATCCAAATAATATGCCAATATTTACACTTTCTACCGCATAAAAATCATTTTTTTCTTTCTGATGATTCAAATATAAAACAGAATGATAGACTGAGGTAGTTAAAATAATTATCATTCCAAACCACATAGGTACATGAAAAAATAAATTTCTAATGCTTTCATTTAAAATTGGCATTCTTGGAACTTCGCCCAAAAAACCAATAATAAGTGTATAAACTAATAAAATTACGGTCAATATTTTCCACCAATTTTTTTTCATTTTGATTTAGTTTTTAGTTTTTAATCTATTTTATTTCTGCCCCCAATTATCTCTATCCAAACTTCTATATTGTATTGCCTCTGCAATATGTTCAGTTTTAATTTCGTGGCTTGCACCCAAATCTGCAATAGTGCGTGCTACTCTCAAAATTCTATCGTATGCACGTGCTGAAAGTCCTAATCTTTCCATAGCCGTTTTTAATAAAGTTTTTCCAGCCGAACTAATTACACAAACTTCTTTCACCATAGCCGAAGGCATCATAGCATTCGAATATACTCCTTCATAATCTTTAAACCTTTCTAATTGAATATCTCTTGCTTTGATAACTCTTTCTCTGATTTGTTGGCTCGTTTCATTTTTGCGATTTGCCGTCATTTCATCAAAAGAAATAGGCGTAACTTGTACATGTAAATCGATTCTATCTAATAAAGGTCCGCTAATTTTATTCAAATATTTTTGAACAACGCCTGCCTGACAAACACAATCTTTTTCAGGATGAGAATAATAGCCACAAGGACAAGGATTCATACTGGCAATCAACATAAAATTAGCAGGAAAATCTACAGAAATTTTTGCACGGGCAATATTAACTTTTCGGTCTTCCAAAGGTTGTCGCATTACTTCTAACACTGTTCTTTTAAACTCAGGCAGTTCATCTAAAAACAAAACACCATTATGAGCCAAAGAAATTTCGCCCGGTTGTGGAATCTGTCCGCCACCTACCAACGCCACATCACTAATGGTATGATGCGGAGAGCGAAAAGGTCTGCTCGCAATCAAAGAAGAATGAGCGGGTAATTTCCCTGCTACCGAATGAATTTTGGTCGTTTCTAATGCTTCTTGCAAACTCAAAGGTGGCAAAATAGTAGGCAAACGTTTCGCAAGCATTGTTTTTCCTGCGCCCGGAGGACCTATCATAATCACATTATGTCCGCCTGCTGCTGCAATTTCCAAAGCACGTTTCATACTTTCTTGTCCTTGCACTTGTGAAAAATCTACATCATATTCGTTTTGAGCGTCTGCAAATATTTCTCTTGTTTTACTTTCTTTGGGCGTAATGGGTAATTTTCCATTCAAAAAATCTACCGCTTCCAATAAATTTGTAACAGGAATTACGTCTAAACTATTGACAATAGCCGCTTCATCAGCATTGGCTTCAGGTAATATAAATCCTTTGAATTGTTTTTTTCTGGCTTCAATAGCAATCGGTAAAATGCCTTTGATAGGTCTTAATTCGCCATCTAAAGCCAATTCTCCTAAAATAATATATTTTTCTAAACTTTCTTGCGGAATAATTCCTTGCGAAGCTAAAATTCCCAAAGCAATTGGCAAATCATAAGCTGCACCTTCTTTGCGTACATCTGCGGGCGCTAAATTGACTACAATATGCGTTCGAGGATAAGGAAATCCTAAATGTTTGATAGCCATTTCTACTCTGTGTTGGCTTTCTTTTACTGCTCCATCTGCCAATCCGACAATAAAAAAACCTGTTCCTTGCGTAACATTTACTTCGATAGTTACCACAGAAGCATTGACCCCAAAAAAAGAACTTCCAAAAACTTTTGCCAACATAATGTAATTTTAATTCTTATTTTTCAGAGAAAAAAAGAATTATTTAAAAGATAAATAAACTTTGATTATTAGAGTTTTTAAAATAGAAAACAAAAATTAATAAAAAACACTAAAAATTCGGAAAAAAGAAGAAAATCCGTTTTAATCCGCTAAATCCGCGTTATCCGCGTGCTAAAATTCCTGTCATTTTAAAAAATCTATGACTTAAATCAAAAACAATTTTTATGAAGTTTTGTTTATAGACTTGATAAAAATTGTTTTTGTAATATAGACGAAATTTTTGCTGTATCTAAAAAAATTTAGCTTATACAGTCATCAATTCATTTTCTTTTTTACCAACAATTTCATCAACTTTTACGATAAATTCATCGGTAAATTTTTGTACTTTTTCCTCTGCTTTTTTGATAGAATCTTCAGAAGCACCATCTTTTTGTAACTCTTTGAGTGAGCTGTTGATGTCTTTTCTGATATTTCTAACGCTTACTTTTCCCGCTTCACCTTCTTGTTTTACTTGTTTTACCAATTTTTGTCTGCGTTCTTCTGTCAAAGGTGGCATAGAAAGACGTATCAATTCACCATCATTATTGGGCTGAATACCTAAATCACTATCTTTAATTGCTTTTTCAATTTTACCAATCATTGATTTTTCAAAAGGTTTCAAAGCAATAGTACGCGCATCAGGCGTGTTGATACCTGCCACTTGTCCGATAGGAGTCATTACGCCATAATAATCGACCATAATTCCGTTTAACATTTCAGGGCTTGCTTTTCCTGCACGAATTTTTGTAAATTCACGTTGTGTATGTTGCACTGCTTTTTCCATCAATTCGCGTGCTTCATCAAGGTACATTTTAATTTCTTCTTCCATTTTTTTGTTTTAATATTTAGTTTATTTTTGACTTTTATGTATATTTTAATGCACCAAAGTTCCGACTTCTTCGCCCGCCACCACTCTTAATAAATTGCCTTCGCTATTCATATCAAAAACAATAATCGGTAAATTGTTTTCTCTACAAAGGGTGAAGGCAGTCATATCCATTACATTTAAACCTCTTTCATATACTTCTTGGAAAGAAATATTGGTAAATTTTTCGGCATCATCAAATTTTTCAGGATCTGCAGTATAAACGCCATCAACTCTTGTGCCTTTCAAAACTACATCAGCCTCAATTTCAATCGCTCTTAAACTTGCTGCTGAATCAGTTGTAAAATAAGGGCTTCCAATTCCTGCTCCAAATATTACCACACGTCCTTTTTCTAAATGTCTAACGGCTCTACGTTTAATAAATGGCTCACAAACTTGTTCCATTTTTATTCCAGACATCAATCGGGTAAAAACGCCAATTTTTTCTAAGGTACTTTGCAATGCCATCGCATTAATAAGTGTGGCTAACATACCCATATAATCGCCTTGCACTCTATCTATATTACTTCCAACGGTTTGCGCTCCCCTAAAAATATTTCCACCACCAATCACGACAGCCACTTGAATACCACTTTCTGATACTTTTTTTATTTCTTGGGCATATTGTTGCAATACTTTTGCATCAAGTCCATAAGATTTTTCACCTTGTAAAGACTCGCCACTTAATTTTAGAAGGATACGTTTATATTTCATTTGAGAGAGAAAAATCAAATTGTAATTAAAAATTTTGCAAAATTAGTAAAAAAAAAATTCGTTTAAAAATTTTTTTACGTTTTTTGATATAAATCAATCTTAATTTTATATTTTTTATATTTTTTTGTATATTTGGAAAAGAAAATTGAATATTTGACATTTTTTTATTTTTAATACAGAATAAATATGTTTATAAAACAAAAAAAAGATTTGAAAAAATAGATACTTTTTTAGGGAATAAATTTGGCTCTTAGTCAATTTGTGTAGGATTTTTTTTTCAAACGTGTTTTTTGAATTGCCTCCAGATTTATCTGGAGGATGTATAAAATTTAATACTTTGATCTATCCAAAATTTTTATATTTTTTTAATTTATTTTTTATTCCAAAATCAATGGCTACTCATACTAAAATTAGTTTCACAATCATTTTATAGACCTATTTATTTATCATTTTGCATACAAAAAAACCACTTTTTTTTGTGAAATTTCTTGCAATAAAGGTTTTAATAATTGTTCTGCACTTGCTTTTGTTTTATCAAGAATATCAGATTTTCGGGCTGTTTTTTCGATAAAATTTTCCGCTTCTTTATACGCTTGTCCATACAAACTTGCTGAGTTCATTCGAATATGAAAACTATTATAAATGCGTGTTTCTTGTTGATTTATTTTCCAATAACATAATTCAGGTTTGGGCAAAGTAATCAATAAACTATCACTTCCTTTGGGTTGAATATCTTGCATTTTTATTTTTT
This sequence comes from Cytophagales bacterium, assembly GCA_013298075.1. Lineage (GTDB taxonomy): Bacteria > Bacteroidota > Bacteroidia > Cytophagales > Microscillaceae > RDXZ01. The sequence continues at coordinate 19,624 of JAAFJG010000018.1, read as the reverse complement.
TCAAATCAATACAACCAACCGCTTCTGCACTCACAATAATTCCGACAGTTTCGTTTGCCAAATACCCTTTTTCAACATAATCATAAATATCTTTAAATTTATATTTGACTAATTCTAATCTCCCTAATTGTTCTATTTTTTCTAAAACAATGTTATGATTATGAATAATTTGTGGCTTTCCCCAAGACGCAAAACCAAATCCATTGACCATATAAAGAATATAAGCCAACACAATTAATACCAATAAAACAATCAGAGAAGTAATTGAACGCATATTTTTATATTTTTTATGTTTATTTTATAAAATCTTTATACAACATACTTGGTTGCACATCTTGATTATGTTGATATTTATTGCTCTGATATTTTTCGTATTCGCCTTTGATGTCGTGATAATATACTTGACAAATTTCTACATTTGGATACACTCGAATTGGTTTGATACAAAAAATTTCCAATGTCCAATATCCACAAAAACCAACATCACCAAAACCAGCTGTAATATGAATAAAAAGCCCCAATCTTCCCACCGAACTTCTGCCTTCGAGCATCGGTACGCAGGCGTGAGATTCTGTATATTCGACTGTTCTTCCCAAATATAATTCGTTGGGTTGCAACAGAAAACCATCTTCTTCTATGATAATTTCCTCTGTTTCGTGAGGAGTTTTCATATCCAAAATTGGATTTTTATAACGCAATAATTTATTATGCAAACGCAAATTATAACTATTAGGATTTAATCTATTTTTATCAAAAGGTTCGATAATAATTTCTGTTCCTAATCTTTTTTCTATTTCTAAGCCTGAAAGTATCATTTTTTATTTATACGATTATTTTGCTGGATTTTAGTTTCCAATTTTTTGAACTTCGCCTTGCAAAGTTAGTTTTTCTTCTTTATTTGAAGCATTTGAAATCACTAAAATTACTTTATTTTGTTGTCCGATAATATCTTCCTTTTCATTTGAATCAAAAGTAACAGAAATTTCGCCTGTTTTTCCTACTTCTATTGTTTTTTTGCTCCATTCTGTGATAGTGCAACCGCAAGAAGTTTGAACTTGTAATATATGAATAGGTTTTGAGCCTGTATTTTTGTAATAAAAAGAAGTAGTAACTTTTTCGCCTTTTCGAATTTTTCCAAAGTTATAAGTTCTATCTACAAAAGCCAATTTTCCGTGTAATTCGTTGGTTTCCATTGCCAATGTTTCGGCTTTATTTTGTGCCAATATTTGCAAAGAACAAAATAATAAAATATTAAAAATTAAAATTTTCATTGTGTAAAAAATGTTTTTGTGATGTTGTTTATAATTTTTGTGCAAATATAGTGCAATTATTTGGTTTAAAAAAATTAGCATAAAAAAATGACGATTCTTAGGAAATTATTACGGAATTAATTCTGGTCTATATATAAGTAGCCTTTTATTTAAAAAATACAGAAAAATATCCATTTAATAAACATAAAAATTTCGGCTAAAGCCAAGAATTGAATTTTATATTAACCTCCAGATAAATCTGGAGGCAATTCAAAAAATACATTTTCATTATCTGCACAAATTTTCCAAAAATCAAAATAACTTAAAAAAAATGTCATTTACTCTTCAATTTTAACAACAAAAGCGTTTTTAAAACCTAATTCTGCTACTTTTTTTGCCAATGCTTCGGCTCTCTCGAGGTCATATTCACGCCCAACTACATATTTATATTTTGCCTTTGTATTCTCAGGATTTTCATAAATATCGACTTTAATTTCTAAATCTTCAAAAATTTTTGCTTCTGATGATAATAATTTATTGGTTGCCAATAGTTGCACACGATAATATTTAGAACGATTTTCTGAGGGGGCAGCATTTTGAAAATATTTTTTGACACCACGATAAACAGCAGACGCTAAAATATTTTGATTTTCATCATTATTCAAATATTTTTCTTCATTTTGATTGCTCATATATCCAAATTCAATCAACACAGAAGGCATATTTGCGTATTGTGTAACGTATAAATTTCGCCCTCTCATTTTGGCATCTACCACACCTCTCGATTTTCTTTTTGCTCCTTTTTGTAGTTCATCGAGTACCAAATTAGCAATTTTTTTGCTGGCGGGCATAGATAAATTATAAATATGTGCCTCAACTCCGTGAATAGACGCATTTTTATTCGAATTACAATGCACACTTATCAATAAATCTGCGTCTTTTTTGTTGGCTAATTCTACTCTATCTTGCAAAGAAACAAATTGGTCGATGCTGCGCGTATAATACACATCAACATTAGGCATATTTTGTTTGATATATTTACCAATTTTAAAAGAAATTTCGAGATTAAGGTCTTTTTCGTGTGCTAAATTAACCTTTCCTTTGGGTTTTCCGGGGTCAGTTCCGCCATGCCCTGCATCTATCACTACTACATACTTTTCTTGCTTTTTTTGGGCATATACAAATGTGAATAGATTGAAAATCAATAGAATAAGAAATATTTTTTTAACAGAATACATTGTTATTGTTTTTTATTTGATGAATGAAACCTTAGAAAATGTAGCATTTTTTTACAAAATTAAGCCAAAAACTATATATATCAAAATATTGTGCCAAAAATATGTTTGTTTGTTTCAGAATAATGTTTTTTTTGCCATCATTTTTTAACCTTTTATGGCTGATTTTAATCGTAAATTTTTGAAATTTAATAAGAAGTTTTGCAGAAAATAAAAATGTATTTTTTGACTTGCCTCTTCTTTTAGGTCTGTGTCACACAGACCAAGGAGTAAAAAACAAAAATTTCTAATTGTAGGTCTTCCACAAAAATTGTCAGACAATCAAAAAACGAAGTTTCCCGACTTTACCATTCGAAGAATGATAATGTTCCGTATAAAAATGCCTTTTCTTTATTTAAAATCAAAATAAATAAAGATAAAAAGCGTATTTTTTGCTTACATTTTTGTTTTTCTAATTATATTTATTATTTTTGCGTATAGATAAATAGACTGAAAAAAAATCGTTTTATTAAAAAATCAGTGATAAAATTTAGTTCGTTTTTACTTATCAATAAAATTAAAATATATATTCCTATTTCATTATGGCATTTGATATCGAAATGATAAAGCAAGTCTATGCACGCATGAGCGAACGCATTGAGGCTGCTAAAAAATTGGAAGGTCGTGCATTGACCTTAGCCGAAAAGATTTTGTACTCACATTTGTACGAAGGAACTCCCGCACACGCCTACAAACGTGGCGTAGATTATGTAGATTTTGCCCCAGATAGAGTCGCTATGCAAGATGCAACCGCTCAAATGGCATTATTACAATTTATGTCAGCAGGAAAACCAAAAGTGGCTGTGCCGAGTACGGTGCATTGCGACCATTTAATTCAAGCAAAAATTGGTGCAAAACAAGATTTAGAAACCGCCAACGTTGGCAACAAAGAAGTTTATGACTTTTTGGCTTCTGTATCTGATAAATATGGCATCGGATTTTGGAAACCGGGGGCAGGAATTATTCACCAAGTTGTATTAGAAAATTATGCTTTTCCGGGTGGAATGATGATTGGCACAGACTCACACACGCCTAATGCAGGTGGTTTAGGTATGATTGCGATTGGAGTTGGTGGAGCAGATGCGGTTGATGTAATGGCGGGAATGGCTTGGGAATTAAAATTTCCTAAACTAATCGGTATAAAATTGACAGGAAAATTATCAGGCTGGACTTCTGCCAAAGACGTAATTTTATGGGTAGCAGGTAAATTAACCGTAAAAGGTGGTACAGGTTGTATCGTAGAATATTTTGGAGAAGGAGCAGATTCTCTCTCGGCAACAGGCAAAGGAACAATTTGTAATATGGGTGCTGAAATTGGTGCAACGACTTCTTTGTTTGGATATGACCAAAATATGTACGATTATTTGGCATCAACCGAAAGAAAAGAAGTAGCAGAATTGGCAAATCAATACAAAGCAAATCTTCGTCCTGATGAAGAAGTAATGGCTAATCCTTCTAAATATTATGACCAAGTAATCGAATTGAACTTGTCAGAATTAGAGCCTTATGTAAACGGACCTTTTACGCCAGATTTGGCTTGGCCTCTTTCAAAATTTGCACAAGCGGTAAAAGATAATAATTATCCTGCAAAATTAGAAGTAGGTTTGATTGGTTCTTGTACTAATTCATCTTACGAAGATTTAACGCGTGCTTCTTCATTGGCACAACAAGCGATTGATAAAAATTTGAAAGCAAAAGCAGAATTTACGATTACGCCCGGCTCCGAAACTGTTCGTTTTACGGCAGAAAGAGATGGGATTTTAGATATTTTTGCTAAAATGGGCGGAGTGGTTTTGGCAAATGCTTGTGGCCCTTGTATCGGACAATGGTCAAGACATATTGATGATGTCAATCGTGCTAATTCTATTATTACTTCTTTCAATCGTAATTTTGCAAAAAGAAATGATAGTTATGCAGGAACACACGCTTTTGTGGCTTCGCCTGAAATTGTAACTGCGTTTGCGATTGCGGGAGATTTGACTTTCAATCCAATGACTGATACTTTGACTAACGAAAAAGGAGAACAAGTAAAATTAGATGAGCCAAAAGGCTTAATGGAGCCACCAAAAGGCTATGCAGTCGGCGATAGAGGTTATCAAGCACCTGCTGCTGATGGCTCACAAGTACAAGTAAAAGTAAGTACCACTTCTGACCGTTTGCAATTATTAGAAGCGTTCAAAGCGTGGGAAGGCACAGACATCAAAGGCTTAAAATTACTGATTAAAGCAAAAGGAAAATGTACAACCGACCATATTTCGATGGCGGGACCTTGGTTAAAATATCGTGGACATTTAGATAATATTTCTAACAATATGTTGATTGGTGCAGTTAATTCGTTCAATGACAATAAAACTAATTCGGTTAAAAATCAATTAGATGGAAGTTATGGCGAAGTTCCTGCAGTGCAACGTGTGTATAAATCAAAAGGCATCGGAAGTATTGTGGTAGGAGATGAAAATTATGGCGAAGGTTCATCAAGAGAACACGCAGCAATGGAGCCACGTTTTTTGGGTGTGAGAGCAATTTTAGTAAAATCTTTTGCCCGTATTCACGAAACAAACTTAAAAAAACAGGGTATGTTAGGCTTGACTTTTGCTAATCCTTCAGATTATGACAAAATTCAAGAAGATGATAGCGTTGATATTTTAGGTTTGACAACTTTTACAGAAGGCGTTGGTTTGACTGTGGTTTTCACACATAAAGACGGCTCAAAAGATGAAGTAAAAGTAAATCATACGTATAATACACAACAAATTGGTTGGTTTAAAGCAGGTTCGGCTTTAAATTTGATTGGTGGAAAATAGTTGTTAGATATTTTTTAAAACAAAAAACAAATCTGAAAATTTTCAGATTTGTTTTTTTTATTTTTATAAGAAATTTTGATTATTTTCCTGCACGATTTGCATTATAAATCACACGTCTTGAATCAATTTCTCTTAATTCTGTTTCAATATCAGTAACGATACCTACTTTGGCATCTCTATCTACTTTCAAAGAAATAGTATGTTCACTTCTATCTTTTATAGGTACTTTACTTTTTTCGTTTGCAACCCATTGTTTTATTTCGCTGGGAGCATTCAAAAGTACGTCATTGGCTTGTATGCGTGCTTCTTTTCCTAATTTTGAATCTTTTGGAAAACCCACATACAAATGACTTACTACCGATTTTTTCTCAATTTGTTCTAATTGAGTAGCCCCGGGCGCTGAGTACGTTACTTTTACGTCAGTTTCACGCAATACAGTTGTTACCATGAAAAAGAATAACAACATAAATACTATATCAGGCAACGAAGCCGTAGAAATAGCAGGGAGTGTTTTGTTTTGTTTCCTAAATTGTGCCATATTATTCTACTTTTGTTGGTTCTGCTTTTGAGATACGTTTAGGATATTCTTTTTGAACGTCATAAAATTTTTCTACAAATAAAAGTTTTGAAGAAGTACGAGCTGCTGTAAAAGCGTCTAACATTCTTTGTTTACGTTTATCTCTCGAATCTTTATCATAACTTAGGTAATTATCAACTACATCTTGATCTACATAATTCGATTTTTGAGCAAATAATTCTGCTTTTTGAATCAAAGCAGGTTCTTTTTTTGCTTTTTCTTTATCAAAAGTTATATAGTCTTTCACAGAAATACCTAACTTTTCAGCACGTATTTCGTTGTAAGCTGCGATGATTTCATCATACACTCTTATATAAGTAGCGTGTTTTGTGGCTCTATCCGTTTTGAAAGAAACTGCTGCGTCTTTTGGAGAATCCGAAGATTTTTTGTCTTCTCCATTATTCAAAATAAATTTCTTTACTCCTGCACGCAAATCAGGCAAAGCCATTGGCTCACCTTCTACTAAAAGTTGATTTTTTGAATTAACCAATACGACATAAACATTTCTTTCGTTTTGTTCAATTACTGTTATATCAGTCTTTTTTGGAGGTAGGATAATAGTCAAACCTTTATCCGAAGCAATAGTAGTTGTTACCAAAAAGAATATCAACAATAAAAATGCTATATCAGCCATAGAACTCGCATTGATTTCTTGCGAGCCTTCCGATTTTCTTTTCTTCATATTATTTGAAGTTTAAAAGTTTTATTTCAAAGCCCCTCTCAACTCTCCCAAAATCACACCTAAAAAGGCTGCTATTCCAAGAAAATAAGACAATAACAAAGTTGTGTCTACAAATCTTACTTGTCCCATCGTGATTTTGAAATCTCTATACATATCTATTTTTTTTCCATCGGGAAGCAAATTTCCATGTCCTAATACATCAGTACTCGCAAAAGCAAGATATAAAAGTCCAAAAACAACAATTAAACCACCTAAAGAAATAATAGACATCATCGAACCTTTCAAATCATCAATCATACTTAAAATTGAGCCTGCAATCACTGCAATAATCACTACAATAATAAATATATAACTAAAATTCAAAAATAAATCTGTCGAAAAATCAACACCTTGTGAACGAGCAGGTTCAGGTGGCACGCCATCTTTGGGAATATAATTTTTAGTCATTAATCCTCCCATAAATACGCCTAATAAACTTACAAAAAATGCTAAACCCAATAAAACTGGAGTTAATATTTTACTTATTTTTTTGTCCATTGTAATATTAAAATATTTTTTTTAAAGGATAAAGTATTATTTACGGTTATAAACAACCAACATATCAATCAAAGTAATCGATGAATCTTCCATTTGAGATACAATCGAAGACACTTTACTTGTGATATAGTTATATAAAATTTGTAAGATAATAGCCACAATCAAACCTGCAACAGTTGTCAAAAGGGCTACTTTAATACCACCCGCAACGATTGTAGGAGAAATATCACCTGCCGCCTGAATCATATCAAACGCTTGAATCATACCCACAACAGTTCCTAAGAAACCTAACATGGGTGCTAACGCAATAAACAATGAAATCCAAACAAGACCTTGTTCTAAACGTCCCATTTCAACCGAACCATAAGAAACGACCGATTTTTCAACCATATCAAGTCCTTCTGAATTTCTAATCAAACCTTGTGCATAAATTGATGCTACTGGACCACGTGTGTTGATAGCAATTTGTTTTGCTGCATCAATACCACCTGTTTTTAACGCTTTTTCGATTTTTTGTTCGAATTTTTTAGTGTTTGTGCTTGCCAAATTCAAAGTAATTACTCTTTCTAAAGCAATCGCCAAACCAATAATCAAACAAATAATAACGGGAGTCATATAAATCCAGTCACCTTCAATAAATTTTTGTTTAATTACTTGGTGAAAAGTAGCATTTGCCACTTTTTTAGTTTCTTCTGTTGGAGGAGCGGTTTCCTCTTTTGCAGGTTTTTCTTGTGGTTTGTCCTCTTGTGCTTCTTTAGGTTTGTCCTCTGGTTTAGGTTTGTCTTGTGCCATTACAAAGGTTGCATTCATAAGAATAAAGAATGCCAATAAAAGTTGAGCAATTGTTTTTTTCATAACTTTTTAATAAATAAACGTTGTTGTTTTTGGACGGAAAATAATTTTGAATTTAATTTTTTTTTAATAAAAGAAAGTATTTTTTTGAAAGTAAAAAACGTCTTTTTATTTCTTTGCACAAAAATATATATCATTCGTTATCTTTCCAAAGATTTTTTGTATTTTTTTATAAAAAAATTGTTTTTTTTTATGTTTTTTTATTTTTACTACTAAAAAATATCTATTTTTTGATTTTTTACCTCTTTTTTATAATAACTAATTTTTTAGTTATTATGTTTTAAAAAATCTACTTTTTTTTAACTTTTTTTTTTCAAAGGTTTTAATTGATATTTTCTCCACATCAGTTCCATCATTCCATCGGTCATTCCTAATTCAGGAACTTCCATTTCGGTTGCTCCCACCCATTCCATGACAGATAAATAAATATAAGCCGCAGGGCATATTGTGTCTGCTCTATCAGGATTAAGTTGCAACGTATTGACTTTATGATAAAAACTCATTTTATTGAGTTCGAAAAGAATTTCACGTATTTGAGAAAGTTGTATGAGTTGGTTTTTTGAACGCAATAAACTCGCAATTTTATTGATATTTCCGCCTGTGCCAATGGTTGTAATAGGTAATTGTGTATGGATTTTCTTTTTATTTTCTTCAATCCAAATACGAATATTTTTTAGAATTTCAATATTTTCGCGTGAGCCTACGTTGCGTATCGAACCCATAGGAAAAGATTTTGAGGCTACTTTTTGCGTACCAAAATAAAGATTGAGTTCGGTACTTCCGCCGCCTACATCTATATGAAGATAATTTTGAAAAGAAGTAATTTGTTTGGTAATGACTGCGTCTAAAATTTCAGCCTCCCGACTTCCTTCAATAATTTCTATTTCTATGCCTGTTTCTATTTTTACTTTTTGGATAACTTCTTTTCCATTTTTTGCTTCTCTAAAAGCAGAAGTTGCCACGACCATAAAATCTTCTACTTCGTGTAGTTCTAAAAGTAATTTGAAAGCCTTGATAAGCTTTAATAATTGCTCTGTTTTTTTCTTTCCAATTTTTTGCTCGGTAAATACGTCAGTCCCTAATCGCAAAGGAAAGCGTGTATATTCTACATCTTTAAACTTTACTTGGTCAATATTTTCTTTCAATACGCTACATATAAGTAGCCTTGCTCCATTTGAGCCTATGTCAATCGCTCCGAATTTCACGGTAATTTGAGATAAAAGTTTTAAAATAGTTTGAATCGGTGAGCAAAGGTAGTTAAAAAAATGGTTATATTCCTAAAAATTACTTTATTTTTTTATTTAAAAAAATAATATTCTCTAAAAAAACATCTCAAAAATGTCAAAGAATAACAAAAAAATAAATTTTGTATATCATTTTATAAAAAATAATAAAAAAATAATCTAAAAAAACAACTTTTTAGGCTAATTTTTCGTAATTTTACATAATATTTGTTCCAGCCATTTTATAATTTATAATCATTTATGTTTAATTATTCTATTTTATGCGTATAGCTATCGTATTGAATACTTCTTGGAATATTTTTAATTTCAGGCACGGTTTGGTTAAGGCACTTTTAGCAGAAGGACATCAGGTAGTTGCTATTGCTCCTGAAGATAAATATTCTGAAAATCTTGTTGAGATGGGCTGTGAATTTTATGCAGTCAAAATGGAAAATAAAGGCACAAATCCTTTCAAAGATTTGCAATATGCGTATCAATTATATAAAATCTACAAAAAATCAAACATTGATATTATCCTACAATTTACTATCAAGCCCAATATTTATGGTACTTTTGCTGCCTTGCCTTTGCGAAAATTAGTTGTCAATAATGTTTCAGGTTTAGGAACGGTTTTTTTGCATAATAATTTATCTTCTAAAATTGCTAAATTTTTATATAAATTATCTTTCAAATTTCCTAAAAGAGTTTTTTTTCAAAATGAAGATGATATGCAATTATTCATAGAAAAAAATCTTATCAAAGAAAAAACAACTGATATTTTGCCGGGTTCTGGCGTTTGTTTAGATAAATTTAAAGCACAAGATTTTAAAAGAAATAAAACTTTTAATTTTTTGATGATTGCAAGACTATTATATGACAAAGGAATTATAGAATATGTTAATGCCGCTAAAATTTTGAAAAATATGGGTTTACAAGTAAATTTTCAAGTATTAGGCAATCTCGAAACCGAAGCAAAATTGGGCGTTAGTAAAGAACAAGTTGAAAATTGGCAAAAAGAAAATATTATCGAATATTTAGGGACAAGTGATAATGTAGCAGAAATTATCAAAAAAGCAGATTGTGTAGTGTTGCCTTCGTATCGCGAGGGTACGCCTCGCTCGCTTTTGGAGGCGTGTGCGATGGCAAAACCAATTATTACAACTGATGTAGTAGGTTGTAGACAAACGGTTGATGATGGCGTAAATGGTTTTTTGTGTGAAGTCAAAAATGCAGAAGATTTGGCTGATAAAATGCAAAAAATGTACACATTAGATAATGAAACACTACAAAAAATGGGCGAAAAAAGCCGAAAAAAAGTTGAAAATGAATTTGATGAAAAAATTGTCATCAATAAATATTTGACTATCATAAAATCTTACGAAATCTTACAAAAAAGAAAACTCAATAAAACAAATAAAGTAAAAATTCACAGGGCTGGAATGTGGTGGTTTGGCGTGTAAAATAATCCAAAAAAATGAAATATTATTTAATAGCAGGGGAACGTTCAGGCGATATTCACACCGCTAATTTAATGCGTGAACTTCAAAAAAAAGATGAGAAAGCAACATTTAGATTTTGGGGAGGTGATGAAATGCAAAAAATTGGTGGTGAATTAGTTAAACATTACAAAGAAACGGCTTTTATGGGTTTTTTAGAAGTGTTGAAAAATATTAGAAAAATCAGTCGTTTTTTGAAAGAATGTAAAAAAGATATTCAAAATTATCAACCTGATGTATTGATTTTGACAGATTATGCAGGTTTTAATCTTAGAATTGCTAAATTTGTCAAAAAAAATCTACCAAATATTAAAACCGTTTTTTATATTTCTCCAAAAATTTGGGCTTGGAATACCAAAAGAGTTTTTACTATCAAAAAAATCATTGATTTGATGTTGGTAATACTTCCTTTTGAAGAAAAATTTTATCAACAATACGATTGTAAAGTAAAATATGTAGGAAATCCTTTGTTAGATGAATTAAAAAAATTTGAATCTGATATTGATTTTAGACAAAAAAATAACTTAATAGATAAAAAAATAATTGCTTTACTACCAGGTAGTAGAAAACAAGAAGTAAAATATAATCTTCCTGTGATGCTCGAAACCGCTCAATATTTTCCTCAATATCAATTTGTGGTGGCGGGAGTGAGTAGTTTGGACAAAGAAATTTATCAAATTATCGAAAAATATCCAACAATTCCTATAATTATTGACCAAACTTATCAATTATTACATATTGCAGAGGGTTCGATTGTGGCTTCGGGTACGGCAACTTTGGAAACAGGACTTTTTCACGTGCCACAAGTAGTGATTTATAAAATGAGTAAAATTACTTTTGAAATTGCTCATAGACTTGTAAAATTGCCCTATGTAAGTTTATTAAATTGGGTGGGTGAAAAAATGATTGCTCCCGAATTGTTACAATTTTATGCTACTCCTTTAAATATTGCCAATTATTTACAACCTTTATTACCTGAAAATCCACAACATAACCAAATCAAAAAAGATTATCAAGAATTGACAGACAAAATGGGCGAATCTGGTGCGTCTGAAAAAACGGCTCGTGCTATTTGGGATTTTTTGAATCATCAATAGAAATAAAATCTATCATTTTTAAAGGATTATGATTAGAAATATTGTTTTGAAAAATGGTATGATTTCGAAATTTGTATTTGGATAGAAAAAATAAAAAAAATAAAAAAAATATGTCAAATAAACAACAAAAAAATCAACAAGACCCGATTGATAAAAGCAATAAATTTGATAAAATTATCAAAGAAAATATGGTAGAATGTACTTTACCATTTATTGATAGCCTTTTCAACCTCAATATTCAACCCAATGATATGGTAGATGTTGATCCACAAATTCAAACAACAATGAAAAGAGAAGTTGATTTTTTGAAAAAAATAAAAGGTCATAACGGAGCAAAAGACTATTTATTACAAATAGAATTTCAGACGAAAAATGAAACAAGAATGAATGCTCGAATGGGAGAATATTATGGTATTTTGTACACTAAATACGATTTAACTGTTAAACAATACGTGATTTATATAGGTGATGAACCCATGACTATGGTTAATTATACTCGACACGAAAATTTTGAACATAGGTTTGAAATCATAAATATTCGCGATAAAAATTATTTAGAATTTGTGAAATCAGATATTCCAGAGTTTGTGATTTTAGGGATTTTGGCTGGTTTTGGACAAGACAAACCAGAGACAGCAGTAAGAAATATTTTACAGCAAATCATTACAATAACTGACACCAATCAACGTTATAAAAATACGATTGAACAACAAAAATATCTACGTCAGATAGATGTGATGAGTCAATTACGTGGTTTACAAAATACAATTACTCAAATACTCAAAAATATGGATATTACATTTGATATTACAAAAGACCTTCGTTATCAAGAAGGCGAATTAATCGGCGAAGCAAGAGGCGAAGCAAGAGGTGAAGCAAGAGGCGAAGCAAGAGGCAAAGCAGAAGGCGAAGCAAAAGGCGAAGCAAAAGAAAGAAACAAAAATATCTTAAAAGGACATTCAAAAGGAATGACTATTATAGAGTTGGCTGATTTTTTTGATGTAAGCATTGAATATGTCAAAAAAGTTATCAAAAGTAAATAAAAATTGTTTGAATAGAGTTGCTTAAAAATATAATAAGTAACTCTATTTTTTTTGATTTTAAATTTTAATAAAAATAATAATACTATGACAAAATACGAACTTAAAAATATTGACCCAGAGGGTATTGAAGATTTGCTTATAAAAATTGAAAAATCATTTGATATTAGATTTATTGCTGATGAATTATTTTATATCACAAATTCAGAACAACTTTATAACCATATTATCAACAAAATTCAACTCGATAGTGTTGATGATTGTACGAGCCAACAAGCATTTTATAAACTTCGTAATGCTATTTCATCAACATTTCAAATCGATAGTAAAATAATTTCGACAAATTTTTCACTGATTAATCTTTTGCCTCAACATAGTAGAAAATCAAGAATTAAAAAATTAGAAACCCATTTAGGTTTTGAACTAAATTTATTACAACCATCTCTTTTTGTACTAATAATGTTCTTAATTTTGTTTTTTATTTCTTTCGTCGTACAATTCTTCAATTCACAACTTGGATTATTTATATTGGCATTTTCAATCATTGGAATTTTGTTTGCTGCCAGAATTAGTAACGAAATTGAATTAATAACAATTAAACAAATAGTTGAAAAAATGACAATAGAAAATTATGTAAAGTCAAGACGAAATCATAAAACATTTAATAAAAAAGAAGTTGAAAAAATTTTAACAAGGTTTATTGAGGAATTAGAGGAATGTTACACATAAGAAATCTCACTTTATATGTGTATATATTTTCAAAAATAAAAGATAAATATTTAGATAAGTACTAATTTTAAATAATGTAAACAAAAAAAAGTAAATATAAAATTAAAATTATTGTATTTTTTAGTTATTTAGTTTGTTTTATCACTAAGCCGTTTTTTGCAATGATAGCATTTTTATACCCCAAAAATAAATAAAATAAAAAGTTTACATTATTACTTTTTCCGATACTAATTTAAAAATTTGTATTTGGATAGAAAAAAATAATAAAAAATATGTCAAATAAACAACGAAAAAATCAACAAGACCCGATTGATAAAAGCAATAAATTTGATAAAATTATCAAAGAAAATATGGTAGAATGTACTTTGCCATTTATTGATAACCTTTTCAACCTCAACATTCAACCCAATGATATGATAGATGTTGATCCACAAATTCAAACAACAATGAAAAGAGAAGTTGATTTTTTGAAAAAAATAAAAGGTCATCACGGAGCAGAAGACTATTTATTACAAATAGAATTTCAGACGAAAAATGAAACAAGAATGAATGCTCGAATGGGAGAATATTATGGTATTTTGTACACTAAATACGATTTAACTGTTAAACAATACGTGATTTATATAGGTGATGAACCCATGACTATGGTTAATTATACTCGACACGAAAATTTTGAACATAGGTTTGAAATCATAAATATTCGCGATAAAAATTATTTAGAATTTGTGAAATCAGATATTCCAGAGTTTGTGATTTTAGGGATTTTGGCTGGTTTTGGACAAGACAAACCAGAGACAGCAGTAAGAAATATTTTACAGCAAATCATTACAATAACTGACACCAATCAACGTTATAAAAATACGATTGAACAACAAAAATATCTACGTCAGATAGATGTGATGAGTCAATTACGTGGTTTACAAAATACAATTACTCAAATACTCAAAAATATGGATATTACATTTGATATTACAAAAGACCTTCGTTATCAAGAAGGCGAATTAGTTGGTGGAATAAAAGGCAAAGCAGAAGAAAAAAATAATAACATCTTAAAAGGACATTCAAAAGGAATGACCATTGTAGAGTTGGCTGATTTTTTTGATGTAAGTATTGAATATGTCAAAAAAGTTATCAAAAGCAAATAAAAATTATTTTAATAGAGTTACTTGAAAATATACGAAGTAACTCTACTTTTTTGATTTTGATTGGTCAATTATCAAATTTATAAAGTAAAAATACGTAAACTATAAAGTTTTACTTAAAAATAAATAAATAAATATACAATAGTCATAAAATTCCAATTTTTGTTACCTTTCTCCTATCTACTTAAAATATAATTTTGATATAATTTTTATCAAAATCCTACTTTTATACCAAATTGTTACATTTAGATACCTTCAATAAATCTAAAAAAAAAGAAAAAATTGCAATTAAAAATTTTATTTGTATTTTTGCAAAAAAAATTAAAAAATATGTTTTCAAAGCATTTAGTCGAGAATTTATCTTATCAATTAAACAATCTTTTCAATTCATTTTCTTATTTAGGAGGTGAATATTGTTTGTTGATAGGTATATTTTTTTTAATTCTAATAGAACTAAAACCCACTTCTGCACACAAAAATTGGGGTATTTCTATTGGTATTTTAACAATGCTTTTGAGTATTTTTCAATTATGGATTACTTTAAAAAATATCAGCCCAAAAGGACAAAATTTATTCGAAGAAATGTTAGTTTTGAATAGTTTTAATCTCCAATTAAAAATAATATTGGCAATTATTGGGCTACTTACTTTTATTTTTTTGGCTTTTTCCTCTACTTATAAAGAAAAGAATTTTCCATTTTCGGAGTGGATATTATTTATTCTAACCATCGAATTAGGGCTATATATTTTGGTTATGTCCCAAAATTTATTAGCGATTTATTTGAGTTTAGAAGTAGTTTCTTTGGTGAGTTATATATTGGTTGCACTGCCTTTCAAAAAACAAAATGCAGAAGCAAGTATCAAATATTTGCTGTTTGGAGCGTTTACGACAGGAATTACGTTATACGGTATGTCTTTGTTGTATGGATTGACAGGAAGTTTGGATATGAATCCTGCCATAATTAGTGCTAATTTTAATGCAGTGAAAAGTCCTTTGTGGTTGATGGCATTTTTTCTAACTTGTGGTAGTTTATTTTTTAAAATATCTTCTTTGCCTTTTCATTTTTGGACTCCTGATGTATATGAAGCAGGAAATTCGCCTTTGGTTGCTTTTTTATCGACTGCACCAAAAATTGCAGGTGCTTGGATTTTGATATTTTTCTCAAGTCTTGTGCCTACTTTTTGGCTTCCAACTTGGCAAGTTTTATTGAGTGTAATAGCCATTTTAACAATGACTTTGGGAAATTTTGGTGCATTCAAACAAACCAATATTAAGCGAATGTTGGCTTATTCTTCGATTGCTCATGCGAGTTTTATGCTCATTCCTGCGATTGTAGGCGTACATTTAGCGGGGAATTTCTTTTTATATTATGCGGTGGTTTATAGTTTGGGAACTTTTGGAGCATTTTGGTTAGCAGAAAATTATTTCCAAAAGTTTGGTACTTTTGATATGAAATATTTAAAAGGAATAGGCAGATGGAATGTTGGATTTGGTGTTATTTTCTTAGTTTTTTTACTTACTTTGAATGGTTTGCCACCAACTTCGGGTTTCAATGCTAAACTATTTTTCTTTTCGGCTTTGTGGCAATCTTATACACAAACCAAAATTTTTATGTTATTGGTTTTATTGGTTATAGGTGTTTTAAATACAGGTTTTGCGTTGTTTTATTACCTCAAAATTCCTTATTTATTATTTATTAAAAATCAAATGACAGAAGAAAAAATTGTCATAAAATATCACTATTTCATCAATTTTCTCTTCGGTTTTATTTTAATTTTATTATTTTTTGGATTGAATTTATTTTTATAAATTTTCAAATTTTATTTTTTATCCAATGGATTGATAAATTTTTTCTTCGAATCTTTCAATGCTTTCATTGCTTGCGTCAATCCATCAATCGTCAATGGAAACATACGATTTTCTGTAAATTCATTGATTATTTTTATAGAATGAGTATAATCCCAATAGTCAGGCAAAGTAGGATTGAGCCAAATTGTATGCGGAAATTGCTCTTTGATTCGGTTTAACCAAGTAATTCCTGCTTCTTTATTTGTATGCTCCACGCTTCCGCCTGCGTGTGTGATTTCATACGGAGCCATAGACGCATCACCCACAAAAATCACTTTATAATCTTTGTTATATTTGTGTAAAATATCAGTGGTTAATATTCTTTCGTCGTGCCTTCTTTGGTTATCTTTCCAAACATATTCGTACAAACAATTATGAAAATAAAAATATTCTAAATGTTTAAATTCATATTTGGCAGCCGAAAAAAGTTGCTCACAATTTCTAATATACGTATCCATCGAGCCGCCAATATCAAATAACATTAAAATTTTTACGTTATTTTTCAATTTTGAACGCATTTTTATATCCAAAAAACCTGCATTTTCAGATGTTTTTTCGATAGTTTTAGGCAAATCTAATTCTTCATCTTTTCCATCTCTGGTCAAAATTCGTAATCTTTTGAGTGCCATTTTCATCGTTCTTGTATCCAATTCTACGTCATCTTTTAGGTTTTGATATAGTCTTTTGTTCCAAACTTTAACCGCTTTTCCTTGTTTTCCATTTTCTCCAAATCTAATTCCTTCAGGGTTATAGCCATTGTTTCCAAAAGGTGATGTTCCTTGTGTTCCTATCCATTTATTGCCTCCTTCGTGTTTTTCTTTTTGTTCATTTAATAATTCTTCTAATCTTTTCAAAAGTGCTTCCAAACCGCCCATTGCTTCAATGGCTTGTTTTTCTTCTTCTGTAAATGTTTTTTCTTGGTCTGATTTTTTGAGCCATTCTGCAGGAATTTCAAAGATTTTATCGACAGGAATTTGGTCTAAATGCTGAAAAAAATTACCAAATAATATATCAAATCTATCTAAATCCTTTTCGTGCTTGACATAAACTGCTCTACTCAACGCATAAAAATCATCAACACTATATCGAATCACTTCTTTATCCAACGCTTCTAATAAAGTAAGATGTTCTCTCAAAGTTACTTTGAGTTGATGTTGTCTAAGAAAATAAAAAAAACCTGTAAACATAAAATATTTGGATAAATGTATAAAATTAGAACGCCATTTTTGATAGAAAAGTTTTTGTTTTATGATTTATTTTTGAGATTTTGAAATAGTAGAAAATTAGGAATATAAATATTCAATTTAGCATTTCTGCTTTCATTACATCAAAATAATGTTAGCAATAATACTTTTTCTATTTTATACTTTTGACAAATATTATTCATAGTATTTTTTGTTATTATAATTCTTCCCAATCATTACATTCAAACCATTGTTCATTATTTTTCTTTACTTTTTTTATTATTCGTTTAGCAGGATTGCTCCAATGTTTAGTTTTTGGGTCATAAATTCTACTTCCCTTATTGTCATAGTAAATAATTCCTTTTTTATCACAGGCTTCAATAATTTTGACTTTAATTAAATAATTCTTGTGATTGCGTTCTGTTACAATTCCTTTAGCAATACAAGTATTATCATCATTTTTATCTTCCTGTTTTTTACTTACATATCCTTGGCGATACTTGAATTCGAGTGTATCTCCAATTTTATATCTCGAAAATTTTTCTTGCTTTCTATCCAAATTTTCTTTTTTAGAATTTTTGCAATAATCTTGATAGTATTTTACTTGTTCTTCCAATTTAATTTCTTTGTTATTCAAATGTCTATGATAACTAACTAAAATAATTCCTGACATATCATCTGGGTGATAAATTTCTAAATCATTGAAGTATTTTGAAAGTCGAGAACCACCCCAAATTCTCCAATTATTTCTCATCCACCTTCCAAATCCCACATGCGATTTTCCTATAAATTCTTTTTCTTTCCAATTTTTCACTTGTATTTTTGTACTATCATTCCAAAATGAATTTATTTGACTAAAACAATCTTCCAAATTTTTAGGAATATAGGTATGATTTATTGTGTCAGTTACATATTTTATTTTGTCCTTTTCTTGTAATTTTCTTTGCACTTCGAGAAACTTATCAAGTATTTTTTTTTCGTTAATTTTTCCGTGCAGCAAGTTTTGTCGAAAAGCATATAATAATACTTCAGAATGGGAATCAAAAATTTTCTTACTTTCTAAATATTTTATAATTCTTGGATTACCATTTTCGCTACTTGTCCAGTAAAATATTGTTTTATAGCTTTTGTATGGTTCATTTTTGGCAAATGGATAAGTAGCATAAATAAGACTATCTTCGTGAATAGTCTTAATTTTATTTTTTAGAACTTCTGAACAATTTTTTTCTAAATATCGTACTGCTTGTTTTAAATTTTTTGGAAGTTTATTCTGTCCGAGCAAATTAACTGAGGTAGTGATTGTTATTATCAATATTTGTAGTAGTTTTCTCATAATATTGTCGTAGTATGTAAATATACGAACTCGTATATCCCACCATACAAAGATAAATAAAATAATTCAAAACATCAAATAATTTTCAAAAAAAATTTATATTTTAATACAAAAAAATAAAATCCACGAAATTAAAAAAATCGTGGATTTTACAACTAATTTTATTTTTATTCGCTTTTTTCTTCTCCTTGGTCTGTGGCACACAGACCAAGGAGAAGAAAAAAGAGATGTCATTATCAAAGTTATTTAGTTTATTTATTTATCACTAAGCCATTTTTTGCGGTGATAACATTTTTATATTAGTATTTTTTAAATGAAAGAGATTTTAGCACACAGATAACACGGATTTAGCGGATTAATACGGATTTTTTTCTTTTTTCTTGAATTTTTAATGATTTTTGTCAATTTTTGGCTACCATTTAGGGAACATCTAAAAAATAAATTACCCACTCAAAAAAACTTATTTTTAGTTCCCTCACAGCTGGGGAGGGTTAGGGTCAGTGTTGTTAAATTCTTTTTTTTTAACAAATAAAATAGAAATTAACTTGTATAATAT
>JAAFJG010000017.1 GCA_013298075.1 Cytophagales bacterium | reverse complement strand
CATACGACAAACTTCCGTAACTATTTTTTAATATTTTACCTCAATAATATACCTTTGAAAAATAAAAAAATATCTATGTACTATTAAATAACACATTTATCGTAAATTCAAAATGTCATTCATATTGATATGAATATTCAATTAAAAAAACAATGTTTCAATTCCAAAAGTGGTTCGATTAAAAGTGATACATCTTACAGCGACAGAGATGTATTTAGCGTGTTTCAATTCCAAAAGTGGTTCGATTAAAAGTATCGACGATTTACAAGCCTCAATCGTGGTTTTGGCGTTTCAATTCCAAAAGTGGTTCGATTAAAAGCTCAGACACCAAAATGGGACAATAATTACACAGAAGTTTCAATTCCAAAAGTGGTTCGATTAAAAGTCGGTTGCCCCGCTTACATAGCAGTTTTTTACTATTTGTTTCAATTCCAAAAGTGGTTCGATTAAAAGCCACCAATGAACTCGGTATATTTATCTCGACTTGTGTTTCAATTCCAAAAGTGGTTCGATTAAAAGAAAATAGGTCTAATATTCTGCATAACTTGTAAAGTTGTTTCAATTCCAAAAGTGGTTCGATTAAAAGCATTTTCAATCTTACCTAATCTTTCTAAAACATTTTGTTTCAATTCCAAAAGTGGTTCGATTAAAAGGTTTAATAAGCCCGATGCTATGGTAACTCCAGCCAGTTTCAATTCCAAAAGTGGTTCGATTAAAAGGGGCAGCAGCGGTAGGATTTCCAGAAGGCAAGGTTGTTTCAATTCCAAAAGTGGTTCGATTAAAAGGTGTGTTGCAAATCCCCACTGCAAAGCTTCATTTCCGTTTCAATTCCAAAAGTGGTTCGATTAAAAGAAGGTATGCCCATACCTTCACAATCTACAAAAGCCCGTTTCAATTCCAAAAGTGGTTCGATTAAAAGGAAGGTATGCCCATACCTTCACAATCTACAAAAGCCCGTTTCAATTCCAAAAGTGGTTCGATTAAAAGACGTTGCAATATTGTTGCCATTCTTTTTTACTTTTTGTTTCAATTCCAAAAGTGGTTCGATTAAAAGTTTAAAAAACATTCCCTGAATTGTACTGAATACTATCGTTTCAATTCCAAAAGTGGTTCGATTAAAAGTTAGAGATAAGCCTGTACAAGTCAAAATTACTCGCGTTTCAATTCCAAAAGTGGTTCGATTAAAAGCATTTTTGAGGATAACATAAGGGGAGGCAAATTACTGTTTCAATTCCAAAAGTGGTTCGATTAAAAGTCAGCCACAAAAGGCTTTATTTCAAATATTTCGTTGTTTCAATTCCAAAAGTGGTTCGATTAAAAGTTTGCAGGCATTATGGGCATTAGAACGCAAGCAGTGTTTCAATTCCAAAAGTGGTTCGATTAAAAGCATTATGTTGTCTCACGAAAAAATCAAAAAAGCAACGTTTCAATTCCAAAAGTGGTTCGATTAAAAGTAGAAGCAATCAAAAATGTTTATGATGGGGTAGGCTAGTTTCAATTCCAAAAGTGGTTCGATTAAAAGATGAGTATGATAAGTTTTACAATACTCTCCGAAGGTTTCAATTCCAAAAGTGGTTCGATTAAAAGATTCGCAGGGATATACGGCATCAAATATTTACGAGGGGTTTCAATTCCAAAAGTGGTTCGATTAAAAGTAATGTAAATGCTTGAATAATGCTTGTTCCTAAAATCGTTTCAATTCCAAAAGTGGTTCGATTAAAAGTACGAAAGATTAAAAAAAATAAGAGTTGATTCTTATAGTTTCAATTCCAAAAGTGGTTCGATTAAAAGCCATCAACTGCTAATATGATAAAAATAATAGAAAAGTTTCAATTCCAAAAGTGGTTCGATTAAAAGCAAAATAGGTCTAATATTCTGCATAACTTGTAAAGTTGTTTCAATTCCAAAAGTGGTTCGATTAAAAGGCTGGTTCGATTAGGTTAGTTGGTTCATTCCAATTTTGTTTCAATTCCAAAAGTGGTTCGATTAAAAGGCATTAGCAGTGCATAATTTAGGTATAGAAAACCAGTTTCAATTCCAAAAGTGGTTCGATTAAAAGCAAATTCCGAAACGCAAAGTTCGGATTTTTACGAAAGTTTCAATTCCAAAAGTGGTTCGATTAAAAGCTTACTAAAAACAAATTTAGTAGTCGATGGCATAGTAGTTTCAATTCCAAAAGTGGTTCGATTAAAAGTTAGTTTTGTTTGCGTTGTTTTTTGGTTTGTAAAGTGTTTCAATTCCAAAAGTGGTTCGATTAAAAGCAAGAAATAATTATTTCTGTAAAAGCAGGAGTGATGTTTCAATTCCAAAAGTGGTTCGATTAAAAGACGGACAAGGCAATGTTTTCAGCCCAAATTGGATGTTTCAATTCCAAAAGTGGTTCGATTAAAAGTAAAGTTTGCTTTTAAATCCCTTTTTAGTATTTTTGTTTCAATTCCAAAAGTGGTTCGATTAAAAGGTACAGCACAATAGAAAAATAAGTAAATAACAAAAAAGTTTCAATTCCAAAAGTGGTTCGATTAAAAGTAATTACGATGTCTTTTTCGTAATTAAGATAAGCAAGTTTCAATTCCAAAAGTGGTTCGATTAAAAGTTTCGCTGTGTACTTTATGCACGCTATCAATATTTAGTTTCAATTCCAAAAGTGGTTCGATTAAAAGGTAAGAGATGAAAAAGGTGCTTATTATTGCTTTCCTGAGTTTCAATTCCAAAAGTGGTTCGATTAAAAGATATACTTTTAATATTTCGTAGTATATTTTTTTTATGGTTTCAATTCCAAAAGTGGTTCGATTAAAAGAGGCGTGAAAGGTGTAATAAAAAGTTACGCCAAATGGTTTCAATTCCAAAAGTGGTTCGATTAAAAGTACAGTCAGTTTTGATTATTTGAGGTCTCATCCCACGTTTCAATTCCAAAAGTGGTTCGATTAAAAGTTACAAAAACACACAAGGCAAAGGTATCATTCAAGTTTCAATTCCAAAAGTGGTTCGATTAAAAGCTTTGTATTCAATAGATATTTTTTTAGTTTTTCTATGTTTCAATTCCAAAAGTGGTTCGATTAAAAGCAAGCATCTATTACAAAACATCTTTTACCATACCAAGTTTCAATTCCAAAAGTGGTTCGATTAAAAGTTGATATTTTTAAAACAAGAATGCAAAAAAATATAAAGTTTCAATTCCAAAAGTGGTTCGATTAAAAGCCTGACAAAATCGTTACATCTTCATCTGTGAAAAATGTTTCAATTCCAAAAGTGGTTCGATTAAAAGAAACGAGGATTTTAGTAGCCAAGAAGTAATGAATAGGTTTCAATTCCAAAAGTGGTTCGATTAAAAGTCTATGCTTGTTGTGTATCCGCCTGATGTTACTTTAGTTTCAATTCCAAAAGTGGTTCGATTAAAAGTAAAGCAGTCGCATACGCAACCACTTCATTGAATTTTGTTTCAATTCCAAAAGTGGTTCGATTAAAAGGTGCAAATATAGGATTTAATAATCCTTTTTATAAAGGGTTTCAATTCCAAAAGTGGTTCGATTAAAAGAAAAGTTTAACTTTTATTAGTAACAATGTAAACTAGTTTCAATTCCAAAAGTGGTTCGATTAAAAGAGGAAATGTTTATATGTCAGATATAACGCAAACCATGTTTCAATTCCAAAAGTGGTTCGATTAAAAGAAATCATTACTTTTTGTTTTTGCAAAACTATCAACGTTTCAATTCCAAAAGTGGTTCGATTAAAAGATAAACCCAAGTATAGATGTAATTACGCCTATTCCTGTTTCAATTCCAAAAGTGGTTCGATTAAAAGTGAAGTAGCACTTTGCGACCTTGTACCATATTTTGAGTTTCAATTCCAAAAGTGGTTCGATTAAAAGAAATTTCAACGATGAATTTACGCTTAACGAAGCAATGTTTCAATTCCAAAAGTGGTTCGATTAAAAGAATTTGATTCGATAAAAGTAGTATTTAGAGAACCAAGTTTCAATTCCAAAAGTGGTTCGATTAAAAGTGTGAAAAACAAGGTTGTGGCAATAATATAAGGTAGTTTCAATTCCAAAAGTGGTTCGATTAAAAGGAAATAAATATTATCGCCGAAGGAGTTCGAGATAGTTGTTTCAATTCCAAAAGTGGTTCGATTAAAAGCTTAGAGAAGTTGGCAAATATGCAACCAAAAGAAGTGTTTCAATTCCAAAAGTGGTTCGATTAAAAGTTAGTTCGCTAGCCTTAGCATTCAAACAAATAGCTGAGTTTCAATTCCAAAAGTGGTTCGATTAAAAGTAGAAAGGATAAACGAATTTACAGAAAAAAAATTTATGTTTCAATTCCAAAAGTGGTTCGATTAAAAGATTTCCTAATAACGTTATTTCTAATTGCGAAAAAATGTTTCAATTCCAAAAGTGGTTCGATTAAAAGGCCGATTAAAAATGAAACAACTAAAAAAATATAAAAAGTTTCAATTCCAAAAGTGGTTCGATTAAAAGTCTTGCGAAGTCAAAGTATTAAAATTATATCCTAATGTTTCAATTCCAAAAGTGGTTCGATTAAAAGAATTTTATAAACCACAAAACCTGCCATTCCTGTAAGTTTCAATTCCAAAAGTGGTTCGATTAAAAGACATATACAGGTTTGTTATCTTATCAAGCAACAATGTTTCAATTCCAAAAGTGGTTCGATTAAAAGACGTAAAATGAAACTATATCAAAAAAATTCAAATTTGTTTCAATTCCAAAAGTGGTTCGATTAAAAGATTATACAAAAACTGTCGCTAGAATAAATTCACAAGTTTCAATTCCAAAAGTGGTTCGATTAAAAGTAATCAAATTCATTATCTTCGCTTGTAAGATTAGTAGTTTCAATTCCAAAAGTGGTTCGATTAAAAGACAAAAAACAAAAAAAATGCTTTTATTTATACATAAGTTTCAATTCCAAAAGTGGTTCGATTAAAAGGTATTGATTGAATTGAAATCAGTTGTTATCATAAAGTTTCAATTCCAAAAGTGGTTCGATTAAAAGTTTAGTGCTTTTTTTTTGTCTATACCAAAGCAGTGTTTCAATTCCAAAAGTGGTTCGATTAAAAGAGCAGCAAATCACATCAATTCATTAGGGTATCATTCGTTTCAATTCCAAAAGTGGTTCGATTAAAAGAGATAAATAATTTTAAACTAAACCAAAAAAATTAAAGTTTCAATTCCAAAAGTGGTTCGATTAAAAGTAATCAAAAATTATTCGGTTTATTTATCTATTTATGTTTCAATTCCAAAAGTGGTTCGATTAAAAGTTAGTACTTCTTTCATTTTTTTGCTTTTTTAATTGAGTTTCAATTCCAAAAGTGGTTCGATTAAAAGTTTTCAGGCTTGGGCGAGTTTATTTAATAAAGTATTGTTTCAATTCCAAAAGTGGTTCGATTAAAAGTTTAATCGTGTTTTTGAACACAAAAACAATGGTAGTTTCAATTCCAAAAGTGGTTCGATTAAAAGCAAAGAAATGCACAAACAAGTTCCAAATGTTAAAGAGTTTCAATTCCAAAAGTGGTTCGATTAAAAGTTAACAAAATCGTATTTTAACGAAATAGTAGAAAAGTTTCAATTCCAAAAGTGGTTCGATTAAAAGAAATTTCAAATATTTCTGATAACTTTTCTAAACGTGAGTTTCAATTCCAAAAGTGGTTCGATTAAAAGAGTATAATTTTATTTAATACAACCTCTCCTTTAAAGTTTCAATTCCAAAAGTGGTTCGATTAAAAGCAAAGTAAAAAATGAATTTCAGCAAATAGATACGAGTTTCAATTCCAAAAGTGGTTCGATTAAAAGTCGACTTTGCCTTCGTAAAATTTAGGCTTTTGATTATGTTTCAATTCCAAAAGTGGTTCGATTAAAAGAGAAATAATTATTTGCAAGGTATAATCCAAAATTTGTTTCAATTCCAAAAGTGGTTCGATTAAAAGATGAAAATAAATTTGATCCCATAGTCGTTTGGAAGTTTCAATTCCAAAAGTGGTTCGATTAAAAGGTGAAACACCTGTGAGGTGCGAAGTTTATAGGTTGAAGTTTCAATTCCAAAAGTGGTTCGATTAAAAGTCGTTTACTCAAAAATTAATAGACGAAAAATTAATGTTTCAATTCCAAAAGTGGTTCGATTAAAAGACTATCTACATACTTTTAATCGAACCACTTTTGGAATGTTTCAATTCCAAAAGTGGTTCGATTAAAAGCAAAATCATTTATTTTTGAAATAGTTTTTTGAAAGTCGTTTCAATTCCAAAAGTGGTTCGATTAAAAGGCACAATTACAAAATCAATCGAATAAACTTGCCCAGTTTCAATTCCAAAAGTGGTTCGATTAAAAGCCGGTGAAAATGAAATAACAGGCACATTTATATTTAGTTTCAATTCCAAAAGTGGTTCGATTAAAAGACAACAACAGAATAACCTAACTTCTCAGCAACTTGTGTTTCAATTCCAAAAGTGGTTCGATTAAAAGAGCAGCAAATCACATCAATTCATTAGGGTATCATTCGTTTCAATTCCAAAAGTGGTTCGATTAAAAGAGATAAATAATTTTAAACTAAACCAAAAAAATTAAAGTTTCAATTCCAAAAGTGGTTCGATTAAAAGTAATCAAAAATTATTCGGTTTATTTATCTATTTATGTTTCAATTCCAAAAGTGGTTCGATTAAAAGTTAGTACTTCTTTCATTTTTTTGCTTTTTTAATTGAGTTTCAATTCCAAAAGTGGTTCGATTAAAAGTTTTCAGGCTTGGGCGAGTTTATTTAATAAAGTATTGTTTCAATTCCAAAAGTGGTTCGATTAAAAGTTTAATCGTGTTTTTGAACACAAAAACAATGGTAGTTTCAATTCCAAAAGTGGTTCGATTAAAAGCAAAGAAATGCACAAACAAGTTCCAAATGTTAAAGAGTTTCAATTCCAAAAGTGGTTCGATTAAAAGTTAACAAAATCGTATTTTAACGAAATAGTAGAAAAGTTTCAATTCCAAAAGTGGTTCGATTAAAAGAAATTTCAAATATTTCTGATAACTTTTCTAAACGTGAGTTTCAATTCCAAAAGTGGTTCGATTAAAAGAGTATAATTTTATTTAATACAACCTCTCCTTTAAAGTTTCAATTCCAAAAGTGGTTCGATTAAAAGCAAAGTAAAAAATGAATTTCAGCAAATAGATACGAGTTTCAATTCCAAAAGTGGTTCGATTAAAAGTCGACTTTGCCTTCGTAAAATTTAGGCTTTTGATTATGTTTCAATTCCAAAAGTGGTTCGATTAAAAGAGAAATAATTATTTGCAAGGTATAATCCAAAATTTGTTTCAATTCCAAAAGTGGTTCGATTAAAAGATGAAAATAAATTTGATCCCATAGTCGTTTGGAAGTTTCAATTCCAAAAGTGGTTCGATTAAAAGGTGAAACACCTGTGAGGTGCGAAGTTTATAGGTTGAAGTTTCAATTCCAAAAGTGGTTCGATTAAAAGATAAATTTGATCCCATAGTCGTTTGGAAGTTTCAATTCCAAAAGTGGTTCGATTAAAAGGTGAAACACCTGTGAGGTGCGAAGTTTATAGGTTGAAGTTTCAATTCCAAAAGTGGTTCGATTAAAAGAAGAGATTACAAAATCAGCGGAGCGTTGCAATACAAGTTTCAATTCCAAAAGTGGTTCGATTAAAAGTCTAAAAATTATAAAAAAGAAAGATTTGCAAATTTTGTTTCAATTCCAAAAGTGGTTCGATTAAAAGAAAATAAAAAATTACATTTCGAAATGGGAATCCATGTTTCAATTCCAAAAGTGGTTCGATTAAAAGTTGCCAATTTGCGCACTCAAATAGAAAAAGTTTACAAGTTTCAATTCCAAAAGTGGTTCGATTAAAAGACAAGATAGCGATTTATTAAGCGAAATTGATTTGCTGTTTCAATTCCAAAAGTGGTTCGATTAAAAGTCCAAAAAAAGTTATAAAAAATATTGTAATTTATTTGTTTCAATTCCAAAAGTGGTTCGATTAAAAGCAAAGTGCGTTCTCCTTTGTTGTTTAATGCCAAAAAGGTTTCAATTCCAAAAGTGGTTCGATTAAAAGAAATAAATCAAGATAAAAATGTAGTTGGTTTATTTAGGTTTCAATTCCAAAAGTGGTTCGATTAAAAGTGTGCGAAGTGCCTTTGCCAACCCCAGAGCCACTGGTTTCAATTCCAAAAGTGGTTCGATTAAAAGCACAAGTCGGCTCGTCGGCAAGTTCGTATGCGTTCTTGTTTCAATTCCAAAAGTGGTTCGATTAAAAGGGCAAATACAATTCATTTGTATATAAGGTAACGGCGTTTCAATTCCAAAAGTGGTTCGATTAAAAGCGAGTGTATCGTTCCTATATGTAACATTTCAGAAGTGTTTCAATTCCAAAAGTGGTTCGATTAAAAGTTCAAAAATCTAATGTACAGGTGCGAACTAACTAAAGTTTCAATTCCAAAAGTGGTTCGATTAAAAGAGCAAAAGAATACAATCTAAATGTAATCGAGATTTGGTTTCAATTCCAAAAGTGGTTCGATTAAAAGTCAAATCTTTTTTGGTATTTTTGAGTTGCTTTTTTGTTTCAATTCCAAAAGTGGTTCGATTAAAAGACCAAACTCGACCTCAGAAACCAACCACACAAGTTTTGTTTCAATTCCAAAAGTGGTTCGATTAAAAGGAAACCCTCGATAGACGTTATTAGCAACCAAGATTGTTTCAATTCCAAAAGTGGTTCGATTAAAAGCAAACTAACTTCGCACCAAAACAACACTAAACAAAAGTTTCAATTCCAAAAGTGGTTCGATTAAAAGTCTTACATTGGTGGCATTACAAACTACAAACAAAAGTTTCAATTCCAAAAGTGGTTCGATTAAAAGAGTTGGATAGGTAAGACTTGGATACACAAATACCAGTTTCAATTCCAAAAGTGGTTCGATTAAAAGAATTACAACTTCGCAAATTTCAAAAATTACTTTTAGTTTCAATTCCAAAAGTGGTTCGATTAAAAGAAATTTTATTTTGCTAATTTTCTATATGTTTTGTAAGTTTCAATTCCAAAAGTGGTTCGATTAAAAGTTTTCTATTTGCGAAACCATACCTAAAAAAAACTTTGTTTCAATTCCAAAAGTGGTTCGATTAAAAGTTTTTTGCTAAAAAAATGTATGCTTTTTTGGAATTTGTTTCAATTCCAAAAGTGGTTCGATTAAAAGCAAAACTTACCAAAGTACCAACCTCAGCTTCGTCCGGTTTCAATTCCAAAAGTGGTTCGATTAAAAGTTTTTAAACTACAAACTTTTCCCAAACCATTTAAATTGTTTCAATTCCAAAAGTGGTTCGATTAAAAGATATTTTTCATATAACTATTGGTTAGAATACATTTAGTTTCAATTCCAAAAGTGGTTCGATTAAAAGGGGGTATTATGTACTACATCGATACCCAGGCAAAATGTTTCAATTCCAAAAGTGGTTCGATTAAAAGTAAGAATTAGTGTATTTGTAAAAATCACTATCTAAGTTTCAATTCCAAAAGTGGTTCGATTAAAAGTACAAATAAAGCCGTTGCAAAATTAAGAGTGCAAATGTTTCAATTCCAAAAGTGGTTCGATTAAAAGAAATTTTATTTTGCTAATTTTCTATATGTTTTGTAAGTTTCAATTCCAAAAGTGGTTCGATTAAAAGAACAAACAAGACAAAATCTTTGTTTTGGGAAGTTTGTTTCAATTCCAAAAGTGGTTCGATTAAAAGGCACAAATAAAAATTAAAGTAACACGTGTATTTAAGTTTCAATTCCAAAAGTGGTTCGATTAAAAGCAAAACAAGTTCCAGATTGTTGTAAATATGTTATTTGTTTCAATTCCAAAAGTGGTTCGATTAAAAGTCCGATTTATTCGTAATTTGTGTGATTTCGTTTTGTTTCAATTCCAAAAGTGGTTCGATTAAAAGATAATAGCCTTAGTAGGAAAATTGCCACTCAAAAAGTTTCAATTCCAAAAGTGGTTCGATTAAAAGGTTTAATTAAAAACTATTTACCTAATAAAGAAAATGTGTTTCAATTCCAAAAGTGGTTCGATTAAAAGAAAAAAGGAAATCAGAAAAATAATTACAGAATTAAAGTTTCAATTCCAAAAGTGGTTCGATTAAAAGTTTTCATTATGTAACCTTTTTCATCTCTTATATAATGTTTCAATTCCAAAAGTGGTTCGATTAAAAGAGCCAAAATGAAAACTTGCGGGAGGTTTTAGGGTTGTTTCAATTCCAAAAGTGGTTCGATTAAAAGTTGCACTTGTAGTAACTTCGCTTGTAATCATTTTATGTTTCAATTCCAAAAGTGGTTCGATTAAAAGACATCAAAATTCAAAAGTTCAGGAGTTATGCTTATGTTTCAATTCCAAAAGTGGTTCGATTAAAAGCCATACGTTTGCAACTTTATCACTTACCAACGGCAGGTTTCAATTCCAAAAGTGGTTCGATTAAAAGGGCAAACCTTAGCAAATCGTAATACTGAAATTCTTGTTTCAATTCCAAAAGTGGTTCGATTAAAAGTCTATTTATGAAAGTTTGTAACTCGTTTCATAAATGTTTCAATTCCAAAAGTGGTTCGATTAAAAGAAAGATTAGATATTTTGAATAGTGTAACGGGCGAGGGTTTCAATTCCAAAAGTGGTTCGATTAAAAGAAACAAACCAAATTTTCACAGAATAGAAATATTTTGGTTTCAATTCCAAAAGTGGTTCGATTAAAAGTTTGCCTTGTTTTGCGGTTTCTGGAGTTTGGCAAAAGTTTCAATTCCAAAAGTGGTTCGATTAAAAGAGCATAGAAAATAAAGCAAAAATAATATTTATGTTTGTTTCAATTCCAAAAGTGGTTCGATTAAAAGTTTATGGTGCTTTTAGAGTTTCTGAACTAACAGCATGTTTCAATTCCAAAAGTGGTTCGATTAAAAGTTTGGTTATCATTTATATTTACCTTTCCTATGCCAGTTTCAATTCCAAAAGTGGTTCGATTAAAAGGAACTAACAGCATTGAAAGTTAGTAATTTAGAATTGTTTCAATTCCAAAAGTGGTTCGATTAAAAGGGTAGTGAAATTGAAAAAAAAGCACAAGCAGTTATGTTTCAATTCCAAAAGTGGTTCGATTAAAAGTTTCTGCATATTCTATAAAGTTTGCCTTTGCTTTAGTTTCAATTCCAAAAGTGGTTCGATTAAAAGTAGTTTAATAAAGCAATATGATAAAGTGATATTGATGTTTCAATTCCAAAAGTGGTTCGATTAAAAGGAAACGAGGAGCAAGGAAAGATTTTTTAGAAATAAGTTTCAATTCCAAAAGTGGTTCGATTAAAAGTGTGTTTAAAGTGTTTTAAAGCACTTTTTTTGTTTTTGTTTCAATTCCAAAAGTGGTTCGATTAAAAGTTGGTTCGATTAGTTCGTTTGGCATAGTAACTAATAAGTTTCAATTCCAAAAGTGGTTCGATTAAAAGCGAAGCCAAGGCTTTATTGGCTGCTAAATAAGTGCGTTTCAATTCCAAAAGTGGTTCGATTAAAAGTTCGATTTTACAACTTCTTATTTTTATTTGTAGTAAGTTTCAATTCCAAAAGTGGTTCGATTAAAAGAAAGCATCGCCGTTGCCACCTGCCGAGTTTATTGCGTTTCAATTCCAAAAGTGGTTCGATTAAAAGAAAAAAGTGCAATTTTTAAACTTTAACAACTTTTTATGTTTCAATTCCAAAAGTGGTTCGATTAAAAGATTTGAGGAAACTCGTAATGAATCGAATGTAGTACCGTTTCAATTCCAAAAGTGGTTCGATTAAAAGTTTGATTGTTGCTAAGCAAAACAAAGAAACTAATAAGTTTCAATTCCAAAAGTGGTTCGATTAAAAGACAACTTCTCCATTTTTTGACTATCACCCATAAAATCGTTTCAATTCCAAAAGTGGTTCGATTAAAAGAATCACGAAAATTTCAAAGAAAAGATTTTATTGATGTTTCAATTCCAAAAGTGGTTCGATTAAAAGTTATTTTTAAAAAAAATAAAGGTTGTAAAAAAAGGGTTTCAATTCCAAAAGTGGTTCGATTAAAAGAAGGCTGGGTAATATTCGAAAAAGGCGAATTTAATTGTTTCAATTCCAAAAGTGGTTCGATTAAAAGTTCTCTAAATTGATTGATACGTACAACTCAAAAATGTTTCAATTCCAAAAGTGGTTCGATTAAAAGAGGTTATTTACAAAGCGGTCATTTTACCCCAACATCGTTTCAATTCCAAAAGTGGTTCGATTAAAAGGCAAATATAAAAAATTAAATTTAAAATAAAATTTAATGTTTCAATTCCAAAAGTGGTTCGATTAAAAGCCTTACAAGCGAAAAAACTAATTGGTAAAAATGTGGTTTCAATTCCAAAAGTGGTTCGATTAAAAGGACGATAGATTTTTTATTTTTTTCTGCTAATAAACTTGTTTCAATTCCAAAAGTGGTTCGATTAAAAGATTTTCAATCCAAAGCTCTTGTTTAAATATAAAGTACGTTTCAATTCCAAAAGTGGTTCGATTAAAAGTGTAAATTTAGCATCGCAAACTTTTACAATCTCTGGTTTCAATTCCAAAAGTGGTTCGATTAAAAGAAAATACAAGCGAAGCATTTGGTCGAGTTTTAATGGCGTTTCAATTCCAAAAGTGGTTCGATTAAAAGAAAATGTCGCAAGACAATAGTACTTATTCTACGCCTGGTTTCAATTCCAAAAGTGGTTCGATTAAAAGCAAAGCAAGTGCCAGATTGTTGCAAATTTGTTATTTGTTTCAATTCCAAAAGTGGTTCGATTAAAAGTTTTTCAGCCTTATCATTTTGCAGGGTATTCAAATAAGTTTCAATTCCAAAAGTGGTTCGATTAAAAGTAGAAGTTCCTGAATTTTCGGTGGCTGATAATGGCGTTTCAATTCCAAAAGTGGTTCGATTAAAAGGTACAAAAAAAAGTAAATGATTTGAAAATTCAAAAGTTTCAATTCCAAAAGTGGTTCGATTAAAAGCTATTTTGTTAAAAGAAAATAGTTTGGAATTAATAAAGTTTCAATTCCAAAAGTGGTTCGATTAAAAGGAAATGGATGAGAATATCAAGGCATATCTCAAGTAAGTTTCAATTCCAAAAGTGGTTCGATTAAAAGCAATATCACGCTCAGGATAGCAGAATTTATAATCATCGTTTCAATTCCAAAAGTGGTTCGATTAAAAGGTTTTCAAAAAAATAGTGGCGGAAGTTAGTTTTTTGTTTCAATTCCAAAAGTGGTTCGATTAAAAGCATTACAACCGTAGATGCGATTGGCTTAATAGAAAAGTTTCAATTCCAAAAGTGGTTCGATTAAAAGAATTAGAACAGGTCAATTCTAAAATCAAAACACATAAGTTTCAATTCCAAAAGTGGTTCGATTAAAAGAAACTATTTTACACTATTTTTACTAACCTTTTTCTTGTTTCAATTCCAAAAGTGGTTCGATTAAAAGTGGTTGGAATTGTAGATGTAGATTGGTAGCAACCGAGTTTCAATTCCAAAAGTGGTTCGATTAAAAGCAAACAATAGCAACAAATACCGCTGTTTTTTCTGCGTTTCAATTCCAAAAGTGGTTCGATTAAAAGGGCGTTTTAACAGTTATAGTTCCGTCTTTTTGTTTTGTTTCAATTCCAAAAGTGGTTCGATTAAAAGACAAGAACGCCGTATGGCATAGAACATAAGGCTAAATAGTTTCAATTCCAAAAGTGGTTCGATTAAAAGTAAAAATCATTTATTTATTCAAAAACAAAACAAAAGTTTCAATTCCAAAAGTGGTTCGATTAAAAGAAAAGATAGTTCGCAATTACAAGCGGATTTTAATGAGTTTCAATTCCAAAAGTGGTTCGATTAAAAGGTGGGCAGCAGCGGTAGGATTTCCAGAAGGCAAGGTTGTTTCAATTCCAAAAGTGGTTCGATTAAAAGAAAAGTATAAAAGGCTGCTTATTTGGATTATAGGCGTTTCAATTCCAAAAGTGGTTCGATTAAAAGAAAGTTAAATTTTATTTTGCACCAATTACAGCGATGTTTCAATTCCAAAAGTGGTTCGATTAAAAGCTGTATAAGAGACACAGGAGAGGTCTTTTTTAGCCAGTTTCAATTCCAAAAGTGGTTCGATTAAAAGTGAAAATAATATTTGGAATTATGATAAACTTTTATCGTTTCAATTCCAAAAGTGGTTCGATTAAAAGTATAAAAAAACTATATCATTTTTTTGGAGTTCACTGTTTCAATTCCAAAAGTGGTTCGATTAAAAGCCTCCACCACCTCCGCCAATACTTTGCCCAGTAGAGTTTCAATTCCAAAAGTGGTTCGATTAAAAGTTCTGGTGCTAATCCTTCAGATGTAATTTTACAAAGTTTCAATTCCAAAAGTGGTTCGATTAAAAGATTTAGATATTATAAAATCTTGGTATTCTATTCCTTTGTTTCAATTCCAAAAGTGGTTCGATTAAAAGTACTTGGGGCTATTCATAAATGGATAGGCAAAAATAAGTTTCAATTCCAAAAGTGGTTCGATTAAAAGACCAAGTATTTATTCAGACAAAATAAATACAATATAGTTTCAATTCCAAAAGTGGTTCGATTAAAAGTCAAAAGGAATACTTTCGTGGAATAAATCACTCATGTTTCAATTCCAAAAGTGGTTCGATTAAAAGAATCCAAATTGGCAATTAGGTCAGGTGGAATATTTGTTTCAATTCCAAAAGTGGTTCGATTAAAAGGAAAATGCGTACTGACCGCAATTTGTTTTAAGGCGGTTTCAATTCCAAAAGTGGTTCGATTAAAAGTAAAAAAAGTGCTTTACCTAACGGCACATTACCCTCGTTTCAATTCCAAAAGTGGTTCGATTAAAAGCCTGCTGTTACACTTCCAGATTGATTAAGAAACTTAGGTTTCAATTCCAAAAGTGGTTCGATTAAAAGAAAAAAAACACACTCTAAAAAGAATGTGGTTTTTTGTTTCAATTCCAAAAGTGGTTCGATTAAAAGACAACGTAAATGGCAATTTATCAGACGTGTTTTTAGTGTTTCAATTCCAAAAGTGGTTCGATTAAAAGAAAGAATTAAATCAAAAGTTTATGCAATGTGTTACGTTTCAATTCCAAAAGTGGTTCGATTAAAAGTAATGGCAAAATATATACTCACTTACATTCTAAAAAAGTTTCAATTCCAAAAGTGGTTCGATTAAAAGAGTTGCATATTAAAACCAAAGCGTCAGGCACAGAATCGTTTCAATTCCAAAAGTGGTTCGATTAAAAGTGTATATTCGTATTGTAGTAGTGAAAGGAGGCTTAAAGTTTCAATTCCAAAAGTGGTTCGATTAAAAGTGAAAAACAAATTAGTGCAGTCAAAGCGGTTATGAGTTTCAATTCCAAAAGTGGTTCGATTAAAAGTGTCCGATTGAAATAAGTGGAGATACCAAAGCAAAGTTTCAATTCCAAAAGTGGTTCGATTAAAAGGAAGAAAAACGTAGGTATTGAAAATAGGTTAATAATGTTTCAATTCCAAAAGTGGTTCGATTAAAAGTGGGCGGACAAGAAATTCCGACTGGTGATTCTGCTTGTTTCAATTCCAAAAGTGGTTCGATTAAAAGTAAAATTCCTTTGATGTTAAAAATATTTTTAGGAATGTTTCAATTCCAAAAGTGGTTCGATTAAAAGAGGTACATTCAAGCAATTTGTAGTTCTTTTTTTACCGTTTCAATTCCAAAAGTGGTTCGATTAAAAGTACTACATTTACCGATTTTTCAGTTGCTTTTGGCTCTGTTTCAATTCCAAAAGTGGTTCGATTAAAAGTGGCGAAAAAGTAGAAACTACTCAAGAAGAAAGAGAGTTTCAATTCCAAAAGTGGTTCGATTAAAAGGATGGTGTTCACTGGATTTTTATAAAAATCATAAATGTTTCAATTCCAAAAGTGGTTCGATTAAAAGGAATCAATCGGCGTATCATCTGTTATTTGCGAAGTATGTTTCAATTCCAAAAGTGGTTCGATTAAAAGAAAACGCAAATTAGATACTATCTTGCGAAAAGATTTGTTTCAATTCCAAAAGTGGTTCGATTAAAAGTTTTTTTCTTTTAAAATACGTTCCCCGAATTGTATGTTTCAATTCCAAAAGTGGTTCGATTAAAAGTAATATCACTTGTTTTCGGCTGCAAATCTTTTATTTTGTTTCAATTCCAAAAGTGGTTCGATTAAAAGCCACTATAAAATTGATACAGATAAATATTCTCAGGCGTTTCAATTCCAAAAGTGGTTCGATTAAAAGTGGGCAAATACTTTATCAGTCGTCTTATAATTTTCTGGTTTCAATTCCAAAAGTGGTTCGATTAAAAGTAGAACAAAAACAAGTCGAATTAGTCAAAATAGAGTTTCAATTCCAAAAGTGGTTCGATTAAAAGTGTTCAAACGCAAACCAAAAAGCGTAGAACAGGCATGTTTCAATTCCAAAAGTGGTTCGATTAAAAGGAAAATTGCTATTTCGCATTCTCGATGGTTATAGAGTTTCAATTCCAAAAGTGGTTCGATTAAAAGACCAAATTGGTTACTCGCAACGAAAATTTAATCCCGTTTCAATTCCAAAAGTGGTTCGATTAAAAGAATTATTTTTATGAAACCTATCTAAACATACATCAAGTTTCAATTCCAAAAGTGGTTCGATTAAAAGGTACAAGGGGGGTGAGCAATAATTACATCTACATTTGTTTCAATTCCAAAAGTGGTTCGATTAAAAGGCAAATATGATATATAAAAATCATTTAGCAAATTAGTTTCAATTCCAAAAGTGGTTCGATTAAAAGCTCTCACAGAAATACAAAAAAAGCAAGAGGCTTTTTTGTTTCAATTCCAAAAGTGGTTCGATTAAAAGAGATTTTTTAGAAATTATGAAATTTCTAAATTGGTAGTTTCAATTCCAAAAGTGGTTCGATTAAAAGCAATTCCGCCATTTATTTCAGCCATTAAAAACTTAGTTTCAATTCCAAAAGTGGTTCGATTAAAAGAGACAATCGACGCACTCAAAACGCACTTGCACGTTCGTTTCAATTCCAAAAGTGGTTCGATTAAAAGGGAGTTTACTTTGCTTTGTGGAGATTTGATAGAATGTTTCAATTCCAAAAGTGGTTCGATTAAAAGTAATTGCACCGCTTGTAATAGCATTTGTGCGTGTACGGTTTCAATTCCAAAAGTGGTTCGATTAAAAGTTCAATACTTTTTAAAGTGTAGTCTATTGCCAAAATTGTTTCAATTCCAAAAGTGGTTCGATTAAAAGGAAAGTGTAAGTCTTTCAAATCTTAATTTTCCTAGTTTCAATTCCAAAAGTGGTTCGATTAAAAGTATTAAAAAAGCGATGCAAACATATACACAAAAAATGTTTCAATTCCAAAAGTGGTTCGATTAAAAGATAACAACCTTGTAATCACCCAAATAAACAAAAAAGTTTCAATTCCAAAAGTGGTTCGATTAAAAGATTTAAGATGAAAACTAAAAATGATGTATATATACGTTTCAATTCCAAAAGTGGTTCGATTAAAAGTAGAATAGATGATAGACAACGCATCACAATTTATGAGTTTCAATTCCAAAAGTGGTTCGATTAAAAGCAAAAATAGTGTGGATAACTATAAAAATCTATAAAAAGTTTCAATTCCAAAAGTGGTTCGATTAAAAGTCAATACCGTTTATCTCATCGTTCAACTCTTTCATTGTTTCAATTCCAAAAGTGGTTCGATTAAAAGATACATCTGCTAATCTTTGTTCGTAATTTGCCAAAGTTTCAATTCCAAAAGTGGTTCGATTAAAAGTAAGAGTTCTTTACAAAGGTTTTTTAAATCTTTGTATGTTTCAATTCCAAAAGTGGTTCGATTAAAAGCTTTTCACTGTTTGTCTTGTAGAGAGAGTTAATCCGGTTTCAATTCCAAAAGTGGTTCGATTAAAAGTCAAAAATAATAATTACCTTTGTATTGTAATAAAGAGGTTTCAATTCCAAAAGTGGTTCGATTAAAAGCCGCAGGCGAAAGTCTGTATAAACTTTATAAAAAAATGTTTCAATTCCAAAAGTGGTTCGATTAAAAGAGGATAAAACTCATTTTGAAGTAATTAAATTTGAGCCGTTTCAATTCCAAAAGTGGTTCGATTAAAAGAAACCTATCGAATGTGATGCGTTGGGGATCAGCCACGTTTCAATTCCAAAAGTGGTTCGATTAAAAGGTACAGCACAATAGTAAATAAGTAAATAACAAAAAAGTTTCAATTCCAAAAGTGGTTCGATTAAAAGCGAGCAAGTTTATACTTCAGTATTACCTTTACTAAGGTTTCAATTCCAAAAGTGGTTCGATTAAAAGTCCTAAGTTATCATCTTTGAATATAATTTTAGATATGTTTCAATTCCAAAAGTGGTTCGATTAAAAGAATAATATACTTTTTTGGATTAGGCAAACTCAAAAAGTTTCAATTCCAAAAGTGGTTCGATTAAAAGTTTACAAAGATTGTTCGGAGGTTGATTTATTTTTTGTTTCAATTCCAAAAGTGGTTCGATTAAAAGTGAAACGGCATTGTATAATATAAAATTATCTTATACAGTTTCAATTCCAAAAGTGGTTCGATTAAAAGGGCAAGTGGACAAATGATACACAAAGTCGGCGATGCGTTTCAATTCCAAAAGTGGTTCGATTAAAAGATTTATCAAAAGTAAAGGTATTTTATTCAAAATTAAGTTTCAATTCCAAAAGTGGTTCGATTAAAAGGACATAAAAACAGCACAATTAGAAACTCAAATAAAGTTTCAATTCCAAAAGTGGTTCGATTAAAAGTTTGTCATTTTCTATCTCAAAAATCGGTGGCTCTTTGTTTCAATTCCAAAAGTGGTTCGATTAAAAGTCTTGTTCTCCATCCATAATTGCATAGTCCCCATCTGTTTCAATTCCAAAAGTGGTTCGATTAAAAGAAGGAGGATGGTGGCACGAGGCTATTGAACTAAAAAGGTTTCAATTCCAAAAGTGGTTCGATTAAAAGAAGAGCCGTATTATTTTTATTTTCAAAATCTGTTTGTTTCAATTCCAAAAGTGGTTCGATTAAAAGCCTTCGGGCGGAAATCAGCAGGTTGAGATAAATATACGTTTCAATTCCAAAAGTGGTTCGATTAAAAGCAATATCTATTTTTGAAGGCTCTTTTGTAGAGGTGTTTCAATTCCAAAAGTGGTTCGATTAAAAGATAATATTTGGCGAACAATATATTGATTTTTGTATAAAGTTTCAATTCCAAAAGTGGTTCGATTAAAAGCATTTATAGGCTTTTTTTATAGACTTATATAAAAAAGTTTCAATTCCAAAAGTGGTTCGATTAAAAGAACAAAAAATTAAAATTATAAACAACTTAAAAATAGTTTCAATTCCAAAAGTGGTTCGATTAAAAGGATGCAAAAATTATTCATACTTATATTTTAAAAAGGTTTCAATTCCAAAAGTGGTTCGATTAAAAGTTTAGATGAATACACAACCGATCCTATTTTAATTACGTTTCAATTCCAAAAGTGGTTCGATTAAAAGAGAAAATTATTTGTCAAAGAGGATTTGCAAAAAGCAAGTTTCAATTCCAAAAGTGGTTCGATTAAAAGCAAGATAAAAGAGATTGAAAAGAAAGCAAAAGATGAGTTTCAATTCCAAAAGTGGTTCGATTAAAAGTAAAAGACCAGACAGGAAAAGAATTTTATCATTCATTGTTTCAATTCCAAAAGTGGTTCGATTAAAAGCGTTGCACTATCTATTAGTAAACTTCCAACAATGTCTGTTTCAATTCCAAAAGTGGTTCGATTAAAAGGGTTACATAATGAAAACACCAGCAAGAACATTTATGTTTCAATTCCAAAAGTGGTTCGATTAAAAGAAATAAAAACGATTATCATTTTCATATTTTGCATGTTTCAATTCCAAAAGTGGTTCGATTAAAAGTATATACGAGTTTTAAACCTATAATCAACCTGTTTTAGTTTCAATTCCAAAAGTGGTTCGATTAAAAGCATCATATTGCGAATTTAACATCGATTGTTTTTTATGTTTCAATTCCAAAAGTGGTTCGATTAAAAGAAAAACATGTCTCTGCAAACACGTTTAAGCAGACGTGTTTCAATTCCAAAAGTGGTTCGATTAAAAGTTGACCTCCAAAAGCCAATCCTCCGTAATTTTGCATGTTTCAATTCCAAAAGTGGTTCGATTAAAAGAAGGTACGCGTGTTAAAAACAAGTTCGATACAAACACGTTTCAATTCCAAAAGTGGTTCGATTAAAAGTTTGCACCTTTTGTCCATTTTACAATATCTCTTAAGTTTCAATTCCAAAAGTGGTTCGATTAAAAGCTACGATTGGTATTTTGATGTATATCAGTATAACATGTTTCAATTCCAAAAGTGGTTCGATTAAAAGTAAGTGATTATTGCAATCAAGAATACATCTCAATGACGTTTCAATTCCAAAAGTGGTTCGATTAAAAGATACTTTTAACTATGCTAATTTAGTATGCATACGATTGTTTCAATTCCAAAAGTGGTTCGATTAAAAGTGACGACGATTCGTCCCTATCGCATCCAAAACTTCGTTTCAATTCCAAAAGTGGTTCGATTAAAAGTTTGAGGAAGAGCCTTTGCTTTTTAGGAAGTTATGTTTCAATTCCAAAAGTGGTTCGATTAAAAGTACAAAAACTTGTCAAGATTTTCAATGTAGAATAGAGTTTCAATTCCAAAAGTGGTTCGATTAAAAGCGTCCACTCCTTACCTACCTACATTCCAAAACCTAGTTTCAATTCCAAAAGTGGTTCGATTAAAAGAATAAGATTAGAGTATATAAGCGTCTGCTTACAATCGTTTCAATTCCAAAAGTGGTTCGATTAAAAGAATCGCACTCGGCTGGAGGTACAAAAGGTTATTTTGAGTTTCAATTCCAAAAGTGGTTCGATTAAAAGCTACCAAAAAAGTATGTCAATAACACCTGAACTTTGTTTCAATTCCAAAAGTGGTTCGATTAAAAGTTGACTAATTTTGTTTTTGCATTTTCATTGTCTTTGTTTCAATTCCAAAAGTGGTTCGATTAAAAGATTATGCAAACGACTGCATAAAAGATATTAAGTCGAGTTTCAATTCCAAAAGTGGTTCGATTAAAAGAAAGAAACAAAATTATTCACACCTGCCGAATGGTAGTTTCAATTCCAAAAGTGGTTCGATTAAAAGTTACGAATGAATGAAGAACAAAGACAAGCAGGCTTGTTTCAATTCCAAAAGTGGTTCGATTAAAAGTTAGTACGTATGTTTTTAAAGTAGACAAAAATTTGTTTCAATTCCAAAAGTGGTTCGATTAAAAGAATAAAACGTTTCATAAATATATATGTAAAAAAAAGGTTTCAATTCCAAAAGTGGTTCGATTAAAAGAGGCTATAAAATTTCTAATTTTGGTAGATTATGGCGGTTTCAATTCCAAAAGTGGTTCGATTAAAAGACAAAAGAAACATATCTTTGTATTGCAACGCTCCGCGTTTCAATTCCAAAAGTGGTTCGATTAAAAGCGGAGGAGTTAGCTTTACTCAGAAAAAAATTAGAATGTTTCAATTCCAAAAGTGGTTCGATTAAAAGTATCCAAAAAATCGTAAAGTTTCCTTTCGTAAAAATCGTTTCAATTCCAAAAGTGGTTCGATTAAAAGTTGCAAACCGCTCCCGTTTTTATGTCTATTTTGCTAAAGTTTCAATTCCAAAAGTGGTTCGATTAAAAGAAAAAATACACAAAGAAATAATTTTATAACATATAAGTTTCAATTCCAAAAGTGGTTCGATTAAAAGGGAAAATGAACGTCCAGATGAGCCTTTTTTTTCGCAAGTTTCAATTCCAAAAGTGGTTCGATTAAAAGATTTCTTATCTGAGTATAGGAATTTGGGTGTTATTTGTTTCAATTCCAAAAGTGGTTCGATTAAAAGACTTTCTTTTTTTGGCTCTTTACCTTTGTTTAATTGTTTCAATTCCAAAAGTGGTTCGATTAAAAGGATGCTTTATTTTTCAAATCGTCAACATTCAAATCATGTTTCAATTCCAAAAGTGGTTCGATTAAAAGGAGGAACGCAAAAATGCAGAATTAGCAGAATTAGATTGTTTCAATTCCAAAAGTGGTTCGATTAAAAGTCAAAAAACAACCTATAATAGA
The DNA here is from genome assembly GCA_013298075.1 of Cytophagales bacterium. Taxonomy (GTDB): domain Bacteria; phylum Bacteroidota; class Bacteroidia; order Cytophagales; family Microscillaceae; genus RDXZ01. The sequence goes on along the minus strand of JAAFJG010000017.1, from coordinate 50,415 downwards.
AATAGAAAGACCTTAGTTTCAATTCCAAAAGTGGTTCGATTAAAAGTTGGAGGAGTCTGAGCAGGTTTTTAGAGACCCAATTAGTTTCAATTCCAAAAGTGGTTCGATTAAAAGGACAAAGATTTTACAGACGTTAAAATGAATTTCAAAAAGTTTCAATTCCAAAAGTGGTTCGATTAAAAGGGACAAAGACTAATTTTGACTTGTACAGGCTTGAGTTGTTTCAATTCCAAAAGTGGTTCGATTAAAAGAAATCGGTACAATAGTTTTGTTCGAAAACATTGTAGTTTCAATTCCAAAAGTGGTTCGATTAAAAGCAAAAAGAAATTGCTATTTTACAAACATCTACACAAGTTTCAATTCCAAAAGTGGTTCGATTAAAAGTTTTGGAATATTTAAGAATATTTTGTATATTTATATAGTTTCAATTCCAAAAGTGGTTCGATTAAAAGAAAACGTACTTACAGCACCGTTTTACGCAAATAATGTTTCAATTCCAAAAGTGGTTCGATTAAAAGTTGAATACGAAAGACCTTACGATTATGACACTTATGTTTCAATTCCAAAAGTGGTTCGATTAAAAGTCAATAATTCAGGAATCGTTCCTAATGCAACAGGAACGTTTCAATTCCAAAAGTGGTTCGATTAAAAGGAAATTAAATTGAAAATTAATTGTAGTTAAAAATAGTTTCAATTCCAAAAGTGGTTCGATTAAAAGTTCCAAAACAAAGACTTTGTCTTGTTTATTTTTTGTTTCAATTCCAAAAGTGGTTCGATTAAAAGTATTCTGGAGTTTTGCCAACTTCGATTTACGATTTGTTTCAATTCCAAAAGTGGTTCGATTAAAAGAGTTGAGTATTTGCCAAAACCAAACAGGTAAAAATGTTTCAATTCCAAAAGTGGTTCGATTAAAAGGAAGTTTAACAGCAGAGCAACGCAAACAAATCGAAAGGTTTCAATTCCAAAAGTGGTTCGATTAAAAGTAAAAAAGTAATTTCATTAAATTACTATATCTATCAAGTTTCAATTCCAAAAGTGGTTCGATTAAAAGGCAAAAATCTTTTTTAGATGTAACTGTTTCGTTTTTGTTTCAATTCCAAAAGTGGTTCGATTAAAAGCTGCTGATTTTTGAATTTTGTTTGAGTTGGAATATCGTTTCAATTCCAAAAGTGGTTCGATTAAAAGTGTGAAAGCGTTGCCAAATTTGTGCTATGTAAGTGCGTTTCAATTCCAAAAGTGGTTCGATTAAAAGGAAAATGCTTTATTTGGTACATCTGCAATGTTATAGTTTCAATTCCAAAAGTGGTTCGATTAAAAGTCTTTTATTTCGTTTTCTGAAATGCAATTAATAGGAAGTTTCAATTCCAAAAGTGGTTCGATTAAAAGTTTGTGCTATGTAAGTGCAGATAAAGACTTATATGGTTTCAATTCCAAAAGTGGTTCGATTAAAAGTCCGCACTGCCTTTGCGAATTTTGTTTTCATTTATTGTTTCAATTCCAAAAGTGGTTCGATTAAAAGACCAACATCGTTTTAAAAGACGAAACAGGAAAATTGTTTCAATTCCAAAAGTGGTTCGATTAAAAGCTGGACTTACTATCTATACTCATTTTAGAATTTACAAGTTTCAATTCCAAAAGTGGTTCGATTAAAAGAGCGGTATTTTGGATAGCCAAAATAACGATATTTTGTTTCAATTCCAAAAGTGGTTCGATTAAAAGCAAAACTTTCGAATGCAGAGAGCGATTACAACGGGCGTTTCAATTCCAAAAGTGGTTCGATTAAAAGTAAAACCTGTGAAGATTTTCAATGCAAAATATCGCAGTTTCAATTCCAAAAGTGGTTCGATTAAAAGAGTGTCTGCGGAAAACGGTCTTTTACAAAAAAGTTAGTTTCAATTCCAAAAGTGGTTCGATTAAAAGGGCAACTATTGCCGTTAGTGCTGCCGCTAAGGCAAGTTTCAATTCCAAAAGTGGTTCGATTAAAAGGAGGTAAAAAGCCTGCCTGCTGCTCATTTTTTGGCATGTTTCAATTCCAAAAGTGGTTCGATTAAAAGCAGATGCAACGAGTTTTCAATATTGGAAAATCTTTGTTTCAATTCCAAAAGTGGTTCGATTAAAAGGGTAAGAACTTTGCGAAGTTTTTAAAGTTTTCATTGTTTCAATTCCAAAAGTGGTTCGATTAAAAGATGTGCAATTAGCAAATACAACTATTGCATTGCAAGTTTCAATTCCAAAAGTGGTTCGATTAAAAGGGAAATACAAAAGATTTTCAGAGTTTTACTAGTGAAAGTTTCAATTCCAAAAGTGGTTCGATTAAAAGTGAAATTGACAAGGCAAAAGAAATAATGGACTATTTGTTTCAATTCCAAAAGTGGTTCGATTAAAAGCGTAAAAGACAAAAAACGCAAATTAGATACTATCTTGGTTTCAATTCCAAAAGTGGTTCGATTAAAAGTCAAGATGCGATGGATAAGGCTTTGAGTTATACAACGTTTCAATTCCAAAAGTGGTTCGATTAAAAGATAAAAATTGCCTTCGGAATGATACCCTAAACTATGTTTCAATTCCAAAAGTGGTTCGATTAAAAGAAACTAACGCAAGCAGGCGAAGATATAAAAAATTCTTGTTTCAATTCCAAAAGTGGTTCGATTAAAAGGAATACCTGCTTGTCGCAAAGGAGCAATCGTTTTTGGTTTCAATTCCAAAAGTGGTTCGATTAAAAGAATAATCTACATTTAGATTATTGGCTATATAATTCTGTTTCAATTCCAAAAGTGGTTCGATTAAAAGAAGCAATTTGGCATTTCTCAAAACGAAGCATTTACTTGTTTCAATTCCAAAAGTGGTTCGATTAAAAGTTATTATAAGTGTAGAAGACGCTTTTACTAAATTTACGTTTCAATTCCAAAAGTGGTTCGATTAAAAGACCTTAACGAATGCTAATAATATGAGCAATAAGAAAGTTTCAATTCCAAAAGTGGTTCGATTAAAAGAGAAAAGTGAAGAATTGCGACAAGTCAAATCTCGAAGTTTCAATTCCAAAAGTGGTTCGATTAAAAGGAGAGCAAGATGCTATTTTAAAAGCCCAAGAAGAAGCGTTTCAATTCCAAAAGTGGTTCGATTAAAAGCATTGTCTACAGGGATACCATTCAGAGTTCGTAAAGAGTTTCAATTCCAAAAGTGGTTCGATTAAAAGTATGACAAAATAGCGTTACCATTTTTGTCTATGTGAGTTTCAATTCCAAAAGTGGTTCGATTAAAAGTTGTTATTCGCATCAAATCTCTTCCAACAATCAAACGTTTCAATTCCAAAAGTGGTTCGATTAAAAGCACAGGTTGCACTTCTTTTGGTGCTATGGTAGGCGTTTCAATTCCAAAAGTGGTTCGATTAAAAGCAAATTCAGAATTATATATTTTATATTGTTTATCGATGTTTCAATTCCAAAAGTGGTTCGATTAAAAGGTTAAAGCAGTATATTGCACAATGGAAAAAAGAAAAGTTTCAATTCCAAAAGTGGTTCGATTAAAAGGCATCTATTGCTCAGTTATCAGGATTATCTGGCAAGTTTCAATTCCAAAAGTGGTTCGATTAAAAGGATTGTGTGAATTCTTGGCGATGCGATAGTTATCGGTTTCAATTCCAAAAGTGGTTCGATTAAAAGATAATGTGGGAAGTATTGGCGTGATTATCACGCATATGTTTCAATTCCAAAAGTGGTTCGATTAAAAGAACGATTATCAAACACAGATAATCCCCCCTGTGCGGTTTCAATTCCAAAAGTGGTTCGATTAAAAGAAAAGCAGACCCAAACGCATTTTTTAATGCGTCTTGTGTTTCAATTCCAAAAGTGGTTCGATTAAAAGTACAGAAGAATATGCAGATGTCCTCAGAGGAACAGAGTTTCAATTCCAAAAGTGGTTCGATTAAAAGTTAATTTAGTTTATTCATTCATTAAAAAAGCACAAAAGTTTCAATTCCAAAAGTGGTTCGATTAAAAGGCGAATGGGAATGGTTTATGAGACCTAATGGTGGGTTGTTTCAATTCCAAAAGTGGTTCGATTAAAAGAGGTTTAAAAACCTTTGCACTTCTTTAATAAAAAAAGTTTCAATTCCAAAAGTGGTTCGATTAAAAGATAGATTTGACGAAACCTTTTTAATACAGCTAACCAAGTTTCAATTCCAAAAGTGGTTCGATTAAAAGACGCAAAAGACAAAGCACAAAGAACGCTTTTAAAAGCGTTTCAATTCCAAAAGTGGTTCGATTAAAAGAATAAAACGTTTCATAAATTGTATATATAAAAAAGGTTTCAATTCCAAAAGTGGTTCGATTAAAAGACCGCAATTTTAGAATACTTTAAAAAGACCGATTTGTTTCAATTCCAAAAGTGGTTCGATTAAAAGTACTTTTCAGTTTGCTAATTTAGTATGCATACGATTGTTTCAATTCCAAAAGTGGTTCGATTAAAAGTCAATAAGTTTTATTGTTTTAAGGAATATATCATTCGTTTCAATTCCAAAAGTGGTTCGATTAAAAGGTGTAAAATCTTTGTTTAATTTAGATATTGTTGAATTGTTTCAATTCCAAAAGTGGTTCGATTAAAAGGAATATAATTTTTTACCAATAATCAATATCCCACATCGTTTCAATTCCAAAAGTGGTTCGATTAAAAGATATAATTTTTTACCAATAATCAATATCCCACATCGTTTCAATTCCAAAAGTGGTTCGATTAAAAGTAACCTTGCGAGTTTTATGTCTTCTATACCAATATGCGTTTCAATTCCAAAAGTGGTTCGATTAAAAGGTGGTTAGTAACCAAGCCAAACGCAAATATTTCGGCGTTTCAATTCCAAAAGTGGTTCGATTAAAAGTGGATAGAAGTCCAAAGGCTTTGCAAAATATTTTTAAGTTTCAATTCCAAAAGTGGTTCGATTAAAAGCCAAACTCGACCTCAAAAACCAACGACGCAAGTATTGTTTCAATTCCAAAAGTGGTTCGATTAAAAGTGATATATGAAGCATCTAATAGAATAAGTATATTGCCGTTTCAATTCCAAAAGTGGTTCGATTAAAAGTATAGATATTTTAGATTTTAAAACTTACAAAATAACGTTTCAATTCCAAAAGTGGTTCGATTAAAAGAAAAATTTCAATTTGGTAACATTTTCAGAAGCCCGTTTCAATTCCAAAAGTGGTTCGATTAAAAGCAAATCAAAGTTGTTTACTTGTGGTTAAATGAAAAGTTTCAATTCCAAAAGTGGTTCGATTAAAAGTGCTGACGAGGTTGCTGATTCATTAGGCAAGCAAAAGTTTCAATTCCAAAAGTGGTTCGATTAAAAGACACACACAGGTGTATCTAAAAATTATAAAAAAGAAGTTTCAATTCCAAAAGTGGTTCGATTAAAAGTGTATTGAAAATACATCAATTATTGCAGTAGTAAAGTTTCAATTCCAAAAGTGGTTCGATTAAAAGACTGCAAAAAACACTCAAAAAAATGTTTGCAAAAAAAGTTTCAATTCCAAAAGTGGTTCGATTAAAAGTATTGGCAATTCTGCCAAAAGTGATTTTAAGGTATAGTTTCAATTCCAAAAGTGGTTCGATTAAAAGGTTTGTGCAATATGTTGTAACAACCTTTCCAAAATTGTTTCAATTCCAAAAGTGGTTCGATTAAAAGTTCGAATCTCTCCAACTCGTGTGCATAACATACTTGTTTCAATTCCAAAAGTGGTTCGATTAAAAGGAAATAACGCAAATCATCGACTGTTTGTACTTCGAGGTTTCAATTCCAAAAGTGGTTCGATTAAAAGTTGTGCTAGCGCCATGATGCAACGGCTCTAATGTTTGTTTCAATTCCAAAAGTGGTTCGATTAAAAGGAAAACAAAGAAACTATTTACATAGCAACCGACAAGTTTCAATTCCAAAAGTGGTTCGATTAAAAGTTGGATATTGATAAATATTGTATATTTTAGTATATTGTTTCAATTCCAAAAGTGGTTCGATTAAAAGAATGTATAAGGCGTAAAATCTTTGTTTCTTTTGCCGTTTCAATTCCAAAAGTGGTTCGATTAAAAGAAATTGAAATAGATTGTTTTCGATGCTTTCTTGATGTTTCAATTCCAAAAGTGGTTCGATTAAAAGCAAGACAATGTTGTGATTGGTGTTGATTCAATGCCGTTTCAATTCCAAAAGTGGTTCGATTAAAAGAAATTCTACCCCAATATATCCAACCTTGTATATCTGAGTTTCAATTCCAAAAGTGGTTCGATTAAAAGAATATATCAAATATCAAGAATCAGGCAAAAGAAACAAGTTTCAATTCCAAAAGTGGTTCGATTAAAAGTACAAATCGATATTTTTGGATAAATACTAACAAAAGTTTCAATTCCAAAAGTGGTTCGATTAAAAGTATGTCAATCACATCTGAACTTTTTAATTTTGACGGTTTCAATTCCAAAAGTGGTTCGATTAAAAGATAGGTAAAATAACATTATATTGTAATACGTTATTTGTTTCAATTCCAAAAGTGGTTCGATTAAAAGATCCAGCAATAGTAAACCAATCCCAAAGTTGTATTTCGTTTCAATTCCAAAAGTGGTTCGATTAAAAGAGCAAATCGCAACACTGAAATTCTTTTGACAAATTAGTTTCAATTCCAAAAGTGGTTCGATTAAAAGAAAATATTTGTAGTATTTTTGCGTTTACAAAAAAAAGTTTCAATTCCAAAAGTGGTTCGATTAAAAGAAGGAAAAAATCGAATTAGAAAAAAATAAAAAAGAGTTTCAATTCCAAAAGTGGTTCGATTAAAAGTGAAATAATATCAGCAGGCATTTTGACTAAATCTACTGTTTCAATTCCAAAAGTGGTTCGATTAAAAGACATCTCAAATTCGCTATTAAAATTAGCAAATTTTTGTTTCAATTCCAAAAGTGGTTCGATTAAAAGTAATACTACGCTCAAAAACTGCATACCGGTCCATTTTGTTTCAATTCCAAAAGTGGTTCGATTAAAAGAATATCAAAGAGCCTCAGAAGGGGTTCAAATGTTAGTTTCAATTCCAAAAGTGGTTCGATTAAAAGCTACTAATCAGGCTTTAAATACAGATAATTCAAATTCGTTTCAATTCCAAAAGTGGTTCGATTAAAAGGGAAACAGGCGGATTTGGAGCAAATCAAAAAACAGTTTCAATTCCAAAAGTGGTTCGATTAAAAGTTATTGATTTGTTCAATCAATAAATCAATCAATTTTGTTTCAATTCCAAAAGTGGTTCGATTAAAAGAATTCAGAATTATATATTTTATATTGTTTATCGATGTTTCAATTCCAAAAGTGGTTCGATTAAAAGAACAAAAAGAGTTTGGAAAAAAAGAGGTAAAATCCCGTTTCAATTCCAAAAGTGGTTCGATTAAAAGAAAAGACGTATTCGATAACCCAGAAGAAGTCTTAAAGTTTCAATTCCAAAAGTGGTTCGATTAAAAGTAATGTTTGTTCCATAGATTTATCTTTCAAAAATTTGGTTTCAATTCCAAAAGTGGTTCGATTAAAAGATTAGGAAGTTTAGAATTAGGGTTGGCGGGAACGACGTTTCAATTCCAAAAGTGGTTCGATTAAAAGTTAGGTCAGGCTCATTTTCTTTAATATCACAAATGTTTCAATTCCAAAAGTGGTTCGATTAAAAGTCTTTCAATAAAGTGTACTATGACAATGGAAAAGGGTTTCAATTCCAAAAGTGGTTCGATTAAAAGCAGCAGTGCCAATGTTCAAAATACTCAAAGAAGCACATGTTTCAATTCCAAAAGTGGTTCGATTAAAAGTCATACAATAAAATTTATAAAAAAATTTATTTTGTCGTTTCAATTCCAAAAGTGGTTCGATTAAAAGCGTTTGGGGCTTGTATTAGCACAGCATTATAAAAAGTTTCAATTCCAAAAGTGGTTCGATTAAAAGCATAAAAATTGCCTTCCGAATGATAACCTAAACTATGTTTCAATTCCAAAAGTGGTTCGATTAAAAGTAAAATATATCGAATATCAATCTTTGCTTTTTTGGGTTTCAATTCCAAAAGTGGTTCGATTAAAAGTAGAAATTTGATTGAAAGCAATTTTAATCAAATCTTGTTTCAATTCCAAAAGTGGTTCGATTAAAAGAAAAACCAAAAAAGAACAGGAAGAAATCGAAGAAGAGTTTCAATTCCAAAAGTGGTTCGATTAAAAGATGTTATTAGGAACAAGTTTAACAGGTGGTGGCTCGTTTCAATTCCAAAAGTGGTTCGATTAAAAGATTCCTGCGGAAATGGTAAAAAATCTTATTATTTTGTTTCAATTCCAAAAGTGGTTCGATTAAAAGTGACAACAATAGCAATAATAATTTGCTTATTCCTACGTTTCAATTCCAAAAGTGGTTCGATTAAAAGAATCTAATGTAATTACAAATTATAATTTTAATCAAAGGTTTCAATTCCAAAAGTGGTTCGATTAAAAGGCAATGCGTTATTCATATGGGTATCAATTCCCAATAAGTTTCAATTCCAAAAGTGGTTCGATTAAAAGTTGAGAGAAATAATAAACTCTCAAAAAATACAAATGTTTCAATTCCAAAAGTGGTTCGATTAAAAGGTTGCAAACACATATTTATAGATATTTATTAGAATAGTTTCAATTCCAAAAGTGGTTCGATTAAAAGATAACAAAGATGAAACGAATAGTTGTAGATTATTAGGTTTCAATTCCAAAAGTGGTTCGATTAAAAGTTTTAATCGTAATTTTGGTAGTAATTTGCACAATTGTTTCAATTCCAAAAGTGGTTCGATTAAAAGTGTGAGTAGTTCTACAAGGAATGTAGAAAGTTTGCCGTTTCAATTCCAAAAGTGGTTCGATTAAAAGTTACGAATAATTGGACAGCCTTACAAGGAAACCAAGTTTCAATTCCAAAAGTGGTTCGATTAAAAGTTCTGATAATGTAGGTTTGTTGTATAATTTAATCCCGTTTCAATTCCAAAAGTGGTTCGATTAAAAGTTAACAATTCGTATCTTTCAATTATTTTTTTATTTCGTTTCAATTCCAAAAGTGGTTCGATTAAAAGTTATATCAACACTTTCACCAACTTTTATCACATCAAAGTTTCAATTCCAAAAGTGGTTCGATTAAAAGTTTCAATTTTTAAAATCTTTTCTTTAAAATTTTCGGTTTCAATTCCAAAAGTGGTTCGATTAAAAGTGGAAACATCAATGAATGATTTGAAATCTCAAATCACGTTTCAATTCCAAAAGTGGTTCGATTAAAAGGTTAAAGCAATATATCGCACAATGGAAAAAAGACAAGTTTCAATTCCAAAAGTGGTTCGATTAAAAGCAGGTGCTAATTCTTTTAATCTCAAACCCAATTCTTGTTTCAATTCCAAAAGTGGTTCGATTAAAAGTTTCAAACAGGCATTTGAACCTACTGCTGATGCGGGTTTCAATTCCAAAAGTGGTTCGATTAAAAGCAGCAGGATCATTTGCCAATTTTTCGTTTTCTTTTTGTTTCAATTCCAAAAGTGGTTCGATTAAAAGGAGAAAAGAAATGATTTAATAACTTCAAAAATGTAGTTTCAATTCCAAAAGTGGTTCGATTAAAAGGCCTTCTTGTCCTTCAAATTCTGCCACTTGTCGCCCGTTTCAATTCCAAAAGTGGTTCGATTAAAAGAAGACTACTAATGTAAGTTTACTATATGAAACGTTGTTTCAATTCCAAAAGTGGTTCGATTAAAAGTTAGAATTTCATTTATCAATAAACGCCTTGCTTCGTCGTTTCAATTCCAAAAGTGGTTCGATTAAAAGTCACGCTCCTATTTTCATTGTCTTTTTTCCATTGTGGTTTCAATTCCAAAAGTGGTTCGATTAAAAGGAAATAATATCAGCAGGAATTTTAACCAAATCTATTGTTTCAATTCCAAAAGTGGTTCGATTAAAAGTAAATCTAAATTAGTATTAACTGGAGCCTAATGCTGTTTCAATTCCAAAAGTGGTTCGATTAAAAGTTACACCAAAAGTTCGGCAGGAATACTGCCAAAATGGTTTCAATTCCAAAAGTGGTTCGATTAAAAGAAACAAATGTTAGTTCGCCTGCTGTTTGTTCTTTCTGTTTCAATTCCAAAAGTGGTTCGATTAAAAGCCGTTAAGCCAAACATTTGTACAGGAAGACAGAATGTTTCAATTCCAAAAGTGGTTCGATTAAAAGAATAATACTATCGTTTAAATCAATAGCATCATCGTGTTTCAATTCCAAAAGTGGTTCGATTAAAAGTTGTCTGATGTTGGAAGTGCCTGAATTTTCTGTAACGTTTCAATTCCAAAAGTGGTTCGATTAAAAGTTGCAAATAAATACTCCAACATCTCCCAAAACTTAGTTTCAATTCCAAAAGTGGTTCGATTAAAAGGGGAACAACACGCCTTATTTCCGCTCCTCTCAATTTTGTTTCAATTCCAAAAGTGGTTCGATTAAAAGACAAAACCTACTTACAGCACCGTTTTACGCAAATAATGTTTCAATTCCAAAAGTGGTTCGATTAAAAGTTTTAAATCCTACATAAAAAACAGCCTTAAAACGCTGTTTCAATTCCAAAAGTGGTTCGATTAAAAGAGTATTCAATATTTCTACGGGTAATATTGTAGAGGTGTTTCAATTCCAAAAGTGGTTCGATTAAAAGTCGAGAAAAAAGGCTTATCTGCTTTCAAATATTCGAGGTTTCAATTCCAAAAGTGGTTCGATTAAAAGTTTATAAATACCATTTTTCACATTTTCAATTAGTTCGTTTCAATTCCAAAAGTGGTTCGATTAAAAGTCAAAACACATAATGAAGTGTTAGGATTGAATGGAAGTTTCAATTCCAAAAGTGGTTCGATTAAAAGTGTATCACCACAAAGCAAAGTTAAGTAATAAATTGATGTTTCAATTCCAAAAGTGGTTCGATTAAAAGAGGCGAGATGTAAAATCAAAATAAAAATGGAAAATATGTTTCAATTCCAAAAGTGGTTCGATTAAAAGTGGCGTAGTAACTACTTGTGAAGAATATCTACCAAGGTTTCAATTCCAAAAGTGGTTCGATTAAAAGGAAAATATGAATAAACAAACAGGTATGCGAGGAATGTTTCAATTCCAAAAGTGGTTCGATTAAAAGCGTGGGCTAAACTGAGCCTTGAACAAAGAAAATATTGTTTCAATTCCAAAAGTGGTTCGATTAAAAGAAAACGTGCTAAAGAAAAAAAATTAAAAGCACAAAAGTTTCAATTCCAAAAGTGGTTCGATTAAAAGAAAAAAATCATTGAACTTGAAAAACAAGTAATATAGTTTCAATTCCAAAAGTGGTTCGATTAAAAGTACAACTATTTGGTCGCTACCATATAGGTAGTACTGTTTCAATTCCAAAAGTGGTTCGATTAAAAGTTCAAATTTTTCTTTTCAATGTTTGCCCTGAAAATTGTTTCAATTCCAAAAGTGGTTCGATTAAAAGTAGGAAAAGAAAACTATATCCAAGAAGAAGGCAAAAAGTTTCAATTCCAAAAGTGGTTCGATTAAAAGAATAAAAATGATACAAGGAAGTATTTTAGTAGATAAGTTTCAATTCCAAAAGTGGTTCGATTAAAAGTATTGAATTGCCAAACGCCGTTCTTTTTGTAAAAAAGTTTCAATTCCAAAAGTGGTTCGATTAAAAGTATGAAAAATCTTAGTAATTTTTATCAAAAAATGTTGTTTCAATTCCAAAAGTGGTTCGATTAAAAGAAGTAATGGGCAATAAATCCATAGACGTTTCACCGTTTCAATTCCAAAAGTGGTTCGATTAAAAGTGATGCAGACAAAGCAGGTCGTAATAATTCATCAATGTTTCAATTCCAAAAGTGGTTCGATTAAAAGTTTTTTTATGCAGATCATATAATTTGGGCAAAAAGAAGTTTCAATTCCAAAAGTGGTTCGATTAAAAGATGAACAATCAAATTGATAAACTGCTTGAAATAATGTTTCAATTCCAAAAGTGGTTCGATTAAAAGTTTTCGTTGTTTGGTGCTTTGAAACCATAGGAAAAGTTTCAATTCCAAAAGTGGTTCGATTAAAAGTATAATAGAATTATTGACTGCAATCTGTCCGCCACGTTTCAATTCCAAAAGTGGTTCGATTAAAAGCCGTGTACTCAAAGCGGAAGGTGAAAACAGGCGGGTTTCAATTCCAAAAGTGGTTCGATTAAAAGAAAGGCAGGAAAAATATCAAAACAATACAAATACAGTTTCAATTCCAAAAGTGGTTCGATTAAAAGTTTTCTTTGTAGAGTTTTATTTTTTTATTATCAGCCGTTTCAATTCCAAAAGTGGTTCGATTAAAAGTTACCAAAAAAAATTAAAGATAAACTAAAATAGTTAGTTTCAATTCCAAAAGTGGTTCGATTAAAAGTATTTGTCTAAACAAATTGAAAACAGGATGGAGAAAAGTTTCAATTCCAAAAGTGGTTCGATTAAAAGAATAGTTCGCAAAGGAAAATTCACTTTGGCAACTGCGTTTCAATTCCAAAAGTGGTTCGATTAAAAGAGCCAAAACAATAAAAAAAGGGTTTCGTAAAATAAAGTTTCAATTCCAAAAGTGGTTCGATTAAAAGAGAAGGCAATTTTTTGACAGATACAGAATTACAAAAATGTTTCAATTCCAAAAGTGGTTCGATTAAAAGTTCGATTTCGGAAATATATTTACTTGGCAAGACAAACGTTTCAATTCCAAAAGTGGTTCGATTAAAAGTGAGGTTTCTAATTCTGTTCTATTTTCAAGCAATTCAGTTTCAATTCCAAAAGTGGTTCGATTAAAAGAACACCACCAACAGGCGTTGCGGGCGCAAGTGGTGGGTTTCAATTCCAAAAGTGGTTCGATTAAAAGAATTGCTACTTTGACAGGAGGAAATGCTTTTATCCTGTTTCAATTCCAAAAGTGGTTCGATTAAAAGAGCATAAAATATTCTTTATATCTTTGCGTTAAAATGTTTCAATTCCAAAAGTGGTTCGATTAAAAGCCTCCGTCGCGGAAAGTTTTACAGAGAAAACACTTGCGTTTCAATTCCAAAAGTGGTTCGATTAAAAGAGAATTTATATATGATAAAAATATTGAAAAAGCAGTGTTTCAATTCCAAAAGTGGTTCGATTAAAAGAAAACGCAAATTAGATACAATACTAAGAAAAGATTTGTTTCAATTCCAAAAGTGGTTCGATTAAAAGAAGGTAAGGTTGCAACAGGAAAAACTATAAAGAGTTGTTTCAATTCCAAAAGTGGTTCGATTAAAAGGAGGAGTTAGCTTTACTCAGAAAAAAATTAGAATGTTTCAATTCCAAAAGTGGTTCGATTAAAAGAGTGTGGATAACTCGGCAAAATTGCGTGGCTCCAAAGTTTCAATTCCAAAAGTGGTTCGATTAAAAGTGCCGTTTAAGGTTTATTTGAGTTGGTTACAAAGGTTTCAATTCCAAAAGTGGTTCGATTAAAAGCAACGGCAAGATTAAGAGAGTTGTACGCTGAAAAATGTTTCAATTCCAAAAGTGGTTCGATTAAAAGCCTGCCTGCTGCTCACTTTTTAGCCTTAAACAACAAAGTTTCAATTCCAAAAGTGGTTCGATTAAAAGAGAAAATACAAATGCAGATGTATTAGATAACACGTTGTTTCAATTCCAAAAGTGGTTCGATTAAAAGTAACTATTTTTAGAAATACCTAAATCAATCAAAGACGTTTCAATTCCAAAAGTGGTTCGATTAAAAGCAAAAAACAAGAAAATACACAATACTTACCAAATTTGTTTCAATTCCAAAAGTGGTTCGATTAAAAGTGGACAAAAGGTGTAAATGTGCCTTTGGAGGAGTCGTTTCAATTCCAAAAGTGGTTCGATTAAAAGATTACAAAAAGGTATAGAAAATATTAAACAAAATTAGTTTCAATTCCAAAAGTGGTTCGATTAAAAGCTTATATACAGGCAGGTTTAAAGATATGAAAGAGTTGTTTCAATTCCAAAAGTGGTTCGATTAAAAGAATCAGCAATAGGTTGTTTGAAAATTAGCAAAGAATGTTTCAATTCCAAAAGTGGTTCGATTAAAAGAAACATCTTTTTCATTTTTTACGTCTTTTTTGATAGAGTTTCAATTCCAAAAGTGGTTCGATTAAAAGATATGCTGGGCATAAAACAGCGTGAAAATAACTCTGTTTCAATTCCAAAAGTGGTTCGATTAAAAGTGAATTTATAAACGAACACTATACATTTTTAGATATGTTTCAATTCCAAAAGTGGTTCGATTAAAAGAGGAGAAATTAAAAATAATACTAATAAAATTCCTTTGTTTCAATTCCAAAAGTGGTTCGATTAAAAGTTTAAAGTTCTTATTTGCATCTCTATATTTGATATGTTTCAATTCCAAAAGTGGTTCGATTAAAAGAATGAATGCAGTTACTATTATTGGTAAAGAAGACTAGTTTCAATTCCAAAAGTGGTTCGATTAAAAGCAAAAGACTTAACTACATTAGAGTTTTTAGAATACATGTTTCAATTCCAAAAGTGGTTCGATTAAAAGCGGGCAAAATCACAAAAGAATATATTATATCATTCTTGTTTCAATTCCAAAAGTGGTTCGATTAAAAGTGCAATGCGTTTTGATATTCCTTTGTCATATAATGCGTTTCAATTCCAAAAGTGGTTCGATTAAAAGTGTCAGGTAAAATATTAGGCTTGTTATAAATAACTTGTTTCAATTCCAAAAGTGGTTCGATTAAAAGAGATGAGGCAGAAGGTTATATACTTTTCAATATAGAGTTTCAATTCCAAAAGTGGTTCGATTAAAAGCATTTAATAAAAGCCTTTCTGATTTATTAGATTGGCGTTTCAATTCCAAAAGTGGTTCGATTAAAAGTAAAGATGACTATTTAAAAATATCAATAAAAACAAAGTTTCAATTCCAAAAGTGGTTCGATTAAAAGGTAAGGCAATTATCTCGATTAGAAACTGATTTGAAGTTTCAATTCCAAAAGTGGTTCGATTAAAAGTACCTTGTGCATCATCTTGCATTACTTTCATTGCTTGTTTCAATTCCAAAAGTGGTTCGATTAAAAGTCGTTGCAAAAATAAGGTTTAAATAGCACAAACGCAAACTTTTTGACCAAAAAAACATAAAAAAGTCGTCAATGTTTAATAATAAGATTTACCCCCACCTTTGACGACTTTATAACACATTGAATATCAGACACTTAAAAAAAATAAAAAATAAAAACAACCAAAAAGTAAACAAAAATAATAAAAAATAAATCCTTGACAACTTTCAAATAAAATTATCTAACCCATTTTTTTCTTTCCCAATCACTTCTTTATGCAACCATTTTTCATCTCGGCTCTTAAAAATAATCAAACTATCCTCATCCTGATCCATAAAAACTTTCGCTTTTTCAATCAATTCCTTCAATTTTACCTCCGTTATCTCGCCCTCAAAAACAGAATTTTGTATCCAATTAAGATACACACGACAAAGTTTGAGCATTTTTACAACCCGCTTTTCGCCACAATCATACACCAAAATTACGTACATAATAATAAATTTTAAAACTACCACCAAATTTTAAAAGGTTTATACACATCAATTTTCAAAATATGTTTCACCAATTTATAACATTCCAAACGCACCAAATATTTATAACTCACCTGCTTATTCAAAGTCCTATGTTTAATAGTTTCTTTCAATTTTTCGTCCCACGCTTTCATAAATATTTTTCTACCCGACTCTTTCAATAAACAACTATTCAACTTTTTATCAAAATCTTTAGCCTGAATTTGCTTTTTATTCAACAAACTAAAAATCAATCTATCCACCAAAATAGGCTTAAAAATCTCCGCCAAATCTAACGCCAACGAATACCTACGCTCACCCGGCTCATGCAAAAAACTAATCGTAGGATTTAATTGTGTATGATAAATCTGGTCAAGACAAAGCGTATAACAAACCATATTGCCAAAAGAAATTAACGCATTTATTTCATTCGAAGGCGGTTGTTTGGTGCGATTGCCCATCTCAAAATTATTGATAATCACATCAAAAGCCTCATAATAAGTCTGACGAATATTGCCTTCCAAACCCATCAATTCATTCACAGATTCTACCACTTTATGCGTAGGCGACTCCACAAACGCATTTTCTACCGAAGTAACATAACTTTCAATCCTATCAATTTGCAACTGCACATCTTTCTCTCGATTGTTATAATACTTCAAATTTTTAAGCATATTCGCACCCGCACCCAATATTAATTTTTGGGCAATACGCAACCTTTTTTTGTTGTAAATATAAGATTTTGTTTGAGCAATATGTACTTTCCCCGAAAGTAAATATTCTTTAGGCATAAACGAACCCGTATAATGCTCATAATAATCAAAAAAATGAACAGGAATATTATTTTTGCCCAAAAAATTAAGCATAGCACTATTCATATCCAACGCTCCAAAAGCGTACAAAGTTTCTATATCCTCAATCGGAATATATTTGGCATCTCCTACTTTGCCTTCAGCATCGGTAGGCACAAATTTTAAGGTGTTATCTTTTCTTGAGATACGACCTTCGTTAAATAAATAATATGCTTTCATTCTCCTATAAAACAAAAATCGTGATAAGAACAAGATTTACAATACGTTTTTTTGACCAATTCAGGACATTTTTTTTGTTCCAATATAGCCTTAATTTCCAAAATCCAAGTTTCAATTTCTTTTTTATCAACCTCATTCAACTCCTCAATATGATGCGTTTGTTTTAGTTTTGGATATTCTAAAGTGCCTTTACAACCTTGTACGCCATTTTTTTCTAATAAATATAAATAAAATTTGACTTGTGCAATATGCGCATGCTCAAGTTTGTCAGATTTTTTTACCTCGTGTACTATTTTATTTTTGGCATCATAAAAATCAATCTTAGCATTCAAATTCATATCCAAATAACCAACAGAAATTTCAACTTCTGTATATTTTTCAGGTCTTTGTGTATAAGTTGTTTCTCCAATCAATTTGCCTTCATAGACAATATCAGAGGTTTGTTCCATATTTACGTTATGGAAGTGTAACCATAATTCACGCTTACAAGCACGAAATATGTTCATCATCGAAGCAGTTATATTTTTCATAAAATACAATTATCAGTACAATCAAATTGAGTAACATCTAAACCAGAAATTTCATCATAAATTTCTTTATAACGTGATAAATAAATAAAACCGTACGTAGTTCCATCGTTGATACTATGTTTTTGAAAATTGTTATTTATTTTTTCAATATCAGCAAAACAAATTAATTGTTTTCGTGTTTTTCCTTTGCTATCATCAAACAAAGAAAATATATATTTTGACATAATCGCTTGTAAAATTTTTAACTCTATTTTTCTATTGATAAAATCAGATTGTTTATTTTCAATCAATTCAATATAAAAATCAAAAACTCGACTTCCTTCCACACATATATCCGTAACCGATATAATGTTTGCTTCTTTTAAAAAAAACAACTCATTTTCTGAAAAATTATTAACAATCACAATAGATAACGGCACAAAAACAGATAAATTTTGTTGTTCTATCAACCTAAAATTTTGATTGACATCATCAAAATATAAGTTTTTGATTCTACCTTCATATTTTTCCAAACCAATAGCAAAGTCTGTATTATTCCATTTTTCGATGCCTTCCAAAACCAAATTATACAATTTATCAAAGTTTTTATTCCTCAAAATATCTTCATAATCATTTTGATTTATTTTTTCTTTGGTTATTTTATACCTTTTATCTGTGCCATAAATCACAGAAGGCTCATTATGATTAAAAATATATAGTTCACATTCTTTTTTATTCACATTTCGATTGATACGTCCCGCAAGTTGTTCATCGCTATCAATCAAAGACGAATTTTTAAAACCTAAATCCATATCGATGTCCACACCCGCTTCCACGACCTGCGTAGTTATCAAAAGTATTTTAGTTTTTCGATTGTCAATATTTTTTAAATAATTGATAATATATTTACGCCTATGCTCCAAAACCGTCCCTGAAAGCACAAAAATTTCATCAAAAAATGGTTCATTTGCTTGTTTCTCGTTTATTATTTTATAAAAATCAGTAGCAGATTTTTTAAAAATAAATTCAATCACAGTATAAACACTATTTTTAGGTTTATATTTTCCAAAATCTTTTTGAGCATATTGTTTTGATTTTTCTACTAATAAATCAGCCAATTCATTCAATTCAATATTTTTATTCTCAAATAAATCAAATCTAAAATTTACTCTTTGAGAAAAATTAGGATTGGTAAAATATTTTTCTTTGGCATTTTCTAATAAATAAACAAAATCATTTGTTTTATTTTCTGCGCCTCTTAGTTTATCCAATTTGGGCAAAGTAGCAGACATCAAAATAAATTTAATGTTATAAAAATGCGCATATTGTCGGATAAAATAAATTATTTTGTCCCATTGGCTTGGGTTATACGATTGCAATTCATCTATCACAACCACAGAATTTGCCAATCGATGCAATAAATAATTAGTTTCTTTTTCATTTGTTTTCAGTATATCAAAAAATTTGATATGAGTAAGCAAACAAAAAGGATAATTGACAAATAAATTATCGATATAATTTTTCTTTTTTATACCATATTCCGCCTCTCCTTCATTATTGATATCGTCTGTTGCTTGTTTTGTTTCAAAACTTGCTCTCGAATGTAACTGCACCACTTCATTATTATCCAAACCTAATGTTTCAATAATGGCTTGATGTGTTTGAGTGATAAGCGTTGTAAACGGAAATACATAAAAAACTTTATTCAATTTTTCGCCATTTTTTAGTAATTCTGCAGTCGCAACCATAGATAAATTTGTTTTTCCTCCGCCTGTAGGTGCTTCGATATAGAAAAGATTTTTATCTTTATTTTTTCTGATATTTTGTATTACTTCGATAGTCATTTGCTCTCTAAGTTGATTCAAATTATCATTACTAACCAAATTAAGTGTTGAAAATTGATAGTTTTCTAATTTTTGATACGTATTTTTGTTATATTCTTTTGTTTTTTGTATATTTTCAAAAATAATATTTATTTTTTCTCTACTCAAAACTCCAAAATCTTTTATTTTTATATCATTCATATACTCGCCTGAAGCCAAAAAATCAGAAGCAGTAAGTAACGAAAAACTTAATCGAACCAAATTATACAAATCAAAACCATTTTTGATATTATTTCGGCTTTGCTCACTTTTTGCAGCGTCAAAAGTATTTTTTAATACAAGATTGATTTTTTTAGGAATTTCGGGATTGATTTTAAATTGATAACAATCAATATATTTGGCTAATTCATCTACTTTTGTTCGGTCAAAAGAAATTTTTTTTTCTATTTCATTATTCAAATATTTAGAATGATGTTTAAAAATTGGATAGGAAAACACCAATACCAAAAACGAAAAAATAAGTTTAGCGTTGGTTATATCTTTCACCAAAATAGAAATATCATCATTTTCTATATGATTTATAATAAACAAATAAGCACCCAACTCTGAGTGATGTGTTTTTAAAACGTAATTACTAATTTCTTTGAAAAATTTGTTATTCATTTTATCAGCATTTGCCTGAAAATTGACATTGATTTTACCAAAATCGTGAAAAACGACCACATTTACAAACAATTTTTTTATAAAATTGCCTATTTCTGTATGTTTATCTTTTTGAGTAAAATTATTTTCTACAAAATGATGAATCATTGCATCAATCACATCATCTAAAAAATGTATTTCACACAATTCTTCAAATTTTTTTTGCACTAATTCAGTATGTTCTGCCAATGTTTCAGGCTTTTTATGAGGGCTTGTATGCGCATAATAACTATCAAATTGTTTCAAAAAACTACTCAAGTTGGGCGTTTTAGCTAACAATTTTTTGATGGTTTTATAATAATTGGACATAATAATTTTGGTTTTTTAAGAAATATAAGTTATCAATCGTAGCTTCTTTGACAAGATTAAAAGTAGAAAAAACAAAATTTCCTAATTTATATTGAAATAAAACAGTATCAAAACCTAAAGGTAAGTTTTCAAAATATAAATAAATATCTTTTTTATTATATGAAAGATAATCAAATAATGGCTCTTCTGTTTTAGTTTTTATAATTTCATCTTTTTTATGAAACAATGTTTTGATTGAAAAAGAATTTTCTGGTTTTTTATCTTCTTCAAATTCATATTCTTGAAAGGTATTATTTTCATTTACCCAAGAAACATAAAATTCATTTTTACCAAAATAAGGTAAATATTCTGCTTTCGAACTCTGCAAATAGTGATATATTTTTTGATGATATTCATTATTATCTACTTCTAACAAAAGATAACAACGATATGCAGGACATACCAAAGTTGCTTCTTCTGTCAAATAAGTAGCATTTTTATTCGCATAACCAATAGTATTCGAATATTTGATGTTTGTTTTTGTAAAATTTCCCTTTTCGTGATCAAGTGGTTCGATACCAATTTTGATGCCTTCTAATTTTTGATAATAATCTGGCATTTCACGCAAATTTTTGTATCCATCTAAGCCAATAATTGCTCCTAAAATACCTAATAAAACAGGTTTATGCAACATATTATAAGAAAGATTGATACCTACATTTGTATCAGGTTTGCGGAAAAACCCAAAATTAGCCTTTAAATCTATAGAAATAAGTTTTTTCATTATTTTTTTTGAATTAAAATCTACAAAGTTTTCAGGCTTTGTAGATTTGATGAATTTAATTTATAATTCGATTATTTTTACATTTTCAGGCACATTAATCACCTCAGTAACGCTTGATGAATAATACAATTCTATCATTTCTATTTCAGATTTGATATGGTCTTTTGATAATAAATTTTTGATTTTTGATAAATCAATTTTTCTATCTTCTCCCACCTTAACCAATTCTACAAAAGAAGGCAACACCATTTTAGAGTCTTCTTTGAGTTGTACCCAAAGTAACAATTCATTTTCAGTCCCTGCCTTAGCCGACGAGTCATAATAACTCACACCTTTGCGTAAACCTTGTTTGAGTTTATCGATGTCATCATGGCTCAAACCTTCGACTTTTGTTCTGATAGCATCTTCTTCAATATTTTTTGGATTAACCGAAAAATGATGCACATAATGTCCCTCTTGTAATTTTGATTGCGAGCCAAGCGTTGTTTGTGTACTATCAGCACTTTTGTCAGATGAATTTTTGAATGGTGACATAATTTGTTCAGAATAAATCACATTTTCAGCAAAACAATTTATGCCGTGTGTAATTTGAGTAGTTCCATGCAAAGAAATATTAGTTTTTCCTGCATAAGTACCTCCAAACAAACGCACATCAAGACAAGACAAAATATTTTTTAGTACATCAAAACGCAACTTATTTTTATCTTTTTCATCAACCATTTTACCAAAATGTTTTTCATAAGTTTCGTCCAGAGTTCTTGGCAACATTTTATCGTCAAGGCTTTTGAAATAAAATATTTTTTCGTTTAAAGCATTTTTCCAAAAATTTCTGATAGAATATTTTAAGGCTTTATCTGTGGCATACACAACGCCATTGGGTAAAGTTCGAGGCTGATGCGAAAAATCCGCATTATAATTTGAATTGATAGACTTGATAATGGCACAGCCAAAAACACGGTTTTTAAATGAATTACTCATATTTTTTTTAAATTAAAACGTTTTTAAATTTTATTGATTATTATTTTTTTCTTTAGCAATAGGGTAAAGTTGGTTATTAGCAAAAACTCCTGCCAATATTTCAGGTAGTAAATGTTTCATATTTGCATTTGATTGATAACTCAACACAAAAGCAGCGGCAAATTGAAATCTACCAGAATAATTTTCGTGCTTATATTTTGCAAAGTCATTAGCGATGGCTTTTTTTATTCCTTCACAGGTAGATTGTTGCAAATATGGTTCTAATCGTTGGTAACTTGTATCATCTGAGTTACTTTTTTTGAAAATGTAATAAATTACTTGTCCTGCTGCGAATGCAAATTGCTCTGCACTTACCTCATCAATATTGGCTTTATTTTCTGCCAATTCCTCAACAAATTGTTGATATTCTTTAAGTTTACTTGCCATTGTTTTTTCTTGCGTTATATTAAAATTAAGATTAAATTTTTCGTATAAACTAAACCAAATATTTAGTTTTTCTTTGATTCTATAGATTTCTCCTTGTTTTAAGTTATCTTTGATACCTAAAAAAACCATTTCACTAAATACTTTTTCCTGAATAGTTGTTTTTTTTGATTTATAAACAAAATCATATACTCCTTTGCGATATTTAGAAAAAAGCAAAAAAGTATTTTCCATTTTTTCATAACTTTTACTATCCAAATCACCAAAATAGTCTATTTTTTTATATTTATCACCAATCAAATAATTAAAAACTGATGATTCTAAATGAAAAATATTATCGATTTTTATATTTGGTTTTAACTCTTTTTTGTTATATTCATTAACTTCAAAAAGGTTTTGAATTTCCCAATTTTCATTATTTTCGTCTTTCAATTCATATTCGAATTTTGATACAAAATCAAAATCTTTGAATATCAAACCATCTTTTGTATTTTGGTAAAATAATAAATAATAATCTCCAATATCATCTTTATGGGTTTTATAAAGTTCTTCGATAATTTCTTTATAACCAATTTTATTGATATTTTCTTTAATAATTCCAATAGATTCCAACAATAATTCTTCTTTGAAAATAAACAACGGCAATGGATTAGGCAAAACTTTTCTTGGAAGAATTTGCTCAAATTCATATAATAACCTTGCTTCTTTGCTCGAAATTCTGTTTGAAATATCAAATGTTGCCGTTTGATGTATCAATAGTGGTTTTTTTATATTAAATCCATTAAAAAAACCACTTGTCCCAAATATTTCTCCATTTTCATCGGGCTTAGTTGTGTCCTCCGAAGTATTAAATAAGTTGTTGAATAAATATTTTTGATGCGCCTCTTTGTATTTTTCCAGAGGTTCATCAAGATAAAAAATAATATAATCACTATCACTTAACATCTTTGAAGTTTCTTTCTTTTTCTCCAAATCATCAATTTTTGTTTTTAGATTTTTTACAAAATCTTTATCTTTTGATTGACTTTGTTGATTTTTTATAAGATTTATTTCTTCATCAATTGACTGATTTTTTGAGATAAAATCTTGTTCAATTTTTTTCAATACATCTTCATAATTTTTTTGAGTAAAAAATCCTTTAAAAACTTCGTACTTTTGTTTTTCCTCCTCAGTTTTCAATAATTTAAAACTTTTGGCAAAATAATCACCAAATCTTTCATCAACCTGACGTTTTTTATTTTTTTTATTTTCAGCATACTTTTCGCCACCATCTAAATGTTCTCTTTTGAAGCCCACAGAATAGGGCGAACAAGATTGAATAGCTTTAGTAGGCAAATCAAAACATTTATTGGTGTCAATACACCAAGAATTTGTTTGTAAAGCTTTACACTTTTCCAAAAAATTGGTTTCAGATATTTTTACGGTATATCTTTCGTATTGAATATTTTCTAAATCTAAATAGATATTTTCACCATTTTCTTTTATTTGCAAAAAAATGTGTAAGCCTTCTTTAGATTTCGCTCCCAAACTTTTAAAGTCTTCATCGAGACTTTTCATAAATCCTATCAATTCTTTTATCATACTTTTATGTTGTTTTTATATATAACGAAATTTATTTAAAAAAGTTTTCATTATTTAAAAAAATTGTAAAAAAATTTAAAAAAATATTTTTTTTATTTATTTTTCAGTTTATTTATTTTGTATATTTGCAGAAACGAAAGTGGAATTGAAACTTATTTAAAAAAATTGTAGGTTGCAAACTCTTTTTTTTAAATTTAATCGAACCAAAAAATTGGATTTTTTTCAAAGCCAAAGAAAGATTATTTCACTTTCTTTGGCATTTTTTTATCCATTAACTTGGCATTTTCAAAGAATGATCGATGATTATTTGTAAAATTCCTAAAATATATTCTAATTCATTGAAAAAATAAATCCTATCATCAATACTGACCACTTTATTTTCCAAACGCAAAAATTGCCATTCCGAGCCATTGCTCACACAGCCGTATATGCAGGAAATAACTTGATTTTCTATTTGATTAAATATTTCAGCACCCACCATTTGTGCCACACATTGCCCCAAACTATTTTCGATAATATTTTGTTTTGCCTCAACCAACGCAAAAATCGGTGCTTGAATAGTATAAGATTTTTCGCCTTTGCTCAATATAAAATCACATTCACCATTCAAACCCATAGAAGAATCTGCCTCTAAATTTTCGCCCGAAAAAATAGTAAATGAATAATTATTTTGATGCAATAATTCCAAAAGTACAGGCATTATCATCAATTCAGACCTCGCTTTTTCACTTTTAGGCAATAAATGCGAAGCCTTTTCTAATGTTTCTACAAGCCACGCACTCGGAGAAATAGGTTTAATATTTGTAAAAAGAGGTTTCACTTCTTCCTTCAAAAAAGCAACTCTTTCTATTTCTTTGAGTTTAAAATTGCTATACGCCATAAAAATTATAAAAATTAAATAATAAAAAAATCCGTTTTAATCTGCTAAATCCGCGTTATCCGCGTGCTAAAAATCTTTATCATTATTATTAAAAAATTATTCACCCAAACTCACCACTTCACAACAACCAAAACCCATAGCATTTTCAGCCCCAAAGCCCGCCATAATTCCTAATTCGATAATCTCGACAGGTGCGATTAGTTCAAATTCATATAAATAACCACGAACTTTGGTTTTCATTTCTGAGTCAGCCTTAATAGTAATGAGTTTTGAAAGCGGTTTTTCAGTCAAAATAGTCAATTTAAAAGGAAAATTTTGCCAATCTAACGGAATTGTTTTTTTGGTTGCCTTATATTTTTCTAATAAATTTTCAATAAAAATCCATTCATAATCTTGATGGTCAGGCGCTAAATATTCTTTTCCTCGCTCCGAATGTTTCGAGACAACCAAAGCCGACATCGTTTTTAGGTGAATTTTTGTGTTGGTGATTTCATAATTTATCACTTCTACATTCGAAACTTTAAAATCAATTTGAAATTTTTTGTTGCCAATACTTCCTTTTTGTTCTCGAAACAAACCTAAAATAAAAGTTTCTGTTCCTTTTTCCATATAAAATCCTATTTGAAAAGAAATCTCACGACTATCAATCCTAAAACCTTCGTCTTGTTTTTGAAATTTAGAAAAATGTAAATGAGAAAATGAAAAAAGTTTGAAAATTTTTTGGTCATTATTATAGCCATTATTATGTAAAAAATCGCTATACTCTTCGTCTGCTTTTTTCAAAACTTTGTAAATCCAGCCTGATAATTCATATTGATAATTAAAAGGCAAATAAGAAGGTACTTTTGCCAAAGAAAGTGTTATTTTAAAACGCATATTTTTTTATGTTTAAATTTTCCACAAATGTAATAAAACATTTATGAAATATAACACAGAAATCGAAGTTTCTAATTGCTTTTTAATTGCTGTAAAATTTCTGGGATATAAAACCATCAAACCAAAAATCTACAAAATAAAATATGCTCCAAAAAAATAGATGACTATTTTTTGGAGCATATCAAAAAAGTTAGAAATAAGTAAGAGAACTAAGAAATCGCACTAAAAAAAATCATTCTTTTTTCCACCAATTCGAAATTCCTTGCCAACAAAAAAGAAAACTTGCCAACATATAACAATAACTACTCAACCAAGGAAGTCCCCAAAATTTTGACATTGTGAGTGCCAAAGGTGAAAGTAAAAATAAAGTACCGCTCAAAATCAAAACACTTACTAATAATGTACGTGATAATCTTTGTGAACCTTTTTTGATTTGTGTGGGCAATTTTTCGAAGTCTTTGACCGTATAATTGATATTTAATTTGCCATTTCGTAATTGTTTGAATATGTTTTTTATTTCTGCGGGAAACATATACATCAACGATAAAACCTCCGAAGCCGAATAAAATAATTCATTGCGTTGATTTTGAAATGAAAATTGTTCAGCTAATAATTTGATGCCATAAGGACGCACAAAATCTAACGTTTGAAAATTAGGATGCAAATTTTTTCCGATGCCTTCTAAAATTGCCAACGCTCTCAATATCAAAAAAACAGTTCCTGGGACTTGTAGCCTATATTTATAAATAATTTTTTGTAATTGTTCCGTAAAAACGGTAATATTTGCCTGCTCAATATCCAAACCAAAAACCGTTTCGACCAATTCTGCCAAATCAGATTCAAAACCATATTGATTATCCAAATCAGATTCTGAGGCTAATTTTTTAAGATTGATTGCCATCGTGCGTGCATCTTGATTTGCCAAAGCCACAAAAATACCTGCAAAAGCAAATCGTTGAGATTTTAATAATTTGCCAACCATACCAAAATCTATCAATACAATCGTGCCATTAGGACGCACAATGATATTTCCGGGGTGCGGGTCTGCGTGAAAAAACCCTTTTTCAAAAATTTGCATCAAATAAATTTCCATCCCTTTTTCGACTATTTTCTCACTACTCAATCCCCACGCTTCTAATTGTGGTACATCTGTAATTTTGCAGCCTGCGATATATTCCATTGTCAAAATGCGAGCAGTAGAATATTTTGGATAAGGAAGTGGGGCATAAAAATCAGTATTCTTAATATAAATACGCCTAAATTGTTCTAAATTTCGGATTTCTGTTACAAAATCTAATTCTTCTTGCATCGCTTTTTCGAAAGCATCTACAATCTCGCCAATATTTAAAATTCCAATACTTTTAAAGTAATTATCTGTATATTTTAGAAATTCACGCAACAGAGCCAAATCTCTTTTAATTTGTTTTTCGACCTGTGGGCGTTGAATTTTGACTACTACTTCTGTGCCATCATGCAAAACTGCTCGATGGACTTGCCCAATAGAAGCTGAGCCAATTGGTTTTTTATCAAAACTACTAAACCAATCTTCTATTTTTTTATTTGTTTCGAATTCAAAAGTTTCTTTGACAATTTTAAAACTCACAGGAGGCACGCCATCTTGTAATTTTTCAAATTCTTTGATTAAAATATCAGGCAAAACATCTGGGCGATTGCTCAAAAGTTGTGCTAATTTAATAAAAGTAGAACCTAATTCTTCGACTACCATACGCATACGCTCCCAACGAGTGTATTCGAGGACAGGTTTTTCATCTCTTAGCCAACGATTTCTATTCGGGACTAAAAAACGCAAAGATGTTCTCGAAACAATATCTTCAAAACCATATTTTATCAATACAGCAATTACTTCGCGCAAGCGATTCAGATTTCGTAACGTTTTTCCAAATAACATTTGAATGAGTAGTTTTTGCAAAAATAGATATTTTTTTATGAATATCATACATTTTTAGCATAAAAAAGAAAAATATTTTTTTATCTATAAATTTCTATATCCTCTATTCCATATTGTAGTATTTACGCATATTGGAGGAGAAGTATTTTATAATTTTTGTATGAATTTCTTTCATATTGAGTAATGTAGGCTATTTTTGGTCATTCATATATAAAGATGAATACTTGTAAATATAACAAATATCCACTTCCTTGTAGGATTTTGTATTTGTTTTTTTACTTTGGTTAGGCAATGTTTCATCTGTTATTTTTAGTGCTTCTCTGAGTTGTATTTCTAAGGCTGTATAAATTAAAAGTGACAAATTGATTATCATTAACAAATTTATGACACTTTTGATTATTTTATTGTTGCAAGTGATTGAAGTACGTTTGGAAAATAATGGAAATAAAAAAGGAATTATAATAATCACTAATATTTTATTTTTGAGCTTTTGCCTTAGTCTTTAAAATATTCGTTGCCTTTTTTATCAATAAATCCCCATTCTGTATTTTGAATTTGTACTTTTCCAAATCCTTTTTCAAAATTGCGGGCTAGTTTATATTTTAGTTTGGTGATTAATTTTCCATTTTCGTTTATAAAACCATATTCATTCCCTTTTCTTACGACTGCAATTCTTTCTGAAAATGGCTCTGCATAGTCAAAAGCAAGATTAAGTACTATTTGATTTTGTAAATTGATAATGTAAATATTTTTATTTTTTCTTACCAAAGCCAAATCTGCACTAAAATCTTCTGCACTTTCGTATTCTATTGGAATGATTTTTTTACCTTTTTCATCAATAAAACCATATTTTTTTTCGCTTACAACTCTACAAAATTTATCTTTGAATGGATAGATAAATTCATATTCAGTAGGTACTACAAACGTTCCTTGTTTATTGATAATTCCCCATTTTCCATTTTTTTGTACTCTTGCCAAACCAATGCTTTCAAATTCTTCAGCCTCTAAAAATTGTGGTTCTATCAACATTTTTCCTGTCATATCTGCATATCCATATTCGCCATCTTTTCGTACTTTTGCCAAGTTTTCTGTATAATTGATAGCAGAATTATGTATAAAAGGAACTACTATTCTTCCTTTTGTGTCTATATATCCAAATTTTTCGTTCATTCCAATTTTTGCGATACCATTTTTAAAAGGGTACATTTCGTCAGAAGTGAAAGGAATTATGATTTTATTATTTTTGTCTACTGCTCCAAATTTTCCGTTGGGATTTTTTTGGGCGATGGCTAAATTATCCGTAAATTTTTCTAATTTATGGTATTGATTAGGAATAATAAATTTTCCTTTTCTATCAATATATCCCCACCGACCATTTTTTTTTACCAGTGCTATTTCTTCCTCAAATTCCCAAGCCCAATCTAAATCAATATTGATAACAATATTTCCTTTTTTATCAATAAAGCCATATTTTCCGTTTTTTTTGACTTTTCCGAGTTCATCTTGAAAGAAAAAAGTTTCTTCAAATTGTGGTTTTATGATTGGTTTATTAAAAGTATAAGCATATCCCCACAATTTTCCTTCCCGATAAGGAACGAGCGTTGTGTTTGTATTTGTTTCATTTTTGTTGTTTCCACCACATTGATAGAAAAAAAATGATACAAACAAAAATAGAATTAATGATAAATAAATAGCTATTTTTTTCATCTGATTTTAGACTTTATCAATCCTTACGCCCATCAACAACACATCATCGATTTGTTTTTCTCTTCCTAACCATTCAAAGAAATTCAAAGCCAATATTTTTTGTTGTTCTTCCATTGATAGATGATTGATATTTAAAAATACTTCTTTGAGTTGTTTTATCATATATTTTCGTCCTCTTTCTCCACCAAATTGGTCTTGATACCCATCAGAAAGCAAATAAAACATAGTATCAGACGTAATTTCAATCGTATGTTTTTCGTAATGTCTATTCAATAATTTTGGATTCCAACCTCCAATGGGTTGTTTTGTTCCTTTTATTTCATACAAAAGTCCATTTTGAACGTATAAAATAGGATTATATGCTCCCGAAAATTCTACCACATTATTTTTTTTATCCCAAGCACAGATAACTATATCCATACCATCTTTGTTTTCGCTGTCTGTTTGTCTTAATAATCGTATCAAATCGTGGTGCAATTCGTATAAAATAGCATCAGTAGTTACAATTTTTTTAAGATGAATAATTTCATTCAATAATTCATTCCCTATCATACTCATAAACGCACCTGGTACGCCATGACCTGTACAATCTACGGCAGCAAAGAATATTTTATTTTCACATTCAGTTACTAAATAAAAATCTCCTGAGACAATATCTCTTGGGTGAAAAAATATAAAAGAACTAGGTAACAATCTTTCTACGTCTTCTTTGGTAGGAAGCATAGCGGTTTGAATGCGTTTTGCATAATGAATACTACTTAAAATTTCAGTATTTTTATGTTCAATTTCTTCTTTTTGCTCACTTAATTGGTCTAGCATTACTTGCATTTCTTCGTTGAGTTGCAATAATTCTTCGTTAGATTCCTTTAATTCATAAGTACGACTTTCTACTGTTTCTTCAAGATTTGCATTATAATCTTGTAGTTCTTTTTGTTGTTTTTCGATACTTTCAGCCATTTTATTGAAAGTATTTGCTAAATCACCAATTTCATTTTTTTCTGTGATGTTTGCTCTTTGTGCCAAATCACCCTCAGAAAGTTTTTTAGCAGTTTTTGTAAGGCTTATAATTGGTTTTGAAAAACGCCCTGCTACCAAAATAGAAATAATTATCACAAAAACAAGTACCAATAACGAAAAACCAATTAATAAATTTTGTAATTTATAAATAGGTAAAAATGCTTCCTGTTTATCAATTTTGACTACAATTCCTGACCGTAAAGCAGGTAAATATCTCCAATAAGCAATCACTTCTACACCTCTATAATCTTTGGCGAAACCAAAATCATTTTTTCCATTTAATGCCAATAAACCTGGGTGATTTTTATTATTTTTATAGACATCTTTTTTAACAAATAAATCATTGGTATGTCTCATTTTAGTTACGAAAATCATTTGACTATCTAACCAAGCCACAATTTTGCTCTCGCCCGTTTGTCCTAAACCTGTATAATCATTGACTATTTTTTCGATTTCAAAGTTATCAATTTGAGCAATTAAAACGCCAATTAGTTTTTTATTGATATAAATAGGAGTACTAATAAATGCCGTAACTCTATCCAAAGCACCATAAGTAGTAAAATCAGAAATTTGAGTTTGTAAATAAATAATACTTCTATCAAATGTTTTGGCTAATTGTGTTTTTTTAATCCAATCTTCATTTTTTACGTTTAAGCCTAATTCTGGTTTATCATTCGAAGCAAAAACTACATCACCTTTTGCATTTAATAAAAATATTTCTTCTAAACGAAATGTACGTTTATAATATTGCATATCTCGGAGAGAAGTAGTATCTTTTTGTATAAATTGATATAATTTTTGTGGATTTTTAGCCGCTATTTTGGTATATTTATCTAATATAACAGCCACATCAGAAAAAGAGGCTAATTCTTCTACCAACATTTCTTTATCATTGATATATTGTTTGATTTGCTCTGATTGTCGAGTAGCAATAGCCGTTAAATTATTTTGTAATTCATGGGTAACGGTTTGATTGATATTGGTAATAGCAATATACATCAATATTCCGATAGCCAAAATACTTACCATCAAAAACCAAAACAATAATTGTAGTGCAATTTGAGATTTAGAAAAAAATAAAGATAGTTGTTTTTTCATTACTTTTAATAGAATGTGCAAACATAATAAATATTTAACAAAAATCATAAAATTATCGATAAATTATGAATTTTTATCGATAAACATTACATTATTTTTTTATGTTTGGTGATAAACTTTTTATTCAAGTCAATGAAATGAATTAGTAGTTACATTACAAAACTATTGCCAACTTTAGAAAAATCATTACGCAAACGCATATATATGAGTTTGTGTAATGATTTTTTATTTTGATTTTAGTATAAAATGATATTAATTTTTTTTATTTTAAAATTTAAAATACCTAAAATCGTGATTTTTTGGTAATTGTACTAAAAATTCATACATCAAATTAATACAATGTTCTACATCTTGTTTATGAGCCGTTTCGACTGTGGTGTGCATATATTTCAAAGGCAAAGAAACCAAAGCAGACGCAACACCGCCATTCGAATACGCAAAAGCATCTGTATCTGTCCCGCTTGCTCTTGACCTTGCATCTCTTTGAAAAGGAATTTTATGCTTTTCTGCGACTTCTATCAACATATCTCGAACATTATTTTGCATCGAAGGAGCATAACTAACCACAGGACCTTCGCCTGCTTTACTTTCTCCTTCTTTGATTTTATTATAACCTAAAGGCGAAAAAGTATCGTGACAAACATCAATACAAAGGGCTACATCAGGTTTGATAGATTGTGCCATCATTTGCGCTCCATACAATCCAACTTCTTCTTGTACAGAATTTACGACGTATAAAGTATAAGGCAATTCGATTTTATTTTCTCTCAATCTTTTTGTAACTTGTGCGATTACATATCCGCCCATACGATTATCCAAAGCACGCCCTACATAATATCTGTCATTGAGTTCGAACAAATCACCTTCAAAAGTAGCCACCGTTCCTACGTGAATACCCATTTCTAACACTTCTGCCTTTGATTTAGCCCCTACATCAATAAAAATATTATCTAATTCAGGTTTTAGGTCATTTTTTTCGCCCATTCTTACGTGAATAGCAGGCCAGCCAAATATACCTCTTAACTTTCCTTTTTTGGTATGCAAAACTGCACGCATCGAGGGAGCAATCATGGCATCAGAACCACCATTTCTAATGACATAAATATAACCATCATCATTAATATAGTTTACAAACCACGAAATTTCATCGGCGTGGGCTTCTATCACCACTTTATAATCAGTATTAGGATTGATAATGCCCGCGACAGAGCCATAATTATCAATAATACAATCATCAAAACTTGTTTTGAGATAATCTAACCATATTTTTTGCCCTTCTGTTTCGAAACAAGTAGGCGAATTGGCATTCAAATAGGCGTATAAAAACTCTTGTGGATTCATTTTTTATAAATTTTTTTCAAAAATAGAAAGAATTTATAAAAAAAACTATTTTTATGCAAAAAAAATAATATTTTTGCAAATAAATAATGCTCTTAAGAAATTATTGTGGAATGATTTTTATTTTGTACTTGAAAGAAAACGTTTTAATCAAAAAATATCTTTTTAAAAAAAACTTTTTTCAGATAAAAAATATTCTAATGTTGTAGTGTGTTGCTATTCTTCGAATAACGAAGTCGGAGGCTTCAAAAGTTTTAGGAGTAAACATCAATACTTTCACCAAGCATAAACCATCATAACAAACTTTTATGAAGACTACTAAATCAACAATTATCTGGACAATTATAATTTTTATTTCATTGACTTTATTGACAATGAAAAATGAAGCAGCATCTGATGGTTTTAATACTTACGGATTTCCATTTACTTTCTATGACTATTTTGAAGGTAAGTGTGATAATTGTTACGGAGAATATGGATTTAAGCCGCTTTATTTATTCGTCGATATTTTTATTACAATGCTTATTGGTTTTTTTATTGGTAAATTCACCAAGTGGTTTAAGTATTAAATAAAGCATTACTTAAATCAAAAACAACAAGTCTCCAGCATCACCATTCGAAGAATAGTAATGTTGCAAAGAAGTGTATTTGTGGGTAGGATAGAAAATAGCGTATTTTTATCAAAATAATAAATTTATTTCTTGTATTTTTAATAAAAAATAGATTTATTTGCATCAAGAAAAATAAAAATATTTTCATTTTTTGCATATATTTTTTAAGATATTTAAACCCTTTGAAAAAAATGACAATAGAAAAACAATTTACAGAAGTAATAGTATTAATACAAAAAGCACATTATAACGCTTACAAGGCGGTTAATACTGAGTTAATAAATTTGTATTGGGAGATAGGTAAATACATAACAGAACGTATCAAGAGTGAAGGTTGGGGAAAATCTATTGTAACTCAGTTAGCTAATTTTATTCAAATTCAACAGCCTGAAAGTAAAGGATTTAGTGATAAAAACTTATGGAGAATGAAGCGATTTTATCAAACTTATGCTGATTTTCCAAAACTTACAACACTATGGCGAGGACTAAGTTGGAGTCATAATTGTTTGATTTTTCCACTGAAAACAGAAGAAGAACGTGAGTTTTATTTAAACCTTGCACACAAAGAAAAATATACTGTACGTGAACTTGAACGGCAAATAAATGCCTCCTATTTTGAACGAACTTTATTAAGCAATATAAAACTCTCAACATTGTCGAGAGTTTTACCTGAAGGTTTTGAAAATATTTTTAAGGAAAATTATGTATTAGAATTTTTAAACCTACCTGAACAATACTCTGAAACTGATTTACAAAAAGGGCTTATTAAACAAATGAAACATTTTTTACTTGAGTTAGGAAAAGATTTTTTATTTATGGGGCAAGAATATCGACTGCAAGTAGGCAATAAAGATTTTTTTATTGATTTATTATTTTATCACAGAAGCCTACAATGTTTGGTAGCTTTTGAACTAAAAACAACCGATTTTTCACCTGAACATCTGGGACAACTTAATTTTTATTTAGAAGCATTAGATCGTGATGTAAAAAATCAAAATGAAAATCCAAGCATAGGTATTTTGCTTTGCAAAGGCAAGGATGATGAAGTGGTAGAATATGCTTTAAGCCGAAATTTATCTCCAACATTAGTAAGTCAATATGAAAGATTATTACCTAATAAAAAAATATTACAAAATAAACTACATCAATTATTTGAAGATTGGGAAGATAAAAATGAGGAAAAATTATAGATAATTTAGGTAATTAGGAAAGAATTATAACTAAATTTTCCAATTCTTCACTATTTAAAAATATTTTGTTATGTATAAATCTGTTTGTTATAAGTAATAGAAAATAATATGTTTTTATAAAAATAAATAATCAATTTAAGAATGAAATTAGTTTATTTTGCGTTATTGTTGCTCTGTTTTATGTTACATAGATATTCCCAAAATAACGGAATAGGCATTACTTACGATAGTTTGAATTATTTGCACGCTGCTAAAACTTGGTCAGAACAACAAAAATTTATCAACCAAAATCAAACAAAATACATACAACAACCACCACTTTTTCCATTGATTTTAACTTTATTTGATACCAAAAAAAGCATTTATATTAGTTATTTTTTTACTTTTTGTTTGATAATAAGTGTGAGTATTTATTTTTGGTGGATAGATTTCATTTTTACGGATACATTTACCAAAATAGTATGCGCGTTGTGCGTGAGTGTAGGTACGCCTTGGTATTTGGTGCATCATTTTTTGTGGTCAGAGCCTGTTTTTTTGGTTCTTTTTAATGTTAGTTTGGTTTCTTTTTATCAAATAATTGCTAATAAATCTTTTCAAAAATATCATTATTTTTTACTTTTTTTAGCCAATTTTTTACTTTGTTTACAAAGAAATACAGGTATTTTTTTTGTTTTTGGAGAAGTGATTTTTGTAATTTTGATACATAGAAAAAAAATAATAGCCCATTTATTTTTATTATTCGTCCTTTTTAGTAGCAGTTTAGGTTGGTTTTTTTGGACATATTTTAGCATCGAAACCATCGGAAGTAGCGAAAAATTTATAGGAATATATATGCACAGCGGTTGGTACGAAAAATTAAAAGGCGTTGATTTTTTACATCAAATTTTTTGGCTTTGGGTTTTTCCTGTGAATATTTTTTGGTTGAGAATATTGATGAGTATTTTGGTAGGAATATTTTTGTCTATATTTATCATTCAAAATAAAATAAAAATACCTTTATCTTTATGTATAATGTTTTTTTTGAGTGCTTTTTATATGTTGATTTTGAGTACTTTTCCTTTGGTTTTTTCTGATGTGGAACGATATTTATCGGTTATTTTTCCAATTTTTCTGTTATTTTTATTCTATTTTTATGAAATTATCATTATCAAATATCCAAAAATAAAAATTCTATTGATGTGTTTTTTTTTATTATTATCCTCTTATCAATCTATCAGAACTATTAAAAATGTTATTTTTTGGCAAAAATATAAGGGGGATTTGAAATAGATATTATCGAATAAATGAAATAGTCCTTTACAAACTCACCCATTTTTGCGTATATTCTTTTGGAAAATCAATCTCTTTTTGTTGTTCAAAAATACCAAAAATAGTAGAACCAGACCCGCTCATAGCCGCATACAAAGCTCCATTTTTATATAAATTTGTTTTGATATTTTCTAAAATTGGATAGGTTAGAAATAATGATTTTTCAAAATCATTTTCTAATTGAAATTGCCATTTTTTTATATCTTTTTTTAAAATTTCTTGAATAGAAATGGTTCTTTCTTGTGGTTTTATTTGGCTAAATGCTTCTTTTGTCGAAATATTTAAAGTAGGATAAACCAATAATATATATTTTCCTTTCAAATCTATCTCAAAATTAGTCAAAATTTCTCCTCGACTTGTGCCAATTTGAGGCGTATTTTTGATAAAAAAAGGACAATCACTGCCTAATTGTGCCGCATAATTTTCTAAATCAATCGAAGACAAAGATAAATGAAATAAATTATTCAACACTTTTAAAGTAAAAGACGCATCAGACGAACCTCCACCTAAGCCTGCACCTGTAGGAATAATTTTGTGTAAAAAAATATGCACAGGTGGTAAATCAAAATTATTTTTTAATAAATGATAGGCTCGCAAACATAAATTATCTTGATTATCAACAGGAATTGACAAACCTGACGAAAAAAAACGAGTTTCTTTTTCTTCTACAATTTCCAAAGCATCAGTCCATTGAATAGGATAAAATAAAGTTTCGAGGTCATGAAAATTATCATTTCTTTTTCTTAAAATATGTAAACCTATATTTATTTTTATATTTGGAAAGACAAGCATATATTTATTTTTTGGCGTGGAAATAAAATTGATTTTAAAACTAATATTGACCTCACAACTAACATGTGTGTTATTTTTGATATTAAAAAAAAGGGTATGAAACTTTTCCCAAATTTAATCTCAGATACTTTTAAAGCCTTAACTAAGTTGGTGCAATATTAATATATTAAATACACTTTTACAAATTTGTTTTTTGGACCCAATATCCATCTGTGAGGTTTCTGACTTATTATGATTTGTGTTTATGTAGTTATTTATCTTTTCTAGAAATTTCGGAGAATGAAATAAAAACCTGTTTCTTATCTAAAACGCAAGAATTAACCCTTAAATCTAAAAAAAAATTCAAAATACAATTCAAAAAAATCAATTATTTGTTTCCACGAATATTTTTAAAAATTGTTCTGGCGGTTTCTAATTCTTGTTTTAGTTCCTTAAAATTTGGAATTGCCTCATCTCTCTCCAAAACCATACCTTGTACGTGTGTGTATTGCGTGGCATATTCCATTATTTCCCAAATTTCAGGATGGATAGCGTGTGCGTGTTCATCATACCAAACGCCATTTTTTTGATACGCCCCTACAAAATGAAATTGAACAACTTTATCGGTTGGAATTTCTTTTAAAAATTGCTTATAATCAAAAATATGATTTTTTGCATTGATAAATAAGTTCGTTATATCCAATAAAAGTCCAATTTGAGCATTATTAACCACTTTTGTAATAAATGCTGTTTCAGACATTTCAGAACTTGGCACGATAAAATTATAGGTAATATTTTCTAAAATCAAAGGAGTTTTGATTGTTTTTCTGACCGTTTCAATATTTTTACAAAATACATCGACCATTTCATTCGTAAAAGGTACAGCTGCTAAATGCCCCAATTCGATTCCGCCTGCTTTCGTAAAACACAAATGTTCACTCCAATAAGGTGGATTGACAATTTCTATGACTGCTGCCATTTTTTCAACATATTTTTCATCAATTCCTTCCGCACTTCCAAACGAAGTATTTAATCCGTGTGGAATTAAAGTAAAATGATTATTGAGTAAATTTAATTCCTCTTTTTTCTCTTGATTTTTAGTAAAATAATGGTCTGCTGTAATTTCTAAAAAATCAACGCTTTCAGGATATAAAAATAATTCCGATTTAAAATTCGGTCTAAAACCAATTCCTACCATTGTTTTGTCCATTATTTTTTCCAATATTTTTGAATAACCGACAACATTTCATCTTGAATATGACAAGAAGCAACCAATTCACGCCCAAAAATAAAATTATTTCCGCCTTGAAAATCAGTAACTTTTCCACCTGCTTCTTCGATAAGCAAAGTGCCCGCAGCCACGTCCCAAGGATTTAAGTTATACTCAAAAAAGCCCTCAAAACGTCCACAAGCCGTATAAGCCAAATCTACCGCAGCCGAACCCATACGCCTAAGTCCGTGTGTGCATTGCATAAAATCTTTGATAATATCTAAATAATAAGGAACTTTATCAAAATCTCGATACGGAAAGCCTGTGGCTAAAAGTCCGTTTGCCATTTTTTGCGTCGCAGAAACTTCTATTTTTTCATGATTGCAATACGATCCACCATTTTTATACGCACTAAAACATTCATCTTTATTGACTTCGTGCACTACGCCCAAAACCATTTCATCGCCTTTCATCAAACCAATACTAATAGCAAAAATAGGTAAACTATGTAAAAAATTAGTTTTTTCATCTAAAGGATCGATTATCCAATGAAAATCTGCGTTTGTTTTTTGTTTAAAATCAGGCTTTTCTTCTGTGATAAATTTTGCTTCGGGCAATAAATTTTGCAATACATTTATAATTTGCGTTTCTGCTTCTTTATCTACATAAGAGACCAAATCATTCAAGCCTTTGATTTCAATTTTACTTTTATCAAAATTTTTAGATTCATTTCGAATGAATTTTGCAATATCATTTGTGAGATTTTCAACATCTTTTTTGAGTTGATTATGCATATTTTTTTGATTGAATTTGACTCAAAAATAATTTATTGTATATATTAGGTTTTTTTAAATAGTAACCAATAATTGACAAAAAACACTAAAAATTCGAGAAAAAAGGAAAAAATTCATATTAATCTGCTAAATCCGTGTTATCTGTGTCCTAAAATCTCTTTCATTTAAAAAAACTCTAATAGATAAAAATATATCAATTTATACGCTTTAAATTATTTAAAATAAAATTTTAGATGTACTATAAATATTTTGTAGTTTGATTTTTTTCATATCGTTTATATTGTTTTTTCTAATCTTTACAAATTAAGTTTGCTTTTTTTTTATTTTTTTTATAAAAATATTTTGAATTATTTAAAATAGCATTTACCTTTGTAAAATATTAACAATTTCTTTGTTATTTACATTCAATAAAAACAAAAAAATTACTAATTATTTTTTTTAGTGTTATATACTTTCAAAATCAAAAAAATATGTTACAAAAAAAATTTTACTTATTTCTTTTCATATTTATTTTTATGAATATGTGTAGTTTGATGGCTCAAAGTTTTGAAGAACCTCAAGACATTAAAACTAATCCTTCTATTTATCCTCCTCCATCAGAAAGAGAAAGAGTGATGGAATGGGCTAGAAGTCCCGACAATTATAAAGTCAAAATATACTCAAAAGTAGTTTTTGATACTTACACAGCAGACGACAAATGCCAAATTGAAGGCTATGGATATTATATTGTTTATCAAGGAAACTATTTGCGTTTATCAGAAATACAAACCTACGAATCAAACAAAGGAAATATCATTTCACGTGACTATACAACCTATAAATCATATATTCATAGATACAACCAAACAAGGTATTTTGAATTATTTGGTAACTAATCTAATTTTTTATTTTAAATCGAATACAATAATGAAAAAATATATACATTTTTTTTTGGTTTTAGCTTTGTTTTATTTTTTGAGTGGTAGGATTTGGGGGCAGAATACTGATTGTTTATCAGCAGAAATAATCGCACCACTTGGTGCAGGTGTTGCTTGTGGTAGTACGGTAGGAAGTTTGGCAACTTTTCCCAACATTTCTGGTTGTGGTCGAAATACTCGATTAGGATTTTATAATTTTACAGCCACAGCTACTTCTCACACGGTCAGAGTTACAGGAAATAGTGGTTTTGATCCTATGTTAACTATATGGGATGACTGTGTTGGCAGTAATGTTCTTGCAAGTTGTTTAGATGCCACTGGGCAAGGAGGGACAGAAAGTCGAGTATTGACAGGTCTTACGATAGGAAACCCTTATATTATTTTTGTTAGAAACTTTAGGGTAATAAGTGATGATTTGCTTGCCAATAATGGATTTACGATATGTATTACTACTCCACCTCTCCCACCAACCAATGATGATTGTGTAAATGCAATCAGTGTTACTCATCAGGCTGCCGGCTCTTGTACGACTATAAGCGGAACTGTGGCAGGAGCAACTCAATCAATAGCTGCTTGTATAGGAAGTGGTACAACCGACGTTTGGTATAGTTTTGAGGCAACTTCTACATCGGCAATTATAAATAGAAATGCAAATTTTGATTCTGTGTTAGAGGTTTTTAGTGGAATTTGTGGTTCTCTGACTTCTCTTGTTTGTAAAGATGCAGAAACAAGTACAACCGTTACAGGGCTTACCGCAGGAACAACTTATTTTTATAGGATTTATTATTATTCATCTGGCAATCCTACCACACCTACTTTTACCACTTGTGTAACTACTCCAATACCACCTCCATCACCACCAGCCAATGATGATTGTCCAAATGCAATCAGTGTTATTCATCAGGTTGGTAACTCTTGTACGAATACAAGTGGAACTGTGGCAGGAGCAACTCAATCAATAGCTGCTTGTGTAGGAAGTGGTACGACCGATGTTTGGTATAGTTTTGAGGCTACTTCTACATTGGCAATTATAAATAGAAATGCAAATTTTGATTCTGTTTTACAGATTTTTAGTGGAACATGTAATTCTCGAACTTCTATTATTTGTAAAGATCCAGAAACAAGTACGACTATTACAGGGCTTACCGTAGGAACAACTTATTTTTATAGAATTTATTATTACTTTTCAGGACTACCTGCTAATCCTACTTTTACCACTTGTGTTACTACCCCACCACCGCCACCAGCTAACGACGATTGTGTAGGGTCTATTCTTCTCACTCATGAAGGTTTTGGAAACTGTACTACAAGAAGTGGTACTGTTAGTAGTGCTACACGATCTTTATTAGGTTGTACTGGAACGGCAGATGATGATGTTTGGTTTAGATTTGTAGCAACTTCTGCTACAGCAGATATTCGTGTCAATTGGAATGAAGATGAAGTAGTGCAAGTATTTAGTAGTAGTGGTGATTGTAGTTCATTAGTTTCTACCAATTGTCAAAACACGCCTCAAGGCAGCGTATTGGCTACAAGTTTAACTATTGGAGATACTTATTTCATACGTGTGTATAGTTTTAGTTCGTCTTTACCTACTTATCCAAGTTTTTCTATTTGTGTTACGACCACAGGAACTTCTATCAATGATTTATGTAATAATAGTATTAATATTCCGCATCAAACAGCAGGCAGATGTGATTTAGTAGCAGGTACAGTAGCTACTGCTACTGAAACTTTATCAAGTTGCGTAGGAGGTATAAGTACAGTTCGTGATGTATGGTATAATTTTACGGCTACTTCTAAAACTGCTTTGATACATAGAATAGCCAGTTATAACACAGTGATAGAAATATTTACTGATAATGATTGTGACGGACTTAATTCTTTAAATTGTTATTCAGGTTCAAATGCAGATTTACAGTTAGCAAATTTAAACATTGGTAGTAATTATTTATTGAGAA
The DNA here is from genome assembly GCA_013298075.1 of Cytophagales bacterium. Taxonomy (GTDB): domain Bacteria; phylum Bacteroidota; class Bacteroidia; order Cytophagales; family Microscillaceae; genus RDXZ01. The sequence continues at coordinate 9,121 of JAAFJG010000017.1, read as the reverse complement.
TCTATCCTGCAAGTAACACATTGCCTATTGATCCACGTTTTACCATTTGCATTACGACACCTTCTACTATCACCAATCAAACTTGTGCTGATGCTGCTCCTATTTGTGGTAGTGATAATATTAGTTTTCAAGCAACGACAGGGGGAACTGCTCCCGCGGGTAATAATTATGGTTGTTTAAGTACTCGACCTGCTCCTGCTTGGTTTTATTTTCAAGTATCAACTTCTGGTACATTAGTTTTTGGTTTAGAGGCTTCTGCTGATGTAGATTATGCGATTTGGGGTCCTTATCCTACGCGTGCTGCCGCTACTGCTAATTGTGGTGCTTTACCCGCACCTATTTCGTGTAGTTTTAGTATATCCAAAACCGAAAGTGCCTCACTTAATAATGTAATAGTAGGTGAAATATATATTATGCTCATTACAAATTATGCGAATATTAATCAAGCCATTAACCTAACACAAATAGGAGGAACAGGAAGTACGGCTTGCTCGATTGTCTTGGGTGAAAATTTATCTGATTTGTATGCGACTAATCAAAATACACAAAATACAATTCATTGGGAAGTACCTTCTACGCAAAATATAAAATCTTTTGAAGTAATGAAATCAAAAAATATCAATGATTTTGTTTCTTTGGGCAATGTAGAGGCTGTTTCTCAACAAAAAAAGTATCAATTTATAGATAAACAAGCGGATTGTGGCACGCATTATTATCAATTAAAATTTGTTGGTAATAATAACTCTGTTAATTTTTCTCCTATTATTCACGCAAAACGAAATACAGAAGAATGTGATAAATCGATTATTATTTATCCTAATCCTTTTGATAATTACGTAAAAGTACACGTAGAAGATACCAAAGCACAAGATATATCTTATACTTTGGAAGATATGACAGGGAAAATTATACAAAAATCTACTATTTTTTATAACAATGAAGATGTCAATATTCTCACTGATAATATTCCAAAAGGTGTGTATATATTGCAAATTATTGCTAATCAAAAAATAAAAAGACAAAAAATAGTGAAGAATTAAATTTTTAGGTTAGACGCACCTAAAAAGGTATTATTTGATTTTTTAAAACTATATAAATAAACATATTTTTATTTTATCACTTAAAATATTAAATAATTTAACAGATAAAATATTCATTAATTTTTTATTTTCAAAATTTATTAAAAATATATAACTTTATTATTAGTAATACTTTATTTTTTACTAAAAAATAACTTTAATTAAATATTTTACATTGAAAAATTATAAATATTAATTAGAAAAATCATAAAATGTGCCTTTTTAGGTGCGTTTAACCTGCTAAAATATCAAAAACGGTACTCATGTTATTATATCAAATAATTCCTCTGTTTATTTGTTGTGTCATAATTTGGCGACCTCGTAATGAACAGCAATAAAATATATTTTTCCAATTTTTTTATGAGTAGAAAGACTTCAATTATATTACATTCAATCCTTTCGGGTATATTAGTACTTGGAAGCCCTTTTGTCATTCTAGGAGCTGCATTTGGTTTGGCGGGTCTTGCTATGGAATTTTCACGCGGAAACTGGCTTTCGGGTTTTGGAGGACTCTTTTTTTTATGTTTGTTCTCGTATCCTGTGTTCGTAAATATTTATGGTTGGGTTCTTATTTCTAAAAAACAACCACAAACATATAAGGTTTTTTTATACCCTTTATATGGAACGATTATTCTGTTTATTTTTGTTGTCATAAATTTTTATGTGGCTGGATTATACAAACAACAATAAAATATATTTGGTTGTCTGATAGTTTTTGTGATGGATGGAAAAAACCTTTTCTTCTATCAAGATGAAATTATAATACAATCGTTGAAATTTTTAATACAAAAGATTGTGTTCAGACCTTCGTAAACTTCGGTACAGACACAATTTTTGAAAGTATGGTCTGCACCGAGCAAAGCGAAGGTCTGACCATACTTTCAAAAATTTATAAAACAAAAATTTGTAATTTTAGGGTTTCCACAAAAATTGTCAGACAACCATTTTTTTAGTATAAAATATTTAATAAGTTATTTTTATGTTAATATCTATTAAAAAATTTGCAATACTAAAAAAAATTTAGAACTTTGTAGTAGAAAATAAAAATATAAAAATCATACTTTTTCTCAACTTAGATTTACTTAAAAAATAGATAAAAAAACGACTTACAAACGTGAGAGAGTTTTTTGTGGATATATTATTTTTTATTAAATCCCTTAAAACAGTATATAATTTTCACAAAAAACATTTATTTTTATCCAAATATTTTTTTATGACCACAGAAAATGCAATTATATTACACTCAATCCTTTCAGGTATATTAGTGCTTGGAAGTCCTTTTATCATTATGGGATTTGCATTTGGTTCTGGGCTTATTGCCATGCAACTTTCACGCGGAAACTGGATTTCAGGTTTTGGAGGTATTTTTCTTTTATGTTTGCTTTTGTATATTGTATCCTTAAATATTCATGGTTGGTACATTATTTATAACGGACAACCACATACATATACAGTTTTTTTATATCCTTTATATCAAATAATTCCTCTGTTTATTTGTTGTGTCATAATTTGGCGACCTCGTAATGAACAGCAATAAAATATATTTTTCCAATTTTTTTATGAGTAGAAAGACTTCAATTATATTACATTCAATCCTTTCGGGTATATTAGTACTTGGAAGCCCTTTTGTCATTCTAGGAGCTGTATTTGGTTTGGCGGCTCTTGCTATGGAATTTTCACGCGGAAACTGGCTTTCAGGTTTTGGAGGACTCTTTTTTCTATGTTTGTTCTCGTATCCTGTGTTCGTAAATATTTATGGTTGGGTTCTTATTTCTAAAAAACAACCACAAACATATAAGGTTTTTTTATATCCTTTATATGGAACGATTATTCTGTTTATTTATGTTGTCATAAATTTTTATGTGGCTGGATTATACAAGCAACAATAAAATATATTTTTCTAATTTTTTATGACTACAGAAAATGCAATTATATTACACTCAATTCTTTCAGGTATATTAGTGCTTGCAAGTCCTTTTATTCTTATGGGATATGTATTTGCTTTGGCGGGGCTTGCGATGGATTTTTCACGTGGAAATAGACTTTCAGGTTTTGGAGGGCTCTTTATCTTATCTTTGTTCTCGTATCCTGTGTTCGTAAATATTTATGGTTGGTATGTTATTTATAACGGACAACCACATACAGGTAAGGTTTTTTTATATCCTTTCTATGGAACGATTATTCTGTTTATTTATTTTGTCATAAGTTTTTATCGGTCTTGGGTTATAAAACGGCAATAAAATATATTTGGTTGTCTGATAATTTTTGTGGAGAAAAAAAACTTTTCTTTTATCAAGACAAAATCATAATAATACAATCGTTGAAATTTTTAATACAAAAAATTGTGTCAGACCTTCGTAAACTTCGGTACAGACACAATTTTTGAAAGTATGGTCTGCACCGAGCAAAGCGAAGGTCTGACCATACTTTCAAAAATTGTCAGACAACCATTATATTTTTTTAGTAATTACGAAAAAATTTGCAATATTTAAAAAAAATATTTGTACCTTTGCACCTCAAAATTAAATATAAAAATCATATTTTTTCTCAACTTGAATTTATTTAGGAATGGATAAGAACGGACTTACGGGTATTTTGTTGATGTTTTTGTTGTTAATGTTATATTTTCAACTATTCTCACCTACGCCTACGCCCACTGAAAACAACGGCAAAAAACCACAACAACAAGTATTACCACAAAAAAAAGAGGACATTACTAAAAATCAACAACAAAAATTTACCGATAGTGCAAAAATCGTAAAATTATTTGGTGATTTTGCGCCTTTGATACAAGGAAAAGATGAAAAATTTGTCTTAGAAAATAAAGATGTAAAAATTACTTTACAAAGTAAAGGAGGAAAAATAGTCGGAGCAGAACTCAAAAACTATAAAACTCACGATAAAAAACCTGTTATATTGATTGACGAAAAAAATAATACTTTTTCATTGCCTATCAAAACAACAGATAATCGAACTATAGATTTGTATGGTATTTATTATCAAGCAAAAGCAGAAAAAAATAAAGTCGTTTTCAAAGCGGAAATATCAGAAGGAAAATACGTAGAACAAGTCTATGAATTATCTGAAAAAGGTTTTTTATTGAATTATCAAATTAAAAGTAAAGGTTTAGAAGAAGTTTTTAAAACTAAAGAAAAGGCAGAATTATATTGGGCAAATGAAATTCCTAATACTGAAGTTGATTTGGTTCAAACTCGATATTATTCGACCATTAATTATCACACAAAAAGCGGTTATAACTTTCTTTCTTGGCCTAATGATGCCCTCACGACTGCGGAAGTGAAAGAAAATGTAGATTGGGTATCTTTAAAACAAAAGTTTTTTAGTTTGATTTTGATTGCGCCCAACAAAAACATCAATAGTGCAAGTTTGGCGCATCTTACTCCTGAAAAAAATAATGCAGTAAGTAAATATACAGAGGCAAATTTACAAATTCCGATTGCTGATTTTACGACTGAAAAAGCAAAATTTCAATTTTATATCGGTCCGAATGATTATAGAATTTTATCGGCTACCAAAGTAAAAGGATTAGAATATAATGTTTATTTGGGTTGGAGTTTTATCAGTTATTTTACGGAATATTTGATAATTCCTTTGTTTATGTTATTGGAAATGTTTTTTAGTAACTATGGATTGATTATTATTTTGTTGGTAGTGGTTGTCAAAACTATTTTATTGCCTTTGACTTATAAATCTTATTTGTCGATGGCAAAAATGAAAATTATGAACGATATTTTAAAACCTGAATTAGAGGCTTTTAAAGTAAAAAATAATTTGACTGACAAAACTTTGACAATGGAACAACAGCAAAAAGTACAACAAGAACAATTAAGACTATATCAAGAAATGGGTTCAAGTCCGTTTGCTGCGTTGAGTGGTTGTTTTCCGTTGTTATTGCAAATGCCATTTTTATTTGCTATGTTTATGTTTTTTCCAAATGCAATAGAATTTAGACAACAAGCATTTTTATGGGCAAACGATTTATCAAGTTATGATTCGGTATTGACTTTGCCATTTACGATTCCTGCCTACGGCTCACACGTGAGTTTATTTACGATTTTGATGACCATTTCGACGTTGGCGGTTACTTATTTTACCAGTCAAGGACAACAACAAATGCAAGGACCGATGAAATATATGGGTTATATTTTTCCTGTTGTTTTTATGTTTGTATTAAATACATATCCTGCAGGTTTGAGTTTTTATTATTTGGTACAAAATGTAGTGAGTATCGGACAGCAACAATTTATCAAAGCATATTTTGTTGATGAAGCAAAAATTAGACAAAAATTTCAAGATTATAAAGCAGCCAACAAAGCAGGAACATTGCCCAAAAAGAAGAAAAGTAGGTTTATGGAATTGATGGAAGATGCACAAAAGAAAGCAAAAGAACAACAAGATGCCAAAGCAAAGGCTCAAACAAAAACGAATAAAAAATAGTTTTTGGCAATAGATATTGTAAAAAGTTTTTTTAGAATTATTTTATAGGACAATTTTAAAAAAACTTTTTTGGTTCTTAGGAAATTTATGCAGAAAATAAAATATATATATTCTGAATTGTCTTTAAATTTATCTGGAGGATAATAAAGTTTTTTAACTGGTAGCCAAAAATTGACAAAAATCATTAAAAATTCAAGAAAAAAGAAAAAAAATTCGTATTAATCCGCTAAATCCGTGTTATCTGTGTGCTAAAATCTCTTTCATTTAAAAAATACTAATATAAAGTTTAATAGTTGGATTTAGCCGAAATTTTTATATTTTTCGAATAGATATTTCAAAATAAATAGCTATTCATAATCTAATAAAATTAGCTCCGCAAAAAAATCACACCTAGCATCTATTTTCTAAACACCTGATAAGCAAAATACGCTTTTTTTATTTCCAATGTAGTAATTCTGATAACGGTATAAGTTGGAATAGCTAACAACATTCCCAAACCTCCCGCAATCGTTGCGCCCGCAAAAATCGACATAAATATTTCCAATGGGTGTGCTTTGACGCTTTTTGAGAAAATAATTGGTTGTGTAATCAAATTATCAACCGCCACCGCAGGAACAAAAACCAATCCTAATTTGAATAATAAAAAGCCATAATCGTTTAAATCGGTAAAATTTTCTATTTGTTTGGTAGAAATAATCACAAAAATTGTAAACAAAAAACCTATCACAGTACCCAAATAAGGAACTAAATTGATAAAAGCCAAAAAAACGGCAATCGTTAGAGCATATTTTACGCCCACAATACTCAAACCAATCGCCATCATCATAAACATAAGCGTAATTTGTAGTAATAAACCCAACAAATAGTTTCCCAACGTTTTTTCAATTTTGTATAAAGTAGTTACAACGACCTCAAAATAAGCATTGGGAACTAACGACAAAAAAGTTCTACGCAATAAATCTTTTTCGTATAAAAGAAAAAAAGTAATGAACAAAATCGATACTAAATAAATCAAAATTGAGCCTGTAATTTTAAGAATATCTTGCAAAATAACGTCTAAACGCAATGTTTGAGCAAATTGAATACCCGCTTGTGTGAGTTCTTTGATTAAAAATCCTTCTTTTTTATCCGTATAAAAATATTGAATCATCAATTTTTCAAGATTTTTAAGAGGCATTTCTAAAGTTTCTAAAATATGCCAATAATTTAAAGTTCCTAAGACATTGATTTGCTCTGCAATCAAAGGAACAAACAATAATCCAAATAAAATAGGAAATAAAGCCAAAATAATCAAAGACAAAAAAACGGCTAATCCACGTGGAAAATGGTTTCCAAAAATCACCCAACGACTAAAATAATCGGTTACAGGTCTTAAAATAGAAGAAATAACGATAGAAATTAACAAATAAGATAATAAATTACCAAAAATGGTAAAAATAATTCCGATACCAATAAAAGTAAACAAAATAGGAAGAATATATCTCATTATTCGCATAAAATATAATTATTTTTTGAAGGATTGAAGTTTGATTTTTTTGATTTATAGTTTCATTTTGATAATAACATTTCTTTTATGTTAAGGATCGAAAAAGTAATAATGTAAACTTTTTATTTTATTTATTTTTGAGGTCTAAAAATGTTATAACTGCAAAAAATGGCTTATTGATAACCAAACTAAATACCTAAAAAATATAATAATTTTAATTTTATATTTACTTTTTTGGGTGTTTACATTATTTAAAATTCGATCCTAATCCTTGGTCTGTGGCACATAGATCGAAATAAAAGTTACTAAGCCATTTTGGTCTGTGTGCCACAGACCAAGTAGAAAGGCATAATAAAATAAATATTTATTGACAAAATCAAAAAGTCGTTATCAAATTTATATAGAAAAAACTGCCTTTTTACGAGCAGTTTCTTATATCAAAAGCATTTGACAAGACTTTATGATTACAAAGGTAATATATTTTATTTAATTTATTTAATTTATTTTAAAATTTGTAAAAATTATTTTTTTATTTCTCAAAAAAATACTTACCTTTGACGAAAATTAAGTCAATTTATACGCTTTTAATGAATTATGATACATATTAAATTACAAGTTGAAACAGAAAAAGTAGAAGCATTGATGCAACTACTCAACGATTCGAATCTTGTGGAAAATATAGAAATAGAAGAACCCAAATCTACAATTCAAGAGGTTGTTTCTTCGCCTATCATTCCTGAAACACTCACGCCCACTCCTACGCCTGTAGTCGTGGAAACGCCTGCGGTGGTAGAAGTACCAACTGCTCCCGAAATTGTGGTGAATTTAACGGATTTTGAAAATACAAATTTCAAACCCATGACCGCCACAGATTTTTATAAAAAAATAAATGCGTCAAATTTGGCACAAAAAGAAAAAAGAATATTTCCACAAAACTTTATCGAAAAGGAGGTACAATCATGGTAACGGCAAAAAAAGTAATTTGGACAGAAGCAGCCAAAAAAGATTTACAAAATATTTTTAACAATATTTCGACCACTAAATCTACACAACACGCACAAGCGTTGATGAAAATGATTTTAGCTTCGACTTTGGCGTTAGAAACAAAACACGATTTGGGTACACCTGAAAAATTATTGGGACGAGAATCTGACCCATACAAATATATTATCACTGCGTATTATAAAATTATTTATAGCATTGTTTTAGATGATGTGGTGGTAGAAGTTATTTATCACCAAAAACAAGACCCTGTTATATAATGCCAAAACGTGTTCAAACACTTTCAGAAGAATATTCCAATGCTATTACGCATAGCAGTGGAATATTGTTTGTATTGATTTCGATGCCATTTTTAATTGCAAATAGTTTTTTTACACAATCTCATTTTTTGGGAATTGGTATGATAATTTTTGCGATTGGAATGTTATGTTCTTATACTTCTTCTACTTTATATCATAGTTATCAAAATCCAACGATCAAAAGAAAATTAAAAATATTTGACCATATTAGTATTTTTCTATTGATTGGTGGCACTTATACACCGATTGTTCAACGATACACAGAATTTTATACTGCTTTTATTTTTTTGTTGATTATGTGGAGTTTGATTTTAGTAGGTGGAATTTTGAAATTATTTTTTACGGGAAAATATAAAATCCTTTCTACTATTTTATATCTTTTGTTAGGCTGGATGGTTGTTTTTATTGCTCAACCTTTGTCTTTGACAATGCCTTTATCGATTTTTTATTGGATATTAGCAGGCGGTTTGTCTTATACGATTGGAGCAGTATTTTATTTGAATGATGGACGAATTTATTATGGACATTCGATATGGCATTGTTTCGTTTTATTTGGTTCTGCCGCTCATTTTATTGCTATTTATAAAAGTATTTGATTTTATGATAAAAAAATAGATAAAAATTGCTGCTGTCCCAAATCCGTTGCAAGAGATTTAAAATGAAATCGTTACATCAATATGGGTGACATTAATTTAAACTGATGAAAAAAAGCATAAAAAAAGCTAAAAAAAGCATAAAAATTACTATTTTTGTTTTTTGAATAAAAAATAAAAAATAAAATATGCTTTTAAATACAT
>JAAFJG010000016.1 GCA_013298075.1 Cytophagales bacterium | reverse complement strand
ACATCAAACGTATAACCTGAAAACAACGTAATTTTATCTTTATACAACCTCACAAGTTCTGTCAAAATAGGCTTTACAATAAATTCTGATTTTGCTTTTTCGGAAGCAATCGGCATCACCAAAGCATCTGAAAGTTCGTCAAGCAATCGTTGGCTCCCAGTTATCAAAGACAAATTATTGGGAACAAAACTCATTCTTTGTTGTTCCAAACCAAAATCTATTTTTAGTTTATTAAGCGTAAAATTATGATAAGCCATTGATTTTAGTTATTTTATTTTTTCTATTTATACGTTTAAAATTGATTTAGAATCCATTGCAAAACCGCCAAAACATTTTCAGGATTTTGTAAATTTAATCCCATATAAGCAGGATCTATTCGCAATATATTGCCTTCCAATTTCAAAAAAGCCCACAAAAAACCTACGCTCACGCACCCATACATAGTGGGATAGTGAATATTTTGCGACTCATTCAATAAACGAGAAGCATACATTTCTGCCCCACATTGCCCAAAACCTTTTTCTATATTATCGTGTTTTGCCTCTACTAAACAAAAAATAGGTGCTTCTACATTGGCTAATTTAGGCAAAGCCGCACACAAAAAATCACATCGTCCTGATAATGCTTGTTTTTTATCAACATCTAAAGAAAAACCCGAAAATAAAGACATTTTATCTAAATTATTACGCAAAAATTCTGTCATAATTGGTTTAATAATATATTCCGATTTTGCTTTTTCAGTAGATAAAGATAAATAATTAGCATCTCCAAGTTCTTCTAACAAGCGACTGCTATAAATAAATTTATCCAATTTTTGTGGTAAAAATGGCTCTATAATGCTATTTATACCAAATTGATCGCTAAATTTTTTTAATGTAAAATCACTATAAGCCATAGTTTTTTTGATTATTAAATAATTTTTTTTCAAAATCTTTTTACTCTTTCAAAGTGTAAAGATAGGTTATAAATTTTGATTTTCAAAAGAACACCCATTTTTTATTTATTTTACTAAAATTTTGGTGATGAATTTATTTTATTCTCAAAAAAACATTTTATCTTTGCATCAAAAAAAATCAATAATCAAATCAATAAATATGCGTTTTTTCTATATGTCTCGTTGGTTTTCTTCGTTTTTTCCTACTTTACTTTGGCAAAAAAAAACAGAAGAAAAAATTATTTATTTGACTTTTGATGATGGACCAATTCCTGAAATTACAGAATGGATTTTGGATATTTTAATAGAATATCAAGCAAAAGCAACTTTTTTGTGTGTAGGTGATAATATTAGAAAACACCCATTTATTTGAAATAATAAAATATAAAATTTCGGCTAAAGCCAACAATTTAATTTTATATTATCCTCCAGATAAATCTGGAGGCAATTCAAAAAATACATTTTCATTGTCCGCACAAATTTTCTAAGAATGATATTTTTTTCCTATTATTCTCTGATGATGATGATTGAATTTTCAAATTATTCACTTACACTTTTGCTTCTGCTAAAGTGCAAGGCAATTGCTTTGATAGATTTTCCAATTCGATTGTTATCCTTTTTTGAATGATTGTTTTATAGTCCATTACGTACTTTTTTAGATTAAATTGAAGTTTATATTGAGATACGAAGATAGGAGATTTTTGATAAAAAAATAAAAAAATTTGGAAATTTAAAAATAACTCTTTACCTTTACATTGAAATTAAAGAACTTAATTATTATATCTGATATTAATGATAAATAGTAATTCGGTTATTTAGGAAGTATATTCATCATAAAAACTTATACATTTCCTAAAAAGATAAAAAAACTTACTTCTTAAAGTAGGTTTTTTTATTTTTTAAAAAGTTTAAAAATAACATAAAAAATTGTCCAAAATTTGATAAAATTTATATTTATGAAATTTATTTAGGTCAAAAGAAATAGAAATAAGTTATGAATAAATTATCTATAGTTATACCTGCTTTCAATGAGAGTAAAACCATACATTTAATTTTAAATAAAATTAAACAAGTCGAACTTATTCAAAATATTGAAAAGGAAATAATCATTGTCAATGATTGCTCAAGCGATAATACTGAAGAATCTATCCAAAATTATATAAATTCAAATAAAGATATAAATATTCAGTATTTTAAGCATCAAAAAAATAAAGGAAAAGGCGCTGCTTTACATACAGGAATTTTGAAAGCTACAGGAGATTTTTTAATTATCCAAGATGCAGATTTAGAATATGATCCGAATGAATACAATAAATTATTAAAACCTTTACTTGATGGTTTTGCAGATGTAGTCTATGGCTCACGCTTTATGGGTGGAAATCCTCATAGAGTTTTATTTTTTTGGCATACTATCGGCAATAAATTTCTTACTTTTGTTTCAAATTTTTTTACAAATCTAAATTTAACAGATATGGAAACCTGTTATAAACTTTTTAAGACTGAAATAATACAAAATATCAAATTAAAAGAAAATAGATTTGGTTTTGAGCCTGAAATTACAGCAAAAATATCAAGAAATAAAGATATTAGAATTTACGAAGTGGGTATTTCTTATTATGGTAGAACTTATCTCGAAGGTAAAAAAATTGGGTGGAAAGATGGCTTTCGTGCATTGTATTGTATTATAAAATATGGTTTATTAAAATTTAATTAAAATGAAAAAAATATTATCAAATCCTTGGTTAATTTTCTCACCATTTCTTCTACTATTTATACTATTAGTACTCAAATTACACAACGATAGAATGGAAGGAGACGAAGGCAGATATATAATGTTTGCTAATAATTTATTACAGGGTTTTTACTCTCCGAAATATGAATTAAATTTATGGAACGGACCTGGTTATCCTATTTTACTTCTTCCTTTTGTAGCCTTAAAATTACCTTTGATAATCATCACTCTTTTGAATGCTTTTTTACAATATTTGTCTATTGTCTTTCTTTATAAAACAATAAAAACTTATACAAATACTAAAATTGCGTTGTTTTTTTCATTATTTTGGGCTTGCTATTATATTTCTTATCAAGAAATGTCTCAAATTTTGACGGAAACTTTTTCTTTATTTTTGATTACACTCATTTTATTTTCTATCAATAAATACTTTTCTAAAAATAGCCAAAAATATGGCACACTAACAGGTTTTTTAATAGGCTTTTTAGTGCTTACAAAAATTATTTTTGGATATGTATTACTAATTTCAATATTCGTTTTTTTGATATTATTTGTATCAATATCTTTTTTGTCAATTCAAAAAAAAAATTATAAAAAAATTGGATTTATATTATGTATTGCGTTTTTTACTATTTTACCCTATTTAATTTATACATTTAGTCTAACTAATAAAATGTTTTATTTTGGAAATAGTGGTGGAATGAGTCTATATTGGATGAGTACGCCCTACGAAAATGAATATGGAGACTGGAATAATGATAATTTTGATGCTAATTGTGGGTTAGGACAACCTTGCAATGCAGCATTAATAGCCAAAAATCATCAAAAAAACTTCGATTACTTTTCAAAATTCAAAGGGGTAGAAAGAGATGAAGCATTCAAAAAAGTAGCGATTGAAAATATTAAAAAAAATCCTATTAAATATTTAAGAAATTGTTTAGCCAATCAAAGTCGTTTATGGTTTGGATTTCCAGCATCTTATTTTTATCAAAGTGATAGAACATTGCTTAGATTAGTGCCTAATTCGATTGTTTTGTCATTTTTTATATTCACCTTATTTTTATGGATAATTAATTTTAGACATATAAAAATAGAAATTAATTTTATATTTTTATTTGTTTTATTATATTTAATGGCTTCAACTTTGGTGAGCGCCTATCCAAGACAACTTTATATCGTTGTGCCTGTAATTCTAGTTTGGGGAGCTTATATTCATTCAAAATTAATAAAAATTAATATTAAAATACCAAAGACTCAATAACTATTGGTCTGTTCTAGATTTGGAAAAAAAATATATTTTGATAGCGACTTTTTAATTTTGTAAATAAATATTTATTTTATTATATTAGTATTTTTTAAATGATAGAGATTTTAGCACACAGATAACACGAATTTAGCGGATTAATACGGATTTTTTTTGTTTTTGCTCGAATTTTTAATGATTTTTGTCAATTTTTGGCTACCATTTAAAAAACTCTATTATTCCTTCAAGGTTTTAAAAACCTTGAAGGAATTTTATAACATTATTCTAAACATAACGAAAATGTCAATATCAAATTTATAACAAATTTGGGACAGCATCAATTTACTTCATTCTCAAAAAAACATTTTATCTTTGCATCAAAAAAATCAATAATCAAATCAATAAATATGCGTTTTTTCTATATGCCTCGTTGGTTTTCTTCGTTTTTTCCTACTTTGATTTGGCAAAAAAAAACAGAAGAAAAAATTATTTATTTGACTTTTGATGACGGACCTATTCCCGAAATTACAGAATGGATTTTAGATATTTTAACAGAATATCAAGCAAAAGCAACTTTTTTTTGTGTAGGTGATAATGTTAGAAAACACCCCAATATTTTTCAAAGACTTCTGAAAGAAGGACACCAAATCGGTAATCATACATTTAATCATCTCAACGGTTGGGCAAAAAATACGAATGAATATATGGAAAATGTAGCCTTATGCCAACAAATAATACAAGAAAATATGGGCGAAAATACAACCCATTTTTTTAGACCTCCGTATGGAAAATTAACCCGAAAAAAAATAAAAACATTGGAACAAAAAAAATATCAAATCGTGATGTGGCACGTCCTCACTTACGATTTTGATAAAAATTTATCACCAGAAATTTGCTTAGAAAAAGCAATTAAAAATACAAAAAAAGGCTCTATTGTTGTTTTTCACGACAATAAAAAAGCAGTACAGAATCTAACATTTGTATTGCCAAAATATCTCGAATATTTCGAAAAACAAGGCTATAAATTTTGTTCTCTATAAAATTTTTATGCTTATTTTTTTATAATTATCTTCAAAAAAAAGAAGAAAATACACTTTCAAAAACTACTTCGCACATCTAAAACCAATCAAAGAATTACTTTGATAAGGCGAAACATTTTCTCTTAACGAAGGACGAAAAGTAGATGGATTTGTGTTTATTTTGCCACCTTTTAATGTTTTTGAAGGATTTAATTTCTTAGAATAATAATCATTTTCGTCATACAAAGCATACCAAGTATCTGTCCATTCCCATTGTTGCCCATCTAAACCCTGAAAATTACATTTTTTATTTACTTTTTGTTGCATCGCATATTCCAATTCAAATTCTGTTGGCAATCTTTTATTTACCCAATTTGCATAGGCTTTGGCATCATTAAAACTGACTTGCGATACAAAATCTGTGGGCTTTGCTTTTGGTTTATCTTTTCCTTGTGGATATTCCCAATTTGCCCCTTTTATCTCATCAAAACCCTCTTTTTCAGCATTATAAACCCTGCCATATCCTTGTCTATCTGCATCAGTAAGGTAATAATTTATTTTAACAAACAACTTAAATTGAGCCACATTAATCGGATTTTCATCTAAAAAAAACGTAGAAATTTCAGTTCTAAAAGGAGGTTTTTCATTCTTTTCTCCTTCTTTATTGCCAATCATAGGTTTTCCGCCAATGATTTTTACCATTCCTTCAGGCTCAGATTGTGCGTATGTATGTGATACAAACAAACTAAAAAAAGCAAAATACGTGAATATAACAAAACGAAAATTAGTCATTTTTTTTAAAATTTAATTTTTATATGTTAGTAAAAGCAAAAAAAAGGCAAAAAAGTTTCATTTTTTATTATTTATTTGAAAAAATAAATTGTATTTATCAAAGATTTTTTTGTAATATTCTAATTTTAATCACTTTTCTAAAATAATATTTGAATATTTTCACAAATTCAATAGAATATTCTTTAATTTTTGTTAATACCAATATAAATTCTTTATTTTGCTATTTTTTATAAAAAAAACAAAATAATTTTTGGTTTTATCAAACTTATCATTACCTTTGCACGTTCAATAAAATGTAATTGCAAACGATTGTAAGTAATTATAAAAATATTTTACTCAATAAAAAATAAACATAAAAAAAATGGAATTAACATTGCAAGAAAAAGTCGGCACTTATTCAGTATTTACACAGGTAGCAGAAACAGAACACGAACAAGTAATTTTTTGTTCAGATAATGCAACAGGTTTGAAAGCAATTATTGCAATTCATAACACAACTTTAGGTGCAGCCGCAGGCGGTACGCGTATGTGGTCTTATGCGAATGAGGCAGACGCATTGAATGATGTTTTGCGTTTATCACGCGGAATGACTTTTAAAAATTCTATTGCAGGTTTAAATTTAGGGGGCGGAAAAGCAGTGATTATTGGAGATGCCCGCAAAGATAAATCTGAAGCAATGATGAGAAGATTTGGTAAATTTGTAGATAGTTTGGCAGGAAAATATATTACAGCAGAAGATGTTGGTATTACTACAAAAGATATAGAATATATGGCGATGCACACCAAACACGTAGCAGGAAAACCTGAATATATGGGCGGAAGTGGCGATCCTTCTCCTGTAACCGCTTATGGCGTGTACATGGGAATGAAAGCATCAATCAAAAAAGTATATGGCAATGATAGTTTAGAAAATAAAAAAATTGCTTTACAAGGAATCGGAAATGTAGGTAAAAATTTGTTAGAAAGATTGGTAAAAGATGGTGCAAAAGTATATGTTTCTGATTTTTATGAAGATAAATTACAAGAAATTGCGAAACAATATCCAAGTATTACAGTCATTGGCTTAAACGAAATTTATGATTTAGACATTGATATTTATGCTCCCTGTGCATTAGGTGCAACTATCAATGACGATACTTTGAGCCGTTTGAAATGTAATATTATTGCGGGCGGTGCAAATAATCAATTAGCAAACGAAAAAATTCATGGCGATTTATGTAGAGATAAAGGCATTTTATATGCACCTGATTTTTTAATCAATGGCGGTGGAATTATCAATGTATATTATGAAATTTTAGATAATTATAATCGTGAACGTGCTTTGAGACATTGCGAAAATATTTATGATAATACATTGAAAATCTACGACTTAGCCAAACAAGATGGCTCAAATACGCAAGAGGCGGCTATCAAAATGGCAAAAGAACGTATTGATATGGCGGCTAAATTAAACGCAAAAAAATAATTTTTTTAGTTTTT
The DNA here is from genome assembly GCA_013298075.1 of Cytophagales bacterium. Lineage (GTDB taxonomy): Bacteria > Bacteroidota > Bacteroidia > Cytophagales > Microscillaceae > RDXZ01. The sequence goes on along the minus strand of JAAFJG010000016.1, from coordinate 70,787 downwards.
ATACCTTTTTTTTAAATTGCTTTGAAATTGCTTTGAGATTTTTCAAAGCAATTTTTTGTTTATTTTTTTATTCGTTAAATACTAAATATCGAAAAAATAATAATGTAAATTCTATGCTAATTTACCAAAAAATCACTCACTCATTTCTCCACACAAAGACAAAGAAAGTTGTTTTTTGAGTTCATTTTCGGGTAGATTTTGTGCCAATAAATACATCATTTTGGTAATAGCTGCCTCTGTGGTCATATCCGAAGCACCAATCAGACCCATTTCTTTGAGTTTTGTACCTGTGGCATATCTTCCTTGTTGTACTTTTCCACCCAAACATTGCGAAACATTATAAACAATAATATTTTTTTCTAATGCTTTTGTCAAGGTATCCAAAAACCATTGAGAAGTAGGGGCATTGCCTGCTCCGTAGGTTTCTAAAACAATACCTTTTAAATTTTCTGTATCCAAAATACTTTCCATCATTTTTTGACTAATCCCCGGATATAATTTTAAAATTCCTATATTTTCATTGAGTTGTAAAGGCAAAGTAGGTCGAAAAATAGGCGGCGGCGAAAGAATATTTTGTAAATCATATTTCACATGGATGCCAACTTTTGCCAAAGGCGGATAATTAAACGATTGAAAAGCATCAAATTGACTACTTTCTACTTTCCTTGCCCGATTACCACGCAGCAAAACATCATTAAAAAAAATAGACACTTCAGGAACTATCGCTAACTGATTATCTTTAGCAGATGCTATTTCGATAGACGTTACTAAATTTCTGCGAGCATCATTGCGAATAGCACCCACAGGCAGTTGCGCTCCCGTAAAAATAACAGGTTTTGTCAATCCTTGTAACAAAAAACTAATCGCTGAGGCAGTATATGCCATCGTGTCTGTGCCGTGCAATATCACAAAACCATCATAATTAGCATAATTTTCCACAATTTTTTCTGCAATTTGAATCCAAATTGCTGGTTTCATATTCGAAGAATCGATGAGTTCGGGCAAAGAAGTAACCGTTAGTTCGCAAGATAAATGCTCTAATTCGGGGACTTTTGCCAAAATTTGAGAGAAATTAAAAGGTACTAAACCTGATTTTCTTTTGTCATAAACCATTCCAAGCGTTCCACCTGTATAGATGACCAATACTGAACTTTGATTTTTGGGCATATATATAAAATTGTTAGCGTCTAAAATCTACTGAAAAAAACAATATCAATGTTGTAAAAAATCTTCTATTTGTTTCTCAATTTCTTCTATTGATAATTGATAAAGATTGTTTTGAGAAGTATAACAAAAATTATTTTCTACTTTTTTATAGCCTAAATTAGTTTCAAAATAAGTTTGTAATTTCGAAGTATTCGCAATAATATAATATAAATCATTTTCATACGTAAAAGGCATTTCTACTTCGTTGATAAGTTCTTCGTGCAATCTTTCGCCATTTCTCAACCCAATAATATGCAATTTTGCAGCAGGATTAATGGCTTGAATAAGGTTTTGAATCGAATAAGAAGGTGCTTTGGGAATAAAAATCTCTCCACCTTGTGCGTGTGAAAGTGCGTACAAAATAGCATCACTTTCCATACCCATCGGCACACTAAATCTTGTCATATCGAGTTGAGTAATCGGGAAAAGATTATCCTCTTTTTTTTGTAAAAATAAAGGAATTACAGAACCACGCGAGCCAATTACATTGCCATATCTCACCAAAGAAAATAACGTATTATATTTATTTTGTTCGTAATTTGCTTGCAAAAATAATTTATCAGCACACAATTTACTCGCCCCATACAAACTAACAGGCTTGACAGATTTATCAGAAGAAAGGGCAATTACTTTTTTTACTTGACAATATTTGGCGGCTTGAATCACATTTTCTGCTCCTAAAATATTGGTTTTAATAAATTCTAATGGATTTTCTTCGGCTGTATCTACTTGTTTGAGGGCGGCAGCGTGAATGACAATATCTATTTCTTCGAAAGCAATTTTTAACCTTTCTATATCTCTGACATCGCCCAACATAAATTTTAATTGAGGATATTTTTCAGAAGGATATTTTTGTTTGATTTGATATTGTTTGTATTCATCGCGTGAAAAAACGAGTATTTTTTGAATATCTGTGTATTTTTCGAGTAGGATTTTGATAAATCTTAGTCCAAAAGAACCTGTTGCACCCGTAACTAATATAGATTTATCGTTGAGTATCATATCTAAAAAAAAATATTTTATTTTTTGTAAATTTGTGTGTTTTATCAATAAAAACGCAAAGTTATAATAAATTTTTCAAAAATACAAAAACAAACCAAAACATTGGTACAAAAAATTTACCAACGCCAAGCCAACACCAAAATATCATCGGTTTGGTGCGCTCCACCTTTCCAAGTATTTAATTCATTTTGTAATCTTTTTTGTTGCATCGGCAAAGGCAAAGTAGAAATATCAATCAAAAATTCTCTAAAACGTTTTGACATATATTTTCGTTTGCTTTCCTCTCCATATTGGTCACTAAAACCATCAGTGTACATATAAAAAGTATCGCCTGTTTGTGCTTTTAATTCTATTAAATCAAAATCTTTTTCCATGCGATGATGCGTACTTCCAATCGAAATTTTACTTCCTTTATGAATAATTGCTTCGCCATTTCGAACTTGCAACAAGGCGTGATGCGCTCCTGCAAACGTTACAATTCCGTCAGGAAAACTAATATTAACAATGCCAATATCCATTCCTTCGCTATGCAATCGTTTTTTATCGTTTTCTAAAGATTGATTATGTTTGAGTTGTTCGATGATTTTTTTATTCAAATCTTTTAATATTTCTGCAGGATTGGTAATATTTTTTTCGATCACAATTTCATTCAATAAAGCCCCACCCAACATAGTCATCAACGCCCCTGGCACTCCATGCCCTGTGCAATCTGCGACCGCCAAAATGAGTTGTCTATCTGCTGGATTGATAGAATTAGTGCTTTTCTTTTCTGTAAACCAATAAAAATCACCTGAAACAATATCTCTTGGCTCGTATAAAATCATACTTTCATCTACAAATCTTGCCCATTCTTTCATTTCGGGCAAAGTTGCTTCTTGAATACGGCTCGCATATCTCAAACTATTGATAATATGGTCGTTTTTAATAGTCAATTCTTTGCTTTGTTCTGCGAGATGATCTCTTTGTCGTCTAATTTCGTTATTTTTAATATCTAAAACTCTGGTTGCTTCTTGCAAAATACCATTTTTTCCTTGTAATTCATCGTTAAATTCGGATAATTTTTTCATATTTTCCTCATTCAATACTTGTAATTTATTGAGTTCGATGTTATTATTTTGTATTTCAGATAAATAATCTACGGTTTTTTTCACGGAAGGTCTGAAAATAAAAATAAGTTCTAAAGCCAACACAAGTAAAGTTAAAATTCCCACTCCAAAGGCTAAAAATTGGCTTCTTTGCAATCTTTGATGTGCTTCTTTGTCATATTGATAAATCAAATCGTTCATGTGTTTGGAATATATTTCATCATAACTAACCAACATATCAATCGCAATTTTTATTTTTGGACGCATACTAATTTCCTCAAATTTTACGTTCAAAATTAGTTCGAAGGCTTTTTTGAGAATGGTATAAGATTGGTGCATTTCATTCAAAATCTTTTCTGCTTGTGGGGTATTTTTGCCGGGCAAACCAATATTTTTATCTCCTTTTTCTAATCCATCTTGTATTTGTACCCATTCATCAAAAATCTGTCCTAATTCGCCTACATTCTGGTCAAAAGGTTTGTTTCGTTGCGGATGTTCGAGGATAAGAGAAGTTTTTATCAATCTTTCGCTTAACATTCTTTGCCTTCCTGCCAAATTTAACAAACGAGAATCTGTTTCTTTGGTTTGTAATGACACATGCATCAAAATATAACCTATAATGCTCAATAAAGCAATTAAGCCTAATGCGACCCAATAAGTAATTGTTAAACGATTTTGTGGAGAAATAGCCATTTTTTTTGTGCCATAGTTTTGTATATCTTTTGAGAGAAAATCAAGCCAAATATATCAAAAACAAAATAAAATTTAAAAAATATGTTCTTTTTTTGGTTTAAATTGATACTATTTTTCCATCTTTCATTTCAATTATTTCATCGATTAGTTCATTATTTTCGACTCTTATATCGTGACTTGTCAAAATAATTGTATTTCCTTTTTCTTTTAATTTTTGAAATATTTGTAAAATATTATTCGAATTTTCAGAATCTAATTGCGAAGTTGGTTCATCTGCCAAAATAATTTTTGGTTCGTTTAATAATGCTCTTGCAATCGCCACTCTTTGCATTTCTCCTCCCGAAAGTGTTTCAATTTTTGCATATAATTTATGTTCAATTTGTATTTCTTTCGCTATTTTTTCTACTTTTTCTTTTAATTTTTTAGTTGATTTTTCTGTTGGAATGGCTGGAATAGCAATATTTGTCCACACATCTAATCCCTCAATAAGTTGAAATTGTTGAAAAATAATACCGATATTTTTTCTTCTAAATTCAGTTAAAAACTTTTCAGACCAATGCGAAATTTTTTTATCTAAACAAATATATTCGCCTTCGCTTACTTTCATCAAACCGCCCAAAATACTCAAAAGTGTTGTTTTTCCTGAGCCAGACGCGCCTTTGAGCAATACGCAAGAATTATTTTTTATTTTTATATTGATATTTTTTAAAATTTCAGCTTCGTTTTCTTTTCCAAGATTAAATTTTTTTGAAATTTGATTTGTTTGAATGCTATATTCCATTGTTTTTTTTGGTTTTGGGTCTTTGGAAATTTGTGCGGGAAAATTTTTTTTTTGAAATATATTTTTTGAATTGCCTCCAGATTTATCTGGAGGATAATATAAAATTTAATTGTTGGCTTTAGCCAAAAATCTCTCCGTTTTTCAAATTGATATTTTTCTATATTTTCAAAATAAATGGCTGTTTATAATAGAATAAAATTAGCTCCGCAATAATTTCCACGAACTTTTTTTTTATTCTCCTAAAAAAAAATCGTGAAGTAAAAATTTACTTACACGATTTTTTTTATATTTTTTATTGAATAAGATTATTTTTTGCCACCCAATAAAGAACCTAATACATTTTGTAACATTCCTTGTTGGATTCCGCCTCCAACCATTTCAGCCAAACTTCCAAGTCCTTTGCCTTGTGAAGTTGCTTGTGCTACATTATTGATTACACCATTGATAGTAGCAGCACCTGCTTCACTTGTAAAAAAGTTTGAAATCATACTTTGCATACCTGAATTGGCAGGTTGCCCAGCTGCAGGTTGCGTTCCACCCATTAATCCGCCTAACCAATTTCCTACTACATCACCCAATGTGCCTGTATGCGAACCTTGTGCATTTGGTTTTGTATAATTTTGTAACACCATATAAGCCACTGCTCCCAAAGTTGCTGCAATCGTAGTACCCGTTAAAAAATGTCCTACAGGAATTCCTAATTTATCAAAAACACTTTTTAAACCAATTTTTTCTAAAAAAGAAGGTTCACCTGTTTTGGGTGCAGGAACTCCGCCCTCATTTTTCGATGCTTCTTTGTTAGCCGTTTGCACATATTGAGCCAACGCATCAAATTGTTCTGTTGAAATACCCAATTCAGTAGCCACTGCTTTTACTGCGTTTGTTTCGTCAGCACTTAGACTTCCATCAGCATATCCTAAATTTAATAAATCAGAAGCCAACGCAAATTTAATATCATTTGTTTTGAATTTTGCCAAATGTGAAGGCAAATCTGCTCCTTGAATATTTTTCAAAGCATTGGTTACTACTTGTTTCGAATCAGCAGAAATACCAGAAGCCGTACTCATTTGCTCTACAAAAGCAATTTCAGCGTCTGAATTTTGGTGGTCAGCAGAAGCAATACCTGCTAAAATAACTAAATAAGAAGTTTTGATGTCTTCGGGTTGCGACAAAAAATCGTTTTTATCCATAATTGTATGAATGAAATTTGTAAATGAAAATGAAATAATAAGGCAAAATTATACAAAAAAATAAAATTATACAAAAAAATTCGTTAAAACCTACATTTTATTCTACAAAAATAAATTAAATATCCTCAAAAGTTAAAAAATCTCTATTTTTAAGCATAATTCCCGCACAAAAACGACCTGTTTGTTTTTGATTATGTTGTGCATGTCGAGCCGAAAAAAAATCGTTTTGATTTTGATACGTACACAAATTTAAAACTTCTATATTATTTTCAATAATTCCCATTTCTTTTAATTGAAAAATATTGGTATAATGCAAATCAAAATGTTTTTGGGAAGAATGTGAATATTCTTTCAAAAAACCTTCGGTTGTTCCAAATATTTCTTTGACAATTTCTACAATTTCATTGCCAATCGGATATTTTTCTGTAGAAATACAAGGTGCTAAACCTACCAAAATATCTTCAGGCTGACAATCAAAATGATATTGCATTGCTTTGATAGTTTCTTGAGCAATCAAACTCACCGTTCCTCGCCAACCTGCATGACACGCACCCACGACTCCTCGTTTTTCATCAAAAAATAACAAAGGCAAACAATCCGCAGACATCACACACAAACAAATTTCTGGCTCTGCCGTAATCATTGCATCACAGCCTTGAATAGCAGTTTTTTTATCAAAAACGCCCAATCCTTTTTCTTCGGGAGTGATAACAACGACTTTATTTTGATGCACTTGATTACAAAAAACAAAATTTTCTATGGAAATATTGACATTTTTTGCTAATATTTTACGATTTTCTATCACATTATTTGGATTATCAGGAACTCCAAAACCAATATTTAGGCTTTGATAATCGCCTTCACTGACTCCGCCATTTTTGGTTGAGATAAAATGAGTAATGTAATCGTTGTATTTTTCGAATTTTGAAAATTTATACATTTTAATAGCCAATTTTTTTTGAGATTATTAGACAAAAATATAAACGATTTTTTTTGTTTTTTATATATTTTTTGGAGCGAATTTATTTTATAAATTGTTTTTTAAATCAAAAATAAAAAAGACAAAGACATCAATTTCTTGATGTCTTTGTCTTTTTTTTATGTAATATTTTTTGTCTATTCTTTTATCAAATGAATATTTTTGACGCATTGTCCGTTACCGAAAACAACTTTGGCACTATACAAACCCTGTTGTAAAAATGAAACATCTGCATCACTTTCGACTGTGTTTCCTTCCCATATCAATTTTTCATCACCTTGATTGTTGTATAATTTGATTTGATACGTAAAACCTGCTAATGTTTTAGGATCTAAATTATTATAATCAACATCAGGAATATTCATCAAACGCATTTTTAAACGACCTGAACCAATTGGATTCTCAAAAGCAACAGGACTAATAATATCCCAAGGACCTGCACCAGGTCCGATTGGCGTACCACCCGAATAACAATAATCTACATCGACTAAAATAGCATATTCGATCCATTCACTTACACCACATCTATTTTTTAAACGGACACGTAAATTAACAAAAGAAGTAGCAAAACGTATCGGAAATTTAATAGTTACACGTGAAGTGCGTGGTTTTAATCCTACTTCTCCCTCTGCAGCAGCGATATGTGGAGTGGTGTGGTGTCCTGTATTTTCTCCACTAAGATCTTCATTTGTTAAATTATCATCTTGACTCAAAATAGTTCCACCGTCCCATTCAAAAGCAGTAACTCCCGCATCTGCGCCATTAGGCAACAAATCAAAGTCTGTTTCGAAAGTAAGCACTGAACCACTACATACTTGTAATGTACCATTAGGAGCATATCGTGGATTAGTAAAATTTACCAAACGTATTGCATTTGTACCATAAGGCTCGCCTATCCATAAATAAATAGATTTTAAATGAACTTGACAATCATTCACTGTTGCTTTTATGATTATCCAAGCATAACCTTTATCGATAGCGGTTACAGACCTATTAGGTGCAGCATTATAAACCAAGTTAGCAGAAGTAGTGATGACAATATTTGTCCAATTTGTGTTAGTGGTAAGAACTCTTTGTTCACCTACACACATCAAAGCATTACTTATGTTTATATTTGGTAAGCCAGAAGGAGGACAAGGACGATCACAAATTAAACTACTATTTGTTACATTATAGTTTGTTTCCATTTGTTTGAATATCCACCTTGCTGTACGAGTTGGAACGGCTGAAGGATGTCGTTTATTATGTTTTAAAACGCCGTTAATTATTTCGGGTTCTTGCGTTATAAATCTTCTTACACTTGTAGGTGCTTCACTATAATTTGTATTAGTAACTTGAAATATATTCAATGTATTTATATCTAAAGCACTTATCAAAGGTACAAAACAAAAATCAGCTTGAGCATTTGTAGAAGTACTATTGAAAATACTAATTCTATCAAAAAACCACCAGTCTTTAATAATATAACTTGGAATATTTATAGTACTTTGTGAATTTCTACTAACATTAATAGATAAAGAACCACCAGGCGAACTATCCCAAGCTGGCGATCCTGAAACAGAACTGCTTACATTTACTATTGTACTAGTACTTGAAAACCAGCCCCAACCAACTCTCCTTGATATATTAACATAAAATACTCTCGTGTTGCCAAAATGACTCAACGCATTTAGTTTAACATCTATCATTAAATCGCCAATATTCAAACCACCAAATAACATTATAGGACCCCCACCATCTATTGAAGCTAACAGTCCACCAGGTGCTATATTGGGTATAGCACACTCTGAACCCATACTCGTTGCCACAAACTCATAAGGTTCTACAAAGCCTGTCACTTTAGAACGATATTCACCCGCCAAAAAACCTCTATGTGCAGCATTAGCTTGAGGCCAAGGATGTGTAAGATTTGCTGTAGGTACAGAGTTATCTTGATGAAGATTAATGAGCATTTGCTGAGCAGCAGGGGACATTAAAGCAGTCGTTGCCTGGTCTATAAGTTCTAAACCTACTTGGTCAGCAAGGCTACTAATACCGTTTGTATTTCTATATGAATATAAAGTTTTGAGTGCTATCTGAATACCCAAAGGAACATTCGCGCCTCTATGCGGGCTATCGTGTGTGATGAGTAAGCGGGTATCTGGGTTTTCATTATGGTCTCTTACCATTGTGGCTAAACCATAACGACTAACCAAACCACCCATGCTAATACCTATCACTACATTTTTTTCTTTGGGCTGTCCTGCTATCAAAGGTTCTTTCATCAGATTTACCGCTTTGATAATTTCCCTAAACATCTCCGCATTTCTACGTATATCATCTGCCCCATTGTCATAATCTACAAAAATAACATCATACTTACCCTCCTGACCACTTAGTAAATCATTGAAGGTTTGTTGATTGTTTATTATTTGCGTTTCACTAATATCCCTAATAAAGCGTCTCCAATCATAATTTTCACTTTGTAATTGAGGTGCAATAAAAGAAGCGTCAAAACCCTCGACTATTATTAAGGGTTTACGAATACGTCTTTGTGAGATAGGGAGAGCCATATTTTCATCACTATACAAAATATGACCTGTTCCGCCTGCCCTTTCACCATTTGGATTGATTCTAATTGTTGGTGGCGTTTGATTTTCACTATATCTCATCGCAATATTGCTGACAAGAGGTAAAAATACTTCAAAATTTGAATGCCCCTCTTGTATCAAATTATTACTAAATTTGATACGATAACGCAAAGTTTTTTGACCTGACGAACTATATACCACATGCTTATTGATATTCCATTGCATGATTTGATAACCTTGTCCATTATCAAAATCTGCTTCTAAAGTCTGAATTGATAAGCCTGTATTGGTATAGAAATGATTAGATTTGAAAACAAAATCCATCTCGCCCGTAGTATTTTCTTGTTGGGTAGGGGCTACACCAAAAGAAGTTTTGAGCAAATAAGGATTGAAAAGGCGGTTAGGTACATCAAATAATACTTTATTTTGTGCAGATATTAGATTTGCACTGGCAGCATCTTGTCTAAAAGTTGCGTATTGCAAATAAAATATAGGCAAAGCTATCACATTCCCTTGTGTGTAAGATTGAAGTTGCGTATTAATTTGTCTCAAAGCCTGCAGAGGGTTATTGGCAATGATTCTACTCGTATGCACACTCTCGTAAGCAGCTCGCCAAGAGCTAAGAGATAATTTATTTTGAGTGGTGATATTACCTAAAAGTTGACCTTCTTGCGTCAAATTTATACCATACTCATAAAGGAAACCTGTAGGAATTTGTGTTTTATCTAAACCTGCAAATATAGCATTTATAGAAGAACTATTTCCCTTTGGATCAAGAACACCTATTTGTTCACTAACTGACTGTGCAGAAAGTCCTAAAGAAATAAGATAAAAAAGAATAAACCCAGCGATTTGCCAGCGATTTGCCAGCGATTTGCCAGCGATTTGCCAGCGATTTGCCAGCCTGCGAATATAACGAAATTTTATACATAAAATTATAAATAAAGATTAAATAAATTTAAAAAAAATACTAACTAACGAGCTAATACATCAAAACGACCATCTTTTGTCTCATATACTTCATTGCCTTTTTGAAGCTTAAACCAAAAACGACCAGCGATAATAACGCCTGTACTTCGAAATTCTATCTTGGTAATAATCAACTCCCCATCTTCTATTACATCAGCATCATACGAAAATATATCAATATTTCCTACTGAGGCATTTGGAATACTTCGAACTATTGAACAACCTTGTTCGGTTTGTTTTTTTAAAGAGTAAGTACCTATATTTAGTAATTTACCACAGAAAATGCGAATACGTTCCTCAGTCCCATTTTCATACTGTTTTTTTGCTGTCATTCTAAAATAAGGTCCGTCACTACCTATTGCATACTCATATCCTGCATCTAATATGGGGCTACACCAAAGGCAGTAGGGTGAGTTGGTTCGAGGTGTCCAAGGCACGCCATTAAAATAACAACCAAAGGTATTAGCGCCTACTTCTGTAGCGGGTGGTAAATCTGGAGGTATGGGTTCGGGGTCTGCTTTCTTTTTACAAGCAGTGGCTGCGAGTGCGAGCAGTAGCACGAGCCAAAAAATGTATTTTTTCATGATAGAAAAAATTTAAGTGTTAAAAATTCATTAAATAATATGCAAAAGTGAAACAAAAATGTATAACTACCAAAATATATGTAATATATTTTTTGTTAATTTTTTTGATAGGTTGTTTTTGCTGCAAACGATTGCAATTTTGAGCAAAAAAAAAGAATAAATGTTTACTTTTTTAAATTGATGTTATAACATTGAATTTGTTTTTTAAAATTATTTATTTTTTTTATTATTTTTAGGTGTTACTTATTTATATTTTTTTACTAAAAATAAATGAATATGTTTTTACTTATTTTAACATTTCTTTTCACTTTTATTTTTTATTTCGAAAAAAATAAAAATGTTTTCAAAAAAATATCTAATCCATTATCTTAAAGTAAATCTGAAAATATATGAAAATGTGTGATTTTTTGATGTGAATATTTTGAGGTTGTAAAAATGTATCGAAAAGAAAAAATTATAATTTCATACATAAAATAGGCGTTGGTGCTTAAGTTATGTATGAAATTTTGGTCATTCATTTTATTTTAAATTAAAAATATTTCGAAACAAAATCTAAAATTTTTTCTCAACTTTAAATGTTCCTTTCACTTTATCAAAAACCAAATCAACAAAATAACATGACCCAAAAACTGACGCATCAACCGCTACTACCAAACATTCAATAGTGGTTCCTTTTTTAGGAATGAAAGCCAAAAATTTTCTTTCGCTGATATTTTTTACTTCTACGGGAACTCCTGTCATATCTTTGAGTGTCGCTTTGGCGTGCAAGGTTTTGACTGTGTTAAAATCATACATAGTTTTGGTAATGTCATTGAATTGAGCATCATAAAATTTTAAATCTTTGATACTTTCGCCATATTCTCCACCACTAAAAGAGGTATGATTAAAAACGCCAAATATTGCCTTTCCACTTTTGGTTTTCCATACTGCAAAAGTATAAATATTACCAAAAATAGTTTGCTCTTCTTTGGTTATTTCCCCAACAGCCACTTGCAAATAACCATTTGCTTTGTCATCAGCAATATTTGTAATTTTTTGATTTTTTAGAAATTTGGTTTTATATTTTGTAAAAAAAACATCTAAATCTTTCGTTTGAGCCGTTAAAAAGGTATTTGTGAAATATAAATATACACAAAAAAATGCTAATACTTTGAAATTCATATTTTTTTAAATTTAATTTAATTTTATTGATAATATTTTTTATTTGAAAAATGGTTTATTAATAATTTTGGTTTTTAGGAAATTTATGCTAAAAATGAAAATATATTTTTTGAATTGCCTCCAGATTTATCTGGAGGATAATATAAAATTCAATCGTTGGCTTTAGCCAAAATATTTATTTTTTTGATATTTCAAAACAAATTATCATCTGATTTGGAGTTTGTCAAGTCTTTGATATTGACAACTCCGAATGACAAATTAATTTATTGTTTCTTCTATTTTTTCATTAGGATAAATATAACTTGCTACAACAATGGTAAAAATTGCCATTCCTAATCCAATAAAAACAGGTGGCGTATCTGAAACAACGTTAGAAGCAACTAACCAAGTGCTAAAACCTAAAATCATAGATAAAATGGCAGCCGTTCCGCTTGCTTTTTTCCAAATTAAACCCGCTACAAATGGCGTAAACAAAGAAACTAAACCAATGGCTGAGGATTGCTCGACCAATTTACTAATCGCAGGATTTAAAATTCCGATAATAGTGGCACAAACCGCAATAAACAAAACGCACAAACGCATCGTGTGTAAAAGTTGTTTATCAGTCAAATTTGGATAATACGGTTTCAAAATATTTTCACTCAAAACTACCGCAGGTGCCAACATTGCCCCACTTGCCGTACTCAAAATAGCAGAAATCAAAGCCCCAAAAAATAAAATTTGTACAAATTCAGAGGTGTGTTGTAAAACTAAATTTGGTAACATTTTTTGTGGATCACCTGCCATTAATTGTGGATATAAAATTTTGGTAGCCAAACCAATAATCAAAGGCATAGCCGCAATCAATAAATATAAACCTGCTGCTGTAAAAGTAGAATTAACGGCTACTTTTTCACTTTTTCCAGCCATTAATCTTTGAAATAAGTCTTGTTGAGGAATCGAGCCTAAACTCAAAGTAATCCAAGCCGCCGCATACGCCATTCCATCTTTATAAGTGGCTTTTGGTAAGAATACAAAAGTATCTTTGGGGGCTTTGGCTATCAAAACCTCAAAACCTCCAATTTTATCTAACATTATCCAAGTCAAAATCAATAAACCTACAATAATGACAATGGTTTGCAAAAAATCGGTGATAGAAACTGCCCACATTCCACCTGTATACGTATAAAAAACAACCAAAAGCGAGCAGATAATAATGCCCACATATAAAGGCATTCCCGCAAATAAAGATTGAAAAATAATCGCCATCGCTACTAATTGAGCTGCTACCCAACCAAAATAAGAAGGTATCATAAACCAAGCCGAAACTTGCTCTGCTGTATTGCCATACCGAATTTTGAAATAATCATTGAACGTAACTAAGCCCATTCGATACAACCTTCGGGCAAAGAAAAAACCAACAATCAACAAACATAAAACGACTGCAAAAGGGTCTTGGATAACGCCCAAAAGACCTTTTTCAGCAAATTCTGCTGATGCTCCTAATACGGTTTCGGAGCCAAACCAAGTAGCAAATAAGGCGGTAGAAGCCATACTCAAAGGCAAACTTTTGCCTGCTAATGCAAAATCTTCGGCAGTTTTTACTTTAGAAGATGCCCAATAACCGATGGCTATTGTGATGAATAAATAAGCAAGAATACAGGGAATTAGAAACATTTTTTCTTAGATTTGTTATATTTAATAATGAATGATTTTTTATTTTTTTTGTAGAAAGTTCGTAATATTTTTTTATATTTTATTTACTTCTATGAGTGATCCTTCGCAAATCCACACTACTTTTTGAATATTTTCATTTATTTTTTCGGGGGAATGATTAGCGTTTTTGAGCATTAAAATACCATCATTCAATAATTTTTCTAAATCTTTTAAACATATATATTGCATAGCAGGTTTTATTTTATGAATTAATAGACTCAAATCTTTTGTTTTTTGATTTCTTAAAAGTTCATCATATTGTATAATTAAATTCGTAAAAAAATTGTGATAAAGTTGTTTTAATTCTAATAAATATTCTTTGTCATTGTCTGCCAATTCATATATTTTAGATAAAATATTTTTAATTGATTCCATAATATTGTGTATAAATTAGTAATTATCGTGATAATAAATAATTATTTTTTAGCTTTCTAATATAATTTTTAGGTTGATTTGGTTGTGTTTTTTTATTTTTTGGATAGAATAAAAAAACTTTATTCTATCCAAAAAAAATGTTTAAAATCTATTTTTTATCGTCCTAAATAAACCAATAAAATAGAAATATCAGAAGGAGAAACGCCACTAATACGGGAGGCTTGCCCAATCGTAATCGGTTTTATTTTACGCATTTTTTGCCTTCCTTCTGCCGAAAGAGCATTTACTCTTTCATAATCAAAATTATCAGGAATACGAAAATCTTCTAATTCGTGCATTTTTCTAACCATTTGCCTTTCTTTTTCGATATAAGTTTCGTATTTGATATTGATTTCTACTTGTCGAGAGATTTCTTCGCCAAATTGTTCTACCAACGTTTCCAAAGGTTTAAAAATAGTTTTCAAATTATCAAATACAATTTCAGGGCGTTTGATAAGTGCTTGAATTTGTATTTTTTCACGAATTTCTGCCGATTCTAATGATTTTAAACCTTCATTTAATTCATCAGGACTTGCTTTCATTTGTGGCAAAACCCTTTCCATTTCTTCGATTTTTCTTTTCTTTTCTATCACATTTTGATAACGAATCGAATCAGCCAAACCAATATGATACGCCATTTCTGTCAAACGCAAATCAGCATTATCTTGACGCAATAAAATCCGATATTCTGCTCTCGAAGTAAACATTCGATAAGGTTCTTCTGTGCCTTTGTTAATCAAGTCATCAATCAAAACGCCAATGTATGCATCTGCACGACTTAAAATAAATTCGGGTTTTTCGTGAACTTTTAAGTGAGCATTTATTCCTGCCATTAATCCTTGACAAGCCGCTTCTTCGTATCCTGTTGTGCCGTTGATTTGTCCTGCAAAATACAAATTATCGATGATTTTGGTTTCCAAAGTCATTTTTAATTGCGTTGGCGGAAAGTAATCGTATTCAATCGCATAACCCGGACGAAACATTTTTGCGTTTTCAAAACCTTCAATTTTTTGCAACGCTTTATATTGAACATCTTCGGGCAAGGACGTAGAAAAACCATTGACATAAATTTCAACCGTATTCCAACCTTCTGGCTCAATAAAAATTTGATGTCTATCTCGTTCTGCAAATCGTGTAACTTTATCTTCAATCGAAGGACAATAACGCGGTCCCAAACCTTTAATTCTACCTGCAAACATAGGCGATTTTTCAAAGCCTGTTTTGAGTAATTCGTGAACTTCTGGATTCGTATAAGTTATCCAACAACTTTTTTGCGTAGTTAAATGTGGTGTATTCGAATACGAAAATTTTTCAGGATTTTCTTCGCCTGGTTGTTCTTCTGTTTTCGAATAATCAATCGTTCTTCCATCAATTCTTGGTGGCGTTCCTGTTTTCATTCTGCCTGCCTCAAATCCTACTTTTACTAATTGTTCGGTGATGCCATAAGAGGCTTTTTCGCCTACTCTGCCACCGCCAAATTGTTTTTCGCCAATATGAATTAAGCCGCCCATAAAAGTTCCGCTTGTCAAAACAACCGATTTTCCTTTTATTTCGATGCCCATTTGTGTTTTTATTCCTACGATTTTATTGCCTTCAAATAATAAACTTTCGACCATTTCTTGCCAAAAATCTACGTTTGGATTGCGTTCTAAGACTAATCGCCATTCTTCAGAAAATCTCATTCTGTCTGATTGGCATCTTGGACTCCACATAGCTGCTCCTTTCGAACGGTTTAACATTCTGAATTGTATCATGGTTATATCAGAAATAATTCCTGACATTCCACCCAAAGCATCTATTTCTCTTACAATTTGTCCTTTTGCTACGCCTCCCATGGCGGGATTACAAGACATTTGACCTATTTTGGTCATATCCATCGTTAGCAAAAGTACTTTTGAACCCATTTGTGCGGCAGCGTGTGCAGCCTCGCAACCTGCGTGACCTGCGCCCACTACAATCACATCATATTCTCGAAACATTTTTTTATAGTAATTTTTTTGCAAATATAACAACTTTTTTGAAAAAATAAAAGATTTTTTTTATTATTTTGATTTTGAGATATTTGTATCTTGTTTTTTTGATAATATTTTTTGTTTTGTTTATTGTTTTTTTATTTGCTATGAAATTTGTGTGTAAAACAAGCATGTTTTTTTAAAAAAATATTTATCTGAATTGTCTCTGCATCTAAATCTGGAAGGAATTCAAAAAAAACATTTTACGCACAAATTTCCTAAGAACCAATAAATTTATTCCCTGCCCTCTAATTTTTTTTTTACATTTTAACGAAAATATTTGTAAAAAATAAAAAAAAATATTACTTTTGTATAAAATTTGTGTAAACAATGATAAGAACTTCAAAATAATAAGAAAAAATGCGTTTTTCCAATTTTACTTACATATATTTATTTATTTTCATTTTTTTAATAAAAAGTAATATAGGTTTTTCCCAAACTACTGACAAAATTAAGAAATATGAAACAGAACTCAGGCAGCCTAATTTAAGTGATACGGCAAAAATGAGAGTACTGGTCGAACTCTGTTGGCTTCATCGTAATAATAAACCTGAACAAAGTTTGAAATATGGACGAGAGGCGACCAAATTGTGTGATAACTATCCAAACCAAGACCATTCAAGAATTTATACGTATGTAGGAGTTACTTATAGAAATTTAGGAAATTATGTGGTGGCTTTAGAGTATTTTATGAAAGCAAATGTAGAGGCGGAAAAATATTCGAATAAAAAACAATTAGGGTTTGCCTATCAATCTATTGCTGATATTTTATATAAACAAGGACAACTCACTAAATCCGAAGAATATATTAGAAAGTCTTTGGAGATTTTTAAACAATTAGACGATAAGGAAGGAATTGCTTACACCTATCATACGTGGGGGAAAATTGCAGAATCGAACAGAAAATACGAACAAGCATTACATTATCATTATCAAGCCTTAGAAATCAGAAGACCTTTGAATGTATTGAGTGCCATTGCAAGTACAAAAACACAAATTGGAATTTTATATCAAAAACTTAAAAAATATGACAGGGCTTTAGATTATTTGAACGAGGCAAAAGAAGTATTTATAAAAGATAATAATAGTAGTGGTATTGCCAACGTTTATAATACTTTGTCCGAAATTTATTTTGATAAAAAAGACTTTAAAAATTCATTAGAATTTGCACAAAAAGCCGTTGAAATTAGTTTAAAAACAAAATTAACTGATTTAGCACGAAGGTCTTATCAAAATTTAGGTAATGTTTATACTGAACAAAAAGAATATCAAAAAGCATTCGAATCACAAAAATTTGCTATAGAATACAGAGATAGCCTTTTTAATAAAGAAAAACAATGGCAATCTTTAGCAATGCAAGACCAATTTGAACAAGATAAACAAGAAGCTGAAATTATTAAACTAAAAAGTAAATCTGCCCAACAATCTTTATGGTTTTATTTTTTATCGTTAGCCATTATTTTGTTAGTATTAATTGTAACCTTTGTTTTTATCAACTTAAGGCAAAAAAGAACACTTACAAATAAAATTGAAGACCAATCTGAATCTATTGACGAAAAAAATAAACTCATCAACGAATATGATAGAAAAGTAGCTGCTATTCAAGAAAGATTAGATGAAAGTTCGAAAGTGTTAGAAAAATCTCAGGAAGCAACCAATGAATTAAAATCATTGCAAAAAACAGTTTGGCAAAATGAAAGCCTAGTAATGATGACCGTAGATAAAAAAGGAATTTTAACTTCTTTTAATCCAACTGCTGAAAAAATGCTAGGATATACAGCCGAAGAATTAATCAATAAAAAAACAACGAATATATTTTTGGATACCACACAAGTTAAAGTTTCTGATAGTGATGATGAATGGACATATTTAACCAAAAATGGTGATACTGTTCAAGTGTTAGTAATGATTGATGCTATCAAAAATAACAAAGAAGAAACGATTGGGCATTTGATTATTGCTCAAAATATATCAGAAAGAAAAGTATATGAGACTAAACTAAAACAAACAGAAGAACAATTTTTGCAAATTCAAAATATCGGAGAAGTTGGTTTGTGGGAAATTAATTTTCCTGCACAAAAAACAAAATGGTCGGAGCAAATGTTCATTATGTATAATATGCCTATAAAAGGAGAAACGCCTACCATAGATGAATATTTGAAAAAATATACGCATCAAGACGATATGATGACGTTTATAAAAATTATTGATGCCACCAAAACACAAAAAATCGCAGAAGCAGAAGTACGAAATTTTGACATAAATGGAGAACCTTTTACGCTATTGGTAAAAGCAACCGCTTTATTGAGTAAAAAATCAGGAAAATGGATCGGAGCGAAAGGAACAGCCATGAAAATACATATTGGAGAGGTCATCAAAAATGTTAATATAATTTAAAATTATCAAAAAAAGTAAAAATAAAAAATGGACAAAATTAAAATCGTTAATCAAATTATTCAAGAAAGACGTTCGACTTATCCCGCACAATTTTCTGATGTTCCTGTGGATAATGAAGTCATTAAACAGATGTTAGAAAATGCAAATGCTGCACCCAATCACGGCAAAACTCAACCTTGGCGTTTTGTGGTTTTTAGTGGAGATGGTATCAAAAAATTGGCTACTTTTCAAAGTGAATTATACAAAAAAAATACACCCGAAGACAAATTTAACCAAAATACTTACGAAAAATTGCAAGAAAATCCGTTAAAATGTTCGCATATTATTGCTATCGGTATGAAAAGACAAGAAACTGCTAAAATTCCTGAAATTGAGGAAATTGAAGCCGTTGGTTGTGCGGTGCAAAATATGTATTTGACCGCTCAAGCTTATCAAATTGGAGCATATTGGGGAAGCGGAGGCGTTACGTATGTAGAAAACGCAAAGGAATTTTTTGGATTGGGAAAAGAAGATAAATTGCTTGGATTTTTTTATATTGGAAACATTGCCAAAGAATCACCGATTTCTATCAAAAAACCAATAGAAGATGCAGTAAAATGGATAACAGAATAAGATTCTAAGTTATCAACAAAAAATAAAATTTAGTAAAAGTCAGAGAAAAGATTAAAATATTGCCTAAAAAACAATATTTTAATCTTTTTTTACGATAAATAACGCTTTGAGTGCGTAACCTGTCCACGCCGACAAACCACCTGTAATGCCACCAATGCAAACCGTAACTACCATCAACCAAGTTCCTGATGGCAACTTAAATAATTGGGCAATTTTATCTGATAATAAACTTTCATTTTGTGTATCAATAAACAAAATATAACCCAGCCAAATCACTCCTACTCCAAAAAAACCACTGAAAAAGCTATGAAAATTACTTTTTCCTAATAATAAACTCGCAATAAATGCACTTGCCGCTGATAACCAAAAATCAGTAAACAATGATTGCGTAATAAAAACTAATAAAGCAATGACCAGAAAAAGCATAAATAAAAATGTGGAATAAAGATTATTTTTAATTTATTGAACGCAAAGATACATTTTAATTTTTAAAAGATTTTATTTTTTCTGTAATTTTTTTTAAACTATGTTTTTGTCAATATAAAAAACATAGTTTTTAGTTATTTTTACGAAATCTTATATAATTATCCACTTCAAAATCAATGAATGATTTATTTTATTGGTATTTTTGAGTTGAATAATATAATTTCCTTTGCTTAATGTCGTCAATGATTTTTGTAAATATGTTTCGATTTCATTCGCATTGATTCGAGCATTGAGTATATTTTTTCCTTGTATATCAGTCAATATCAACCAAATTTTATCATTTTCCCATGAATAAGGAATTTTTACATAGACATTTTCATGACTTGGATTAGGATATATTTGAAAATCAATTTTATTTTTCAATGCCAAAATATTACTAAATTTTATATCTTGATTTTGATAAATTTGTTTGACACGATAATACAAAATCTCTTCTGTTTGTGAATAATTATAAAAATGTGAATAATTATAAAAATAATTTTGATTTTGATTTTGATTATTGACAGCATCTTTAAAAATAATCGTTTCAAAATCAATCAAATTTTTGCTGATTTGTAATTCATAACCCAAAGTTTGTCTTTCTGGTTTTACTAACCAATTCAAATTTTTAGATTCATTTCCTGATAAAATCAAATCACTATTACTCGCCAAAGGAATTAATTCACTCCCCAAAGTCCAATGAGAAAACGCACTAATTGCACCCGATTTAGTTACATTATTAGTGGAAATATTATGCGTTACGTCTGAAAGCGTTTGCCAGCCTGTTGCAGATGTCCATCTAAACATTTTAAAACCATCGTTTTCAGAAATCGGACTTGGCACTTCTTCTTCTGAATAATTAATTTGTATATTCGTATTGGTGGGCGTGCCTACTAATTTATAAATTCTTCGAATCGCTACAAATCCACCTCGATAGTGCATTCTTTCTATGTTTACATTATAACTCGCAGCATCACTCAAAATAATTCCTAAACCTGATAAATTAGTAACCGTATTGGTAACTGCACGCGCATTGGCAATAATTTTTCCGCCTTGCGTATAATCATCGATAGCAGTTTTATCTTTGACCAAATGTCCACTAAAAATATCTTCGCTCAACGCCCCAGCAGTCAATAAATCAATATTATTATTGTTCAAATCTAAATCTCCCAAAGTAATTGTCAAAAGATTGCTCACACTAATATTGCTCAACAAACGTAAATCTATATTATTCGATTTATTGACAATCAAATTAAAAAAAGATTCAATACCAGCCGTATTTTGTAAAGTTTGTAAATTTACGCCATTAAAAGTAACATTTCTATTGTTATGTGTAAAAGTTCCTGCGGTTCGATTCCAATTTCCTCTCAATAAAAAACCTGAACTTGCCGCCAAATTACTCAAACTAAAACTTCCGCCTGTCATCGAAAAATTACCATCTACCTGAAAAATATCTCTATTTCCTCTTACGATTATATTCCCAGATGAAATAACTAAATCTCCACCAATATTAGTATTCGCTGTGGCACTCATACCACTATAATCTACATTTCCAAAATCAATCGTACCACTTGCAACAACCAAACTTCCTCCAATATCCCAATTTTTATTACCAGGTGTTGTTCGCCTAAAAATAGTTCTGTTTATTGTATTCATCGTAAAATCCCACGTTTGCATATCGGGAGCAGATGCCCAATCACCTGTTTGATTGAATACATAACAATTTCTCGAGAATGGTTTGATACTTGCTCCATCGTTTGTGTTATTGACAATATAATAACGTTCATATCTAGCAGAAGTACCAATAGTACCTGTTGGATTATTCACAGGAACACTATTATATACAATTCCACCACTCGTTGTTACGTATCCAAACCAAGCAAAAGAGGCAGGTCTCCCTCCGACTACACTCCAAGGAATTGAAATTTCTCTTACATTACTATTATCTGCATAACTTCCAAACGTTAGTGTGGCAGCACTCCAAGTATTACTTCCTGTAGCGGTTCGATATTCTCTATATCCATTTTTAAAAGCCACAAATAAATCGGCTCTAAAAGGTAATGCAGCAAAATTAGTATTGTCAAATCCTACGCCTATATTTGTACCATTTGTATTTGTACCGCCGTTGATAGGTTGAATTGGATTTGTATCTACATATAAAACAGCCGCTTCGCCTATATTGGCACTTTGTATGGCAATATATAAATTGGTATTGTCCCAAGTTACATACCAATTTCCATCATAATTTTGGGTAGCAGAATGGTTGCCATATTCATTGCTACCAATAAAGCCATCGATAGTAGGCGTATTAAATTGTGCTTTTAAGGAAAAAGAAAGTCCTAATAAAACTTGAAAAAGTACAATTTTAAAAATCGCACTAAGAGTTGTTAATAATAACTTTATCATATTTTTTTATTGTTTTTTATTGTTTTTTATTGTTTTTGTTCGTAAAATTATACTTCGATTGGATAAAAAAAGAATATATATTATTTTGTAAGCATCTCATATTTTCTTTAAATATTTTAATTTTAGTTTAATTCACAATACAAAAGTAATCTATTTTTATAAAAAAACAAATTTTTTTATACTTTTTTTTAGTATTACTTAATAATTTTTTTACGTATTTATACAAAAAAATACTTTAGATTATTCTTACAATTATTTTGAAAATTAACAAAAAATATCTAACCTGAAAAAAAACTATAAATTTGCAAAAATGAATTTTATTGATTAGTATTGCACCGAATTTTATCAACACAAAAAAAATATTTAATACTCTATTTTCAAAAAAAATGTCTTATCTTGATATATCTATTATTGTCGTTTATTTATTGATTTCTTTGATTTTAGGCTTATATTTCACCAAATCAGCCAGCACAAATACCGCTACTTTTTTCTTAGGAGGACGAAATTTGCCTTGGTGGTTGGCGGGAACTTCAATGGTGGCAACTACTTTTGCAGCCGATACGCCTTTGTTAGTAACCGAATTGGTAGCAACGAAAGGAATTAGTGGAAATTGGCTTTGGTGGAATGGAATGTTGGGCGGAATGATTGCGGTTTTTTTATTTGCAAAATATTGGAGACGAGCAGAAATTATTACAGACGTTGAATTAGTAGAAATTAGATATTCAGGAAAAGAAGCCTCTTTTTTGAGAGGATTTAAAGCCATTTATTTGGGAGTTTTGATGAATGGAGTCATTATGGCGTGGGTAAACGTGGCTCTGGGTGATTTAATGCGTGTTTTTTTTGATTTACCTGCGGATACAATTATTTATTATTTAGCGGCTGCTATGTTTTTGGTCGTGATTTATTCAGCACTTTCAGGTTTGACAGGTGTGGCAGTTACTGATTTTGTGCAGTTTTGGTTGGCAATGGTAGGGACGGTTGTGTTGGCATATTTAGTATTACAATCTGATAAAATTGGCGGTTTGGTAGGTTTACAACAAAAATTACCTGCATCTACTTTATCATTTTTTCCTCAAATTGATACTTACACGCAAGGCGTAATCACAGGAGTACAATTATTTTCGATTAGTTTAGCCACTTTTTTTAGTTATATCGCAATTCAATGGTGGGCAAGTTGGTATCCGGGTTCTGAGCCGGGCGGTGGTGGTTATATTGCCCAAAGAATGATGAGCGTAAAAACCGAAGGAGATGCTATCAAAGCCACTTTATTTTTTCAAATTGCCCATTATACACTTCGACCTTGGGCTTGGATTTTAGTAGGTTTGTGTACGTTGATTTTGTATCCTGATTTACCCGAAAAAGATAAAAAATTGGGTTATGTAATGGCAATGAAGGATTTTTTGCCCGATGGATTGAAAGGTTTGTTATTAGTTTCATTTTTGGCGGCTTATATGAGTACTATTTCTACGCAATTAAATTGGGGAACAAGTTATGTAATTAACGATTTTTATGCTCGATTTATAGAACCAAAAGCCAGCCAAAAACAATTAGTCAATGCGTCAAGATGGGCAACTTTATTGATGATGTTTGTTGCGTTATTGATTACCACACAAATCAAAACTTTAAATCAAGCCTTCGAATTTATGATCAATGCAAGTGCAGGTTTGGGAGGAGTTTTAATGTTACGTTGGTATTGGTGGCGAATCAATGCTTGGAGTGAAATTACGGCAACTATTTCACCTTTTGTATGGTTATTTTTGGTTTCTTTTTTGGATTTACCAAAACCTTATGATTTTCTTTTGATAGTTTCTTTAACGACTTTGAGTTGGATATTGGTAACATTTTTAACCAAACCAACCGACAAACAAACGCTTATTAATTTTTATGCGCGTGTACGTCCACAAGGTTTTTGGAAACCTTTTGAAACAGAGAAATCAGTTCAAAATAATCATTTATTATATGCGATTTTAGCAAGTTTTTCGGCTACTTTATTAGGTTATAGTATTTTATTTAGCATTGGTTATTTACTTTTTCCGATGGAATATAATGTATGGATTTGGGTAAGTATGGCGGTTGTTGGTTTTATTTTATTAAGATATTTTGCTAAAAAAGGAGAAATTTGGCAAAATAATAATAATCTAAAAAATAGTTAAAATTGTAGGCGTTAACGCCTACGTTTTAGATATTTCGTTAATTAAACTTAATTTTCTCTTATTTTCTGACTTATAAAAACAAAAAAAAATGTATTTTTCTATTCATCAATTCGAAAATTTAGATAAATTTTTTCGTAGAAATTTAATCAATTCTATTACAGGATTTAAAAGTTTGAATTTAGTAGGTACAAAAAATCTTGATGGACTTACTAATCTTGCTCCTTTTAGTCAAGTGTTTCATATTGGTGCCAATCCTGCGTACATTGGTTTGTTAATCAGACCAGATTCGGTAGAAAGGCATACGCTTAATAACATCGAAATCACCAAAGAATATACTTTAAACCACGTTTTGAGTACGTTTTATAAAGAGGCACATCAAAGTTCGGCTCGTTATCAAATATCAGAATTTGAAGCTACAGGATTGACACCTGAATATTCGTCTTTGTTGAATGCTCCTTATGTCAAAGAAGCAAACATAAAAATAGGTTTAAAATTAGCAGAAAGAGTTGATATTCAACTCAATAACACTATTTTAATCATTGGTTCGATTCAAGAAATATTTGTTCCTGATGCGTGTGTGGGCGAAGATGGAATGATTGATTTGGAAAAAGCAGGCACAATTACGTGTTCAGGATTGGATACTTATCATACCACCAAAAAATTGGCAAGGTTAAGTTATGCCAAACCTGATAAAGATTTGACAGAAATTTAATCGATAAAAAATATACACTTATCGATAAAATATTATTTTTTTTAAATATAAATAAAATATTCAATTTTTTTAATCTAAATTGCAACGTCTTTAAAGTAATAATTCTTTTTTACAAAAAAATAATTACATTTTTAGATTTAAAACATAAAATTATCTTTTGTACGTTTTTAAAAAAAATAAATTTTACAAATAAATTATGAAAAAAATACTCTACGTAGAAGACGAGCCTGTCAATGCTTTTGTCGTTAAAAAAATGTTACAAAAACAATATGAAGTGGATATTGTTTATGATGGATTATCGTGCTTACAAATGTTCCAAAAAAATAACTATGATTTAGTTTTGATGGATATAAATTTGGGAGAAGAACACAATAATGGAGGCGATGTTGTCCAAAAATTAAGAAGTTTACCTAATGGGAAATCTGTAAAAGTAATTGCAGTAACAGCGTTTGCTAATCCAAATGACAAACATTTATTTATTTCGCAGGGTTTTGATGAATATTTAGCCAAACCAATCGAGGATAGTGTTTTGATTGCAATGATAAAAGCGCTTATAAAATAATGAAATTTTTATTTTGGTTGTCGTTGATGATTGGTATTTTAATACATTTTGAAATACAATCTCAGTCGGGTAAATTATTTATCATTGGCGGAGGAGAAAGACCAGACGAAATGATGAAAAGAATGCTTGATGAAGCAAATTTATTGCAAAATGGTTATGGAATTATTTTGCCTATGGCAAGCAGTGAACCTGATTCTGCGATTTATTTTACTTCGAAACAACTGATAAAATTAGGAGCGAAAATAAAAGGTTTTGATTTTTCGGGAAATAAAACTCCCACAAAAGAACAATTAGATAGCCTTAAAAATGCTAAACTTATTTATTTTACAGGAGGTGACCAAAATAATTTGATGAAAAGCATACAAGAAAAAAAATTATATGACGTAATCTGGGAATGTTATAAAAAAGGTGGAATGATAGCGGGTACGAGTGCGGGTGCGGCTGTAATGAGTGAAAAAATGATTACAGGAAATGAAAAAAAATATCAGAATTACAAAGAAACTTTTAAAACTATTGAGACAAATAATATAGAATTTGGACAAGGAATGGGGTTTTTGACAAAAACTATCATAGACCAACATTTTTTAATTCGAAACAGACATAACAGATTGTTGAGTGCGTCGATAGAATTTCCCGATATTTTATGTGTGGGAATTGATGAGGCAACGGCTATTTTAGTAAAAGATAATGTAGCAGAAGTGATCGGTAATTCGCAAGTAATTGTTTATAAAAATAAATCAAAAACCATTCAAAAACAAAATAAATTATTTGCTCAAGAAATAAAAACAAGTATTTTTATTCAAGGAATGACATTTAAACTAAAATAAAAAATATTATTATTGCAAAATTGGTATGATTTTTTAACTATTTTAAATAAATTTTAAATAAATTCCAATAAAAATTTGTATTTATAACTAAAAAAATTGTAATTTTGCAACTACAAAGTTTTAGAGGTACAAATTCAACTTGAAAAATTTTGTAAATGAACACAGAAATGTCTATGCTCAATATAAATAGGTTTTATGAAGTAATGGGAGAGGAAGGTGTGATTATCTCTTACAAAGGTCATTTAGATGGCAATGTAATCGATATGCTTACTCAACTTACAGAACAAAAACTAACTTTTGCACGAACTCGAACAAAGGTTAAGAAGAAAATTGTCAATATTTTGGTAGAGGCAATACAAAATACATACTTTTATCTCGAACATGCTAAAGAAGGAGAAATTAGCATTTTGAAAGATGTTACGACTTCTTTTTTCTTAGTTTTGGCTCAAAATGATTATCAATATGCTATGTTTACAGGCAATAGAATAGATAACAAACAAGCTGAAAAATTGAAAGAAAGAGTGAGAATTGTCAATGAACTTTCTGAGGAAGAATTGCAAGAATTTTATATTAAATCTATCAATAAAGAACAACTTCCCACCAAAGGAGGTGCAGGCATTGGATTAGTAGATATTTTGAGGAGAGCAAAACACCAAGTAAGTTTTCAATTTGATGACTCGCATAACGATTACACACAATTTAGTATATTAGTGCAAGTTCCTATTAATGGAGAATAAAATGATAAAAAATATTTGATTATTTCAAAAATAACATTTATCTTTGTCAAAAAATAGCGACAATCAAGAATAAAATATCTTGACTTGATAAAAAAAAGAAATAAAAATGGAAAATATTGAAATAAAAGGTAGTGCAAAACAACCTGACGTTTTATTTAATGGAAAAACAGGCGAATTAGAAATCAAAGGACGTTCTATTCCTGAAAATTCGTATCAATTTTATGAACCTTTGTTAAATTGGTTAGATAAATATGCCACTACGCCATGCCCAAATACAATTTTGTATTTTAGATTAGATTATTTCAATACAAGTTCCTCAATGTATATTTTAGGAATTTTAAAAAAATTAGAAAAAATCTTTTTGGCAGGCAACAAAACAGAAGTAAAATGGTTTTATCCATCTGATGATGAAGATATGTTGCAAACAGGTGAAGACTTAAAACAAATCGTAAAAGTTCCTATCGAAATGATAGAAGTAGCAGAAGAGGATTAAATCTATTTCATTCTTTTAAACAACAAATTTAACTTAATTTATACACACCTTTTTTGAAAAATAAATAAGTGAGTATAAAAAAGTATAACCAAAAAAAGTCTGAACAAAAAAATATTACAAGTAAAAATATTTTCAATAAAAATACGCTAAAAAATATTTACACCAAATTACTTTGTTATCGATAGAAAAAAATACAAAATTCATCAAAGATACCGCTAAAAATTTAGGGTTTGATTATTGTGGAATTTCAAAAGCAGGTTTTTTGGAGAATGAAGCAAAACATTTAGAAAAATGGCTCAATAATCAATACCAAGGTGAAATGAAATATATGGAAAATCATTTTGATAAAAGATTAAATCCAACTTTATTAGTAGATGATGCCAAATCTGTCGTTTCGCTTTTATTCAATTATTTTCCCAATCAACAACCCATCAACCCAGAAAATTTAGACGACTATAAAATCTCAAAATATGCGTATGGAAACGATTATCACGAGGTTATCAAAAAAAAATTAAAACAATTTTTATCGATTATCCAAGAAAATATCGGAGAAGTAAACGGAAGGGCTTTTGTAGATTCCGCTCCTGTGATGGATAAAGCTTGGGCAAAAAAATCAGGTTTAGGTTGGCAAGGAAAACATACCAATTTGATTAACCGAAAAATAGGAAGCTTCTTTTTTATTGCTGAATTGATTATAGATTTGCCTTTGATTGCCGATGGAAAAGTAGGCGATTTTTGTGGTACTTGTACCAAATGTATTGATGCTTGCCCGACTGACGCTATTATCGCTCCTTATCAATTAGATGCGTCTAAATGTATTTCTTATTTTACTATCGAACTAAAAAAAGAAATTCCCGAAAATACCAAAGGAAGTTTTGAAAATTGGATTTTTGGTTGTGATATTTGTCAAGATGTATGCCCTTGGAATCGATTTTCATCTCCTCACCAAACTCCCGAATTCCTCCCCTCCCCTACTCTCATGAATATATCGAATCAAGATTGGCGAGAAATCACAGAAGAAGTTTTTAAAGTTATGTTCAAAAATTCTCCTATCAAAAGAACAAAATTAGAAGGAATAAAAAGAAATATTGAATACGTAGAAAAACAAAAAAAGAATAAAAATTAAATATAAAAAACAAAAAAAATCCTTTTAAAAACTATAAACACAAAAAAAATGATACAATTTAATAATTTCACCTTAGAAAATGGCTTAAAAGTATTCGTACACGAGGATAATGCAACGCCTATGTGTGTGTTCAATCTTATGTATAACGTAGGGGCGAAAGATGAAAATCCTGAAAAAACAGGCTTTGCACACTTATTTGAGCATTTAATGTTTGGTGGTTCTGTCAATATTCCTAATTATGATATTGCTGCTCAAAATGCGGGAGCAACTAATAATGCGTTCACTTCCAATGATTTAACTAATTATTATTTAACTTTACCTGCATTCAATTTAGAAACTGCTTTTTGGTTAGAATCTGATAGAATGTTGAGTTTAGATTTTTCTCCTGATTCGTTAGAAGTACAGCGAAAAGTGGTGATTGAAGAGTTTAAACAAAGATACCTCAACCAACCTTATGGCGATATTTGGTTGCATTTGCGACCTTTGGCATATACCACGCACCCATATCGTTGGGCAACTATTGGCAAAGAAATTTCACACATAGAAAATGCTACTTTGGAAGATGTCAAAGATTTTTTCTTTCAATTTTATAGACCCAATAACGCAATTTTGGTGGTGGCAGGGAATACAACTACTGAACAAGTCAAAAATTTGAGCCAAAAATGGTTTGGTGATATTCCAAACGGCAAACCTTATCACAGAAATTTACCGAAAGAACCAATTCAAACCGCACAAAGACGATTAAAAGTAGAGGCAAATGTGCCATTAGATGCTTTGTTTATGGTTTTTCATTCGGAAAATAAATACGAAAAAACTTTTACGGCTACAGATTTATTGAGTGATATTTTAGGACGAAGTAAATCTTCTCGTTTGCATCAAATATTGGTGAAAGAAAAACAATTATTTAACTCTATTTCTGCGTCTATTTCAGGCTCAACGGAAGAAGGTTTGTTTATTATTCAAGGAAAATTAAATCCAGATATTACCTACGAAGAAGGCGAAAAAGCGATTTGGGAAGTTATAAATGATATAAAAACAAATAAAATTCCTGAAAATGAATTACAAAAAGTAAAAAATAAATCAGAAACCTCAGAAGTAATGTCTGAAATTGAATTATTAAATCGTGCTATTTTGATTGCGGGTTATGCTTTGAATGATAAAGAAAATGAAATAAATCAAAGAATTGAATTATTACAAAATGTTTCTACGCAAGATATTTTAGAAAGTGCGCAAAGAATTTTAACAGAAAATAATAATTCTGTTTTATATTATGGTAAAAAATAATAGGTTCATGGGAAGTTATTGCGGATCTAATTTTGTTTTGCTGTAAATAGTTATTTATTTTGAAAATATAGAAAAATATCAATTTGAAAAACGTAGAGATTTTCGGCTAAAGCCAACAATTGAATTTTATATTATCCTCCAGATAAATCTGGAGGCAATTCAAAAAATACATTTCAAGAAAAAATTATTTTCCGCACAAATTTCCTAAGAACCAAATAATATTGAATATTTTGCTAATATTAAGAATGAAAAAAATCCTTTTTTTGATTTTTTTTCATTCTTTACAATTATTTAACATCAATTTTAAACCAAAACATTATAAATATTTGTTCTAAAACAAATATAGCTTCAAAATAAAATATGAAAATAGGAATTGTTTGTTATCCAACTTTTGGTGGAAGTGGCGTAGTTGCCACAGAATTAGGAAAAGCATTGGCACAAAAAGGGCATCAAATTCATTTTATTACGTATCTACAACCTGTTCGGTTGAATTTTTTTAATGAAAATTTATTTTTTCACGCAGTTTATGTGCCTACTTATCCACTTTTTCAACAATATCCTCCCTACGAATTGGCATTAGCAAGCAAAATGGTTGATGTAGTTTTGCACGAAAAATTAGATATTCTTC
This sequence comes from Cytophagales bacterium, assembly GCA_013298075.1. Classification (GTDB taxonomy): domain Bacteria; phylum Bacteroidota; class Bacteroidia; order Cytophagales; family Microscillaceae; genus RDXZ01. The sequence continues at coordinate 40,044 of JAAFJG010000016.1, read as the reverse complement.
ACGTACATTATGCGATTCCACACGCATCTGCGGCGTATATGGCAAAGCAAATTTTAGCCACCAAAAATATTCATATTCCGATTGTTACTACTTTGCACGGCACAGATATTACGCTGGTGGGCAAAGATGCGTCTTTTGAGCCTGTTGTAACTTTTAGTATCAATCAATCTGATGCGGTAACGACCGTTTCGACAAGTTTGAGAGAAGATACTTATTCACATTTTGAGATTACGAATGATATTACGGTTATTCCTAATTTTATTGATTTAGAAAGATTTAAAAAGCAAGAAAAAAATCATTTCAAAAAAGCCATTTGTCCCAATGATGAAAAATTATTGGTGCATATTTCTAATTTTAGAAAAGTAAAACGAATGAATGATGTGGTTTCTATTTTTGATTTAGTTCGCAAAAATATCCCTGCTAAATTATTATTGATAGGTGACGGACCCGAAAGAATCAATTTAGAAATTCAATGCAGAGAATTAGGCATTACTGATGACGTAAGAATGTTAGGAAAATTAGATGCAGTCGAAGAAGTTTTATCGATTGCAGATTTATTTTTGATGCCTTCTGAAAGTGAAAGTTTTGGTTTATCTGCTTTGGAAGCAATGGCGTGTGAAGTGCCTGTTATTTCGTCTGATGCAGGTGGGATTCCAGAATTAAATTTGAATGGTATTACAGGTTTTACGAGCAAAGTGGGCGATGTCAATGAAATGGCAAAAAATGCTTTATTTATTTTGCAAGATGATCAATTACCCATTTTTAGAGAAAATGCACTCAAACGTGCCAAAGAATTTGACTTAAATATGATTGTGCCAAGTTATGAAAAAATTTATGAACAAGCACAAAATAGAGTTAGGAATAAGAAATCATCTAAAAAATAATTCCCAGATTTATTTGAACGAATATAACATAAAGCGTTGAACGTTAATGCCAACACTTTATATATGAAAATATTTTTATTGGGTAAGTATTTTTACTTAATCCCTAAATATTGTTGCTGTTTCAAATTCGTTGTAATTTTATTTTTATTGTGAATAAATCTACAACCTAAAACCTCTTAAAAATTCATCAACTTTCATTCTTTTTTTTCCTTCTAATTGTAATTCTTCTATCGATAAATATCCATCAGCACAGGCTAAAAATAAGAATTTTTTGTTGTCGGTGATAAATTTTTCTTTTTGTTCCAATAAATTTTCGGGTACTTCTGTATGAATATTGGTCTGAAAAATCTTACAATTTTTATTCGCTAAATTCACCCACGCACACGGATAAGGCGAAAGTCCACGCACAAAATTATGCACTTCTATTTTATTTTTTGTGGTATCGATTTCACAAGTTTCTCTAAAAATTTTGGGAGCATGTTTGTTTTTATTTTCATCATATTTTTGTGGTATGGTTTGATAATTGCCACTTTCAATAGATTTTACGGTTTTTAGCAATAAATCTGCTCCTTGTATTTTCATTTTTTCGTATAAAGTACCGATATTATCTTCGGGTAAAATAGGCGTTTTTTCTTGAAAAATAACTTCGCCTGTATCAATTTCGTGTTTCAAAAAAAACGTAGTCAAACCTGTTTCTTTTTCGCCATTGATAATTGCCCAATTGATAGGAGCAGCACCACGATAATCGGGCAATAAAGAAGCGTGCAAATTAAAAGTTCCCAAAGGCGGCATATTCCAAACTACTTCGGGCAACATTCTAAATGCCACCACAATTTGTAAATCGGCTTTTAATGCTTTTAATTCCTCTAAAAAAGTTTCGTCTTTTAGTTTTTCAGGCTGCAATAAAAGAATATTATATTTCAAAGCACATTTTTTAACATCAGAAATAATGGCTTGTTTTCCTCGCCCTCCAATTTTATCTGTGGACGTGATAACCGCCACTACATTGATGCCATTTTCAACTAATTTTTCTAAACTTGGAACGGCAAAATCTGGCGTTCCCATAAAAATTATTCTTAATTTTTTATTCATTTTATTTGTGTTTTTATGTGTTTTTTTGATGACAAAGATTTTAGCACGCGGATTATACGAATTAAAACGGATTTTTTTCTTTTTTTATCACACAAAGAATCAACCTAAAAAACCCTTTTCAAATTCCTCTAATAAAATTTTTAAAGTTTCTTGATTTTGATGACGGCGTGAAAAATGAATTGGAAAAGCCTTTTTTGCTTGCGAATCGTGTGCTACTTTTCCTGATAAATAAGCAGTACTATGATGATTTTTGATTGCCAAATCGAGTTCTTCTTGCAAATAATACGCCTCAATATATAATTCATCGGCTTGCTGACAAAGGCGAATTATTTTTTCGTGATTGCTTTCTGATGCCAAATGATCCATCACAAAACAAACTTTATAGCCTTGTTTTTCTTCTACATATTGAAATAAATCTTGTGCTTCAAAAGTTTGATTTTCGACCTCAATAATTTGTGTGAGATTTCTTTCTTGAAATGATTTTTTTAACAATTTTATCCATTCTCCTGCTTTCAAAGGGCAATTATCTCTCAAACTTATTTTGGCGTGTTCCACAAAACTATACGCAATACAAGGAGTATTATGATTTAAGATTTCATATTTTACGCTAAAAACTTCATTCGTATAAACAATAATATCTTCTAATTTTCCTTTCGGTTCTAACTCCCATTTAGGCGTATGCAATTCGTACAAAAAAATTCCTTCTTCCGTAATTTCTCTCACTTGATAACTCAAAGCATTTGCTGCTTGCTCTTCTGTCAATAAAATATCCCAATTATACGCCAATAATTTTCCTTGCACATTTTGAGCAATTCCTTTCGGTCCGCAAATCACAATCTGACGAGTAACAGGAAGTTGATGACGCAAAAGCATATCAAAATTATAAAAATGGTCAATATGTGTATGACTCATAAATAATCCATTCAAATTTTTGACATCACTAATCGTCAAATCTGACGCTTGTCCACAATCACACAAATAAAAAAAACGATGATTAGGTAAACTAAGCATCAAACAAACGTCTTCGCCTGCTCGACTTTTTGAAATGGCATTAATCATAAAATTGTGGTTTTCTTGATTTTTTTTCTGATTTTTTTTGATAAATTTATTGATTTTTCCAAATAGGTTTTCTTTTTTCTGCAAACGCTTTAATACCTTCTTGTGCGTCTTCGGTTTGGATGCATTGCTCAAACATTTTTTTCAAAAATCCTTGTTTTTCTTGTTCATTGATTGCCCGCATTTCATCAAAAGCCTGTAAACCCAAATGAATAGCGGCAGGCGAATTTTCAGTCAAAGGCAAAATTAGATTTTGAGTAATAAATTCATCAATTTCTTGTTCATTTTCCACCAAATCAGTCAATAACCCAATATTTTTACATTCGATAGCAGACAACGTTTTTCCTTTCAAACACCAATCCATTACCACACGAGTCGAGATATTTTGCAACAACAAAGACATCACTTGAAAAGGAAAAAGTCCTCTTTTCACTTCGGGCAAACTGAAATTTGCTTGAGCAGTTCCGACCGCATAATGCGCACTTCCAACCAACAAAAAACCTCCCGCATACACAGGCGCATGAATACGCATAATCGCAGGTTTGTGCAATTTAACAAACATTTCTCCCAAAATAATTTCTTTTTCAGTAGTTGGAATCGTAGAATTATTGGTTTCTTCTTGCCCTTTCATTGCCTTCAAATCCATTCCTGCACACCAAATATTTCCTCTCGCACCCAATACAATTCCCCAAATATTTTTTTGGTGATGGGCATAACTCAACGCAAACGCCAATTCACGAATAAGTGTAGGAGAAAGTGCATTTTTGGCTTGTGGACGATTTAAAAATATATGCAAAAAATTATTTTCTATTTTTAATTCTAAATAAGCAAAAGTATGCGCGTCAAAAAATTGAATTTGTTCGAGAGAATAATACATTTTTTTTAGGATATTATTTAATGAAGTAATAGATTATTTTTTAATTCAAAAAAACGATTAAAATTGCTTGCAAATATACAATCTTTTTTAGTTATTTGTATGATTTTTATGTTTTTTCTATATTTTATGAGGTTTTCGTAAGATATTTTTTAGGAAATAATTCCTTTTAGAAATATTTTTTAATAAATTACATCTAAAAATTTGTATTTATAAAAATAAAATTCTAACTTTGTTGTAATATTGAATTGAAACGATTGCTTTTTATTTTTTTCTTGTTTCAAATTACATATTTTTTTTATCTTTTATACTTTTTACCTTTATTATTTTTTTACCTTATCATCTTTTTGTATGGAAACTTTAAAATCATTAATTCAAATCGTTACTCAAAAAAGAGTCAAAAAAATTGAACTCTTTGATGAAGACAGCCGTAATAAATCGAGTCATTATTATGCACTTTTTCATGGCATTCATCAGGAAAAATATAAGTCTGATGAAGAAGCAGCCAAAGATATTTATGAATGTTCGGCAAGTGAAAAAAAATATCTTATTTTAAAAACTCGTTTGAAACAAAAGTTGATGAATACCATTTTTTTCTTAGACCCTGAAGTCAATGAAAATGTTTCTGAGGCTGATTTGGTCAGACAAGAATGTGAAAAAGTTATTTTTCAAGCCAAAACTTTGTTGCTTTGTGATGCGAGTAATATTAGTGTGGCGTTGGTAGAAAAGCATTTGAAAAAAGCACAAGACTATTTTTTAACTGATATTGCGTTAGAAAGTTCGAAAATTTTGGCTGAACATTACCTTAAAAAAGGTCAAAAAACTGATTTTGTCAATCATAATAATATGGTAGCCAAATATTCAAAAATTTTATTTTACGAAAATGAAGCGCATCATCAATGGAAAAATATCGAATTTGACTATAAAAAAGAAAATATTACGAGTGAATTTTTGGTGGAGAGTTTGAAAAAATTCTTAACTTGGTGGGAAGATAAAAAGGAATATTTAGAAGGACAATTAAAAATTTATTACGACCAAACTACTTTTTTACATGCTAAATTAAGCCAAAAACACGAAGACATAGCAGCATTTTTTCAAAAACAATTTGAAATTATTCAAAAAACGCCTGAAAAATTTAGCCAAAATGAAGTATTAAATTGGGAATTGGAACACGCGAATCATCGTTTGAATTTTCAAAAATTTGATAATTTTTCATCTGTGTTTAAAGCAGAAAAAAACATTGAAAATATTCCTTTGAAAATTTGGGTAGAACAACAAGAATATAAATTGATGGCTTTTTTACATCAAAAAAATTATGCTGATGCGAACCAAATTTTTCAAGAAACACTCAACGAAAATAGATTTAAAAAAGTAACAGAAGATAAAAAAGAATTTTGGTATGTGGCGGCTTCTATTTTGCATTATTTTCATAAACAAGATAAAATTCCTAATAGCAAAACGATTAGTTCTTCGAATAAAGTCAATTTTCGTCATCATCTTTTTTTGGAACGTACTACTGATTATCAAAAAAATAAAAAAGGATTAAATATTATGATGATGAATATACAAATTCTTTTTTATATCGAAAAATTAGAATTTACACGTATCAAAGAAAAAATTGGGGAATTAAACGAATATTGCAGATTGTATCCTAAAAAAGATGGCAATTTTAGAAGTGAATGTTTTATTAATATGATAAATCTTTTGGAAAAATGTGATTTCAAATATTATCCTACTAAAAAAGCCACCGAGGAATTGTTTAGCGAATTGGAAAAAACGCCCGTTGATTATCGTGGTTCGTTCCGAAATATTGAAATGATTCCTTATGAACAAGTTTGGGATTTGATTATGGATAAAATTAAAAGTTATAAATATGCTTAGAAAGTATTAAAAAAATATGCTCAAAACTCCCAAATGTGATAGAGTTTTTAATCAAAAAATGAGATATAAAATAAAAGTAAAAAAAATTATTTTGTATCTCATTTTAAATATTTTAGTGCTATTGCAAATTTGAAAGCAAAACAAGTAATAACATAAGTATCATTTTTGATATTAAAGATAAGTGTTTCATCAAAAATTATTGCGTATCTCATTTTGTTCTAACTATAAATACTAATTTATTTTAAAAATATAGAAAAATATCAATTAGAGAAACACACAAATTTCGTATATTATCCTCCATATAAATTTGGAGACAATTCAAAAAAACACATTTCAAAAAAAATATTCTCGTATATTCGTACAAATTTGCTAAGAACTAAAATTAAAATAAGAAAAATCCTACAAAAAAGATAATTTGTAGGATTTTTTTTTAAGATTTTATTACTTCTTGCCCACAACAACTGATATTACTGTAAGCGTAGCGGTTGCTTAGGGGTGGTGGTAAACAACTAATAATTGGGCTACGCCTATTCAGTGATTGTTAATTGCTTACCACCACCCCTAAGCAATTAGCACGCTGAATGACATATTAGATTGTTGAAGAATGACTAACAATCTTTCTAACTATGGCGAAACACCATAAATAATGCTAATAAAATTTCTTGCTACAAAGGTAAGAAATATATTTCATAAAAACAAATTTAATTAAGTTTATTTTAAAAAAACTCTATTTAATTACCTTTCCTTTTTTATCAATTTCCACAAAACGCCCATCAATTTTAACTTTTGCTTTTCCCTTTTCAAAATCTAAAGCCAAGTCAAATTGAGGTTTAATCAATACTTTTCCTGTGGTATCAATATATCCCCAAGCCGAATTTTGCCAAACTGCTGCCATATTTTCAGAAAAATTACGACAACCATCATAAGTCAAAGCAATCACTTCTTTGCCTTTGAGATTGATAAAACCCCATTTTTTATTTTTGCTTACTTTTGCTCTTTTTTCATAGAAATTATCGCCCCAATCGTATTCATTTTTAGTAACTTCTTTGCCTTTATAAGTTAGAAAACCATATTTTTCTTTCTGTATAAAATAAGAAACAGTGTCTTTAAAAAGTCCTAATTTATCATATTTAGCAGAAATCAACCACTTACCTTCGCTATCAATTACTCCCCACAATTTTTCTTTTTTGACTTTGGTAATCGTATCTTGAAAAGGTTCTACTTCGTCAAATTGTGCAGCAATCACGATTTGAAACAACGAATCTACAAATCCATATTTCCCTTTTTCTTTAAATTTTCCTCTGTTATTGGGGAATAAATTAGGTACTTCTTCAAATTTACTTGTGTCTGCCATTTGTACTTTTTCAAGTTTTTTGGGCATGGGTTTATTGCTTTTTCCAACAGCAAAATTGGTGCTATCTATGTTTTCTTGTTTTTTTGAACTCAAATCACACGCTTGCATACATACACAAAAAAGTAAAAAAATCATTGTTTTTTTGGTATCAGTGCTGCACATTCCGCAGCCTTTTGAGCAACCTTTTTTAATCGTAAAATCCCTTTTGAATTTTAAGAATAAAACATAGATTGCCCAAAAAAGACAAATAAAAACTAAAATTGTTTGCATTATTATAAAAATTCGTATCCAATATCTTTTCTGAAATATTTACTATCAAATTTAATTTTATCAGCCCCATAACGACATTTTTCTAAGGCATCTTCGAGGTCATTTCCTAACGCAGCAATAGCCAATACACGTCCGCCATTTGTCAAAATTTTGCCATCTTTTTCTATCGTTCCTGCGTGAAAAGCCATTACATTTTTAAGATTTTCCCAACCTGTCATTTCTTCTCCCTTCTCGTATTGTTCAGGATAACCACCTGCCACCAACATAATCGTTGTCGCAGATTGTGATTTTATTTTGAGTTTGATAGTGTCCAAATTTCGTTTTCCAACTGCCTCAAATATTTCCACCAAATCATTATCAATGCGAGGAATAACAACTTCTGTTTCGGGATCGCCCAAGCGTACATTATACTCAATCACATACGGATTTCCTTTTACGTTTATCAATCCAAAAAATATAAATCCTTGATAATCAATATTTTCATTTTTTAAACCTTGTAAAGTTGGTTCAATAATTTGTTTTTTTACTTTATCTAAAAAAATATTATTGGCAAAAGAAACAGGAGAAACTGCTCCCATTCCTCCTGTATTCAGACCTGTATCGCCTTCCCCAATTCGTTTATAATCTTTGGCTTCGGGCAATAACATATAATTTTTTCCATCGGTCAAAACAAAAACAGACAATTCAATTCCTTCTAAAAACTCTTCAATGACTACTTTTTTTGATGCTTCTCCAAATTGATTTTCTAACAACATCATGCGCAAATTATTTTCTGCGGTGATATAGTCAGTAGGAATAATTACGCCTTTGCCCGCTGCTAATCCGTCTGCTTTCAAAACGATTGGCAAAGAATGATTTTTGATATATTCGACTGCTTCTTGATAATTATCAGCCGTAAAAGTTTTATATTTTGCCGTAGGAATACTATTTTTTTGCATAAATTCTTTCGCAAAATCTTTACTTCCTTCTAATTTTGCACCGTTTTCATCGGGAGCAATCATTATTAAATGTTCGAGGTTTTTATTTTTTTGCAAATAATTTCTAATACCTTTTACCAAAGGTTCTTCGGGTCCGACTATCAGCATTTCGATTTGATTTTTGATGATAAAACTTTCTATTTTTTGAAAATCAGTAGGAGAAATATCAACGTTTTCAGCAATTTGTGCGGTGCCTGCATTGCCTTGTGCAACGTATAATTTTGATAATTTTTTGCTTTGTGATAACTTCCAAGCCAAAGCGTGTTCACGTCCTCCACTTCCCAAAAGTAATATTTTCATTGGTACAAATTATTTAGATTTTATTTGAAAGCCCAAAGATAGCACAAAAATCTACCAAATACAAAAGAGAAAGATATGATTTTTGAAGTATTGTATTTATTTCATTTTTTTGGGTAATAATAGATTAAAAATCAATCATTTATTACCAAAAAATTGTATTGTTAATGGGAAATTATTGCAGATATAATTTTATTCTGTATGAATAGAAATGGTATTTATGCTATTTATTAAAAAAATTAATTTGAAAAATGCAGAGATTTTGGCTAAAGCCAACGATTAAATTTTTTATTATCCTCCAGATAAATCTGGAGGCAATTCAAAAAAATATCTTCCGCACAAATTCCCTAAGAACCAATTATATTATTTAAAAATTGTCTGGTCTGACCTCAGTCTGACCAGATAATTTTCTATTTATTTTGTCTCAATGGTACATTTGAAGCAGGAGTTGAGGCAGAATTTTTTACTTCTACATTTGCCTCAATTCTCAATTCTGTGCGAGGATTGGCAGGGTCATTCGTAATAACGGTAAGCGTTTGATTTTGTACTCCTGCTGGTTTACCAATCGTAGAAAAAGTAACATTAAAATCAGTTGTTTCGCCCGGTTTTAATATATTTTTTGTCATTTGTCCCAATGTACAACCACACGAAGCTTTGCTTTGACGAATAATTAAATCAGATTGTCCATTATTTGTTAATTTAAAACTTGTTTTATTGTCAGGATTTTGGCTTACATTTCCAAAATTATGTGAAGTACGGTCAAATTTTGCCATCGGTAATTTTGTTTCATTGGTTAAATTGCCAAAATTTTCTACTACTTTTCCATTGACATATAAATTTTTGTTAGCCGTTGATTTTCCTTCTTTATCCAAAGCAATATCATCGGTAAAAAGTTGCAAAGTATAAAAAACATAATCCCATTCTTTTTGTTTGCTTGCATCAAAAGTAACTTGTACTTTGATAGAATCTTTGGCATTGATGAAGTTTTGGTCAGTTTTAAATTGAATATGTGCAGGTAAAATTCTTTGCGTTTCTGCTACATTCAACGTGATTTTTTTATCACTTTGATTAAAAATGGTCATTTTTTGTGTTACTTGTCCATCGTGTAAAACTTTCTCAAAATAAAAATTATACGCAGAAAAACGCAAACTTCCATTTTCAGATGGATAATAATCTTTAATGCTTTTTACTTTTGCCAATACATTGCCTTTGATAGTTAAAACGATAGGCGTTGTTTGTCCTTCGACAGTTACTGTGATGGTTTTGTCAATGCCGCCTACTCTGCCATTTGGGTCATAAGCCGCAGTAATCACTCCTTTTTTGCCTGCTGCTACTGGTTCTTTTGACCATTTTGGAGTAGTGCAACCACAACTTGCTTGTACGCCTGACAATTTGATGGGTGCTTTTGTAATGTTTGTGTATTCGAAGTCGTACTGAACACTTCCCCCATCTTCTTTGACGGTGCCAAAATCGTGTACTATTTTTTCGAATTTAACTGATGGAGTAGCCGTATTTTGTGCGAATGTAACATTGGCAACAAATAATACAAGGATAAATAAAAAAACTTTTTTCATCGTTTTCATGGTTTTTTAATTTTAATTTTTTATGTGAATAATAAATTTGATAGGGCAAAAGTAATGTATATTTTGATATAAAAATAAAAAATAGACCGCATTAACGCACCTTTAACAAAGGTCTTATTCATATTAAAAACGTATTTAATTTTTTTTGTAAAAATAGCATTGAGATTTATAATAATAAACGAAACATTCCTTTTTCCTCGGTCTGTGTCGCACAGACCGAGGATTAATAATAGAGTTTTTTAAATGGTAGCCAAAAATTGACAAAAATCATTAAAAATTCGAGAAAAAACAAAAAAAATCCGTATTAATCCGCTAAATCCGTGTTATCTGTGTGCTAAAATATCTTTCATTTAAAAAATACTAATATAAAAATTTATCTTTTAATGATTTTTTTTCGTGCTTGTCCACGTTCATTTTTCCATTCCAAAATATACATTCCGTTAGGTAAATGTTGGAGATTTATTTTTTGTTGAATCACCATTTCATTTTTTTCTCCTTGTAATTCTATCAAAGTTTTGCCGTTCATATCTTTGATAATCCATTGATATTTTCCTTGCAAATTTGTTTCTAATTCGAGGTTTAATTCGTCTTGTGTAGGATTTGGATAGACTTTTAATTGTTTTGATAAGTCATTTTCTAACGCATTTGCATCGCCCAAAACATACACAGAAGAAGTACTTGCACAATTATTTATCATAAATGTTACATAATAAATTCCCGAATTGTTCGTGCAATATTGATTTTGATTTGCCCCTATAATCGGAACATAATTTTTATACCATTGATAACTATTGGGATTGGCATCAAGGACAGATGAACGCAAACAACTATTTGAATAAGTAATACTTGCAGGAGTAGGGGTACCTTGTACGATAATTGTAATAGGTGCTAAAGTTGTACCTGTGCAAGTAGTACCACTAATAGTTACTGTACAACTATATAAACCTGTTTCTTCTGCTAAATAAATAGGAAATACTGCTCCAATAATATTCACGTTATTTTTTTTCCATTGGTATAAAGCCTTATAAGGACGTTTATTTAATCTCAAAGCCGCAGATTTTCCACTGCAAATAGGAGGATTTGAAGAAATATCATCACGCGTTACGACCAAATCAGTCAAGCCACACACTGCACTTACACATTGAGTTTGACTATAAGGAGAAACTCCTCCAATACCAAAAGCACGTATTTTATAACAATATTGTTGATTAGCGGTTAAGTTTTTAATATCCGCATAAAATTTATTCGTTTGTGAACTATTGACAATCGTATCTAAGACAGCAAATGTACCCGATAAACCTAAACGCCTTTCTATCACAAAATAAACGGCTGGATTAACATTATAAATCCAAAATAAATCTATTTGTTCTGATGAAACCGAAGTAGCTACCAAATTGACAGGCAAAGTCGGAGCAGTTTCTGTGGGGTCAATGGCTAAGGTAATCGGATATTGATTAGAATAAGGCGAATTGATAATAATATTGATAGCCCGCACACGATACACATATCTTACGTTGGCTAATACTTGCTCATTATCTGTATATTGTGTAATATTTTCATCTACTATTTTGATACGTTCAAAAATATTATTCGTAAAAATACTTGCTCTTTCTATTTCAAATCCCAATTCATTATTAGAATTATCTGACCAAGTTAATCTCGTAGATTTGAATGAATTTGGAACAGAAACAACTATTAAATTGGTAGGGGCAGACGAAACTGCTCCTGTAACAGCGGAAACGATAGCACTCCAAGCAGAAAATGTAGTCATATTGACCACAGTTCTAATTCTATAAAAATATTCTTTGTTGTTTTGTAAATTTAGATCATTGAAAGTAATAGTGGCAGCAGGAATTGTATTAACATTTAAAGTAATTAAAGTCGTCCCTGTAAATGTATTGTTATCACATCTTTCAATTTGATAGCCTAAAATACTTCCTGAAACCAATGTCCAATCTAATCTAATAGAAGAAATAGAAATTGTATTTGCCGTAAATAGATTAGGACTTGAAACGACTACATAAGGCAATGAAAACTGAGATGTATTTCCGCTAATATCCGTAGCCAATGCCGTAACTATTACTCCATTAGAAAGTCTATTGGCTAATGGTAAATTCCAAGTACCGCCTGAAAGGGTAGTTGCTGTACCCAAATAAGTTTTTCCTTGTGTGGTTGTATTCATAACACAAGTAGTATTATCCATTATATATACTTGCACTTTATCGCCTACCACTGAAGTTCCTTGTACAGAATTTCCAGCATTGGTAATGACTGGGGCTGCTTTTAAAAGATTTCCTGCATTGTTCAGAGCAATAGGGATATTATTACAATAAAAAGAATTATTAGCGATAGAATTTTGAGAGGCGGTATTTATTTCTACGCCTCTTCCATTATTAGCAATATTATTGCCTTCACCCGGATTTGTACCACCTATTGAATTATCATTATTGCCTGCTAACTCAACCAAAATTCCTACATTTGTATTACCCAAAACTGCACTATTTGCATCTGTACCTATTTTATTGCCGACAATTTTATTATTAGTAGATAGAGGAGTGGCTGATCTTGTAATTTTTATACCTGTTAAGTTGCCACTAATTGTATTTCCTGCTGTAGCACTTCCAATATTTGTATAAGTAGAGCCATCAATCAATATACCAGTCGTATTGCTAAATATAGTAGTACCAGAAACTCCAATTTGGTTATTAGTAATGATATTGGGGGCAGATGAGCCATTAGACGAAACAATTCTTATTCCACCATCACCTGAGTTTGAATGTCCTCCAATTGTATTAGTATTAATTAAAGTTCCAGAAGAACCACTAACAAAAATACCAAAATCAGTAGTACTTACATTAATACCATTGGCTAAGGCTGCAGTTTTCGCTTTATTTAAACCAATCGTATTATTTATAATACTACAATTATTCGCTCCAACAACTCGGACACCATCTAAGGTATTACCACTAATTAGATTAGCATCAATCATAGTAGTATTCGCATTTACCAAAATACCTATGCCATTGGCTTGGGTCGATGTACCTGTTATATCCGTTCCAATCAAGCAACCAGAAATAGTATTATTTGTGGCTGTATTAGTAATTTGAATGCCTGTATTAGAAAATCTTGAAATATTTAAACCTTTAAAAAGGGAATTTTGAGCATCACAAGTTAGTCCAATCCCTCCACCAATAATTGACACACCATCAATTTTGATAGTAGGATTTCCAAGACTTGAGCCATTTTGTGAGTATCCATCAATGGTTGTCCTTTGTGTAATAGTAGGTAAATTAGGGTTCAAAACATTGATAGATTGTGTACCTGTTCCTGGTATTTTGAAATTGATAGTAGTGGCATTTGCACTTGCATTTGTATTTAAAATAGATTGCCTCAGAGAACCAAAACCTATATCATTTTTATTATACACGGTAAATGGCGTAACATTTAACGAAACCAAAAATAAATCATCACCTGTGGCTGTGGCTGATGTTGAGGTACTTTCAGGATTAAAATTATTCACAGTTCCAGAAAACCTACCACCATATATTATTTTTGTAGCCGTTTTTTTGATACCCATACAAAAATCAGAGCCTACCCCACCCATAGTGGTTGCGCAAGCCCACTCACCTTTTTCATTCAAAATCCCTACAAAACCATCATAACCTCCCAACATAGGAAAAAATTTATCATATCCTGCCCCTATATCAAGTGGCGAAGAACTACTTAATCCTACATATCCTGATATATAAATATTCCCTTCTGTATCTACATCTATACCTGTGCCTTCATCTGTTCCATTAGTTCCAGATCCTTTTACTTTATCTATAGTACCTGTAGCATCATTATTAATAGTTACAACAAATAAATCATCACCTCCAGCACTTGCAACACTATTAACATTTGCCCCATCATCAAAATCTGTAGTGCCATTCATAAAACCTGTAGCATATAGTTTAGTGGTAGTAGATTTGATAGCAGTAGTACGTCCACCTACTGAATTACTTGCAAAGTGTTTTACCCAAACAGGGTCATAATTAAAAGTATTTGTTGAAGATGGTGCATATTTTGCGACAAACGAATCGCCATTTGCCCCTGTTGCTGTTTTAGTTATTCCACCACCAAAATCAGCAGTTCCACCAAAACTTCCTCCTACATATACATTCTCATCTGCGTCTATATCTAACGCCCAACCAATATCTGAACCTATTCCTCCAAATATTTTACTTCTCAATAAATTTAAACTTGTATCAAATGAAGCGATAAAAATATCAAAACCACCACTATAATTACCTTGAAAAGGTATTGGGGTCGATGGAAATTGTGAAGTAACGCCATTACCCGATGTATAACCTGAAATTACTAATTTACCATTATTATAAGCCATTGATTTGGGTTGAACACTTGCATTTCCTTTTATTTGCTGAGCAACTAGTCCGTTTCCGTCATCTGGGTTCATTTTATGGATAAAAGTATAAATGTTGCCACTTGGTAATGTTACTGCACTAAACGGACTTGCTTGTTGTAATGTTAAACTTCCATTTGACATCCCCACAATATATAACTCAATCCCATCAGGTCTTACAACAATATCAATAGGATAATCATTATTTGTGCTTCCCAAAGATTTCAGCCATACAATTGCGCCTATTGCATCATACTTAGCTACAAAAATATCTTGGAGTTGATTGGTAGTAGTAATAGATCGTAATGGAGAATTTTGTAGTATTAAAGTTTGTGTGTTAGTGGAACTAAAAACATCACCATAATTACCTATCACATAAGTATTGCCAGCATTATCTACATCAAATGCCACAATTCCATCATTTGCGCCAGAAGAAATAGGTGTTTTGAGCCAATTAAATGATTGTGAAAAAACAAAAAAAGAATGGATTAAAAATAGAAAAGAGGTAAGAATAATTATTTTTTTCATAATATTTTTTCCTTTTGATTGTCGAGGATTTAAAGTTTTTATATTTATACGAATTATAAGTAGTTTTGTAAGCATAATTTTGAAAAATAACATCAAAATCACGTAAAATTATACAAATCTAATTATTTTTCTTTAATTTTGCACAAAAATAAACAAAATAAAATAAAAATGGAAACTTTATTAGAAAAAAATATAAGCATAAAAAAAGATATTAGAAGTTTTAATATATCAGAAATAGAAAATTTTTTGATAGAAAAAGGAGAAAAAAAATTCAGAGCAAAACAAATTTATGAATGGCTTTGGCAAAAATCTGCACTTTCTTTTGATGAAATGACAAATTTATCAAAAGATACTCGAATTTTATTGAATGAAAATTTTGATATTCCACACTTAACTATTGCCCAAAAACAAGTCAGTAGAGATAAAACTATCAAAGTCGGTTTTCGCTTACACGATACATATTTGATAGAAGGCGTTTTAATTCCTTTGTCTGAACGAATGACTGCTTGCGTTTCTTCGCAAGTCGGTTGCTCTTTGACTTGTAAATTTTGTGCGACAGGTTATATGGATAGAAAAAGAAATCTTACGCCTGCTGAAATATACGACCAAGTTGTTCAAATCGCACAATTAGCCCACGAACATTACGATAAACCTTTGAGTAATATTGTGTTTATGGGTATGGGCGAGCCGTTGCTCAATTATGCCAACGTAATGAAAGGAATTGAAATGATTACTTCGCCTGAAGGATTGAATATGTCCACGAAACGAATTACGGTTTCGACTGCGGGCATTGCCAAAATGATAAAAAAATTAGGTGATGACCAAGTAAAATTTAATTTGGCTATTTCGTTGCACGCTGCGAATGATGAAAAAAGAAACCAAATTATGCCTATCAACGAAAGCAATACTTTGGAGGCTTTGACAGAATCTTTACAATATTTTTATGAAAAAACAAAAAATGATATTACTTTTGAATACATTGTTTTTGATAATTTTAATGATAGTTTGGAAGATGCACGAGAGTTGTATCAATTTGCTAAAAAAGTGCCTTGTAAAATCAATATCATCGAATATAATCCAATCAAAGAAGCTGATTTTATCAATACAAAAATAGATAAATTGGAAGCATTTCAACATTTTTTAGAGAAAAAAGGAATGATTGTGAATGTAAGAAGGAGCAGAGGAAAAGATATTGATGCGGCTTGTGGGCAGTTGGCAATTAAAGAAGAACAAAATTAAAAAAACATTTTTTATTCGAAAAAAATGATAAATATTTTTTATAAGTAGTTTTTTCAGTTGTCAATCTCGAGGACTTGACAATCTGAAAAAACGGCTTTTTTTTTAATAATTTATTCGGAAATATATTTTATTCGGAGTTGTCAAGTTTTCGACATTGAAAAATCCGAATAAAAAAATTAAACAAAAAATATAATTTTATTGTATTACTTTTACACCAATCACCAACACATCATCTAATTGTTTTTGTTCACCTCGCCATTCTAAATGGGCATCAAGAATTTGTTGTTTTTGTTCATTCAAATCTTCTAAAACACAAACTTTTTGTAATAATTCTCTAAAACGTTTGGTTGTAAATTTGATATTTTCTGGCGTTCCAAATTGGTCAGGATACCCATCAGAAGTCATATATAACATATCATTTTTTAACAAATCAACGGTATGAGTTTGATAAGTTCGATGCTCGTTATAATATTTTACACTGCCACCAATCGGATATTTATCTCCTTTGATAACATACACATCGCCATTTCTTACCAAATATAAATGGCTTTGCGCTCCTGCAAAGTACATTTTTTTATTTTCAAAATCAAAACTACACAATGCTATATCCATTCCATCTTTGGCATTTGTACCCAAAGCCCGATAGACATCATCTTGCAAAGCACTCAAAATTTCGCCCGGTTTATCTTTCTTTTTTTCGAACATAATATAATCCAAAGCCGATTTTCCTAACATACTCATAAACGCACCGGGTACGCCATGTCCTGTGCAATCTGCGACAGAAATTAAACTTTGATTATTTCTTTCATTGAAAGCAAACCAATGAAAATCACCCGAAACAATATCACGAGGGCGAGAAAGCATAAAATATTGTGTCAAATGATTGGCAATTTTTCTTTCTTCTGGTAGTATTGCTTCTTGAATATTTCGAGCATACATAATGCTGTCTTTCATGTGCTTATTCATTACTTCTAACTCTTTTTTCTGATGTTCGAGAATGATATTTTTGCTTTCAATTTCTTCTTTTTGTTTCATTACTTCAGAAGTTCTTTCTTTTACTTTTCCTTCCAAACTTTCATTAAAAGCCAAAATTTCAGCATTTTTAACGACTAATTCTTTGGTGCGTTTTTGCACTTGTTTTCGTAAAATAAAACTCAAAATTAAAAATAAAAAAGCCACGCCACCAATACCTGCCAAACCCCACAAAAGATATTTATAACTCACCGTTCCTGCAGTTCGATTCAACCATTTTGCTTGTGATTGATAATAAATAGAGTTTTGATCAGCGATTAATTTTTTCATTTCTTTATCAATGGCTGCAATAATATTTTTGTTTCTTTTTAATCCTTTTTTCATGGCAAAACGCATTTCTATGGGATTAAAAACAATCGGAGTGCCTTTTACTTGATGCTGATCTTTATGCATATCACCATACAAAACACTCACTAAACCTGCATCAACTTTTTTCTGCTGTACCAAATTCAATACATCTTTAAAACTTTGTGCTTCCGTGTATTTAATATTGATTTTAAATTGTTGTGCGGTATTTTTCAGTCCGTGCGAGCCGTCATAATATACATTTCCTTTCACAACTGCGACTTTCATATTTTCTAAACTCAAAATAGAACGTATATTTGTATCTTGATGCACAAAAATTTCGCCCCAGTTTGTCAAAACAATTTCTTTAGAAAAATCAAAAAACTTTTCTCTTTCTTCAGAATAACCGACAGAAAGCAATAAATCTATTTTTTCATTTTTTAGATTGTCCAAACTTTTTTCCATAGAAGTTTCGTAGGAAAATTTGAGTTGCCAGCCGTTTAATTGAGCAATATGTTCAATTAAATCCATATAAATTCCTTTAAAACCATTGTCCACGTCTTTAAAAGTTAAAGGTTTACTTTCATATAAACCAACTTTTAATATTTGCTTTCCGTTTTCTTCTTCTCCGCCTATTTCGGATTCTTGTTGGGCGAATAAATGAGTGTTTAAAATAAGTAAAATAAATAAAAAATAACAATATTTCATTTTGTCAATAGTTTTAGTATTTGAGATAAGAAGGAATTTGATTTGGTTTTTCAAAAACTTTTCAAAGATACGTAAAAATCTCAAAAATAATGCAAAAAATTAAAAAAAAATATAATTTTTTTAAATTTTTTTGTTGTTTGCTATTTATTCTTATTTTTTATTTAACTTTGCAACGTCAATTCACAATGTTATTTTCACAATGTTATATTATTATTGTAATGAAAAATAATTTCTTTTTATCTATTTTTATTCTTATATTTTGTACTTTTTTTTCTTGTAGTGATAATTCGCTTGGAAACAAATCTCAAAACAAATCTGTAACTATCAAAGGAAAAATAAATGCCAGCCAAAAAGGGATGGTAAAATTAGAAAAATATGGAGATGGCGGAATATTCGAATTAGTCAAAGAAGTAGAAGTAAAAGGACAAAATTTTGAAATCAAAGTAAATATTGAACAACCTGAATTTTATCAAATTCATTATTTAGGCATCAAAGATATTCCTTTGGTGTTGACAGGTGAAGAAAAAGAAGTTGAAATTATTTTAAATCATCAAAAAGAAGTTACACACGAAATAAAAGGTAGCAAAGACTCTCAATATTATGCAGAATTGAACCAAATTTTTGCGTCTATGCGTCAGAAAAAAAATCAATTAGAACAAAAATTTCAAGACAATCAAGACAAAGATGAAGAATTTAAAAATAAAATTGTAACAGAATTTAAAACCTATCAAATTGAGAATGTCAATGAACTCAAACAATTTATCACAAAAGTTCAGCCTTCTTTGGTTTGTATTGCAGCGGCAAATGGTTTGGTAGCAGAAGAACATTACGATTTTTTGAAAAAAATAGCAGAAAATTGTCAAAAAAAATACCCAAATTCTCATTATATCAAAAGTTTTACAAACAAATTAGCGGAAATTGGTGTTACCTTAGAGAAATCAAAACATTTGGCGGTCGGGCAACCTGCTCCCGAAATTGATTTGCCCAATCCTGATGGAAAAAATATTAAGTTATCCTCTTTGAAAGGAAAAATTATTTTGATAGATTTTTGGGCTTCTTGGTGCAAACCTTGTAGAATTGAAAATCCGAATGTGGTAAAATTATACAATTTACACAAACAAAAAGGTTTTGAAATTTTGGGAGTTTCATTGGATAGAGATAAAAATGCTTGGCTTGATGCGATTGAAAAGGATAATTTGACTTGGTTACATATTTCTGATTTACAATTTTGGCAATCTGCAGCAGCCAAAACCTATCAAATTCAAGGCATTCCTGCCACTTATTTGATAGATAAAAACGGAATTATTATCGCCAAAAATTTAAGAGGGGAAGCATTAGCAGAAAAATTAAAAGAGATTTTATAGGCATATATTAAAAAAAAACAAAATATTTTTACACAATATTTTGTAGTTATATGTTTTTTATCTAATTTGGTTGCAAAATTAAAATATTATTCAAATTTATTTATACATTTCTCTTTTACTATGTCAAATACTGCACAAATTATCTTAGAAGGTAAGACTTATGAGATGCCCGTTTTTGAGGGTACAGAAGGCGAAAAAGCCATAGATATTGGTAAATTACGCGACCAATCTTCTTATATAACCTTAGATTCAGGTTATAAAAATACAGGTGCCACCAAAAGTGCTATCACTTTTTTAGATGGTGAATTGGGTATTCTAAGTTATAGAGGTTATCCGATTGAACAATTAGCCGAAAAATCTACTTTTTTAGAGGTTGCTTATTTATTGATTTTTGGTGAATTGCCTACAACAGAGCAATTTGCTACTTTCAAAACAAATATTACAAGACGCACTTTAGTCAATGAAGATATGCGTAAAATATTTGATGGTTTTCCTGTCAATGCGCATCCGATGGGCGTATTAGGTGCGTTGTCGTCTGCGTTAGCTGTTTTTTATCCAAGTCAAATTGACCCAAACAAAGACAAAGCCGAAACTGAATTACACATAGTTCGTTTGTTAGCAAAATTGCCAACGATTGCGGCTTGGGCGTATAAAAATTCACAAGGACATCCGCTTAATTATCCTAAAAATAAATTAGGCTATTGCGAAAATTTCTTGAATATGATGTTTGCTATGCCAACAGAAGAGTACGATATTGACCCTGATATTGTTGATGCGCTGGATAAATTATTGATTTTGCACGCTGACCACGAACAAAATTGTTCTACTTCTACGGTTCGTTTGGCTGGTTCGTCTCAAGTAAGTTTATATTCTGCTATTTCTGCGGGTATTTCTTCTTTGTGGGGTCCTTTGCATGGCGGAGCAAATCAAGAAGTAATCGAAATGTTAGAAGAAATTATTGCCGATGGTGGAAATGTTGAAAAATATGTAGCCAAAGCAAAAGATAAAAATGATTCTTTTAGATTGATGGGTTTCGGGCATCGTGTGTATAAAAACTTTGACCCACGTGCCAAAATCATTAAAGTCTCTTGCGATAAAGTATTGAAAAAATTGGGTATCAATGACCCAGCTTTAGAAGTAGCCAAAAAATTAGAAGAGGCTGCTTTGACTGACCCTTATTTTATAGAAAGAAAATTATATCCAAACGTAGATTTTTATTCAGGTATTATTTATCGTGCTTTGGGTATTCCTACCAATATGTTTACTGTGATGTTTGCATTAGGTCGTTTGCCGGGTTGGATAGCACAATGGAAAGAAATGCGTGAAGAAAATCAGCCGATTGGTCGTCCAAGACAAATTTATACAGGTTATACAAAACGTGATTATAAAGATATTGGTACAAGATAATTTTTATATATTTCATATAAAAAACGCAATATTATTTCAATATTGCGTTTTTTTTGGTTTTTTTGGTTCAGTTTGTATTTTAAATAAAAATATAGATTTAAGTAATACTTTGGTTAATACTTAAACCAATTGGAATTATCCTTCAAAAATTGAATAAATATTACCAAGAGTAACCCAATTGAGTAAGTCTATTTTGTGTCCACTTATCACCCAAACGTGCTCCTTTTTGATACAAGTTAATCGCCTCACGAAAGTTTTTTGTGCAGCCTTCACCATTCTCAAGCATGTATCCTAAACCACCAAAGGCTGCTTCGTTATTTTGTTCAACTGCTTTACGAAAATATCGGATTGCTAAACTGTAATCTCGTTTAACGCCTAATCCGTCACGATACATCACACCCATACTAAACTCACCCCAATGATAGCCCTGTTCCGCAGATTTTTTGTACCATTTTACTGCCTCAGAGTAGTCTATTTCAATCCCCCTTCCGAGTCCATACATCGCTCCCAGATGGTGTTGGGCTTGGAGATGGTTTTTTTGAGCAGCTTTTAACATCAATGGAAAGGCAGATTGATAATCTTCATTATCATATAAAGTTTTAGCTTGTTCCCAAACCTTATCTAAACTCTGAGATTTAACTAATGACCCAGAGAACATAAGTATTGCTAATAATAAGCAACTTTTGATTAGATTTTTCATTTTTACTAACTATTGTTTAAATTTTGAAAATTAAATTTGTAACTACCAAGGATAAATAAATAAAAATTATTTGCAAAATTAGTTGTATTTCCAAAATTAATCACTACTTTTGAATTGTAATAAATTCTTTAAAATTGTAATTTACTTAAAATATATGCAAATAGGACACAGAATCAAAAAAATAAGAGAACTACGTAATTTTAGCCAACAATATATGGCTGAAAAATTAGAAATTACTCAACAAAATTATAGTAAAATGGAAACAGGTGAGATTGATTTTCCTGTAAGTCGATTACAAAGTTTAGCAAAAATACTCGAAATCAAACCCGAAGAAATTTTTATGTTTGATGAGAAAGCCTTATTTAATAATCATTTTTGGACTTTTTCAGATAATGCTAATGCTGTTGGGATTCAACAAGGAATTTCTGAAAATGAACGCAAGCAATATGAAGCACGTATCATTGATTTAAAACAAGAAAATGAACGTTTGCACAAATTACTCGAAAAAAGTTTATCAAAATAAAAATATGATTTTAAATTTTGCATAAATTCCCTAAGAATGAAATATTTTTTTGAATTGTCTCCAAATTTAGCTGGAGGATAATATACAATTCAATAGTGGCTTTAGTCAAAATTTTATTTTTTATTTTCAAGATAAATCGAATAAATCTTATTTATATCCAAATAATATTTGTTAAAAATAGTTTTGCAATAACTCCTAAAAATTAAATATTTTTTATTTCTTTTGTTGTATAGTTTTTCATTTGGAGTTGTCAATGTGGAAGACTGGTATGTTTTTTTTGAGAGAAAAAGACTAAAAAAAAGTCCTTCAACTATTATTATTTTTTAAATGAAAGATATTTTAGCACACAGATAACACGGATTTAGCGGATTAATACGGATTTTTTGGTACTGTCCCAAATCCGTTGCAAGAGATTTAAAACAAAATGGTTATATATACTTTTTCAACATAAAAATAAATTTGCAACGAAATTGGGACAGCCTATTTTTTGATGCTGTCCCAAATTCGTTGCAATTTTTTTATTTTGGAACATTTGCTACAGTAGAGACGTTGCATGCAACGTCTGTACAACGATATACTTTTTTTGTAACGAATTTAGGACAGTACCAAAAATTTTCTTTATTTTTGTTTTTTTTTAATATTTTTGATAAAATTTTCTTTTAAAATACAAGGTGTAAATGTGCATTATAAATAGGTTATAAAAAATTTAGTAGACGTAAATACAAAAATATAGATACTAAAAATCGTTCTACTATAATTTCCTAATTATGAAAAAATAAATATTTTATCAGGCGTAATACATTGATGAAGGCAAATATCAAAAGGTTGAATATCTATAATTTCATCAACAGAATCAAAAAAACTCACTCCAATTTTCAATATTTCAGGTTTACATTCTGCCAAAAATTTATCATAAAAACCTTTTCCATAACCCACTCGAAGTCCTTTTTTATCGAAAGCCAACAATGGAACTAACACCCAATCAATCAATATAGGATTAAAAATTTGATTTTTTTGGGTAATAATTGGCTCTTTTATGCCCCATTTATTCGTTTCAAAAATAGTTTCAGGCGTAATTTGTGCGTGAATTAATGCATTATTTTCCCAATCAATCGAAGAAGTTAATGTAATCATATTTGGATAATTTTTCCAAATTTGATGCAATAAAATTTCTGTATTCACTTCTTTTTTATGAATAATTGGCAAAAAAATATGCCCGATATTTTGTTGATGTATATCGATTATTTTAGATAAATTTTCAAAAAAATGTTCAAAAATTTGTTCACTTTTTTGGTTTATTTCTGAAATCGATAAAACATCTCTTTGCGACTGAAAATATTGCCTTAAATATTTTTTAGTGTAATTTTGATTATTCATAATTATTCTATATTTTTGCAAATATATCTATTTTTTATTTAATTAAGACTAAAATAAACATAAAAAAATGACTTCAGTGGAGGCACATATCGAAAAAAATCATTACAAAACTGCTTTAAACAATGATAGAAAAACAATTTTTGCAGACGAACCTGTCGAAATGAACGGCACAAACGAAGGTTTTGCTCCCGACGAATTGTTGTGTGGTGCGTTGGCTTCTTGCACCGCGATCACGTTGCGTATGTATGCGGACAGAAAAGAATGGGATTTGAGCGAAGCAAAAATCAACGTAAAAATGGAATTAGACAAATATAACGGCATTACTACTTTTCATCGCACCATCGAATTATTGGGTAATTTGGACGCATCACAAAAAAAAAGATTGTTAGAAATTGCCAATCAATGTCCCGTGCATAACGTTTTATCTAACGCCATTTCAATCGAAACAAAATCAATATAAATTATGAAATTTTTGTATTTATTTCTTTCTGGGGCTTTGGGAATAGTTATTTTCTATAATATTTTGGCTTTGCAAGAAGATTATCCGAGCAAAATAAAAAGATTGCGAAAAGAAAAAGATGAGTTTTTTAGGAATAATGAAAAATCTCCCATGCCTGACAAAAATAATTTTTTTGGCTTAAAATATTTTGATGCCAATGAAAAATATAAAATAAAAGCATCTATTGAATATGTAGAAAAAAAGGAAAATATAAACATCAAAACGACCAAAGGGGAAAATAAAATATATCAAAAATTAGGTTATGCAGTATTTTATTTGGATAACTCAACCCAAAAAATATTACTTTTAAAAGTGCCTAATATTCCTCAATTATTCCTTGCTTTTACCGATTTGAGTTCGAACAAAACGACTTATGGCGGTGGAAGATACATCGATTTGCCTTATAAAAATGGGCAAAAAGAATTAGAAATAGACTTTAATATGGCTTATAATCCTTATTGTATTTATAACGAAAAATACGTTTGTCCTATTCCTCCCAAAGAAAATAAGTTGAGTATTTTGATAGAAGCGGGAGAAAAATTATATTAAAAGTAACATTCATTTGACAAAAAAATAAAAAAATGATACAAAATTTAGAATTATTAACACCTCAATCTTGGGTAGATTATGAGTTGATAGACAGCGGAAATTTTCATAAATTAGAAAGATTTGGAGAGTATTTTTTGATACGCCCCGAACCGCAAGCCGTCTGGGAAACTTCATTAGAAGAAGAAGAATGGACAAAAAAAGCACACGCCATTTTTCATAAATCGGACAAAGGAAACGTAGAAAAGGGAAATTGGGAAGTAATTTTACCAAAATTAGAAAGTGGTTGGCAAATTCAATATAAAACAAAATCTTTAAATCTAAAGTTTAAATTATCATTATCAGGTTATAAACACGTGGGAATTTTTCCTGAACAAGCCTCGAATTGGGATTTTATTGCTGAAAAATGCCAAAAAATTAATCAACCTAAAGTCTTAAATTTATTTGCTTATACAGGCGGAGCGAGTTTGGCTGCACGCCAAGCGGGTGCGAGCATTACACACGTGGACTCGATTAAATCGACAAATATGTGGGCAAAAGAAAATATGGAAGTTTCTGGTTTGGATAATATTCGTTGGATAACCGAAGATGCGATGGGTTTTGTAAAACGTGAAATGAGAAGAAATAATCGTTATCACGGTATTATTTTAGACCCGCCTGCTTATGGGCGTGGCACAGATGGTGAAAAATGGGTTTTGGAAGAGCAAATTAATGAAATGATTGGTTTGTGTAAAGAGATTTTGGATACCGACCAATATTTTTTCATTATCAATTTATATTCTTTGGGTTTATCGGCTTTGATAGTGGAAAATTTATTAAAATATCATTTTCCAAAAGTTCAAAAAATGGGCATTGGAGAATTATATTTAAGTGATTCATTCCAAAAAAGATTGCCTTTGGGCGTATTTGGTAGGTTTTCAAACGTATAAATCAACATAAAAAATGAAAATAGCACTTATCACAGGTGCCTCACAAGGATTGGGAAAAGCGGTGGCAGAGCATTTTGCAAATAATGATTTTTTAGTGGTTATTCATTATCATAAAAATCAAAAAAAAGCACTCGATTTGGTTGATGAATTGATACAAAAAGGCAAAAAAGCAATAGCATTGCAAGCAAATTTAGAAAATTCTGATGAAGTGATTGGTTTATTTACTGAAATAGAACAAAAATTTGGTAGGTTGGATATTTTAGTGAATAATGTTGGCAATTTTCAAAGAAAAAATTTATTAGAAACTACTCTCGAAGAGTGGAATAATATCATTCAAAATAATGTAAATAGTGTTTTTCAATCTATACAATTAGCAATTCCTTTGATGAGAAAAAATAAATATGGTCGAATTATCAATTTAGGTTTTGCAGGAATTTCTCAAATGACGATTGAAACTGATATTACGGCATATTTTGTAGCCAAAAATAATGTCTATTATCTCACCAAAGCATTCGCAAAAGCATTGGGAGGAGAAAATATTAATGTACATATTGTTTCGCCCGGTATTTTAGAAAGTAGTATTGAAAAACCTATCCATGAAATTCCTAAAAAAAGGTTGGCTATTTTTGAAGAAATGATTAGTGTGATTGATTTTTTAACTTCTGAAAAATCAGATTATTTAACAGGACAACATATAGAAGTTTCGGGAGGTTGGCGATTATAAAAGATAAAAAAGGTTGTTTTTTTAAAAGTTGATTTTTAGCCCTTATTCCTTTTTCTTGTTGGCGATTATAAAAGATAAAAAAGGTTGTTTTTTTAAACAAAGTCTGATAACGACTTTTTGATTTTGTCAATAAATATTTATTTTATTATTCCTTAATCCTTGGTCTGTGGCACACAGACCAAGGATTAACATAGAAAATGTCATTATTAAAATTAATTTACTTTTAATCATTTAAAAAAATGAATTTGCAAAAGTACAAGAAAAATTTAAAAAATAAAACTTTATCATTTAATTATTGCTTTCATTTGATTTTTGAGAAATAAAAAGTATCACTACAATTACAAAATGTATTCTTACAAAAAAATAAAAAAAAATAGAAAAAAGTTGTTATTTTGATTGAAAGTTTTGTAATTTTGTAGTGAAAATACAAACAAATCATTTAAACATTATTTTATTGATTTATAGTAGTTTTTATAAAAAAATAACAATTTATTATTATGATTAGAAAATTTTATCAATCGTGTATTTTGGCAGGCTTGATTGCTTTGGGTGTATCCTTTGAAGCAAATAGTCAAAATACTGAAAAAAGCCCACCATTAAGTTTTTCTCCTTATTTTGAGCAAGTGATTGCCAAAAATCAATTATTAGAAACTACTACCGTTCCACCTTTGGATATGAAAAAAGTAGATGAAGATGAAAAAAAAGGAATTGGTGTCAATCATTTTGCAAGGCACTTAACGGTGAATTTTGATTTGCAAAATTCGGGAGTATGGCACGAAATGCCAAATGGCGACAGAGTTTGGAGATTAAAACTTCATTCTGCGGGCGCAACTTGTTTACAACCTTTTTTCTCGGAATTTAATATTCCACAAGGCTCAAAATTCTATGTATATGACAAAATGAATAGAATTTTTGGTTCTTTTAATGAAGAAAGTAATCGTAAAAGTGGTGATTTTATCGTTCCTTTTGTAGAAGGCAATTATGTTACGATAGAATATTTTGAACCTATTTCTCAACGAGGAAAAGGTAAAATCAAAATGGCTGAATTGAGTTATGGATATAGAAATGACTATTATGGTAAAGCTAAGTCTGTTGGAGAAAATCGTATCGAAGGTGAAAAAGTCAATGAATCAGACCCTTGTAATATTAATATTAATTGTCCGATTGCTGATGATTGGCAGATTCACAAAAGAGGCGTAGCAAGAATGATTATGAGATCTAGCCTTGGCTCTGGTTATTGCTCTGGGACACTTATCAATAATACCGCTACTGACCAAACACCTTATTTTATATCTGCTTGGCATTGTTGGGGGGGCGACGGTAGTCCTCAATTTAATAATTGGCAATTTCTTTTTAATTATGAATCTCCAGGCTGTGCTAATCCAGCAAGTAGTGCGCCTCCTTTAGGGAATTTACTTACAGGATGTGTAATGTTAGAGCAAAGTGTTGATTCTGATTTTTTGTTTTTAAAACTAAATGCAACTCCTGCACAATTAGCAGTAACCAATCCATATTTTGTTGGTTGGGACAGACGTGGTAATAATCCAACACGTTTAAGCGGAATTCATCATCCTGCTGGTGATATAAAAAAATATTCAGAAAATATAAATGTAGTAACTAATCCTGTAAGTACTAACACTGCTCCGATTACTTTTGGTGGTGGTGCCACACCTTTAATTGTTTTAACTGGAAATTTATGGCAATTTAGATGGACGAGCGGTTGGATGCAAGGCGGTTCTTCAGGATCTGGGCTTTTTGATGAAAATAAAAGACTTATTGGTACACTAACAGGTGGAACGAGTGGTGTTGCAAATTGTGATAATTCTCAAAGACAAAATTCTTATGGAAAGTTTGCAAGACATTGGACTAATAACACGATTATAAGACAAAGCCTAGACCCCAATAATAGTGGTTTAACATTCATAGATGGGTTTGATCCACTAAATAATATGCCTGATAATGTAGGGGTTTCGAAGATAGAAATTACAACAAATGGTTGTGCTTATAGTGCTAATACTCCTGTAACAATTACGGTTCGTAACTTTGGTAGTGCTTCACAAAGTCTAATTCCTGTTAATTATAAGGTAAAAAATCTAACAAATAATACTGAAGTAAATGGCTCATTTAATGTAACACCCAATTTAGCACCTAATTCATCAACAACCCGTAATTTTAATGCTAACTTATCAATACCGGGTACAACTTATGAAATTAGTGCTTGGACATCTCTACCTAATGATGGAAATCTAAATAATGATAGGTCGCAAGGTTCTTTCTCTAATTCAATACCAACCATACCAAGTGATAACCTTGCCATAAGTAATATTACAAGTACAAGCTTTAAATTATCTTGGCAAAACGGAAATGCAAATAATCGTATGGTTTTAGCAAAAAAGAATTCTGCTATTACTGCTGCAGACTATCCACTACAAGGAGTTAATTATGCTGCATCAAATACTTATAATGTTGGAGATAATATAGGAACTGCCTCTGTTATTTATAGAGGAAGTGGTTCTAGTGTTGATATATTAGGACTTGACGCATCTGGTACATATTTCGTTGCCGTTATAGAATATGATTGTACACCTGTTCAATATTTACTAAGTCCAATAAACACACTTAGCACAACTGTTTTGAGTGCAGAAGATAATTTATTATCTTCTAAATTAAAAGTTTATCCAAATCCGACTTCTAATT
Source organism: Cytophagales bacterium (assembly GCA_013298075.1). Lineage (GTDB taxonomy): Bacteria > Bacteroidota > Bacteroidia > Cytophagales > Microscillaceae > RDXZ01. The sequence continues at coordinate 10,816 of JAAFJG010000016.1, read as the reverse complement.
ATGTGGAAGTTGAGTTAGGAGATTTAAACTATGATGAAGCACTTATTAATTTTACAAACTTAGTAGGAAAATCTGTAAAAAAATCTACTATCAAGCGTGAAAATAATATATTAAAATCTAAAATAGATATTACAGATTTAAGTAGTGGTATCTATATATTAGAAATTAATGTAGGAAAATCAAAAGTATTTCGTAAATTAGTTGTGAATTAAAGTTCATTTCATAGGTTTAAAAACTTAATAAAATAAAACGCCTGTAAGAATAATTCTTGCAAGCGTTTTTTTATGAACTAATTACAGAAAGTTGAGAAATATTTCGGTTCTAAAAAATCAAATAATCTACAGAAAGGGCGGATATGTACACCATAAACAAATAAACACATAAAGGAAACTAAATAGTTTCCTTTATGTGTTTATTTATCTAACGTTATTTAGTAATTTTTAATAGCCCGATGTTTGAGTCATATTAGGATTATTAAATACCTCAAGTTGTGGTATAGGATAAACTTGTAATCTTAACGCTTGTGCAGCATTTGTGGTTAGAATATTTGCATATATTCCATCTGCAATTCTTGTATCAAGTCTATTAATACCCAATCCTAATCTTCTTGCATCCATAAATCTATGCCCTTCAAAAGCCAACTCGCGACGGCGTTCGTCCATAATTCTAAGTAACTGTTGCGTTTGAGTAAGACTCAATGCGACCCAATTCTGATCAGTATAAGGAGAAATACGAGCAGTACGAACAGCATTAAAGTCATTTTGTGCCAATAATGTATTTCCTAAATTTGCATTTGCCTCAGCACGAATCAAGAACATTTCAGAAGTACGGAACACCTTAATGTCCACCCTACCATAATCAGCAGAGATTCCTCTATGTTTTTGGATAATGTTATCAGTAACAGCAATACTTGTAAAAACAGAAAAGAATAAGGCAGGTCTTGCATCACCCGTAGTATATGAATTTCTTATATCACTTGTAGTAGCAAACTGAACCTGTCCATTGCCTGCTTCGGTAAAATAACCTGAACGCCCCAACGCCACACCACCTTGTCTGCTTTGTGATTTGAATATGACTTCACCATTCCCTGTACCTTGTCCAGTCCACATAGCACTATAAGCAGCACCAGTAGCTAAAGCTGGTGATAACGATATAGCCAAGTTTGCTTGTGCTATGGCTGATGCCCATTCCGCTCTATATTGATGAACGCGTGCTCTGATAGCATGAACGGCTGGTTTTCTAATAATAGAAGGTGGAGTTAACGCCCCAATCAATGGACTCGTTGCTGCAAAATTTTGTAAAACTCTTGTTTCAGCAGCAGCTAAATCCGAAAAAATACCAGCATAACATTCATCGACAGTATTTCTTTTTGGTTGATCTAATGCATTAGCGGGAGTGGTACGATATGGAACTCCTAGTTGCCCTCCCCCAAACAAAGGATAAGAACGACTAAAGCAACGAACCAAATCAAAATGTGCGAGTGCTCGTATAGCATACGCTTCACCCATTATTCTTTGTCTTTCTGTAATGTCACTTGCTGTAACTAAGTTTAAAGTCGGTAACTTATTAATGATAATATTCGTCATATTAATACAAGAATAAGCATCAAAAAAGATATTACCAAAGTCTCCCTCTTGTGAAGTAAACAGAAAACGATATATTTGCACACCTGCGTTACTACTATTGTTACCTACTCTCACGTCATCACTGCCATAATCGGAGGTGCTTATAACATCTTCTTGTAAAACCATTAGTCTCTCGTAAGCGGTAAGAAGAATGGACTGAAAATTAGCCACAGTCGATACTGCAACATCTTCAGAAAGTAATTGTGTAGGTTGTAGATCAACGCTATCGTCTATTGTTTTACAACCAAGCATCGTTGCTAAAAATAAAGCAAAGATTATTTTTATATTAAATTTTAATTTCATATGTTTAATTTTTTTTTAAAGAGAGAGTATAAAATACTCTCTCAAATTTTGATAAAATTTAAAATGTTACATCAACTCCCATGTTAATTACTCTTGGTGTAGGGAAATTAAATGAATCTTCAGCCGAAGTATTTTCAGGCTCAAAACCACGATAATTTGTGAAAGTTAATAAATTTTGTGCTTGTGCATATATTCTAACTGATGACAATTTTCCTTTCAAGATACTACCAGGTATGTTATAAGCAACAGTTACATTTTTTAATCTGATAAAAGAAGCATCATATAAAAAACGAGTATCATTCACTTGATTAAGCCAATCCAAACGAGGTACATCTGTATTCTGTCCGGGTGTAGTCCAAGCGTTGATCATACTTCTATCTTTATTAGAGTTATCGATTGGGGCAGAACCATAGCTAACATATCTTGTAAAGCCATCAATATTATTTATCATCTGATTTCCGCCTGAGTAAGTAAAGAATACACCAATTTCAAAATATTTATTGATAATAAAACTATTGTTAAACCCGCCATAATAAGGAGCAATAGATTGTGTAAGCATTACCGCATCGTTAGGATCTTGATTAGAAGTACGAACTCCATCTTTATTAAGGTACTGTCCATCACCAGTTTGAGGATCAACCCCAGCCCATCTTACTAAGAAATGTGTTTGGACAGGATAACCTGTTTGTAAAGCTGAACCATCACGTGCTATTATTCTCTCGTTACCAGCCAAATCAGTGATTTTGTTTTGATTATAGGTATAGTTGAAATCTGTGCGCCAAGTAAAATTATCACTATCAATGATAGTTGCTTTCAATGCTATTTCTATACCACGATTACGAATCCCACCACCATTGATAGTTTGTGAAGTAAAACCTGTTGTATAAGATACTGCTTTTGATAACAACAAGTCTTTTGTTTGACGATTATAATAGTCTATAGTCAACATTAATCTATTTTTAAAGAACCCAAAATCAGCACCCACTCCAAAGTTAGCAGTTTGTTCCCAACTAAGCCCTGGATTAGGTAATACAGATGGTGCTAAACCCGGTGTCCCTCCATAAGAAGTAGCATTAGCGAAAATAGGTAAATACCTAAAATTACCAGCTTGTCTTCCTGCAGTACCTTCTCCTAATTCTTGATTTCCAACTATACCATAATTAACACGTACCATAGCAGTAGATACTACCTTTTCAATTCCCTTGAAGAAATTTTCATTATGAATATTCCAAGAAGCACCCACAGAATAAAAAGTACCAAAACGCTTATCTGCACCAAAGCGAGATGATCCATCTCTACGAGCACCTACGCTCAAATTATAACGTCCACCATAAGAATAAGAAATATCAGTAAAGAAACCTATTAAGTTATTAAATGATTCCTGAGCTGCTATAGCTGGGAAGAACGTCGCATTGCCTGCAGTTGGAGTTGGAAAAGGTAGTATCGTACTTAAACCTTGACCTTGAGAACTAAAACTAAAGAACTTTCTCTTCACAAATTCATTCGCTAAGATAGCACTGATTCTATGCTCTTTATTTTTGCCAAACTCTGTTGCGTATTTCAACATAGTTGTAAAAGTAGTTACATTTTGCCTCAAATAACCTCTTGTAACAAACCCCAAACCATTAGCAGCACTTGGTGCCTCAGCATTAGGGGCAACATAGGTCATAGAAACGTTATTCAAATGATCTATACCTACATTAGACCTGATGCTCAATCCTTTCAGAGGAAGTTTATACTCAGCATAAGCAGACATAGTTACTTTGGTTTGTCCGCGTCCAACAAATTCAAATTGTTGTTGTCTTAAGAAATTAGTATTAAAATTGAGGCTACCATTAGGTTGAGGACCTGTGAACGGTGTGCCTGCAAAGGTATAAGGGGCAGAGTATCCACCTCTATCTGGTCTATTTGGGTCTAATGGAGAATAATAAGGATTGGCTAATATAGCTTGTACCACAGGATTAGCGGTTGTAACAGAACCTTGATCACCTTCTTCTCCCTGATCTCTTGGGCGTTGGTTGGTTGTATAACCAATAGTGGAAGATAAACCAACATTCAAATTTTTATTTACTTCTTGATCTAAATTAAAACGCAATGTGTAACGATCTAAAGTAGAATTTGGTACAACACCATCTTCACGTCTGAAACCTCCAGAAATATAATAACGAGTTTTTTCAGTACCACCTTGTACGTTTACCTCGTGTGATTGCATACGACCTACACGAAAAATAAACTTAGTCCAATCTGCATCTGTATTAGCAAATTGTGCAATAGCCGCTTCTTTTTGAGCAGTAGTACCTGTTGGGCTGGCTAAAATACCTCCAGCAATACCTAATGGTATACCTTCACCAAATGCAAATCTTTCAAAAGCTACTTTTTCTTGAGAATTCATCAAACCAAATGATGACCTTCCTCTGGTAAGAGTGGTATAACCAAACTGACCTCTGTAAGTAACTAATGCTTTTTGATTTTTCTTGCCCCTTTTGGTAGTAATGACAATAACACCATTGGCACCACGTGAACCATATTGTGATACAGCAGGGGCATCTTTCAAAACATCTAAACGTTCAAAATCATTTGGATTATAAGTAGCAAATGCTTCTGGTGATATAGCAACCCCATCCATAATATATAGGGGTCCAAAAGTATCTGACACATTTAAGTTGGTAGCACTTGTATTCAAAATACTAGTCAAGGAACCAACACCACGAATACGAATACGTCCTGCATCACCTGGTTGACCACTTGATGAGTTCATTTGTAAACCAGCAGCACGTCCTTGTAACATTTGGTCAAAACTACCTACTGGAATTTGCTCTATGGCTTTTTTATCAATAGTAGCCACAGTACTTACTGCTTCTTCGCGAGTAAACTCGCGATAACCATTAATTACAACATTACCATCTAAAACTGTTACTTCATCTTCTAATTTTACATCAAAAGAAGACTGAGAACCTACAACCATCTCTTTTGTAGATAGCCCCACCCCAGAAAAAACTAAAACATCTAAATCGGAATTAACTTTGAGTTTAAAATTCCCTTCTAAATCGGTACTTATACCATTGGTAGTACCTTTAATCAATACAGATGCACCCGGAATTCCTCCCCCTTTTGCGTCTGTTACACGTCCACTTACTTCTCTTTGTGCGAGTGCATACCCGTACAAGCCAAAGATAAATAAGAGTGTGAAAAGTAACCTTTTCATCATAACTTTTTTTTGTTTTAAAAAATGAAAAATAATTGAATTTTTTTTGTAATTTTTCGCAATAAAATTAAATTTTTTATACTTATTTAGTAATATATAAGTTTTATTGTTTTCATTAAGAAAATGTAAAACAAAGAAAAACAAAATAATATTTGGTGATAAATATTCAATAGTTCTATTTTATTTTTGAAATGCAAATATAAATATTTTTTTTTAATATTCATAATTTTATACCATTATTTTTAAAAATTTATTTGTACTTTTGTAAAAATTTTTATATTTACCGATGAAAAAAATCAAAACGCTATCTTTTTTATGTTTTTTAGTACTTTTTTTAATGTCTGCAAGACCAAAAAGTACCATTCACCCAATTATTATTTTTAATATAATGATGGGAATAAGTTTTGTCGTGATTATTGCTTTATGGATAATCGTCATTTATAGACGCAAAAAACAAAAATAATTTTTTTATAAAAAATATGAAAACAAAATATTCACTCACATTATTAATATGTATATATTTATTGGTTTTTAATTTATTAAGCCAAAGCAAAAAAAATGACAAAGAAAATCATTTTTATAAACAATTTGAAGGAAAATTGAATGATAAAAATATTAGAATCGAACTTATCAAAGCACCCAGCAAAGAGGACGCTGAAAATAATTTAAGAGGACAATATTTTTTTGAACAAGATAACAAAACGATTACTTTTGCCAACGGAAACGTGGACAAAGCAGGACACTTTTATATAGAAGAAGGATTTTATAAAAAAATTCCTAATCAACCGCAAACGTTTACGAAAACTGGCTCTTTCTCAGGAACTTATTTTGCTTCTAAAGGAAAAATTGAAGGTTTTTGGACAAATGGAAAACAAACTTTGCCTTTCGAATGGAAGGAGAATTATGACAATGGCTCCGCTCCCGCTGAGATTATTTACAACGATTTGAATTATGAAGATGCAATGATTCGTTTTCATTATCCAAATTTTAGAAATATAAATACAGCCAATAAAATCAATAAATTTATAAAAGATAGTTTATTGGGAGATATGACCAAAAAAATGACTCTTTTTATGCACTTATATCAACAAGAAAAAGATTTGGGTGGAATGGTGGAGGTTTTTGAAAGTTCGAATATCATTTATATTTTACAAAATGATAAAAATATTTTGGGGCTTAATTTTGCTACTTCTTCTGAAACGGGCGCGTCACATAGCATTTATCAAAAAAGATATATCAATTTTAATTTAAAAACAGGCGATATAATTAAATTAGACGATATTTTTCAAAAAAATTATCTCACCACTTTAAACCAACTCATAGAACAAGATTTAAGAGCGAAATTTGGCATTAAACCCAAACAATCTTTGGCTGAATTTGGTTTTATTCTCAAAAATAATCAATTACCAATCACCACTAATTTTTTTATTACGCGTGAGGGCATTGGTTTTCATTATAACGTATATGAAATTGCTCCTTTTGCAGTAGGCGAAACAACTTTATTTCTGACTTATAAGCAACTAAAACCGATTTTAAAAAGTGATAATGTATTGAATAGTTATATTAAAAATTAGTGAAAAATTATCCTCCAGATAAATCTGGAGGCAATTCAGATAAATCTGGAGGCAATTCAAAATATAATTCGATAAATTCTCTATTCATTCATCACCAAACCATCTTTCAAACGAATAACTCTATTGGTGTTGGCAGCCACTTCTGAATCGTGTGTAACGATAACAACTGTCGTTCCTGCTTGATGAATATCTTTAAATAATTGTATTACTTCTGTTGATGTTTTTGTATCCAATGCCCCTGTAGGTTCATCTGCCAAAATAATTTTTGGCTTCGTAATCAAAGCCCGAGCCAACGCCACTCTTTGTTTTTGTCCTCCTGATAATTCATTAGGCGAATGATTTGCCCAATCTTTCAAACCCACTTTATCTAAATATTCCAAAGCCAACGCATTTCTTTTTTTGCGTGATACTTTTTGATAATACAAAGGCAACGCCACATTTTCAACTGCATTTTTAAAACTCAATAAATTAAACGATTGAAAAACAAAACCAATAAATTGATTGCGATAATACGCAGATTTAGCGGCTGATAAATTTTTCATCAAAGTATTATTCAAATAATATTCTCCCGAATCATAATCATCTAAAATACCCAAAATATTCAATAAAGTAGATTTTCCAGAGCCAGAAGCCCCCATAATAGATACCAATTCGCCTTCGCCAATATGCACATTTGTCCCTTTTAATACGTGCATTTTGTGGTCTTTTCCTATCGAATAAAATTTATTTATATTTTTTACGTCAATCATAATTTTTTTTATGGGAATATGGAATATTTATTTTAGTAATATGTATTACAAGCTATTGAATTTATTACACATTCACAAAAAAAAACTTGTTATTTTGGAAAATAACAAGTTTTTTTAGTTTTACTTTTTGCTAATTAATGATTTTATTTATCAAAGGATTATGACTATCTTAGCATAAAACCAATATTTTAAAAGTAAAATTTATTTTTCAATAATTCTTTTAATCTTTCAATTTCAGCCATAGCTTTTTCCTTCTCCGCTTTTTCTTCTTCTAAAATTTCAAGAGTTAGTTTTTCAGAGGCAAGAGCCTTTTCCTTCTCCGCTTTTTCTTCTTCTAAAATTTCAAGAGTTAGTTTTTCAGAGGCAAGAGCCTTTTCCTTCTCCGCTTTTTCTTCTTCTAAAATTTCAAGAGTTAGTTTTTCAGAGGCAAGAGCAATTTTTTCAGAGGCAAGAGCCTTTTCTGCTATCTCGACAGCCTTTTCTTTCTCCAATTCTAATTCATCAAAGGCTTCACTTTGCTCTACAAAAGTTAAAAACTCTTTATTTTTTGGAGTAATAATTTTGATTGTTTTCTTATAAATTTGAAAACGAACACCCAATAAAGGACTTTCAAAATTATCTATAAACAGAATTTCATCAAACTTATCAGTTTTATTTTTACGAGTCCAACCATACAATTTATTAGAATTGGGTTTATAAATATAAAATTCTTCTACGCCGTATTTCTCACAAAATCGTAATTTATCCATCATCTCTTTTGTAGTGTTACTATGTGAGTATATTTCAAAAACTACTTGCGGAGCGATGTTATCCTCCAACCATTGTTTGTAAGAATTTCTATCTCCTTTTGGTCTTCCAAAAGCCACCATTATATCAGGGGCAATCGCAATCGTTGGTTGTCCTTCTTCTGGATACCAAAGTAAATTCCCTGCTACAAAAACATCTGTATTTTTCTTAAACATCGAATCTAAACCACCTTGAATGGTTATTATCCAATTAAATTGTGTTGTACTATCTGCCATAGGCTTTCCATCAGATTCAGGATAAATAATAGAAGAATTTTTATCATATTCATAGTCGAAAACACTCTCTTCAAATGTCGAAACATAAGGGAGTGATTCTTCTCTTAACATATTCATATAATTACTTTCTATTGTTTCCATACTATTTATTTTTTACATTTTTCCCAATAATAATTTACCTATATTCGCATCAAAAAAATAAATGTTGTGATTATTTAGCCGTAGAATAATTTTTAATTATGATAACAAAAAACTTGTTATTTATGAAAATAACAAGTTTTTTAGTTTTATTTTTTGATATACTGTTTGTTGCCAGAAGCATTCAAATAATATCTACCACCTTTCGGACCTTCATAAATAGTACGTCCTTCTTTGTCTTTTCCGACTACTTTATCATCACCAGCAGCTTTTTCATCTTTTTTAGGCGCAGGTGTTTTTTTATCGTCTTTTTTGACTTCTTTCTTTTCGTCTTTTTTAGGCGTAACTTTTTTAGTTTGTGCTTCTGCTGTATTTACGTTTAAAAAAAAGCAAAAAGTGGCAATAAGAATCGAGAATAAAATTTTGTTTTTCATTGTGAAATTAAATTTTTAGGTAAATGAATAATCAAATCTAATACAAATAACGATACAAGTATAAATAAATTATTTTTTTTGAAAATATTTTTTATTTTTTTTATAATTTTGGCAAATCTAAATCTTCTTTTTCCTCTTCTTTGTCTTTTTGTTTGTCGATTCGTTCTCTTTCAGCCAATAAAAAGTCATTTATATTATTTTCCTCATCTGTATTTTGTTCTTTTTCTTGGGTAATTATTTTTTGAATAAAAGGAGAAATATTTTCATACATTAATTTAGCATAATTAGTTTGTAGCCAAAAACGACCTGTTCCGCTCAATGTTACCAAATAATTTTCGTTATCTGTATTCATTGCTGTTACTTTTTCAGCATTTTCCCAAATCAAATCCAACGAATATTCATACGCCAACAAAGCATTGGCATTGATTCTGATGCCATCATTCTCTAAATCTTTTACAATCACAAAACCACCTGCTTTCAAAAAAACATAATCATTGCCAACCAAACTATCTAATTTAAGAAATTTTTGGTTTTCTTTAGAAATTAAAATATCTGTATCAATAAAAGTATTCAATTTCACACCTTTTCGCCCACATACAAAACAACCATTTTGAATAATAATTGTGTTTTCATAAGGTTCATTGAGGTCAATCACCACAAAACGTCCTTGTGAACCAGCCGTAAAAGCCAAAGTTCGAATATATTCACTTTGATTAGTGCAATGCGTAAGATACCAAGAAAATGAATTTTCAGATTCATTTTCGTTGCCCAAATCATTCACATCATCAAGTTTAAAATCATCATAGAAACTTGATTTTACACTTGATGATGTTTTTTCTTTGGGTTCATTTCTACTAAAAATATTATCTAAATCAGGCAAGTTTTCTTCTTCTTGCTCTTCTTCGTTTTTATTTTTTGGTTTGAATATTTTTCCAATTTTTTTTTTTGCTGCTCCCCAAAACTTCTCTAATAAACCTTGATTTTTTTCAGTTTCTTCCTCTTCATCAAAATCTTTAAATTTATTTTTTTTGGGAATTGGATTTTCATTTTCTTCGTCCTCAAATTCCCAATTAGGATTCGCAAAATTAGGAAAAGGTTCGTTTTCTTCTTCACTTTCGTCCTGTTCCTTATTTTTATTTTTTGGAGAATTTTCAACTATATTACTTACGCCATCATCATTTTTGAGTTCGAGAATAATTTCTTCATCAGTATATAACAAAGCACTCCCATCAGCAATCAATGTTTTGTTGGGCTCGATATTGATTTCTAAAACTTGTGAATTATCGCCTAAAAGTTGATAATTGAGGCGTGTGTCCCACATTTATTTATTCTTTAATTTTTCTATCTTTAATAGTATCATTCAAATATTGATTGATTACATCTACATCATAGACTGCATTTATTTTTCCAAAAGGGTCAATAAATACATCAAAATCTTTTAATTTATCACTCACTAAAATCGTTTTTTTTGTATGATGATGCAAGCGTTTTTTGTTTTTTTTCATTGTGAAATATATGGAAAATAATAAGAAAAAATATTTTTATAATTTTTGATGGTCTGGTTTTTTTTGCAAATATACTGAAAATAGAATAAAAACAATCAAATTTTTATAATTATTTAGTACTTTTTAAATTAAAATTTGATACCGACTTTTTAAATTTGTGTATCATTTTTTTTCACATTAAAAAATGACTTAACTAATTTTTCTGAATTTTTAATTTCATTTAAAGCATTTATAGCCAATTCTTTTAATTCTTTTTTATTT
>JAAFJG010000153.1 GCA_013298075.1 Cytophagales bacterium | reverse complement strand
TGGTGATAGATTTAGAAAAACTATGTTATCACCAAGAAGAACCTTTTGGGTCTGCGAGTATGTTTGCTCAATGGGAAGTAATGAAATTGGCAAAAGAAAATAATGTAACGGTTTTGATAGATGGACAAGGAGCAGATGAAATTTTAGCGGGTTATCATAATTATTATGATATGTTTTTTAGAGAATTGGCACAAAAAGACCAAAATTTATTTCAAAAAGAATTAAGTTTGTACCAAAATAATATCAATCCAAGTTATCAATATACAACTTATGATGTTCCTCTAGAAAAAAAATATGATTTAAAAACAAGCTTAAAAAGATTTGTCAAAAAAATATATTTTGGTAATTCAGATTATCAAGTAAATAATAATTCGAGTGTTTTTCATAAAGATTTTTGGAATGAGAAATTAAATAAAAATCTCGTTGAAGACAAAGAAATGACAAGATTTCAACACGAAACAAAATCAAATTTGAGTAAAGGTTTGTACTACAATACAATGAAAAATGGCTTACAAGATTTGTTACGTTATGCGGATAGAAATTCGATGGCACATTCACGTGAGGTACGATTACCTTTTTTAAATCATCATTTGGTAGAGTTTTTATTTACTTTGCCTAATTCATTTAAAATAGCAGATGGTTGGACAAAAATATTATTACGTAAAAGTTTTGAAGATATTTTACCTACTGAGATTACTTGGCGAAAAGATAAAATTGGGTATGAACCACCACAAAAAAATTGGTTAAATATGCCTAAAATTAAAGAAATGATAGAGGAAGGAAAATCAATTTTAATCAAAGAAAAAATCTTAAATCCTTCATTACAAAGTAATAATTCTGAATGGACATTTTTAATGTTGGGTAACTTTTTAAAAAAATAATGAAAATAATTACTATCATTGGCGCTCGCCCTCAATTCATCAAAGCCTCTGCTTTTTCCAAAAAAGTATTGGCACAAAATCATATTCAAGAAATATTAGTACATACAGGACAGCATTATGACGAAAATATGTCCACCATTTTTTTTGAGGAAATGCAAATTCCTCGCCCACATTATCACCTACAAATCGGCTCAGGTAATCACGGAAGTCAGACAGGAAAAATGATGGAAAAAATAGAAGAAATTGTATTGACTGAAAAACCTGACGCGCTTTTGGTGTATGGAGATACAAATTCTACTTTGGCGGGTGCGTTGGTGGCAAGTAAATTACACGTTCCGATTGCACACATAGAAGCAGGATTGCGTTCTTTCAATAAAAAAATGCCCGAAGAAGTAAACCGAGTTTTGACTGACCACATATCAGATTGGCTTTTCGTTCCTACCAAAAGTGCTACAAAAAATTTGTTAAATGAGGGCATCAAAAACGATAAAATTTTTGAAGTGGGCGATATTATGTATGATGTTGCAAAATTATACGCAAATATTGCCGAAAAACAAAGCCAAATTATTCATCAATTATCTATTGAAATTAAATCTTATATTTTAGTAACTATTCACAGAGCAGAAAATACGGATAATCCACAAAGGTTAAAAAATATTTTTGAATCGCTGCAAATTTTATCTCAAAAACATACTATTATTTTGCCTTTGCATCCTCGCACCAAAAAATATGTGCAAGAATTAGGAATTTCTACTCAAAATCTACAAATTATTGAGCCTGTGGGTTATCTGGATATGATTCAATTAGAAAAAAATGCGTTATTAATTTTGACAGATTCGGGAGGCGTACAAAAAGAGGCGTTTTTTTATGGTGTTCCTTGTGTAACTTTGAGAGATGAAACAGAATGGATAGAATTAGTAGAAAATAATTATAATGCTTTGACTCCACCAACTTCTGTAGATTTAATTTGTGAAAATGTGGCTCAAATGCTCTCAAAACCTTATCCAATTATCAAAAATTTGTATGGAGAAGGCAATACAGCCGATAAAATTATTGATATTTTGAGTAAATAATTGTCAAAAACGTATCAAAATTAACTAAAAAAACGTTATAAAAGGAAACTATTTTTTTTATTTTTGACAAAATCAATGGAAACTAAAAAATATTCCTTTTCAAATATTCGTTTTTCGAACTTGCGAGAATTGATAACTATAAAACATCATTCTGATACAAATAAATTTAAAGAATGGTTTTCTTTTGCGTATAAATTGACAAAAAAAGAGAGTGCTTTTTTG
>JAAFJG010000152.1 GCA_013298075.1 Cytophagales bacterium | reverse complement strand
TTTCTGAGTTTAAGCAAAATATATTCAATTTTTTTGAGAATATTAAAACTTTCAAAGATAAATTGATGTCTTTAATCTCTTGGAATTTTCATATTTCTCCAAACAAAACCAATTAATTTTAAGTATAATCGAACCACTTTTGGAATTGAAACAGGCTTTCATCTGGAGGATATACCAAGTCTTTTTCTGCTTTTAATCGAACCACTTTTGGAATTGAAACTTTTGGAAAGGAGGTTTAAAAAAAAAGGTATCTTTCTTTTAATCGAACCACTTTTGGAATTGAAACTTTATATTGCCATAGTTTATAACTTTACCTCCCAACTTTTAATCGAACCACTTTTGGAATTGAAACCCTGCTATTGCGTATTGATAATCTGTAAATTTCGCGCTTTTAATCGAACCACTTTTGGAATTGAAACTTGGCAAAAGTATATTTAGCAGGCTTTTTAGCAAACTTTTAATCGAACCACTTTTGGAATTGAAACGCCTCTACTGTCACGCTGTCAAAAGTTCCGAAGAACTTTTAATCGAACCACTTTTGGAATTGAAACTCTATAAATGATTGAACAATGCCAATCAATACGGTTCCTTTTAATCGAACCACTTTTGGAATTGAAACGAACTAAAAACATCGGTTGTAAATCTGCTCTCTTGCTTTTAATCGAACCACTTTTGGAATTGAAACTTGAAATTTTATAACTTTTTTGAAAGAACATTAACTCTTTTAATCGAACCACTTTTGGAATTGAAACGTATTCTCTTTGATATACTTGTTATAGTTACCAACTTTTAATCGAACCACTTTTGGAATTGAAACGTGTTTACGATAGTTACACCCGTAGGATTACCAAAACTTTTAATCAAACCACTTTTGGAATTAAAACTTAAGTTATTAGAAGTAATTGTTTGCCAATTTATACCTTTTAATCGAACCACTTTTGGAATTGAAACAGAATTGGACGAATGTTTCGTCCAATATTTCCATAGCTTTTAATCGAACCACTTTTGGAATTGAAACAGAAAAGGAAATTTTGATGAAGTAGAGGCAAAACACTTTTAATCGAACCACTTTTGGAATTGAAACACGTTTGGCGTTAGATTAAAACCAACGCTATTATTCTTTTAATCGAACCACTTTTGGAATTGAAACAAAGTATAAGAAGCCCTATTGTTTTGGATTTGTACTGCTTTTAATCGAACCACTTTTGGAATTGAAACTCGCATCATCGCATTTTGAACAATTTATATAATTAGCCTTTTAATCGAACCACTTTTGGAATTGAAACTTGTGTTTTCTTTTTATCAAAGTAACCTAATTGATTTCTTTTAATCGAACCACTTTTGGAATTGAAACAAGTTTTCTAACAACCATTTATCGATTTCCATTTGGCTTTTAATCGAACCACTTTTGGAATTGAAACATAAATTCTTTGAACACTGAATAAGGGTCGCCTTTCTTTTAATCGAACCACTTTTGGAATTGAAACATTAGTAGAGCAAATTAATAAATTAGCGGTTGAGAACTTTTAATCGAACCACTTTTGGAATTGAAACTACAAAATTATTATTGCCAAAAAAACTAATGCCATTACTTTTAATCGAACCACTTTTGGAATTGAAACTTTCGAACATCGGGATATTTGTTGAGATAGTAGTTCTTTTAATCGAACCACTTTTGGAATTGAAACATAGTGCGTCATAACTCGCACCTCTACTTCTATCAACTTTTAATCGAACCACTTTTGGAATTGAAACATCCGTTATCCGTTTTTAGCGTTTCTGCCGTTTTTCTTTTAATCGAACCACTTTTGGAATTGAAACAATTCTGCCACCGCATTACTTGCGGTCAAAGTTTCCTTTTAATCGAACCACTTTTGGAATTGAAACAAGCAATCGTTTCTGTACTTGCTGTAGCGGTTCCTGCTTTTAATCGAACCACTTTTGGAATTGAAACGCAATTATATCGTAATTACCATTTTCAAAGTCAGTCTTTTAATCGAACCACTTTTGGAATTGAAACTTTATATCTATAGTATGTAGATTTTTGCTTTTAACTTTTAATCGAACCACTTTTGGAATTGAAACTACATTTTTGAAGTTATTAACTGACATTACGCAGTCCAAAAATTAGGAATTGTCAAAAATATTACAGTATGCTTTTTATGATATTTTACCCAAATGCGTAATTTTTTAATTATTTTTAACTTTTTTGTGATTAAATAAAAAAA
>JAAFJG010000151.1 GCA_013298075.1 Cytophagales bacterium | reverse complement strand
TCAAAAAAGCACTCTCTTTTTTTGTCAATTTATACGCAAAAGAAAACCATTCTTTAAATTTATTTGTATCAGAATGATGTTTTATAGTTATCAATTCTCGCAAGTTCGAAAAACGAATATTTGAAAAAGAATATTTTTTGGTTTCCATTATTATTTATCAAAAATAAAAAAAATAGTTTCCTTTTATAACGTTTTTTTAGGTAATTTTGATACGTTTTTTATGCTAAGATTCATTATTTTTTTAAAAAGTTACCCAACATTAAAAATGTCCATTCAGAATTATTACTTTGCAATGAAGGATTTATGATTTTTTCTTTAATTAAAATTGATTTTCCTTCCTCTATCATTTCTTTGATTTTAGGCATATTTAACCAATTTTTTTGTGGTGGTTCATACCCAATTTTATCTTTTCGCCAAGTAATCTCAGTAGGTAAAATATCTTCAAAACTTTTACGTAATAATATTTTTGTCCAACCATCTGCTATTTTAAATGAATTAGGCAAAGTAAATAAAAACTCTACTAAATGATGATTTAAAAAAGGTAATCGCACCTCACGCGAATGTGCCATCGAATTTCTATCCGCATAACGCAACAAATCTTGCAAGCCATTTTTCATTGTATTATAATACAAACCTTTACTCAAATTTGATTTTGTTTCGTGTTGGAATTTTGTCATTTCTTTGTCTTCGATTAGATTTTTATTTAATTTTTCATTCCAAAAATCTTTATGGAAAACACTCGAATTATTATTTACTTGATAATCTGAATTACCAAAATATATTTTTTTGACAAATCTTTTTAAGCTTGTTTTTAAATCATATTTTTTTTCTAGAGGAATATCATAAGTTGTATATTCATAAGTTGGATTGATATTATTTTGATACAAACTCAGTTCTTTTTGAAATAAATTTTGGTCTTTTTGTGCCAATTCTCTAAAAAACATATCGTAATAATTATGATATCCTGCTAAAATCTCATCTGCTCCTTGCCCATCTATCAAAACCGTTACATTATTTTCTTTTGCCAATTTCATTACTTCCCATTGAGCAAACATACTCGCAGACCCAAAAGGTTCTTCTTGGTGATAACATAGTTTTTCTAAATCTATCACCATTTTTGCCTCGTCAGGAAAAGTAAAATGTGGTTCAACTTTGGTTTTATTGATGACATAATTCATAAATTTTCCTTCATCTTTGGCAAATCCTTCAAAGCGTGCTGAAAAAGTTTTTTGAATAATGTCTCCCGATTTATTCAAATTATCAATGGCACAAACAATAGTCGAACTATCCAAACCACCTGACAAACTCGAACCAACTGCCACATCAGACCTCAAACGATGTTTTAAAGAAGTATAAAATAATTCTTTAAATTGAGTTTGTGCTTGTTCAAAAGTAATATTTTCGTTTTGTTTTGTATAATCAATGTCCCAATATTTATGTTTAGATAAATTCAATTTTTCATCTATCCACAAATAATGTGCGTTGTCCAATTTATAAATATCCTCAAAAAAAGTATGTTCAGGTTGATGTGGATTAGATACATAATGTCCCGAAAACAAAAAATTCCCTACCATATCCCAATTAGAATTTTTAGGAATACCACTCGCAAAAATCGCTTTCATTTCAGAAGCAAACACAAATTCTTTTCCTTTTTTATAATGATAATAAAAAGGTTTTTCGCCAAATCTATCTCTTGCACAAAACAATTTTCGTTCTTTTGCGTCCCAAATCACAAAAGCAAACATACCATCAAGGTCTTGCAAACATTTTTCTTTTTTCTCGTGAAAAAGTGCTAATAAAACCTCTGTATCAGATTTTGAATGAAATTGATAGCCTTTTTGTATCAATGTTTCTTTGATTTCTATATAATTATAAATTTCACCATTAAATGTAATCGAATAACGTCCTTCTGCATAGTGCATAGGTTGTTTTCCGTCCTGAGTCAAATCAATGATAGACAAACGGCGGTGTCCAAAACCGACATTTTTATCATTACTTATCCAATGTCCTTCGCCATCGGGACCTCGATGAGCAATGGCATTTGTCATAGTTTGCAAGGTATTAAATTCTATTGAATTGTCTTGCTTAAAAATTCCTGCTATTCCGCACATAATTTTGTTTTAAAAATTATACTTTTATAGTTTTGTTATAGATTAAAGTCATTTTCTCAAGAAAAGTATCTTTACCATACTTTTCTATTATATTTTGCCTATTTTTTTTCGTATCTAAAAATACTTCTTTATTTATAATTTGAAATAA
>JAAFJG010000150.1 GCA_013298075.1 Cytophagales bacterium | reverse complement strand
AGGCTTATATTCAATTATTGTTTGCTACAGGACAAATTAATTTATTGGCGGAATAAAGCGTTTTTTTTATTTTTATACACTTAAATTCTATTTTTATTATGATTTATCAATTTACAGCAGAAAAAACTAATGCAGATTTAGATTTTGAAATTAATCTCACACCTGATAAACAAGTCTATTGTTTTATTGGTGAAAATGGTTGTGGAAAAACACAATTATTGGAAAATTTAGCTAAAAGTTTATTATTTTCGAGTGTGATATTTGTCGATTATAATATTGAAACTAAATATCAAAAATTTTTTTATCGTGAGGCTATTTATCGAAAAACACAAAGTTTTAGTTTAGTATTAGCAAGGAAAATACTTCTTAATGACCAAATAATAAAAGATGATCAAACGTGGAATAACATAGATTTTGAAGACATTACTAAAGTTAAAGATAATTATCATTATCATTTTGATTTACCCTTAATTTTTATCAGCACAAAAAGCAGAGGTTATACCAAAAATATTGACAAAAATAATTTACAACTATTGGGTAATAATGAAGAAAGATTTGTAGAAATATTTATAAAAACATGTCAAAGTATTCAAGGAGAAATTACAGAAGATAATAGTTTGGCAAATTGGCTAAATGCAAGACTTATGATAAATCCTGCTTTTGTAGAAGGTAATGATGATAGGATTTTTGAAGTAGAAGCATTTTTGGATTTATTAGAAATGCTCGAACCACGTTTTAAAAACGAACTCAAACAAGGCGAAGAACGCTTAAAAAACTTTTCTTTTGTAGGTGGAAAATTGTGTTTTAATAATATTTCTTTAGATAATCTTTCTACAGGTTTTGTGTCTATTTTTAAGATTTTTCAGGAGATTATTTCAGGTTATGGTGGTTGGATTGGAATGTTGGGCGAAAAAGATATACGAAATACAGAAGGTATAGTTTTTATTGATGAAATAGAATCGCATTTACACGCTAAATGGCAGTATAAAATTATTCCATTATTAAAAACTTTTTTTCCAAAAACTACCTTTTATATTGCCACACATTCGCCTTTGATTGTGTCCACTACGCAAGAAGATGAGGCTTACGAATTGGTCAGAACAGATAATAAAATCGTGTCCAAAAAATTAGGAAATCCACGAAATTGGTATTTGGCTGATGTTTTTTCGCAGGCTTTTCATATTAATTTCGAGGAAGATAATTTTAAAGAAGACAATGCTGAAAATGAAATTTCTGTATTAGATTTATTAAAATCTTTTAGTGAAAAAGTAAAAAAATACGTGATTCAAGAAGATGAAAATTTGAAAATAGAAATAGAAAATCTTTACCTAAAAATATCGCCAAATTTGGGAGAAGATGACCCTCGTAGACGTGCTATGGATTCTTTAAAAAGCCTTGTAAAATAAATGAAAAAACTCAAAAGACTTCCTCCACCTGATTGCTTTGATAATGATATAGAAACATCAAAAAATGAAAAAATAAGTTATTATCAAAATACAGGAAAAGGAACAACTATCAATCCTCGCTGGAATAATGTTTGTAAAGATGCAGATGGAATTTCAAAAATTAGAAAAAAATTATTAGAAATGTCTAATAATACTTGTGCTTTTTGTGGTATAAAAGTAGATAATTCTACTTTTGATGTAGAGCATTTTTTACCAAAAGATAAATTTCCATATTTGGCGTATAGTTTTGAAAATTATTTACCTTCGTGTAAAAGTTGTAACCAAACCCGCAAAAAAACCTTTGTGCCTTTATCTTTAAAAGGAAAAAACCTTATAGAAAATATTTTGAGTGATATATTTCCAAATGAAGAAGTGTATAATCACCAAAATTTATTATCATCTACCACAGATAGAATTTTAGAATCTACTTTTGATAATCCCGAAGACCATTTAGCATTTGAGCCTGAATTTTTTATGTATGAAACGAAAACTGATATTGGCAAAATCACAAACAATATTTTTTTTAAGCACAAAGAAGTAGCAGAAAAATGGGAAAGAATAAGTAACCATATCAAAAATATCGTAATTATTTCGGAAAACCCTCGATTGTTAGTAGAAAGTCTTATAGAATTAGATGGTTTTGAATACATTTGTTTACAATTTTTAGATTATTGGATACAAGAAAAAGAAAGTGGAAGATTGAGATAAAAACAAAAGCAACCAAAAAAATAAATTTTTGATTGCTTTTTTGTTTTATTTTTAATTGTTTATTCAACTACTAAAAAAATTATCTTACGATTATTTTCTTTGTAGCAATTTTACTTCCTTCTACAATATTCAAAATATACAAACCTCTTGTCCAAGATTTTACATCAAT
>JAAFJG010000015.1:65139-78806 GCA_013298075.1 Cytophagales bacterium | reverse complement strand
TTTTTTCAATTTCATAATAAACAGTATGGGCATACACTTCCTTATCTACGCTTTCGTAAACTAATTCGTGTTTTTCTTCTAAGCCTAATTCCTCAAGCAAGTCCATATTTTGATGGTTTAATTTTGATACAAAGATAAAGGTAAAATATTAAAAATAAAAAATTTTGAGCATTTTTTTTTTAGGATTTTATGAATTTAAAACCAAAAAATAAACAGAAAATTCAATTTTTTTTTTTTTTGATAATTTTTTATTTATTCTCAAAAAAAAGGTTATTACTCAAATGAATAATAACCTAAAATTTTTTATTGAAAATAGACAAATTGTGGTTCTCTTGCGTCTTTTCCTAAGAAATTGAAACGCATACCAACCACATTTCCTTCTTGTTCAATCGGACCAACATTCACATAAAAATCAGATTCATTCGAATTGCTATATGTATTATTTTGCCCTGATTTTGATATATTGACCAAATTTCCGTATTGCCATTTTACGCTACGGTCTTTTTGATTAAATTCTATGATTTTAAATTGTGGAGGTTGTTTTTTATACCAAACATAAGCCGCAACGCCTGCGATACCTAATCCCACAAAGAAAGCAAATTTTTGTTTTTTAGTCATATTTTTATAAGATAAAATAATTATATAAACGATTGATATTCAATATTTTAAATAATTAAACAAGATTGTTTTTATATTTTTTCACAAAATTAGTCTAAAAAAAACGAAATTACAATTATTTTTTTATTTTTTTTGAATAATTATCACTATTTTTGTAAAATTATTCAAAAAAATAGACGATGGAATTTGCAATTATTGATATAGAAACCACAGGTGGACGCTCAACAGAAGATAAAATTACAGAAATTGGAATTGTGATACACAATGGAAAAGAGATAATTGACCAATATCAAACACTTATTAATCCTGATAAATATATTCCTGATTATGTTTCTAAACTTACCAAAATTACTAATAAAATGGTGCAAGATGCGCCAAAGTTTTTTGAAGTGGCTAAAAAAATTGTAGAAATAACAGAAAATAGAATTTTTGTGGCTCATAATTCTGCTTTTGATTATAGTTTTGTAAGGCAAGAATTTTTAAATTTAGGATTTGATTATAGACGAAAAACACTTTGCACCGTGAGATTGTCCCGAAAAATATTCCCCGGATTAGCTACTTATGGTTTGGGTGCTTTGACGCAACATTTTCAAATTGAACATAAAAACGCCCATCGCGCTATGGGTGATGCGATGGCAACTGCAACTTTATTTCAAAAATTATTCGAAAAAGATGCACAACAAGAATATTTTAATGTTTTTGAGGACGAAATCAACGCTAAAAATCTCCCACCAAGAATTGATAGACAAAAATATAATAGTTTGCCAGAAGAAACAGGGATTTATTATTTTTATGATGAAAATGGAGAAATAATTTATATCGGCAAAAGTAATAATATCAAAGAAAGAGTTGGCTCTCATTTTTCTACCAATGTCAAAAGTTCTAAAACGATTGAATTTAAAAGTCGTGTGGCAGATATAAGTTATGAAATTACAGGGAGCGAATTAATTGCCTTGTTATATGAATCTGATGAAATCAAAAAACATACGCCTTTATTTAACAAAGCCCAAAGAAGAAGTAGATTTTATTTTGGTATTTTTAGTTTTGAAGATAAAAATGGTTATCAACAATTATACGTTGATAAAATTATTAAACAACCATTTTCGCCTATTATTGTAGCAGAAACGTCAGATTCTGCTCGTAGAATATTGTATAGTTTGGTACAAAAATATGAATTATGTATGAAATTATGCCAATTATACAGAACAAGAACGGCTTGTTTCGACTATCAAATCAAAAAATGTAAAGGAGCGTGCATCAAAGAAGAAGCACCCGAAATTTATAATCAAAGAGCCAAAAAAGCCATAGAAAGCTTGCATATATACGCAGGAAAAAGTTTTATGATTCTTGCTAATGGAAAAAATCATCAAGAAAATGGATTGATTGTAGTCGAAAAAGGACGTTATCTGGGTTTTGGATATATAGACAAAACAGAATCGATTAGTAATATAGAAGACGCAAAAAAATTCATCAAAAAAATGGTCGATAATCGTGATACACAAAAAATAATTTCTAAATGGATAGAAAATTATCCAAATTGTATGAAGTATTTTTAGGGAAAATAATGAGGTTGTAAACTTTGCTGTTTTTTGACAAGATTAGCAGGATTTTCAAGATTAACAAGTTTTTTTATGGAAAATAAACAAAAATTATTACTAAAAAAATGATGTTACCAACTTAATAATCAAAAATATACATTTCAATCAATTAAAGTATTGCTAACCCAAAAGTTAAATAAATATAAATTATTAGTATAAAAATTTAACTTTTTTATATTTATTCAACTGCCATAAAAAATTTATTTCAATGTTATCTATTTGTTACCATACTTTTTTGGACAAATAAATAAAAAATCACTAAGTTTGCATCAATATCACCAGATATTGGAAAAAAATTTGAGTAATACAAACAAAGTTTTTTGGGCGTATGAAAGAGTACTTGTAAATAAAGTAGTAAAAATCGTATTATTGTGTACAAAAAGGTAACTAATAAAATTTTAGTTACTTTTTTTTATGTTTATTGATTATGCTTATTGGATATGTTACAAAAACGATTTATCTTTGTATGTAGAAGTTATTTTTACTTCTAAGAAATAAAAAAAACAAATTTTTAAATATATGTGGAAAATTTATTGGCTTCGTTGGACAATCAAAATTTTAGGTAGTTTAGTTGCCTTCTTATTTTTGTGGATAATTTTATTGATTTGGCTCCCCGTTTTTTTTACGCCTACTATGTTTTTTAGAAGTTTGGGAAATATGTGGGAAGGAAAATCAGGTAGAATTTATTATGAATGGGTCAATTATGACGATATAAATGATGCCGTAAAAATAGCAGTCATCGCCTCAGAAGACCAACGTTTTCCCACGCACTCAGGAATAGATTTTGAGGCAATAAAAGTCGCAGTCGAAGAAAATAAACATAGTAAAAACAAGCGAGGTGCCAGCACAATCAGCCAACAAGTCGCCAAAAATGTCTTTTTGTGGCAAGGTGGCGGTTATTTTAGAAAAGCCTTAGAAGTTCCTTTGACTTATTTAATCGAAATGTTTTGGGGCAAAAAAAGAATTTTAGAAGTCTATTTGAATATTGCAGAAATGGCTCCACAAACTTTTGGCGTGCAAGCAACTTCAAAGAGATTTTTTAAGAAAAATGCTAAAATGATGAATTGGGCAGAAGGAGCGACGATTGCAGCCGTTTTACCCAATCCAAATCATTGGTGGAGTCCCAATTTTGCAGGCATTATCAATTATCGTAGACAACATACTTTATATCAAATGCAACTTTTGGGCGGTTCGCAATACATCAAAAACTTAAAATAAATCAATAATATGAACGAAATATTTAACAATGTCAAACAAAAATTAGGAAAAGCTTACCAAGATTTAACTTTTTTATTAGAATGTTTGAAAGAAGTTTTGATAGAAAATAACGCCACAGAATTAGCAAATCATATTCCATAGAACAAAATTAACTCTGCAATAATTTCCTAAATTCTCAGCATAATAGATTTTAATTATTTTTACATCGTGATAAAACAAAAACTAAAAAATTAGTTTATTTTTTTGTAACAAAAAAGATATATCATAGTAATCAATAAAAAGAAATTAAAATTCTCTAAAAATTCCTTCTTAAAAATATGAAAAAAATAATTTTATGGACTATATTTATTTTATGTAATCTAAATATATATGCCCAAACCGAAAAAAATGTAAAGTCAAATGTAAAATCGGTTACGGTTTTTTTGAATAGAGCGCAAGTTGTCAATACTGCCCAAGTTGTCATTCCTGCGGGAACAACCAATTTAGTTTTTGAAGAATTATCAACAAAAATTATTAAGCCAAGTATCCAAGTTACAGCCAAAGGAAATATTATAATTATGTCCGTAAAACATCAAATTAATTATTTACGTAATCAATCAAAAACAGCCAAAATCAAACAATATGAAGATAGTTTGGAGATTTTGAGAGATAAAATAAAAATATTATCTATCCAAAGATTGAATTGGCAAAGAGAAGAAGAAGTTATTTTATCGAATAAATTAATTGGTGGAGAAGCAGGCGTAAATGCACAAAAATTGAAAGAAATGGCAGATTTTTTTAGAAATCGTTTGACTGAAATTCAAGGAAATATATATCAAATTGATAAAGATATAACAAAAAGCAATCTAAAAATTAGTTTAATTGCCAATCAAATGAACGAGGCAAATCGTGATATAACTAAGCCCACAAGCGAAGTGTTAGTAACGGTTACATCAAGTGTTTTATCTACCGTAATTTTTGAATTGAATTATATTGTGCCTGATGCAGGTTGGGTTCCGATTTATGATTTGAGAGCAAAAGACGCACAAAGTCCTATTCAATTAAGTTATAAAGCAAATGTTTTTCAAAATACAGGTATTGATTGGAAAGACGTAAAAGTTACTTTATCAACAGGAAATCCTTCGCAAGGTGGCGTAAAACCTGAATTAAAAACTTGGTATATCAATTTTTATAATCAAATGGTTGCACAAAATTTAAGAAATACAAGTTTGTACGAAAATAATTCACGTGGGCGTGCTGCTTCTCCTTCTATCAATGCGTCAGAGGATATGATGAAAAAAGAATCTACAAAAGATGTAGAGGAAGAAAAAGTTGCCGAAACGATTGCAGACAAAACAGAAGTTACAGAATCTACTTTTGCCACAGAATTTGAAATTAGCGTTCCTTATACTATTTTATCGGACGGAAAACCGCAATTAGTGGATGTCAAAAATTATGATGTCAAAACGTATTATGATTATGGCGTAGTACCAAGAGTAGATTTTGATGCGTTTTTGATAGCACGCGTTACAAATTGGGAAGGTTTAAATTTACTTTCGGGGCAAGCAAACGTTTATTTTGAAGGTACTTTTGTAGGTGAAACGTATTTGAATGCAAATAATTTGAGAGATACTTTGGCTATTTCATTGGGACGTGATAAAAAAATCATTACCAAAAGAATAAAAGTACAAGATATGAGCAGCAAAAAATTCATTGGCACAAACGTAAAAGAAGAAATGGGTTTTGAAATTCAGGTGCGAAATACTAAAAAAACAGACATTGAAATCACGATAGAAGACCAAATTCCTATCTCTAAAAATTCTCAAATTGATGTAGAATTGATAGAAGCAAAAGATGGCAATTATAACAAAAATACAGGAAAAGTTACTTGGAAACTCAAAATAAAACCCAATGAAACTCGAAAATTATTGATAAAATATACATTGAAATATCCAAAAGGAAAACAAATTGCTTTTGAATAAATCATCAAATAAACTTCCTATAAAATATTTTTGTAGGAAGTTTTTTTGTTTTGGAGAAATAAAAATATATTTTTTGAAATGTATTTTTTGAATTGCCTCCAGATTTATCTGGAGGTTAATATAAAAATTCAATCATTGGCTTTAGCCGAAATCTCTGTGTTTTTCAAATTAATTTTTTTTTTTTCAAAATAAATGGTTATTTACAGTAGAATAAAATTAGATCCGCAATAATTTTCTATCAACCAAAAGTTTTAGAAAAGTATAAAATTTTGGCTAAAGCCAACTATCAAATTATATATTATCCTCCAGATAAATCTGGAGGCAATTCAGATAAATCTCGAGACAATTCTTTCTCCTTGGTCTGTGTGCCACAGACCAAGGATTAAAAATATATTTTTATTTTTCGCATAAATTTCATAGAAACCACATTTTTTTATAAGAAATAATCTATAAAACAAATTTTTCTAAAAAAAATAATTATTTTTGCGTTTATAATTATTTTTAGAACTATATTGACTTTAATCTCTGTTTTTTCTCACTTATGAAACAAATATTTCGCAAAAAATCTATTACACAAATTCAACAAGAACTTGAAAATATAGGACAAGAACACGAATTGAACAAAAATCTAAAATTAAGAGATTTAGTTTCCTTTGGAATTGCTGCTGTGGTGGGAGCAGGTATTTTTAGTACGATAGGCAATGCTGCGTTTAATGGCGGACCTGGAGTTGTTTTTTTGTTTATGTTTACGGCAGTTGCTTGTCTTTTTTCTGCCCTTTGTTATGCTGAATTTGCCTCTACTATTCCCATCAGCGGAAGTGCTTATACGTATGCGTACACGACTTTTGGCGAATTAATTGCGTGGATTTTGGGTTGGGCATTGGTCATGGAATATGCGATTGGCAATATTGCAGTAGCGATTTCTTGGTCAGATTATTTTACAGGTTTGATGAGTGGATTGGGTATAAAAATTCCCGAATATTTTTGTATGGATTATTTATCTGCCTCACGAGGTTTCGAAAAGGCAAACGAAATGATAACGCAAGGAAAGATTTTTAAAGATTTACCTAACAATATAAAAGAAGCGTTTTTGGCTTGGCAAAATGCCCCACAAATCAATGGTTTTAGAATAATTGCTGATTTACCTGCTTTATTAGTTACGGTTTTGATAACTTCTTTGGTATATGTAGGCATCAAAGAATCAAAAAATGCGGGCAATATTATGGTAATTATCAAATTGGTAGTGATATTTTTGGTGATTGTAGTTGGTTTTTCTTATGTCAATCCAGAGAATTGGTCGCCTTTTGCCCCCAATGGCTTGACAGGAATTTTGAAAGGAACATCAGCCGTTTTCTTTGCTTATATTGGTTTTGATGCCATTTCGACTACCGCAGAAGAATGTAAAAATCCGCAACGAGACTTGCCGCGGGCAATGATTTATTCTTTGATAATTTGCACGATTATTTATGTGATTTTGGCTTTGGTACTAACAGGAATGACTTCTTACCAAAATTTACAAGTCGGAGATCCTTTGGCGTATGTTTTTGAGGTCAATAATTTAGATTTTATGGCGGGTTTAGTGGCGGTCAGTGCAGTAATTACGATTACAAGCGTATTTTTAGTGTTTCAATTAGGACAACCCAGAATTTTGATGACTATGAGTCGTGATGGACTTTTGCCACAGGCTTTCGGAAAAATTCACCCAAAATATAAAACTCCTTATGTTTCTACGATTGCGACAGGTTTATTAGTGGCAGTTCCAGCCTTATTTTTAAACTTAACAGAAGTAACAGATTTGACAAGTATCGGAACTTTGTTTGCTTTTACGTTGGTTTCGGGAGGAGTTTTATTGTTAGAAGACAAAGACAAACAGGTCAAAAATCGGTTTAAAGTGCCTTATTTCAATGGGAAATTTTTGATGCCTTTGATATTAGGAAGTGTATTTTTTACATATACTTATTATTCTCCTGATGAAATCTTAGATTTTTTCAATTTTTGTCAATGCAGAACTATCGATAAAGCTGCCAAAGATTTGATGAATGAAAAAAATAGAATCGAAAAAATAAAATTATCAACCAAAACAAAAAAAGACGAAGAAAAAATAGCAAAATTGGAAACTAATTTTCAAGAAAAAATGAATTTGATGATAAAACAACAATCTAAAACCTCATTAGAACTTTTCTTTCAGCGAATCCCTTTGTATTGTTTTACCATATTTTGTTTGGTTTTGATATATCTAACTTTTAGATACAATCTTTCTTTGATTCCTGTTTTGGGTTTGCTCACTAATTTTTATTTGATGACAGAATTAGGCATCAATAATTGGATAGGTTTTGGAATTTGGATGTTAGTTGGTTTGGCGGTTTATGTGTTATATGGATATAGAAATAGTAAATTGAAAGATGTAAAATCGGTTTAAAAATTTTAGTATTTAGGAATAGAAATGGCGTTTATTTTAATCGAATTTCTAAATATATTAGATTGATATGTTTCTAAAAAATCCGTTTTTTCAGTTTGTCAAGTCTTCGACATTGACAACTGAAAAAACTACTGCTAATAAAAATATTTTTACTTTTTTCGGATAATATGTCCATTTAGTTTTTCATTTGGAGTTGTCAATGTTGAAGACTTGACAAACTTCGAATGAAAAACTTCTGCGAATAGATGATTTTAAAAATATGGTGCAGAAAATCGGTTTTAAAAAATAAAAATCTTGGTTAAAGATAATGATTAAAATTATATATTATTCTCCAGATAAATTTCAATTTCTTTATTAAACATATCTTCGCTTACTTTTTTAGTAATACATAAAAAATCTTCAAAATCACTTTCAGATAAATCATTCCAAGAACCTGCTAATTCTAAAATTGTAGTTCTGTTTTGTTTTTTCTGGTTGATTTCTTTAGTTAAATTAGTTAAATAAGTATCAATTTGTTGTAAATAACTAACAGGAATAATACTTAAATGATTTAAAATGGATTGATAATTTCTATCGCTTTTCATAAATAAGATTTTTATTTTTTATTTTTTAATATAATTTATGTAGATTTTTTAGCTAACCATACCTTTTTTATCAAAATATCCGTATAAATAAGTATGTATTTGCTTATTTTTATCACTTTGCAAATATAAATATAACCATCAAAGTAAACAAATATTTTCATAAATATTTTGTATTTTCTAAATATTAACCAAAAAATTAAATTATATTGACATCAAAAAAATCTATTTTTTAGGTTTTTATTTATGGTAAGAATTTTGCAAGAATTTTGATAGAAAAAAGCAACTTTTTGACAACAAAAAATGTTATAGTTAGTAGAACAAATATTTTGAAAAAATTATGCAAGAAAATATATCTAATAATCCAATAGAAAATCAAGAAATTTTTGATAGAATAAAAATATTACGAAAAGATATTCTCAATATTCGTATTTCTGATAATAAAAAAGGCTACGAATTGGCTTCGGAACTCCTCGAAATTTCTGAAAAAGTAGATTTTAAAATAGGTATTGGAGAGTCAAAAGTGATGATAGCCTCGTATAAATATTTTAGAGAAGCAAAAATAGAAGAGGCTTTAGAATGTTTAGAACGAGCATTTTTGTTGCTTAATCAATACGAACCTAATTCGTATGCGTTGCCTTGGGCATATTCTATCAAAGGAAATATTGCTTGGCGTATGGGTGATTTTGACGAAGGTTTTAGTAATATGCAAAAATCATTAGAATTATCAAAAAAAATAAATGATATAGGAAGTTTAGGCTGGGGAAATTATTTGATTGGTGGTTTTTATATAGAAATGAAAGATTATGATAATGCCAGAAATTATCATTTAGACGCTTTACAATTATTTGAAAAAACCCAAAATTTGGAAGGATATGCGTCTTGTCTGAGTGGTTTGGGCAATATTCATTTGGCCTTGAAAGAATACGAATCAACGATTGGGTGTTATGAAGAAGCACTTTCGATTACCACCACCCATAAAATGCCTTCCATACAAGCACGCATATATAACGACTTGGGCGTGGCGTATGAGGAATTGGGATTGGTGGAAAAATCTATTGAATATTTAAAAAAAGGATATGAAATAAGAATAGAATTAAATAATATTTTAGGAAAAATAGCCACAGAAATTAATTTAGGAAGAATTTATAATCGCTCAAAAGATTATTTAAAAGCAGAGAATTATTATTTAGATGCTATTAAAAACGCTCTCGATATTGGTGCTAATCCTCGTTTGCAACGAGCATATCAAGGTATAGCAGAAGTATATAAAGCAATCCAAGAACCTTGGAAAGCCTTAGATTATTATGAAAAATATATAGCGGTCAGTACGATTGTGATGGGCGAAGAAAATGAATCAAAACATAAAAACTTACAAATCAAACATAATCTCGAAAAATCAAAACAAGAAGCAGAAATTCAACGACTTAAAAATCAAGAATTGAGAGAAGCAAATGATTTGATTGAGGCACAAACTAAACATATTATTGATAGTATTAATTATGCAAAACGTATTCAGGAAGCAATTTTACCTTTGCCTTCCGAATTGTTAAAATATGCAGATACTTCTTTTGTATTATATGAACCAAAAGATATTGTTTCGGGAGATTGTTATTGGTTTACAGACCAGACTTCTCCCGAAGGAACTGAAAGAGTAATTTTGGCTGCGATTGATTGCACAGGACATGGAGTTCCCGGTGCTTTTATGGTTGTGATGGCAAATTCTTTGTTGAATGAAATTGTGAATGAACAAAAAATATTAGACCCCGGTTTGATTTTAACTAAATTAGACGAAAAAATTAGAAGTTTATTGCATCAAGATACGGCAAGTGCAGATACAGCCACGCAAGATGGTATGGATTTGACTATTCTTAATATTGATTTTGACAATGGTGATATGTATTTTGCAGGGGCAAAAAATTCTGCTTATCAAGTTCGAAATGGTGAAATCAATACTTTTAAGGGCGCTCCTTTTCCTATTGGCGGAAGTCAATTTAAAAAAGAAAGTAAAATATTTGAAACTACGCATATCAAAATGCAAAAAGGAGATATGTATTATATGGCTACTGATGGTTTCCAAGACCAATTTGGAGGAGAAGACAATAAAAAATTTACGAAAAAAAGATTTAGAGAATATTTATTTTCTGTCAGTCATCTTACGCCACAAGAACAATATGAAACTTTACGAAAAGAGTTTTATGATTGGAAAGGCAATTTTCCACAAACCGATGATGTATTGGTGATGGGTTTGAAATGTTAATATTTTTGAAATCAATTTTTTTGAATTTTTTATCTTTTTGAATAGCCTCCAGATTTATTTGGAGCGAATATAGAATTTGATAGTGTTCAGTCGTGGTAAAAAATTCGTTTTTTTGATGCTGTCCCAAATTCCTTGCAATAGATTTAAAATAAAATCATCGTAGATATTTTTTTTAAAATAAATTTGCAACGAAATTGAGACAGTGTCAGAATATCTAATTACTTTTTCCATTCATTTTCCATTTTCCTGCAATTTTAGAAGTTTTATCGGTGCTATTTCTTAAAAAAAGCAATTCAGCCAATTCTCCATTTTGCCATTGCGGAATAAAATTACCATAATAATGACTTCCTATATTGCCTGATTGTCCGCCAGGATAAATTCCGTACGCTTTGGGAGTTTTACCAACCGCAACTACCATTCTCCAAGAAGGTCCTTTGTATTGACTTGTGGCATTGGGGCAATCAAAACAGCCATTACTCGTAAGATTTTGCACGTTGAAAGCAGGAATACGCATTAAATGTCTTATTTCGGAGTTTCTGATTTTTCCCCACGTCCATTTGTCGCCTTTTTTACCATATTCTTTATTAAGATCTTCGATGGTTTTTTGAAATGATAATAAAACTATTTCAGAAACGGTTTCTTTTTTGTTTTTTGTATTGATATTATCTGCCCATTTTGCTAATCTACTCGAATCTCCGCCCAATACCAATTCTCTTAATTTTTCTTCGCTTGGAAATCTCAAACCTTTCGCTCCAAATTCATCTCCAAAGATACTATTTTTTAGATTTTTTTCGAA
This sequence comes from Cytophagales bacterium, assembly GCA_013298075.1. Taxonomy (GTDB): domain Bacteria; phylum Bacteroidota; class Bacteroidia; order Cytophagales; family Microscillaceae; genus RDXZ01. The sequence continues at coordinate 67,355 of JAAFJG010000015.1, read as the reverse complement.
TTTATCATAAATAGTGGGGGCAATTTTAGCGGCATCAAAACAAAAATTCCAATTTTTTAATTCTGTCAAAGCATTTTTTTCATCAGGATTAAGTTCGGATTTTTCTAATGTTTTGTATATTTTTGGTAAAATATCTCTTGCCAATACATTCATATCGTCATTTTGCAACATTCTCAAACTATCTACACTTGCTTTTGTCATCGATGCTAATTTTTCATTGATGCGTTTTCCTCTTTGATAAGTAGCAAATTCCCAATGCAAATAATAAGGATATAAAGTATCAGTGGGGAATTGATTAGCAGAACTAACAAAACCACGTTCAGGATTTTTGATATGCGGATTTTGTGAGGCTGGGATTCTTTCATTGCTCCAATCGTGTTCAGGATTAGTGCCATCTAAAATATATTTTCCTTGTTCTTTCCATTTTAAAGGAAATTTTCCATTGGAAGTAATAGCAATATTTCCTAAATTATCACAAAAAATAAAATTTTGTGCGGGCGCAACATAAGTAGCAATGGCTTTTCTATAATCATCATAATTACGAGATTTATTCAATTTCATAAACGTCATCAATTCATTAGAATTATCGTGTCCAACCCATTTTAAAGCGCAATTAGCAGGGAAATTAAACATTTTTGAAAATTTTGCGTCATTTTCATTCGCTACCACAGGTCCATTATGCGTATAATAAACCGTATCAATCATATCCTCTTCGTCTTTTATTTTGATAATTTCGATTCGTTTGGTTGCTTTTTTCCATTCTTTATTATGATAATATTCTTGATAGGATTTGTCTTTCCATTTCATATAATACCAATCTTGCACGTCAGCATCTACGTTGGTAACGCCCCAAGCCACATCTTGATTAAAACCAATCACCACGCCCGGCGCACCCGGCAAACTTGCGCCATATACGTTTATTTTGGGAGCAGATAATTGTATTTCAAACCAAATAGAAGGCAAACTAAGCGATAAATGTGGGTCATTTGCTAAAATTGGCGAGCCTGTGATAGATTTTTCGCCTGCGACTGCCCAATTATTACTTCCTGTTCCTCTTTTGTCTTCTGTTTTTCCTTCTTGATTAGTCAAAGGTAAACTGATTTGTTTAGGTGGTTTTGGAATAGGCAATTTTTTAAAATCATATTTTGTACCTGCGGGAATGATGGGTTCTTGAGCAGATGTAAAACCATTAAAAAGTTCTTTGATAACGTCCTTTCCATATTTTTGTAAAATATTAGTCGTTTCTACGTCCCAAGTATTAAACGCCAAATCGAGTGTCATTAATTTTAGCATCAAAGCTGTTTTGAGTGGAGTCCAGTTTTCAGGTTTATAGCCCAATAATTTATATTCTATCGGATAATCTTTGGGTTGTAATTGTTTGATATAAGCATTAATTCCTTCGGTATAAGCATTAAGAGAAGCCATAGATTCTTCGTCTTTTTTACATTCTTCTAGTAATTTTTCAGCCGCATAAACCATTCCCAAACGTCTATGTTTTCTGTCTAATTGTTGTATAGTTTCATTCTTTCCCATAATTTCAGATAATCTTCCACCTGCGAAATGTGTTTGAAACTCCATTTGCCACAACCGATATTTAGCGGTAATATATCCTTGTGCCAAATATAAATCATAATCATTTTTAGCAAAAATATGTGGCACAAGTCTATCATCAATGATTACTTCGACTTTATCTTTTAATTTTTCTGCGTATATTTTTAAATCTTTTTGGATACGTTTTGGTTCTGCATTTGCCCAAAATCCTCCAAAAGGATTCAAAAAATGCCCAAAAGCAGGAGCAGTTTTGAGTGATTCTACATCGCTTAAAAAAGGAATATTTTTTGGTCTATTATCTAATATATATAACCAAATTCCTGTGATGATTAAAAGAAAAATAAAACGTGATATTTTTATCATGATAGTTTTTAAAATAATGGCGTATAAACTATAAAAGAATGGTATAGAAAACGAATAATAAGAAATTAAGTATTTGTATCCATAAAAATCTCATTTATACACATCTAAAACGTAGGCGTTAACGCCTACGTTTTAGATGTGTGTATTTCCAAATATTAAAAAATGAATTTTTTAATATTTGGGCAATTTATTTTTTAGATACTCTCTAAAATTAAAATTATTTTCAATAAAATTTGACGAGAAAGTCTAAATTTAATTAAAATTTTGAACTAATTTACAAAGTTATTAGAAAAAAAATAGAT
>JAAFJG010000015.1:0-65102 GCA_013298075.1 Cytophagales bacterium | reverse complement strand
TTTTTTTTTATTTTACATTTATTTTCTATTGAATTTATCTTAAAATAACAATTAAAACTATCTATTTTTAGATAATGATAAAAAAAAATCAAAAAAAAATTTTTTTTTATACAAAAGTTTGTAACTTTGCATAATATTTTTGATAAAACCTAATTAAAAACATCTTTTTTCGCTTTATAGCATTACAAAAACAAGCAATATGACCAAAAAACTATACATATTGATATTTATTGGAATAATTTTAGGAGTGTTTTTATGTGTTGAATTAAAAGCACAACAAGATGCGCAATTTACGCAGTTTGCTTATACTCAACAATATTTTAATCCAGCAATAGTTGGAGCAAAGTTAGAAACTAATTTTTCTTTTACGCATAGAAATCAATGGTTGTCTTATCAACCTTCTTTTGATAACGGAGGTGCACCTGCTACACAACTTTTGACTTTTAATACGGCATTGCCAAAATACAAAAGTGGAATAGGCGTACATATATTAAATGATAGATTAGGAGCATTAAATAATTTGGAAGTGCAACTTTCTTACGGTTATCACGTACAATTAGGAAAAGATAGAAAATTATCTTTTGGATTGCGTGCAGGAATGTATGCAGTTACTATTGATGGAAGTGCTTTGAGATTTAGACAACCCAATGACCCTTATGCAGCCATAGCAGGAAAAGAAACAAGTTTGAAACCTGATTTTGCAGCAGGAATTTATTACCAAACCCCCAAATTTTTTGCAGGTGCTACACTTAATCACCTTAATCAAGCAGGATTTAATTTTGGAGAAGGTATAAAAGGGCAAACTTTGGCACGTAGTATGTATATAATGAGTGGATATGTATTCGAAATTGAGCCTGATAAATGGAGCCTGACTCCAATTGCTTTATTAAAAAGTACGAATTTTAAAGTTTTTTCTGTGGAAGCGGGCGGTTTGCTTACTTACAACAAAAAATTTACTTTTGGAACTACTTATAGACACGAAGAATCGGTAAATGCTATAGTAAGTGTAGATTTTCAAAGAAAAACTATCAAAAATATTATACATAATATGAGAGTTGGTTATGCTTTTGATTATATTATAGGAGGGCAAAGTGCCAAACAACCTACTTCTCACGAAATAACGTTGTCTTATCAAATGCCTGTAAAAATGCCTTTACCACCTTCTATCATTAGAAGTCCAAGATTTAGGTATTAAAAAAAATAAAATTAAAAAATAATAATAAAATAATAAAATTGTCGTTAAAAAATATATTAAAAAAACTTTAATACTTTTTTTCAAAAAAAAGTAACCTATTTTAAAAAAAAACGTATATAACTTTAATGAAAAGTTGCATAATATTTGAAATAGAATATTTGAGTAATTTTTAATATATCTGAAAATAAAAGTAATTTATAAAATAAAATAATAAAAGTGTGTTTATGAACAAAATCAGATTACGATACAGTACTATATTAGTGTGTTTTTTAGTGCTGTCAGTATCATTACAAGGATGTTTTCTTTTCAAAAAGAAAGGTGGAAAAAGTAGTGAAACTCTTGATGAGAAGATAAGTGGCTCAAGCGGAGAAATTTATCCTTTTACCCAAGTAAGACCTTATGATGCACAATATGTGCCTGCAGGTATGGTGGTAGTCCCTAACGGAACTTTCCACATGGGACAAGCTGATGAAGATGTAGCGTCTTCTCGCTTAAATATGAATAAGCAAATTACAATCAGTGCGTTCTTTATGGATCAAACTGAAATTACAAATAATCAATACAGATTATTTACAGATGTATTATTAGCTTACTCAGAAGGAAAAACGGCAAATAATCAAGAATTGCCAGAAGAATACGTACAAAGCGTCATGGATAAAATCTTTAGTAAAGGGGGTACTCCTGTGCGTCCTGACTCTGTACGTGTAATGCAAGAAATGTATCCAGACACAACGCGTTGGCTAAAAGATTATGCTCACCATTTGGGAGATCCATTGTTAGAGTATTATTATATGCATCCTGCTTTTGATGATTATCCAGTAGCGGGAGTGGATTGGCAAGCAGCACAATTTTTCTGTACTTGGAGAACTTTCCACTTGAATTATTATAAACAAGTAAAAGAAGAACAACCTTATCCAACACCTCGTTTTAGACTTCCAACAGAAGCAGAATGGGAATATTCATCAAGAGGTGGACGTGATTTAGCAAAATATCCTTGGGGTAGCCCATATTTGAGAAATACATTAGGTTGTATGTTAGCGAACTTTAAACCCGGTCGTGGTAATTATTATGATGATGGATTTGCTTATACAGGTCCTGTAGCTCAATATTTTCCAAATGATTATGGTTTGTATGATATGGCTGGCAATATAGCGGAATGGGTTCAAGATGCGTATTATGAATCTTCTGTGCCGATTGTATGGGATATGAATCCTACCTATAATCCACCAATCACGCAAAATGGTCAAAATGATAGAAATCCAAACAATCGTCGTGTTATTCGTGGTGGTTCTTGGAAAGATATTGCTTACTATTGTGAAACAGGTACACGTACTTTTCAACATTGGGATTCAGCATCAAGTTCTATTGGCTTCCGTTGTGCTATGACCTACTTGGGACGTTCTCAAGGAACAGAATTTGATTAGTAAAAAAATATATGAATGTATATCTTCACAAATATACATTCATATATTACTAATATATAAATAAATTTTATCAAATTACAAGATTTTTCAAAAATTGGCAAGATTTTGTAATAATAATAAAATAATCTTATTAAAACTTTGCATAAGTAAAATAATCATATTATATTTGTTGCAAATTTAAAATAAGTATTTTTCATTTTAAAAAATCAATTATTAACTTTTAAAAATCAATTTAAACTTTTACTGAAATGAGTGCAAAAAAAATGAGTGGATTGGACTACTTCTACGTCTATCTTGTACCGAAAATTACTGCTCTTGGAGCTGCTATCGTTATCTTGGGTGCGTTATTTAAAATTATGCACTGGCCAGGTGCGTCTGAAATGTTAATTATCGGTATGACTACTGAAGCTGTGTTATTTGCGATGGGGGTTGCAGAACCTATTCATCCTGAAGCACCGCGTCCTGATTGGTCAAAAGTATATCCTCAATTAGCAGAAGGCTCAACGCTTCCTCCTATGCAAGTGAGTGCTAACCAACAAATTGCTGCTCCAAAAGACGAAAAAATGGCTGCTAAATTAGCGGCTATCGAAAATGCTGTCGTAAATGTGCTAGACCCAGCAAAAATCGAAAACTTTGGAAAAGGAATGCAAGATTTTACTTCAAATGTAGCAAAATTAGGTGCTGCTTCTGATGCGTCAGTAGCAACCACTGAATATGCTAAAAATGTAAAATTAGCTTCTACGGCTATTGTAGAAATGAATAAATCTTATTCAGTAGCTATTGGTTCAATGAATGAAATGGCAAATGCAACGAAAGACGCAAAAGCATATCACGCACAAGTACAAGTTTTGACTAAAAACTTGACTGAATTGAACGCAGTATATGAAACAGAGTTACGTAGCACAAGCAAACACGTAAAAACTTTAAACGAGTTTTACGAAAAAGTAGGTGTGGCTATGCAAAATGTTGCGAATGCAAGTGAAGATACTCAAAAATTCAAAGACCAATTAGGTGTTTTAACAACTAACTTGACTTCATTGAATAAAGTTTATGGCGGAATGTTGTCTGCTATGAAAGCGTAATTTATTATTTTTAATTATTTATTCACATTAAAAAGTAAAAAAATACTAATATGGCAGGAGGCGGTAAACAAACCCCAAGGCAACGGATGATCAATATGATGTATCTGGTACTCACAGCTATGTTGGCTTTGCAAGTGAGTTCTTCTATTATCGATAAATTCATATTTTTGAACGATAGTTTGGAACGCGCACTTGGATTCTCAAGACAAGCGAGTGAAAATGCTTTAAAGAAATTTGAAGAGAGGGTGAAAAGGGAAGGAAATAGTGCAGATGGTTTGAAAGCAGTGAAAGATGCTCACGACCTAAAACAAAAAACCTCTGATGTAATTTCTTACATTGATAAACTAAAAGCTCGTCTTGAAAAAGAAGCTGGTGGTGGTAGAGAGCATGGTGTAATCAAAGACCCCAAAGAAGAAACTAAGGTAGAAAGAATTATGTTAGGTGCTTCTAAAGATGGTGAAGGTTACACATTGAAGAAAAAACTAGATGATTATACTGCTTGGTTAACTAACCAATATGGTAGTAAGTATTCATTAACTGCAGGTGATTTTCCTCCATTAGCTTTAGGCAATGAGAAAAACAAAATTTATGAACACGATTTAGTTCAAAAAAATAAAGGTTTCGCTGAAGCAAACTTTGGACAAACTCCAGTAGTAGCAGCAATGGCGGTATTAACTCAAAAACAAAATGAAGTGATTCGTTATGAACAAGAGGTTTTGAAAAAAATAGTGGCAGGTGATATGGGTAGTGATTTAAAATTTGATCAAATTCGTGCGGTTGCTACAGCTGATGCTAATATTATAGCATTAGGTAGCGAATACAAAGCGGAAATGTTTATCACGGCTAGCTCAAGTAAATCAGGCGCAACAATGACTTATAATGGTTCGTCTGTAAGAGTAGATCCAGATGGCGTAGGTGAAATTAAATTCAATGCGAATTCAGTAGGAGAGCAAAAATGGACAGGTACTATTACTATCAAACAAAAAGGGAGAGATACTACTTTTAAAGTTGAGAAAAAATTTACAGTAGTAGAGCCTGTATTGATTGTAAAAGCAGAAGCTAACTTCCCTTTGTATCGTAATTGTGCTAATCCATTGGAAACAGCAGTACCTGCTTTAGGTGCTAACTACAAACCAAGTTTTAGTGTAACAAACGGTTCAGCTATACCAGGCTCTAAAGTAGGCTCAGTAACAATATTTCCAGATGCCGGTCCAACTTCTAAATTAACCGTATCGAGTGGTGGTAAAGTAGCGGGTACGGCAGATTTTAGAATTATGCCTGTACCACCACCAGATTTATTCATTGGTAATGCATCAGGTGGTAAAGTAAACTTAAAAGAACCAATTCCGATGCCTCCTACTATTCGTGTAATAGCAAAAGCAGATGAAGGTTTTTTTAATACATTGCCTAAAGAAGCCAACTTCCAAGTAACACAATTTTCAATACGTCAATTCCGAGGAGGTCGTGCGATTGAAAATAAAGTAGTGAGTGGTAGTCAATTTAGTACTAGTGGTATGAGTGTAAGACCTGGTGATGGTATTCAAGTAGAAATTATGTCAGTAACACGTATTAATTCTCGTGGTACTGCTGAAAAATGCCCAATTAATGCTGCTTTCCATAGTTTCTTTGTAAGATAAAAAAAATTTTTTTTTTACAAGATTTGAAGAAATCTTGTAAAAAAATTAAAAAAAATAGAGGAAAAAGTACAACTCTTTGATAAAAAAAACGTTAAATAGAATAAGAACTGATACCACTTTGACTGAGGTTAGGTGGTATTTTTTAATAATAAAGTAATTCATAAAAATCATTTTAAATTATTGTATGAAAAAATTAAGTGTTAAACTGTGTGCCTTGTGTTTATTTGTTACATTATTTATTACACAATCAGCCAACGCACAATTTGGGGCGCAAGGGTACAATCCCAATTCTGTACGTCCTATTTTAGAATCTGATATTATGTTCCGTACTACTGTTTGGAGACGTATCAATTTATTAGAAAAGCAAAATACTCCATTCTTCTCTCGTGAGAATGAAATCACAAAAGTAATTATGGAAGGAGTGAAATCAAAAAAATTACAACCTTATTCGATTGCTGCAGGACCTCGTTTGACAGGTTTTGAAACGCCATTATCAGAAACAGATTTTAGTCGTAATTTTCGTTATTTTGATGCGAATATTGGTGATACTGTAGAAATGAAACCTTATGAGTTGAGTGTATTGGAAGTCAAAGAAGATTATATTTTTGACCGTCGTCGTTCTTTGCGTTATTGGGATATTCAATCAGTAACTTTGGTTATTCCACAAGGGGCTACCCCTGCTTCTCAAATGGGTGATCTTCCTTTTGCCACTTTCAAATTTAAAGATTTATACAATTATTTTAAAGAAACGTACGAGACTTCACAAGAAAAAGGTGCTTTTGAAGACGTAAGAGCCCATTGGTATAATCCTGAGAATCCTCGCAGACACATGTCTTTATCAGATGCTTTTGATTTGCGTTTATTTAGTTCTCGTATTTTTAAAGTATCTAATCCAAAAGATGATGATATTAATACAATTATCAATAGTGAATACGTGAATGACCCTAAAGCTGCTCGTAAAATTTTGGAGATGTCTCAAAAAACAGAGTATGATTTAATGGAATTTGAACATAATTTGTGGGAGTTTTAGTATTTAATTCTTTCAACATAAAAAGAAGCTTGTAATGAAAATTACGAGCTTTTTTTGTTTTTTGAGTAAAAATGATTATTTTTGCAGCATAAAAATATAATTATATGAATGATACAATTAATAAATCTGATACATTATTAGATGAGCAAATTAATGAGCAAAAAAATAAACTTATCAATGATAGATTAGATATGTCTTTTGGAGAATTAATTAGTATGTATTCTGCCAAAGAAATAGAAATTAACCCATCTTTTCAAAGGCATTTTAGGTGGGATGAGTACCAAAAAACACGCTTTATTGAAAGTTTATTATTAGGAATTCCTATTCCACCTATTTTTGTGGCTGAAGTACCCAATCATAATGACGAGCGTATTTGGGAAGTAGTAGATGGATTACAAAGATTATCTACCATTTTATCTTTTTTTGGAGAGTTGAGAGGAGATGAAAAAACACTCAAAAAAAATAATTGGGTATTGGGGCAGGGCGATAGACTTCCTGCATTGAAAGGTTTTGAATGGTCATCACTTCCTCAAAAATTACGTTTTACTATTAAAAGATACGTTTGTAGAGTTGAAATTATTCGTTGGAATAGTGATTATGATATGCGTTTTGAATTATTTAATCGTTTGAATACGGGTGGAAGTCATCTTACTCCTCAAGAAATTCGAAATGCAATTTATAGAGATATTTCACCAATTTTTAATGAATTTTTAGAAAAATTATCAAAAAATAACGATTTTCAACTATTGATTGATTTAAATGAGAAACAAAAAAATGAATTATATGACCAAGAATTAATTTTAAGATTTTTATCTTTGTATAAAAATGGCAAAAATCTACATCAAAGTATTGCTCAACACATGAGTAAATTTATGCGGGAGTCTATTGAGAATAAAAATTTTGACTATCAATTTTATGAAAATATATTTCAAAGAATTGTTAAAATATTATTGCCATTAACAAAAGACATTTTTAGACAAAAAGATGGTAAATTTGCTACTGCTTTGTATGATACAATTATGATTGGCGTGGCTGAAAATATTGATTTATACGAAAATAATGATATTGAAATTATTAGAAATAAAATTGATACACAAATTCGTAATGATGATATCTTGAAGAAATTCTCTCGTAAAGGTGGAAATAACCAATTTCAACGTGTTAAAAATAGATTAAAAATTGCTAATCAAATATTTGGTGTTATTTAAAAATGGAAAAAGAAGAACTTTATACCAAAATTAAAGATCAAATTGAAGAAAAAAGTGATGATTTAAGAAGAATAAAAATCATTCCTTTTGAGTATGCTTTTAAAGATGACGATAAAAAATTTTTTCTGACCCATTCTATTCCAATTATATATGCTGTTTGGGAAGGATATGTGTCCAAGGTAATGGGATATTATTTACAATACTTGAATAGACTAAAAATTGAAACTACCAATATAGATGATATTTTATTACTTTTTGTTGCTGAAAATGGAGACACAAAAATAAAAAATTATCCTAATGAAGAGCCTAAGAAAATTAATTATTTATTAAAATTAAAAGAATTATTGAGCAACAAATATATTGTTTTACCAGAGGTTATCAATACACAAGATAATTTAGGTTTTATTGTTGTGAATAATATTTTGAAATCTTTATGTTTAGGTCAGTTGGATGAAATGGAAAGCTGTGATGATATTCCCGAAGAAGTAAGAAAAGTTTTTTTTGAAAATATCCCAATTCCAAAATATCCATTAGCAAAAGAATTAGGTGGTGGTGGAACTTCTTTGTTGTATTTGAGAAACCAAATCGCACATGGAGGAACTTATTCGATTGGAATTAATGAACAACATATTCAAAGATTTACATTTTTAGTCAATTATTTGATCGAACAAATTTTTGAAAAAATAAAAGAAGCTATTGATAATAAAACATATTTAAAAATTGAATTTAGAAATACATAAAAACTAATATGAGCGATAAAAAATTACCAAAACGCAGTGAAAATTACGCCGAATGGTATCAAGAATTAGTAAAAAAAGCAGATTTAGCGGAACACTCTGCCGTAAAAGGTTGTATGGTTATAAAACCTTATGGCTATACCATCTGGGAAAATATGCAACGCGAATTGGATAGAATGTTCAAAGAAACAGGACATACAAACGCTTACTTTCCTTTGTTTGTCCCAAAAAGTTTTTTAGAAAAAGAAGAAGGACACGCCGAAGGTTTTGCCAAAGAGTGTGCAGTCGTTACGCATTATCGCCTCAAAGCCAATCCTGATAAAAAAGGAGCATTGATGGTCGATAGTGAATCAAAATTAGAAGAAGAATTGATAGTCAGACCAACTTCTGAGGCGGTTATTTGGCATACATATAAAAACTGGATTCAATCGTATAGAGATTTGCCTTTGTTGATAAATCAGTGGGCAAATGTGGTAAGATGGGAAATGCGCACTCGTTTATTTTTGAGAACTACCGAATTTCTTTGGCAAGAAGGACATACTGCACACGCCACCGCAGACGAAGCCGTTATTGAAACGAAACAAATGCTCGAAGTTTATGCGACTTTTGCAGAAACTTTTTTGGCTTTGCCTGTTATCAAAGGCGTAAAAACTGCCAATGAAAGATTTGCAGGAGCAGAAGATACGTATTGTATTGAGGCTTTGATGCAAGATGGAAAAGCATTGCAAGCAGGAACTTCACATTTTTTAGGACAAAATTTTGCGAAAGCTTTTGATGTGAAATTTGTCAATAAACAAAACCAACAAGAATACGTTTGGGGAACTTCGTGGGGTGTAAGCACACGCTTAATGGGTGCGTTGGTGATGGCTCATTCTGATGATAATGGTTTAATTTTACCGCCTGCGATTGCTCCTTTTCAAGTGGTAATTGTGCCAATAGGCAAAACAGAAGAACAATTAGCCAAAGTAGAAAAAAAAATTATTGAAATTCAAAAAGAATTAAGAGCAAAAAATATTCGTTTTAAATTTGATAATCGTGATAATTTAACGCCCGGTTTTAAGTTTGCAGATTGGGAATTGCGTGGCGTACCTGTGCGTTTGGCTTTGGGTGAAAGGGATATTGATAATGGAACTATTGAGGTCGCAAGGCGTGATAAAGAAAGAGGAGAAGAAGGTGCAAAAACTATCGAAAAATTAGAAAATATTGCTGAATTTATCGAAAAATTATTGGCACAAATTCAACACGATATTTATCAAAAAGCCTTAAAATATCGCGATGAACATATTACAGAAGTAAATTCTTGGGAAGAATTTAAAGATGTTTTACAAAATAAAGGTGGGTTTGTGTCTGCCCATTGGGACGGAACTACCGAAACTGAATTGAAAATAAAAGAAGAAACAAAAGCAACCATTCGCTGTATTCCTTTTGAAACAAAAAACGAGGCAGGAAAATGTATTTTTTCAGGAAAAAATTCTCAAAAAAGAGTTTTATTTGCACAAGCATATTAAACCAAAAATATACTCTACTATTTTTAGGTTGGTTTTGGTATGATGCGTTTGAAAATTATATTGAAAAATATCTAAACAAAAAACCTTGCATTTAAAAAAATTAAATGCAAGATTTTTTATTTGGAAAATATATCGAATATTTCAACTTCATTTATTTGAATCCTTTAAAACTCAATAATAAAACCAATCGTAGGCAAAACTCTATTATTTTCATTATTTAAAATAAGAGGAATACCATTTGAGCCATTTGGATTGAGTGGAAGATTATCAGTCGTGGCAAAATCAGTATTATCAGCATTTCTTTTGAATGTATATTGAGGAAAAGCAGCATTATTAGCCGCTAATAAATTTGTAATATCAATATATAAATCAAAAGTAAAGTTTTTGCGATTCCATTTTTTGTCTATTCTTAAATCACATTGATTGAAAGCACCCAAACGCAAAGTATTTAATCGAGAATTATCTAATAAACCTTGTCCAATAGATGCAAAATTTTGTCTTGATGATACTTCATCAAATGGAGTAAAAGGTGAACCGCCTGCAAAACGATATTTCAAACCTACTTCCCAACCTCTTCCTAATTTTCGTCCCAAAATGGCAGAAACTAAATGGCGATTATCCCAAGCAGATGCAATATTTTTTCCATCTATGCCCGCAAATTCACTGACCACAAAAGTATAAGAAAATGTAACAAAAGTATTTTTAACTAATTTTTGTTGAAAAAAGAACTCAAAACCATAAGCCTGTCCATTGCCAATGCCCAAAGTACGTTCATTTCCTAAAAATCCAAAACCTCCGCCTTGATTTGCCAAAGAAATTCCATCACGAGCAGACACAGGATAGTTCGCATATTGTTTATAAAAACCTTCCAAAGTAAATCGTGTAGTTTCTCTTGGTAAATATTCTAAACCAACTACATAATGCGTAGAACGAATATATTTGTTATCTTTGTTGATAAAATTTCCGTTATTATCTTTATAACCCAACACAGTATAAATAGGAATTTTGTAATAATCGCCAAAACTCGCACTAATATTCCACTCAGGTGAAAGACTATAAGACAAGGCAATTCGAGGCGAAAGCGAGTTGAGGGGATTGTTGCCGTCGTTCATAAAAGTATTCATATCAGTACGCAAACCTAATGAAACTCCCAATTTATCATTCAAAAAAGTACGTGAAGCCTGCCCAAAAAATCCATAACGAAAAAAATCAATGCCTGTATTAAAATCTATCGTAACACGCGGAGAAATCAAATTATTGTTGTTATCTCTTACTTCTTGCCTTATTTCTGAAAAAATATTATTCGTAAATTTTACAAATTGTGCCACGCCACCATAAGCAACTTTCCATTTATTGTAGGTTTTATTGACATCAATGCGTAATTTATTTTCAATTTCTTGTGAGCGTAATTTTAAAGCACGAAAGGCTTCATTACCCACTTGTCTATCTTTAAATCTATCCAAAGCATTGTCAAACATATTTCTGCTCAAAGCCACATTAATAAAACCATTATTTATTAATCTTTTCAAAGAAACGCCAAAAGTATAATTCCACTGCTCTATCGAAGGCAAAGAACGCAAAGTATAATCGTTTTCGGGAGTAGATTTTCGAGGCGTACCAAACGAAAATTCATCAATCGCACCCACGCCTAAGAAAGTAAGCGTAGTTTTATTGTTAATTTTATGCGTAACTTTATATTGAAAATCCCAATAATCAGGACGAATAGGTAAATCTATCAACTTAAAAAGAAAACTCAAATAAGAACGTCTTGCCGAAGCCAAAAAAGTAGTTTTTTTAGATTTTCCCAAAGGTCCATCAAAAGTAAGGGCTGCTTCTGTACCGCTCAAACGAAAATTCCCTTGCAATCTTTCGTTATTGCCTTCTCTTTGTTTGAATTGAAAAACAGATGCTAAAGCATTATCAACTCTGGCATCAAAAGCCGAAGAATTTAATTTTACGTCTTCTATAAAAGATACATTCAAAATACCGACAGGACCTCCCGCAGAACCTTGCGTAGAAAAATGGTTAATGACTGGAATTTCTATGCCATCTAAATAATATACATTTTCGTTGGGAGCACCCCCGCGAATAATAATATCATTTCTAAAACCACCGCCACCTGTAGTTCCTGCTACGCCCGGCAATGCTTGAATTACTCTCGAAATATCAAAATTTCCACCGGGATTACTTCTTATTTCTTCGGTAGTCAATCCTTGTACAGAAAGCGGAGAGACAACAGTTGCCACTGATGCAGTAGAGCGTTTATTGGCTGTAATTTCTATTTCTTCTAATTTTTTACCTTCTGTTTCTAATTCAAAAGTAAGAATACTGGCATTGCCCGCAGTCAAAACAATATTAAATTTTATGATAGGTTCATAACCCATAAAATCAGCTTTGATATTATAACTTCCCACAGGTGCGATGAGCGTAAAATTGCCGTCTGTGTCTGTTGTAGCGCCAATTTTAGGTTCTGTTCCTTCGAGATTGATAACCACTCCGACCAATAATTCTTGTGTGTTTTTATCTCTCACATTTCCTTGTATGGTTCCTGTACGTTGTGCGAGAGCGATATTTGTGTAGGCAAAGATAAAAAAAATGAGTAAAAAATATTTTTTTAACATAACTATAATAATTTTAAAATTTTAGTACTTGATGTTAAAACATACTAAATTAAAAAATGTTTAAAATAAATGCGTAAATTAGTATAAAAAAATACCAATTTTTTACTAACTATTTGATTATGAATGATTTATATTTTTATTTTTAACAATTTTTTTGATATGTTTTGATGAGGAATAATTAGTAACAAAACTTTTGGTGCTGTCCCAAATTCATCGCAAATATTTTTTAATTTTGATAAAATGTGTATGGTTGTCTGATAATTTTTGAGGACAAAAAAATTTTCTTTTATCAAGACGAAATTAGTATTTTTTAAATGAAAGAGATTTTAGCACACAGATAACACGGATTTAGCCGATTAATACGGATTTTTTTTCTTTTCTCTCGAATTTTTAATGATTTTTGTCAATTTTTGGCTACCATTTAAAAAACTCTAATTTATTTTTTAAATATAAATAGAAGTAAATATATTATATAAAATATTAAAAGTATTAAAATATATAAAATTTATACAAAAAAATAATCTCTCTCCAAAATTTGTGATAAGAATTTGATTTTATACAATGATCAAATTATTACATCAAAACAAAATTTTACTCAAAAAACGATTTTTTTTTGATATTTTGTAATTTTTTATTATATTTGCGTTTTAAAATTACATTATCTACTCAAAAAATAGATGGCAAAAACAGTTTACAAAGAAAATACGTTCAGAAACGAACCTGATGACAACCTTCCACAAGATTCTTGGTTGCTCAAAAGAATAGGCGAATTATTACGCGACGAAAAATTTCAAATGAGTTTAGGAATTTTTTTAATTGTGAGTTCATTTGCGTTATTTATTGCGTTTTTTTCATATTTATTCACTGGAAAAGCAGACCAAAGCGTAGTAGAAACGGTTTTTTCTACGACTATGCGTGAAAGTGGTACAGAAATAGAAAATTGGTTAGGAATGTTGGGGGCAGTTTTGGCACATATTTTTGTGTTCAAATGGTTTGGATTGGGCGCATTTTTATTAGTTCCTTTGATTTTTTTGATGGGCTGGAAATTGGCTTTCAAAATAGAAGTTTTGCCTTTGATTCCTGCTTTACAATTTACGGCTTTTGCTATTTTGTGGTCAAGTTTATTGATGAGTTCATTATTTACCAAAGAATCAGAAATTGGTTTTTGGGGAGGAGGTTTAGGTTTTACGATTACAGAAGTTTCACGTGGTATTATTGGAAGTTTTGGAACATTTTTATTGGTGATGTTTGCATTGGCTTTATTTTTAATTTACTTTGTAAAACTATCATTCAAAACTACTTTTCAAACCAAAAATAATCCAATTTTAAATAATATTGCTCAAAAATTTGAAGCATTTAGAGATAAATTCACAGAAAAAGCACCCATTTTCTCAAAAAATAGATTTTCGAACAAAAAAGAATTTCAAGAAGAAGATGATTTTGATTTTCCTGATTTAGCCAATGAAAATACTCCTAAAAATCCGCTCAATAAAACTACTATTAAAGGAAATACAAAACCGCCTATTTCTTCTTTTAGAAATGATTTTGACTCAGATAATAATGACGCAGAACACGAAAATAATCATACAAAAAATGATTTAGGAAAAACAAAATTACCAAAATCAGGTATCATAAGACCTAAAAATCCAAAAGTAGAATTAGAAATTGACCCTGCCACGCCCATAGATATTCCTAAAAAAGAAAATAAAATACCTCATTATATCGAAGAAAATGACGAGGACGAAGAAGAATTGGAAAGATTGGATTTTATTAAATCAAAAGGAACGCAAGCAAAAATTAAATTCCCTCAAAAAAATGAAAATCAGGACGAAGAAGAGGAAGAAATTGAACGTTTTGATACTTCAAAAGTAAAAAAAGAAGATAGATTTGAAATTCCTCCTTTTGATAAAAAAGACGAAAACGAAAAACCTGAAAAGCCAAAAAAAGATATTAGATTTATCAATACAGAAGACGAGCCAGAAAAAGAGGAGGAAAAAGAAGAACCTATTTTTAATCCTAATGCTGATGCTTCGGCGGCTTTATATGACCCAACCGAAATTTTGAGTCGATATAAAAAACCTGATGCCAATTTATTAAATGACCCTCCAATCGTACGTAGGCAAGTTTCTAACGAAGAATTGGAAGCAAATAAAGATAAAATTGTAGAAACTTTGAGTAATTATGGCATCGGAATTTCACAAATAAAAGCCACTATCGGACCGACGGTTACGTTGTATGAAATCATTCCCGAAGCTGGCGTTAGAATTTCAAAAATTAAAAGTTTAGAAGATGATATTGCGTTGAGTTTGGCGGCATTGGGTATCAGAATTATTGCCCCTATCCCCGGAAAAGGTACGATTGGTATCGAAGTGCCTAACAAAAAACGTGAAATGGTCGCAATGCGAACTATTTTAGATAGTGATATTTTTAAAAATACAGATAAAGTGTTGCCTTTGGTCTTAGGAAAATCAATTACAGGAGAAATTTTGATTGCTGATTTGGCTAAAATGCCACATTTATTGATGGCAGGAGCAACAGGACAAGGAAAATCGGTTGGTTTGAATGTATTTTTAACTTCTTTGATTTATAAAAAACATCCTGCAGAACTTAAATTTGTATTGGTTGATCCTAAAAAAGTAGAATTAACTTTATTTAATAAAATTGAAAAACATTTTTTGGCAAAATTACCGGGTGATGACGAGGCAATTATTACAGATACCACCAAAGTAATTCATACTTTAATGGCGTTGTGTTTGGAAATGGACAATCGTTATAATTTATTGAAAGAAGCATCTTGTAGAAATATTCAGGAATATAACACCAAATTTAGACAAAGAAGGCTTAATCCTAAAAAAGGACATAAATTTTTGCCTTATATTGTGTTGGTAATCGATGAATTAGCCGATTTGATGATGGTGGCGGGGAAAGAAGTAGAACAGCCGATTGCTCGTTTGGCACAATTAGCGAGAGCGATTGGGATTCATTTGATTGTGGCTACTCAAAGACCTTCTGTGAACGTAATTACGGGGATTATTAAGGCGAATTTTCCTGCTCGTTTGTCTTTTAAAGTTACGTCAAAAATCGATTCGAGGACAATTTTAGATGCAGGTGGAGCGGAGCAGTTAGTCGGAATGGGAGATTTTTTATTTTCCATGGGTTCGGATACAATTCGTCTGCAATGTCCATTTTTGGATACGCCAGAAGTAGAAAGAGTGTGTGATTTTATCAGCGAACAACAAGGTTTTGGCTCATCTTATGAATTGCCAGAAATCGAACAAGCGAATGGTGGCGAAAGTGCAGATGGTTTGGATATAAGTGATAGAGATGTTTTGTTTGAGGAAGCAGCAAGAATTGTGGTGATTCATCAACAAGGAAGCACTTCTCTTTTGCAAAGACGTTTAAAATTGGGTTATAATCGTGCTGGTCGTTTGATAGACCAATTAGAAAAAGCGGGCATAGTTGGTTCTTTCGAAGGAAGTAAAGCAAGAGAGGTTTTGGTGCCTGATGAATATGCTTTGGAAAGGATTTTAAATCAAGTGTAAGTTTGTTTTTTTGTTTATTTTGTGGGAATTTTTGTATAAAAATAAAATTATTATGATGTTAAAAGAAAAAATAGAACTTGCTGAGAAACAAATATATGAGCAACAAAAAAATGTTGCTTATGATACAAGAGAGTTTACCATCGAAATTTTGGTTAATAAATATTGTGAAGGAGAAGAAAAAGATTTGAATGAAATTTATATTCCTGAATATCAAAGAGAATTTGTATGGGATAATGAAAGAAAGTCTAAATTTATGGAATCTATTTTATTGGGTTTGCCTATTCCTTTTATTTATGTATCAGAAATTAAAGAAACAGGCAGATTGGAAATTGTAGATGGTTCACAAAGGATAAGAACTTTAGCCTCATTTCTAAAAAATGGTTTTGCAGTCAAAAAATTAGAAATATTAACTGAATTGAATGGTTTTAAATTTAAAGATTTGAGTATTCCAAGACAAAGAAAATTAAAAAATACAGCAGTAAGAACGATTGTTTTGTCTGATAAAACTTCTGAAGAAGTGAGAACATAAATGTTTAGTCGAATCAATATTAGTCCTTCTTTATTGAATAATATGGAAGTAAGAAAAGGAACTTTAAGAGGAAAATTTATTGATTTTATTTATAATGAATGTGCTAAAATACCTCTTTTCTTAGAATCATGTCCGATTCCTTCATTTTCACGAGACAGACAACTCCATCAAGAGTTGATTTTACGTTTTTTTGCTTTTTATGAAAATTATCCTATTTATAGAAGCAATGGGCTTGCACGTTTATTAGATTTTTATGTCGAATGAAAAAATAAGGAGGAAGAAATTGTAGATAAGAATGAAGTATTAAAAAAGGTTTTTGAAAATATGCTTTATTTTGTTTCAAAAAATTTTGGAAGTTTTTTAAGGCGTAATAAAAATAGTCCTACCAAAAAATATGTTTCTAAAATTTATTTTGAAGCTATTTCTGTAGGCGTTGCATTGGCTTTGAAAGAAAAACCATCATTGATAGAAAAAGAAAATATAGATACATCTTGGTTAGAAAGTGAAGAATTTAATAAAGTTCTTGGCACTGTGTTCAATACACATTCCCCAAAACTAATTAAAAATAGAATACATTTTGTAAAAGAAGCACTTATTCAATACAATGGAGGCAATTAAAAATGATTATGCCATAAGAAAAAAAGAAATAAACGACTATTTTTTTATTCTTGAAAAAATGGATAAAAATCAAGTAAAGATAGAAGTAAAAGAGGAAATGAAAAATATTGACATCTTGACTTACACAACTTTTAAAGCAAGTGCTATTATTTTTAAGAGAGTTTTTATCGAAAATAGAAGATTTTATTGAAAATAAAAAATATAAAATTTGATACCAAGTTTTTAAATTTGTGCATCTTTTTTTTCACATTAAAAAATGACTTAACTAATTTTTCGGTACTGTCCCAAATTCGTTGCAAAAAAAGTATATCGTTGTACAGACGTTGCATGCAACGTCTGTACTGTAGCAAATGTTCCAAAATAAAAAAATTGCAACGAATTAGGGTAACAAACGTCTTTCTAATTGAATGGAGGAGTCTTTTGTACTTTTTATAAACTTTGTGTGTAGTGTACTGCGCAAATATTTTGCGTTAGATGATAATTTAAGAAAATTATAATGACAAAAACATGGAAAATAATAACTTATTAGATACAAAAACAGTCAATAGTAATGACGTTTTAGGCAATGGTAAAAAATATGTTGTACCTTTATATCAACGTGATTATTCTTGGAAAGAGGATAATTGGGAAGACTTATGGGCAGATATTTTACTGGTTTTAGAAAGTAATTCTGTTCATTATATGGGTGCAATTGTGCTACAAAGTAAAGGAAACAAGACATATAATATTATTGATGGGCAACAACGCTTAGCCACTATTACCATTATTGCTTTGGCTTGCATTGCTAAAATAAAAGAATTGGCTGAAAACAATATTGACAAAGAAGCAAATGAGGAAAGAGTAAAATTACTAAGCAGTAAATTTATAGGTGATAAAGACCCATCTTCGCTTACTTACTCTAGTAAATTGAGTTTGAACGAAAATAATAATACCTTTTTTCAATATTATATCTTAACATTGAGAACTCCTGCTACTTTACGAAACTTCAAAGACTCTGATAAATTACTTCTAAAGGCATATAAGTTTTTTCAAGAAAAAGTAAAAAAACACTTTGAAATTAATCCCAAAGGAGAAGAAATTGCTAAATTTTTGAATGAAGTTATTGCAGAAAAGTTAATGTTTATTCAAATCATTGTTGAAAACGAATTACGTGCTTACACAGTTTTTGAAACCCTTAATTCAAGAGGAGCAGGTTTGACGGTAACTGATTTACTGAAGAATTACTTATTTTCTTTGGCGTATGAGATTGATTTACCTCATATTCGTTCACAATGGAATAAAATAGTGGATATTGTTGGGCTGGATAATTTTCCTGTATTTCTACGCCATTATTGGATTTCAAGAAATAAATTAGTGCGACAAGAATATCTTTATAAGAATATAAGGGCTAAAATTCAAAATTCGGATCACCTTTTCTATTTACTTCAGGAGTTAGAAAAAAATGCTGAATTATATGTGGCACTCAATAATTCGTCAGATGAACTATGGCATGGTGATAAAGAGACTAAGAAGCATATAAAAGAATTGGAGATTTTTCAAGTAAAACAATGCCTTCCTATACTGTTAATTGCTTATAACAAAATGTTCAATAATTTTGATAAAGTGCTAAAAATCATAACAGTTATTTCTTTTCGTTCTACCGTTATTGGTGGCTACCACAGCGGCAGATTGGAAGAAGTTTACAATAAAGCAGCCGTAAAAATAGCAAATGGTGAGATAACAACACCACAACAATTAGCAGAAGAAATTAAAGAATTATATTTGACTGATACCGATTTTAAGAATGATTTTTCAACTATATCCCTTAACACACGCCGAAACAAAAAATTAATTAGGTATATTCTTTTTGAATTAGAAAATCAAATGAGTAATAATGCGTATGATTTTGAAGAACATAGTGCAACTATAGAACATATACTTCCTGAAAATCCAAGTGAAGAATGGGAAAAGTATTTTTCAAAAAATGTATTAGAGAATTATGTTTTTAGAATTGGTAATTATACACTTTTGGAAGCAGATAAAAATAGAGATATAGGCAATAAAATCTATGCTGAAAAAATTATTGTATTTGAAAATAGTGCTTTTGAAATGACAAAAACAATCAATTACCCTGAATGGAATGCGAATAATTTAGATAAAAGACAGTCAGAATTAGCAAAAATAGCCACATCAATTTGGCGAGTATCTTACTATTGATAACAGATAAACACCAACCAACATAGGCTCAACTAGCTGGTTTAAGTATCAAACAAAATGTTACTTAAACTTATAACTTCTGACTTTGCTATTCAAATAATAGCAATGCATTAATCTTGTAACGTTATTTATCTAAAAAAAGTTTGTTTATTTTTTGATTAAACTTTTCTTAAAATCCAAATAAAAGTAAATACAAAAAAAATATAAAAACTTATAATTAGTATGCTAAAAATAATTACGCAATAATTTTTCAAGAACTAAAAAATACAATAAATAAACCATAAAAAAACCTTTTTATTCTTATTATTTCGAATGAAAAAGTATATTTTATATTAAATTCTAAAAAAAATTAAAAAAAAAATAGTTTATATAAAAAATTTATCTTACTTTTGCACTCATTTTTAATGTAAATTTTAATTTGTGGTAAAACACACTTATCAATATGCCAAATCCTAAACGTAAATTCTCGACCACCCGACGTGACAAACGCCGTACTCACGATAGTATTGAAGCAAAACCTTTTACTGTTTGTAAAGTAACTGACGAAATTCATTTATATCACAGAGCGTATGTGCATGGTAATGACTTATATTACAAGGGCAAAGTTTTGATTGAAGGGTACAAAAAAACAAAAAGTACGCCCACTGCCGAATAAAAAATAATTTATTTATGACGCAAAAATTTAGAAAGATTTAGAGTAAAAAAAATATTTTTTTATACTTTGAATCTTTTTTTATTTTATATTCAATAAAAAAACACTAATATTGTGCAAAAAAACAATTTGTTTTAAAACATTTTAAAATATGAAAATAGGAATTGATGTTATGGGTGGCGATTATGCCCCACAAGCTATTTTAGAAGGTGCAAAGTTAGCTTTGCAATTTATCGAACCAGAAACAACTTTGGTATTGGTCGGAAAAGAAGACATAATTAGTAATTTTTTTGAAAATAATATTCCAAAAAATATCGAAATAGCCAACGCTACACAAGTAATCGAAATGGGCGAACACCCCACAAGAGCATTGCCTCAAAAACCAGATTCAAGTATTTCTGTGGGTTATAAATTATTACAATCTAAACAAATTGATGCTTTTTGTGGGGCGGGCAATACGGGTGCGATGATGGTGGCGGCAATGTTTACGGTGCAAACAATTAAAGGACTTTCAAGACCTGCTATTATTAGTTATGTGCCTAAATTAGATGGTAGAACGGGAATTATTTTAGATGTTGGCGCAAATACAGATTGTAAACCTGAACATTTACAACAATTTGCAGAAGTGGGTTCTATTTTTTGTCAAAATTATTTTAAAATGGAAAGCCCAAAAGTTGCTTTATTAAATTTGGGAGAAGAAGCTCAAAAAGGTAATTTACAAGCACAGGCAACGCATAAATTATTATCGCAAAATACAAAAATAAATTTTGTAGGCAATATCGAAGGACGTGATTTATTTAATGAAAAGGCTGATGTGATTGTTTGTGATGGTTTTACTGGCAATATAGTGATTAAAATGGCTGAATCTTATTATGAAATTTTGCATAAAAAACAAATGGAAGATGAGTTTTTTGATAATTTTAATTTTGAAAAAATTGGTGGAAGTCCTATTTTAGGCATCAATGGAAATGTAATTATTGCGCATGGAATTTCGAATGCAAAAACAATTAAAAGTGCTATTTTAATGGCTGAAAAAGTTGTAAAAGCTGATATTCCAACAAAAATTAAAGAATCTTTGGAAAGTTAGTTTTATAGATTTGATTTTTAGGTGAGAAATAAATTTTCAGGAATTAAATCTTAATTCCTGAAAATTATTAAAATAAATATAAATAAAATGGCACAAGAATACGATAAAACCATTAAAGAAATAATTTCAAAGTTTATTTATACTTTGTTAGAAAATGTGGTAGGAGCAAAAATTGATAATTCTGAGATTTTATTTCCAGAATTACAATATACTTTTGAAAAAAAATCTGATTTTGTTTTCAAAACAAATACTAAAAACAATGAAACTATCGTTTATCATTTAGAGTTTCAGACGAGTAATGATTCTTCTATGCACTTGCGCATGTTGGTTTATTTCGCTATGTTGTATCAAACGCATCAGGCTACAATTAAGCAATTTGTTTTTTATATTAGTGAAGATGAAATTAAAATGATTGATGAAATCAATCAAGAAGATGTAAGTTATAAGTATAATTTGATTGATATGAAAAAAATATCTTATCAAAAATTTCTTGATTCTACTATTCCTGAAGAAGTTTTGTTGTCAATTTTATGTGATTTTGATGGTAAAAGTAAAGAATTAGCACTCGAAGAAATTTTTAATAAAATTTGTAATATCACTCAAAATGATTTGCATCGTTTGAGATGTATCAGACATTTACATATTTTATCTAAATTGCGTAAATCAGAAACAATTATTAAAAATCTTATTTCAAAAAACAATATCAATATGTTAGACTACGAAGAAATTGCCACTTCTGATATACTTTTTCAGTTGGGCGAAGTAAAAGAGCGTCAAGCGATTATTTTTAAAATGTTTTCAGAAAAACTTGATGTGGATTTAATAAGTAAATTATCAAATATCACAAAAGAAGAAGTGAAACGCCTGCAAATAGAATGGAAAAAACAAAGTTTAATCAATTAATGATAATAAGATTTTTAGTAAGTTTTTAATTTATTAAAAATCTTATTTCAAAAAACAATATCAATATGTTAGACTACGAAGAGATTGCCACTTCTGATATACTTTTTCAGTTGGGGTTCGCAAAAGGTTTCACAATAGGTTTCGCAATAGGTAAAGCAAAAGGCTTAGCAATAGGTAGAGCAATAGCTGAAGCAAAAGCTCAAAAAGAGCGTCAAGCGATTATTTTTAGAATGTTTTCAGAAAAAATTGATGTGGATTTAATAAGCAGAATATTAAATATCACACAAAAAGAAGTGAAACGTCTGCAAACAGAATGGAAAAAACAAAGTTTCGTAAATTAGTTATTGATAAGATTTTGATGTGTTTTTGATTGATAAAAAATCTTATTTCAAAAAAAATATTGCCATAGAAAAAAATAAATTATCATATACTTTTACAAAATAAATAAAAATATGTTTTTCTCTCCCTCTGTTTTATTA
Organism: Cytophagales bacterium; assembly: GCA_013298075.1. Classification (GTDB taxonomy): domain Bacteria; phylum Bacteroidota; class Bacteroidia; order Cytophagales; family Microscillaceae; genus RDXZ01. The sequence goes on along the minus strand of JAAFJG010000015.1, from coordinate 42,654 downwards.
GCATCAGGTCTAATTTTTATAGGCTTTTTGATGCTTATTGTAGGATTTGTTGGCTTAGCCGATGAAAAAATTGCTATGGAATATTCTTTATTAGGAATATTATTAGGTGGTGCGTTGCCTATGATAATTGGTGCGTTTTGGCTAAAAAATGCACTCAAAAAAGATGAAAAAGATAATCTTGCCGCACAAGAATTAGAAGCATTGAGCGTAATTGCAAAAATGGGTGGCGTAGTTACTCCGCTCGAATTAGCCAATAAAATGATGCTTACTTTAGAACAATCTCAAAAATTATTAGACAATATGCAAAAAAATGGTCGAGCAGATTTGAGAGTAACAGACAAAGGTGATATTCTTTACGAAGTAAAAAACATTGTTGTAACCAAAGAAGATAAAGCAAATTCACAAAGTGTGTAACAAAGAAAATATAGAAAATACTCAAAATTCTAAAAATATAAGCAAAATAGACCTCATTCACAAACAAAATCATAACCTAAAACAAAGAATTATTTTTGGCTTTGCAGGTTTTTTGATGATGATGATAGGAATGTTGGGCAATGAATGGACGTATGCTTTTGTTTTTTTTGTAATTCATACACTTACTTTACGTGAGTTTTATCAATTATTAGAAAAATATGGTTACAAACCAATGGCTGTTTTGGGTATGTTAGTAGGTGTATATTTGTATATGCTTACTTTTGCTGTAGAAAAACATTGGCTTTCTGTCAAATTATTTGCTTTTGTAGTACCTATCGCAAGTTTAGGTTTTGCGTGGAAGTTATACGATAAAGAAGATAAACAACCTTTGGTTAATTTAGCGTTGAGTGTTTTTGGGGTATTTTATATTTCTTTGCCTTTTACGGCTTTGCATTTCGCAGTTTTTAATTTAGGACAATATAGCTATCAAGTCGTAACGGGTTTGTTTTTTTTGATTTGGATGAATGATGTGGCGGCTTATTTTATAGGCTCAGGATACGGAAAACACAAACTTTTTGAACGTATATCCCCTAAAAAATCTTGGGAAGGTTGGTTAGGCGGTTTTGTTGCGTGTAGTTTATTGGTTTTTTTCTTGGCTTATTATTTACAAGATATTTCTTTTTTAGGCTGGGCTGGCATTGGTTTGATTGTCGTAATTTGGGGTGCTTATGGTGATTTAGTCGAATCTTCCATCAAAAGAAGTTTACAAATCAAAGATTCGGGAGATTTAATTCCGGGTCATGGTGGTTTTTTAGATAGATTTGATAGTTTTTTATTGACTACGCCTTGGGTAGCAGGTTGGCTTTGGTGGATACAATAACGCAAATAATTAGAAAGATAGATGAAAAATAAAATGAAAATATTGTAAATTATAAATAAAAAAACTATCTTTGAACTCGAAAACTTACATACAATATTACATTCCATTATGAAAAAAGTCATTTTTCACGAAAATTCTCTCGAAATTATTCAATATGAATTTCAAAGCAGTACCGTTAGAGATAAACCACTTATCAATATTTCACAAATTAATGAAGTAAATTTGAATACAAATCCTATTTCTATTGTTATCAATCATAATGAAATTATTTTTATTGAAGATAAATACAACAAAGATTTTCTCGAACTTGTTAAAAGAAATAATTTAAAAGTAGAAAATAGATTTGATGTGTGGGCTGCTATCAATGAGATTTTTTTAGAAACAGAATTTACCCCAAAACATCACGAAAGAAGTTTCAGAACTTTACAAGAAAATGGATTACAACAACAAGAAGTCATCGATATTCGTGAAAAAATAAAAGATTTGATGACAGGTTGGCTTTCTATTACTTGGTCTTTCAATTATTTGGGACAATATGATTTGTTATTAAATAAAAAACAATCTTATTTATTGCTTTTCCCGCGTGAATTTTATTGGTGGACAATGGATATTGCGTTGAGTAATTATCCAAATAAATTGATAAATCCTTATGAAGCAAACAAAATAGAAGAACAACATTAGTCAAAAAATATGCTAAAAAAAATTGATAAATTACTGATTCAAGCTTTTGTAGGTCCTTTCATTCTGACTACTTCCGTAGTTACTTTTATATTATTAATTCAACAATTAGCAGACCCTGAACGTTTGGAACAGATGACAGGAAAGGGTTTAGGATATGATGTATTTTCTGAATTGATAATTTTAATGGCAATGGTTTTGATTCCTGTGGCATTGCCTTTGGCGGTTTTGTTGGGTTCTTTGATTACTTTTGGTAATTTAGGAGAGCATTTTGAATTGACTGCTATCAAAAGTGCGGGTATTTCGTTGGTGCGAGCATTAAGACCGATTATGATTTTTGCCGTTTTATTGAGCCTTTTTTCATTTTTTTATAGTGACCAAATCTTACCACACGCCAATTTAAAATTTTATCGATTGGTGTGGGATATCAAACAAAAAAGTCCTGCATTGAGCATCAAAGAAGGCGTTTTTTATAATGGATTGCCGAATTATACCATTAAAATTGGTTATAAATATCCCGATGGAAAGACTTTGAAAGATGTAATGATTTATAATCACACAGCAGGAGGTGGAAATAGAGAATTGATTATGGCTGATTCTGGAAAAATGTACACTATTAACGACGACCATTATTTAGTATTAGAATTATTTAGAGGAAAAAGTTATCACGACCAAGTAGGAACTTCTGCGATGAGTTCGAATGCAGGTGGGTCACAAGAAAAATTTGTAACCAATACTTTCAAAAAAAGTCAAATGCTTTTTAATTTGTCTTCTTTGAGTATGAATAAAACTGACGAAAAGGATTTTCAAGGACATAAATATATGCACAATTTAAAGCAATTATTGTTAGATATAGATTCATTGCAAAAAAGACAAAAAAATGAAGCAAAAATTACGCAACAAATCGCTCAAACTTCTTATATTTATGAGTTTAAAACAATGACTTCTAACTCAAATAATAATATTCCTGAACATATCAAAAAAAATATCACACCCGAAAAAATAAAACAAAAAAAAGATTCTATTCAAAATATCAACAATACTACTTTAACTAAAATCAATCTAAATCCTATCAAACAAGAGCCAAAAATAGTCAATGTTATCAATAAACCCACAGAAACACAAATTGCGTATCGTGCCGTAACGCAGGCGAGAAATATTTATGCCACGATTAAAAATAGAAGTGACTCAGAAGAATTAACCAAAAAAGAATATAGAGAATGTATCATCGAATATTATAAAAAATTTACGTATGCGATGGCTTGTTTTACTATGTTTTTGATAGGTGCGCCCTTAGGTTCTATCATCAAAAAAGGCGGTTTGGGAGTTCCTGTGTTGGTTTCTGTTATCTTTTTTATCATTTATTATTTGATGACTATTGCAGGCGAAAAATGGGTAAAAGAAGGCGTTTTATCTCCTTTAATTGGTATGTGGTATCCAAATGTATTATTATTATTGATAGGTTTGTTTTTTTTAAGACAGGCACGCAACGACTCACGCGTATTCGAAACGGATATGTATTTGGTTTGGTTGGATAGATTTAAAAAAAGATTTTTACCTAAAAAAACAGAAAAAAATTAATAATTATTCAATATTATTTCAAAAAAAACATTACTTTTGCACCGTTTAATTTCAAAAAAAGCATAAAAATCAATACAAAAAATCAATATGAGAACTAAAAAAAATCAGGAATTTTGGAAAAAATTTGATAAAAAATCAGACGTTGAACAAGGTATCATCAAAATAATAGGATATTCTTATAGAGGATTAACATCAGAAGAAATAAGAAAAACTACCACAGGTCTTGCTGAAAAAGGGCTGATTGATTATAGCATACAAACAACTTTGGCTATTGATAGAATTTTGAAAGCCTTAACGACTGAACAAACAATAGAAAAATCTAAAGATCATTCTTGGAATGTTATATATTCGATTAATAATAGAGGTCTTATCACTGAAATTATTTCTGAAATAATGAACAATGATAAAAATATTGACGAAGTTATAAAAATAATGGAATCTTCGATGAATGGTGGATATTCTTACAATAGTATAAATAGATATGCTTTGCATCTTCGCGCTTTTATTGTTTCTATTTTCAAAGGAAATCCAGAGGAATATGAAAAAAAATTAATTCATATAAAAACAGAATTTGGTAGTAATTATTACGAAGAAATAACTTATTTGCAAGATGTATTCAAAAATATACTTGATGAAGAATATAAGGTAATAGATTTGAAAATCAAAGATAAAATAATATTTGAGTTGGCAAGAATGAATGTATCGGTATTGAATAATAACGAAGCATTTATCGAATATTTAGAAGAAAGAATCAATTTTGTATCTGATAAACAAGATTTGGTTTATTTCATTACTTTTTATTATTTATTTGTAGGAGATTGGAATAAAATATATGAAATTATTAAAAAAACAGATTTTCCACAATTAGAGCCAGAATTATTAGGTTGTTTATCATTTTTGAAAGGGCAAGCAAAAGAAGCAATTGCTTATTTTGAAACCGCACTCGAGGTGCGAAAAAAAGTTGATAAATCAGTTAGAAAACCTGTTTTTAATCATATTTCGAATTTCTTTTATGTAGCGGCTATTTTATCTTTAAGAGATATTAGTTTGCATAGTAAAGCAAGAAATTATCTCAAATTGATTAAAACAAACTTTAATAGTTATGCTTCTTTGTTTATGATAAACGGTTTAATCAATATTTTAGAAAACGACCGTGCCACAGGAGTTGCGATGTTGCAAAATGCTTTTGGCGTTAATAGTTATAAAGTTGCTAAGTTTTTTTATTATTTATGTACTACTTGGGGAGAAACTGATATTTTTTCACAAGGTCAAAACATTGAAGATTTAATGCTTTTAGCAAGCAAAAATGGGTATCATTGGTTGGCTTTTGCGTTGGCAGGTATTCGCAAAAGGTCAAATAATAAAATATCATTGTCAGGAAATATTGTTCGAGAATTTGAAAATAAATATCCACATAATCTAGTCGATTTAGTCCATGTTTATTTTGCAAAAGAAGAAGATTGGTTAAAATCTTTGAAAATTTTACAACAATTATCTGCCGATGATGATAAGAAAAAAGTATCAACAGACGGAAGAGTAGTTTGGCACGTGAATTTCAAAGGAAGAACATTAGCCCCCAAAGAACAAAAAATAAATAAAAATGGCAGTTGGTCAGCAGGGAAATCGATTTCTATCAAGCGTTTAAAAGAAGGTGGAAGCGATTTTGCTTCTTTGCAAGATATGAAAATAGTGAGTAGTTTTGATATAGAATCGTATTATTCAGGTTATAATGTAGATTTTGGAAAGGCTTGTTTGTCGATGATTGGACACCCACATTTATATTTAGAAGATACAGATACAAACGTTGAGGTCATCAAAGCAGAGCCTGAAATTTTGATAGAAGAGGCAAAAACTACTGATAGTATGATTGTTTCTTTTTCTGTTGATGCGAGTGAAATAGGTATCAAAATCGAAAAAGAAACCAATACAAGATATAAAATTTTTCATATCAAAGAAGTACATAAAAAAATCTTTGAAAATCTGGGAAGAGGAAAGTTAATAGTGCCTAAAAAAGGAAAAGAACTATTATCTAAAACTTTGGGAAGTATGGTCAATATTGTCAATGTCAATTCTTCTGTGAGTAATTTTGGCATTGATTTGCCAAGAGTTGCCTCTAATCCGCAAATTTTTGCCCTTTTATTGCCTTTCAATAATGGTGGATTAAAATTAGAATTGATGGTAAAACCTTTTACCACTTCGCCACCCTATCATAAACCGGGAAAATCACCTGAAACAGTGATTGGAGAAATCAACAAACAAAAAGTACAAGCGACTCGAAATTTGAATGAAGAAAAATCAAATGCTAAAAAAATTATTCAAGCGTGTCAAATTTTGAGTATCAACGATAGCAACGATTATGAATGGAGTTTTGAAGACCCACAAGATTGTTTGGAAGTTTTGTATCAATTAGAAGAACTACAAAATAAAGTAATTATTGAATGGCCAGAAGGACAAAAATTCAAAATTGCGTATAGAGCCTCGACTTCGAGTGCGTCTTTGCATATCAAAAAACAAAATGATTGGTTCGATATTGATGCTGAAATAAGATTGAACGAAACAAATGTAATTAAAATGGCTGAATTGTTGGAAATGTTGGATAATTCTAAAAATAGATTTATTCAATTAAAAGATGGACAATTTTTAGCCCTGACAGAAGTTTTTAGAAAACGTTTGCAAGAAATAAAAGCATTTACAGAAAAAACAAAAGATGGATTGCGTTTTCATAATCTGGCGGCTTTGACAATGGACGATATTACGCAAGATTTTGAAAATATAAAAACAGATACCAACTGGAAAAATCAAATTAAAAAAATTAAAAATGCACGTGCTATCAATCCAAAAGTGCCTACAACACTCAAAACAGAACTTAGAAATTATCAAATTGATGGTTTTAAATGGTTAGCACAATTGGCTTCTTGGGGCGTAGGAGCGTGTTTGGCTGATGATATGGGATTGGGAAAAACCATTCAAGGTTTAGCATTGATTTTGCACCGAGCAGACGAAGGACCTACTTTGGTAGTTGCTCCTGCGACTGTGGCGAGGAATTGGATGGGAGAAGCAGCAAAATTTGCACCGACAATGAATACAATTCTTTTTGGTGGAAAAGAAAGAGAACAACAAATATCTGAATTGAAAGAACACGATTTGTTGGTGTGTAGTTATGGACTTTTGCAACAAGAAGCAGAAATGTTTTCGAAAGTAAAATGGGCAACTATTATTTTAGATGAAGCACAAAATATCAAAAATATGTCCACAAAACGCTCAAAAGCAGCTATGGACTTACAAAGTGATTTTAAAATGATTACGACAGGAACTCCCGTAGAAAATCATTTGGGAGAACTTTGGAATTTATTTAGATTTATCAATCCAGGTCTTTTGGGTTCTTTGAATAATTTTAATGAAAATTTTGCCATTCAAATTGAAAGAAATCAAGATGTAGAAAGACAAAAACAACTGCAAAAATTATTAAAACCTTTTATTTTAAGAAGAAGAAAAAGCCAAGTATTAGAAGAATTGCCAAGCAAAACTGAAATTACTTTGACCGTTGAAATGTCAAAAGATGAAAGCGCATTTTATGAAGCATTACGCAAACGTGCTATCGAAAAATTACAAGATTCATCAGCCATAGAGGGCGCACACGAAGGCGAAAAACGTTTACGAATTTTGGCTGAAATTATGAAATTAAGACAAGCAAGTTGTAACACAAAATTAGTCTTAAAAGACTCTGATATTAGTAGTTCAAAATTAGAACTTTTATTAGAAACTGCGGAAGAGTTGAGAGAAAACGGACACAAAGCATTGATTTTTAGTCAATTTGTAGGGCATTTAACTTTGATAAGAGAAGCATTTGACGCAAGAGCATTTTCTTATAAATATTTAGATGGCTCAACTCCTATGAAAAAAAGAGAAGAGGCTATCAAAGAATTTCAAAATGGAGAGGCTGATTTTTTCTTAATTAGTTTGAAAGCAGGCGGCGTGGGGCTTAATTTGACTGCAGCTGATTATGTAATTCACATGGATCCTTGGTGGAATCCTGCTGTCGAAGACCAAGCCTCTGATAGAGCGCATCGAATTGGACAACAACGTCCTGTTACGATTTATAGATTGGTTACAAAAGGAACAATAGAAGAAAAAATTGTAAGTTTGCATCAAAATAAACGTGATTTGGCTGATAATTTATTGGAAGGAACTGAAATGAGCGCCAAAATTTCATCTGAAGATTTATTGAATTTGATAAAACAAGGATAAAATAATAAACAGAAAAAAAATCCTGCAAAGTTTTTAAGGAATTTTGTGGGATTGTTTTTTGAATTGCCTCCAGATTTATCTGGAGGATAATATAAAATTTAATCATTGGCTTTACCCGAAATTTCTGTATTTCTCTAACTGATATTTTCTATATTTTCAAAATAAAAGATTATTCATATACAGAAAAAAATTAGATTTGCAATAATTTTCCATGAACCAAGAAAGATAGCGAAAATCTAATTTTTCGCTATCAAAATATTTTTTCAACTATTTTTACCAATCCAAATTACCGCACTCATAATATGCGAACAAGGTCCTTGTCTTAATTTGTTACGGCGATGATGACTACAAGTGCAATCAGCAAATTTAATTCTTCCATCTAAATCTAATTGAATAATGGGTTGATAGAGATTTTTTCCTTGCACACCGACTTTATATTCTTTGATATTTTTTTCCAAATCCTTTTCGTAAATAATCTCAACTTGTTTATTTTGAATGAGTTCAATCGCATATTTTAGCCTGTCATCTTCTTCAGATTCAGTCAATTTAATATCTTGTTTGAGTAATTGTCGCCAACGATAATTTTGGGTTAAATGGTCGTACATTGCCTGTCCATTTTTACACAATTCTTGCAAAGCACTTGTGGCGGCACTTCTATCAATATTCATAATTTCAGCTACTTCTTTTGAGTTAGTAGAAAGATTTTTGATTAAAATTTGTTCTACTTTTTTAATGTCAATATTTACTTTTTTATTCGCAGAAGCTAACAAGTCAAAATTGCCTTTTTTTGCCCAATCGTTGTCTGTCCAGCCTGATAAACCTACATCAAATCTATGTCCATCAAGTTCTACACTCCAATACGAAGGCATACCTGTTCCTAATAATTTTACGTTTACTTTGTCTGTATAAGGCAATAAATCGTTCAAAACCATCAATCTACGTCTTCCCCAGAGTCTAATTTCGCCTTCATTTTCGCCTTCAAAAATATTTGTATCTGTAATTTCTATATTCCAAGGGTCAATGATAATTTTAATTTTTTCTCCTTTTTTGAGTATAAAACGCAAAGAGCGAGGGCTTTCTTTTTCTTTTTTTTGTGCCAATATTTCCAATACTTTCGCCAAAGTTTGTGCATTTATATCCAAAGAAGTGCCATCAAGCGTGGAAGCAGATTGCACTTGCAAAAAACCTCTCACCCAACTTTCAGGTAAATCAATCTTTTTTTCTACATTCGAGCCAACAGCCGTTGAAAGTTCTACTTTATCGTATTCTACTTTGAGCCAAGCAGGTCTATAATTTCTAACTCTATAAATTTCATCAGCCAAAGCCTGACTAAAATCTATGTTTGTGGTGCCATAATCAATATTATTAAAAACTTCGAGATTTTTCATAGGCACAGACACACGCCCATAAGCCGATTCGTCCAGAGAAAAAGCCTCAAAAATAACACTATCTTTATGAACACTAATCACAGGGTCTAAAACGTACCATTTATCTCTGTCATTTTGATATAACCAAGCATAATATTGCTTTCTTGCCTTTTCGACTTCGGCTTGCAAAGGTCTTAATTGTTTGATAATTCCTGCTTTTTTTGCCTTTAATACTTCTCTTTTGGTTAAAAATGCTACTTTTTTTGCTTCAATATGTTTCAAATGTTCGGGTAATTGTTCTACATATCTTTCATTTACCCATTCTTGATAGGCGGTGTGGTCTTTTTGTGGCGTTCTCCAATCTCCTTTCACAATTTGTCGCAATGCCAACATAATGCGTGCATATCCCAAACTATTCAAAATCATTGCATTGATAGATACTGGATTTCGAGAAATTTCAGCAGAAAAACTAAATTTTGTCCCTTTGTTATCTGTCTTTGCAGAACTTGGGCGTGCATAAGATTGTGTTACTTGCATAATAATTGTTAAAAAAGTAAAAAATTATTTCACAAAAATACACATTTTTATTGATAATACCAAATAATAATTGAGAAATTTTTTTGTGGTTGGAGATTTTGCTACTATTTTTAGTAGATTTATACAAAATTTATGATACATAAATTACCAAATATTTATTCCCAATTATCTGAAAAAAAAATAATTTTATTGATTATTTTTGCGTTATGATAAAAAGTAAAATTTAAAAAAAAATAAAATTATGACAAATCAAGTAGAAAAAAAAGTCGCAATACATACACCTATGTGGCTTTCGTGGGAAGAAGTCAAAAAAAAACATCCTGATAAATGGGTTTTGTTGGGAGGTAAAAATACAAAACAGTTAGAAAATAACGAACTTGATATTTTGGGCGTGGCTGATAGTTTTGATGAAATCAATGAATTTGATAATGCAAACCATAGTTCTTTCCTAGAAACTAAACAATATGCAATGTTTACTTTAAGAACAACCAAAATAATTGAAAAAACAGGAAAGTTAGTATTTCCTATTTACACTGCCGTTATTCTAAAATAATTATGAAAAAAATCGAAAAAAAAGTAAATATTTCTTATAAAACTGCAGGTGATTTACGTATTGTTGTTAGTGTAAATTTTTGGTATTTTTTGCAAGGGTCAAACCAAATAGATATGTACCAAATACCTATGATTTTAGATACAGGTGCTAATATCACTGTTTTGAATATACAATTTGCCGAAAAAATAGGCTTCAAACTTGACAAAAGAAGAACACCACAAACCAAAATTATAACAGGAAGCAATAGAGAGCAAATTGCTTATGGTTATATTGTACCAAAAATAGAACTTAGCGAAATTGATTATGGAGTGGAAGATTTGAACATTTGGACGTATGATATTCCTGTAGATGTTCAAGAATATGGTGGAATTTTAGGATTAGATTTTTTCAGAGATAAAAAAATTTGTGTTGATTTGCTCAATAAAACCTTAGATGTTACATAATCCATAAAAAATATTTTAGAAAATACTCAAAATATTTATTCCCAATTATCTGAAAAAAAAATAATTTTATCGATTATTTTTGCGTTATGATAGAAAATAAAATTTAAAAAAAATAAAATTATGACAAAGCAAAGAAAAAAAGAGGTGAAAGCACCAGAAAAAAAATCTAATATTATCGCCATTTGGGGCATCAACAAAACTAATCAAAAATCTTCTGCAGATTGTTGGGAAGATGATGATGTTATTAGTCCAAAATAAAAATAATTAATGAAATATCTCATTGATACCCATATCTTTTTATATGATTAAGTTTGCATTATGATAAAAAGCAAATCAATCAAAAAACTAAAACCACCTCAAAATTTATACGCTTTTCAAAAATTTATCTTTTAAAAAATCATAAAACTAATTACTTTTAAGTATAAAATTTGCAATAAGAAAAAAAAATCTTTATTTTTGCAAAACTGATTTTAATTATTTATGAGATTTTTCATCTGTTTATTCTTTTTTTGTTTGATTTTGGTAAGTTGTGGCAAAGATACGATGCTTTCAAAAGGCTATCATAATCTTACTTCAAGATATAATCCTTATTTTTTTGCTAATATTCGTATGGATTCTATCGAGAAAGCCATTTATGATAGCAAAAAAGAAGATTATAATCGTATTTTAGACGTTTCGCCATTTCCTGAAGATACAAATGCACTCAAAACTTATGATAAAAAATCAGAAGATTGTTTCAAAAAAGCAGGAATTATTTATAATAGACACGAAGATGGCGATTTTTTAGATAAAGCATTTATCATTATTGCAAAATCTTGGTTTATGATGAGAAAAAATGACCAGGCAATCAATACTTTAAAATACGTAAACACAAAAGCAAAAAATGACGAGGATAAATCGTGGGCGTTGATTGAATTATTAAAAATTTATACACGCACCAAAGATTATAAATCAGCAGAATTAACCTCCAATACTTTATTGCGTAAAAAAATGCCCAAAAATTTGCAATGGAAATTTTATATCGCAAGAGCAGATTTATATAGAAAACAAAATAATTATGTAGAAACAGCCAAAAGTTTAGGCTCGGCAGTCAAATTGATGCCAAGAGGCGAATATCGTGGGCGTATGTTTTTTATTTTGGGGCAATTATATCAATATTCAGGAAAACAAAATTTGGCAAAAGAAAATTATTCAAAGGTTTTAAAAAATAATCCACCTTACGAAATTGATTTTTATGCTCGATTATATAGAGCGCAAACTACCGATTTGAACAATGAAAAAGACATTAAAAAAATCGAAAAACATTATAAAAGATTATTAAGAGATGAAAAAAACAAAGAATATGAAGACAAAATTTATTATGAAAAAGGTCTTTTTTCTTTGCGTAGCAATGATATTCCCAATGCTATCAAACATTTAAGAACTTCAATTCGATACTCTAAAAATCCAAATCAAAAGGCGTATTCTTTTTTAAAATTGGGAGAGATTTCTTATAATCCTCTCAAAAGATACCAAGAAGCAAAAATGTGTTATGATAGTGCGATTGCTTTTTTACCCAACACACACGAAGATTACAAAGTAATTGCTCGCAGACAAAAAACTTTAGAGGAATTTGTGAAACATTTGAATACGTATCAAACAGAAGATAGCTTACAAAAATTAGCCAAAATTCAACCTGATTCTGCTCGAAATGCTTATATTGATGCCAAATTATATTGGCAAGAATCAAAAGCACAAAACGAAATGGATAGTTTGCAAAGATTGGCAGAACAAGATAAAAAAAGAAAAAGAATAAGCGATTCTTCTTTGGGCGAAATTGCTACGAATGTAAGTGCCAAAGGAGAAACAAAATTTTATTTTGCCAACACAAATGCTATTTTAAACGGACAAAAAGAGTTTTTTAAGAAATGGGGTAATAGACCTTTGGAAGATAATTGGAGAAGGTCGGTCAAACCGATTGTTACGACTAACATCGATAGCACAGAAATTGAGCCGCCACAAACCAATGTCAGAATCGACCAAGCACAATTACGCGAGCAAGAAATTAGAAAAAGAGTAGAAATAAAACGAAAAGAATTATTAAAAAAATTGCCACAAACTCCTGAAGAATTTAAGGCTTCGAGTGATAAAGTAGAAGTTTCTTTGTTCGAATTGGGACGAATTTATCGATTAAAACTACAAGAAACTCAAAATTCTACGGATATTTTTGAAGTGCTTTTGGCTCGTTTTCCAAATACAAAACCTGAACCTGAAGTTTTATATTCTTTGTATTTGAATAATAAAGATTTAGGAAAAAATACAGAATCAGAAAAATATAAACAAATTTTAATTACTAAATTTCCTCATTCTTCTTTCGCGAGAATGTTGTTAAATCCTGATTATTTGACAGAGGCAAGGCAAAATGATACAAAAGTAAAAGAATTATATGGCAATGCGTATAATAATTTTAAAGTGGGAAACTATCAAGAAGCACAAACTTATATTGATGAAATTTTTGCTAAATACAAAGAAAATTTAATTGATGATAAAGTAAATTGGCTTAAAATTATGCTAAAACATAAAATTAAACCTGATAGAGTTGAATTGCAAGCAGATACAGAAGATTTTATCAAAAAATTTCCTGATAGTAGTTTAATTCCTTTGCTTAATCCTTTGATTTTAAATTTGAAAAAATAAAAAATGGGCAGGCACAGTAACCTTGCGCCTGCCCGTAGTGAAAACAGGATTCGAACCTGTGTAACTCAGTTTCTGAGACTGATGAGTAACCACTTCTCTATTTCACAGAATAAATTATTCTTTTGAAGGATAATTTTCATTTATTTTTTTATAAATTTGATGAACTACTAAAAGCAGACTTTTGCTCTACCACTGAGCTACTCTCACATATATACGCACAAAATTTTAGTTTGGTGCGAGAGAAGGGATTCGAACCCTTGCACTAAGCTATATCGTCTATCAAAATCAAGTAAAAAAATTGTTTAATCTAAGTCTTGAAGCAAAACGCTCAATCTAAATTTACTTTCAAAATTTTGATATTGAAAATAAAGGAATTTAATCTAACAAAAAGGCTAAATCTATACTTCAAAACTACAACAATATAAAAGAAAAAAAAGTTTCATTTTTTATAAAAATTATGATTTTTTCTTTTCTTTTTCTTTCAAAAATTTTCGATAATTCAAAAAAATCAAAGATACAACCGCCAACATAAACGCCCAATACCCATCATATCTTTTCATTGTTTGGTCTATGCCAATAATCAAAAAAACAGCCGCCAAAGACAGCAAAATATAATCTAATAATTTCATTTTCTTAGTTTAAATATGTTTTAAAGCATTTTCTAAATTAGCAATAAATGTTTTTACGTCCTCAAAATCAATAGAAAAACGAACGAAATTAAGTTTCAAATCTGCTATTTTATAATTGCCCGTTTGCAAAGACAAAGCACACGCAGGAAAAATCAAACTTTCATAACTTCCTCCTTTCAAATCTTTGAAAATTCAATGTAATTATACATTTTTGTTAGTCTTTAAAAGTTGTATAAAATGCGTCTGATTGTTTTGATGATGCTAGAAAATTATACTAATTCTAGTCCAAAAAAAATTAAAAAATCGTGTAGAATTTCTTTTTTTAATACATCAAAATCAATATTTTTTTTTGTTTCAGAGGCAATACTGCACGAAGATTTATCTTCAAAACCACATGGATTAATAAAACTAAAATAGTTTAAATCTGTGTTGATATTAAAACCTAAACCGTGCATAGTTATCATACGACTACTTTTTATGCCTATTGCGCAAATTTTTCTTAATTTTTCTATCCAAACTCCTGCTGCATTTTCGATTCTTTCTCCTTTGATATTATATTTTTGGATAAATTGAATGATAAATTCTTCTAATTTAAAAATATATTCTCTCAAACTTATTTCCAATTTTTCTAAATCAAAAATAGGATAAATAGTGAGTTGTCCTAAGCCATGAAAAGTAATATCACCACCTCGATTGGTTCGAAAAAAATCGATATTTTTTTGTTTTAATGCGATTTCTGATAGCAATAAATTTTCCATTTTTCCACTTTTTCCTAAGGTAAAAACAGGAAAATGTTCACAAAAAAGTAAATGATGAGGAATATTTTTTGGGCTATTTATCAGTTTATTTTTGACTGCATTTTGAAATAAACTTTCTTGATAATTGAATGCGTCTTCATATTTTATTTGATATAAATCTATAAAAATCAATGTATTATTTTTCATTGTACCAATTCTGAACTCAATAAAATATAAAAAACTCTTTCTTTATCTACTTTATTCAATTTTAATTTTCCTTTCACCATAATAGGTTTCGAACTATGTGCGATGGGCGTTTTGGCATTGACTTCGATGACAGATTCGGGACCTGCACCACCGCAAAAAAAACACATACTAACAGGATAATAAGAAAGCATAAAAATACTATGTTTTGAAGCCTCTTCTAAGGGATAAATATATCCTTTTAAAGTAATAATTTTACCATCATAAGCCTTAATATCTTCTGTAAATTGTGGGACATAAGCATCTTTATAATATTTATACTTGACGCTCATCAAAACTTTCCACATTTTTTCTGTATCTTCAAAAATAGAAAAAGTAAGTTGAAAAATTAATAAAAAAGTTATTATCATTGTTTTAATCATTTTTTTTTGCAAAAATAACGCTTTTTTAAACAAATAAAATATATAAGTTCATTTTTTTATGATTATATTTTATTTTAGTGATATAAAAATCAGTTTTAAATTTTGTTCAAAAATAAAATTAGGTCTTAGAAAATTATTACAGAATTATTTTTAACATCTATATATTTCCAAATTATGAAATGTTATTTTAGATGATATACTAAAAACCAATTCTATAACCTCATCAAATAAATAGGAGTCAATGCAGATTTTCGAGTTTTCGGATTTAAAAATTCAGGCGTGAGTTGCGTGATATGAAAACGATTAAATTTTTGATGCATTTCAATAGTTGTATATGTTTTCTCTAAATCTTTTTTGCCTAATTCATCAGTATAAATAAAAATTTTTTTTTGTTTTGAAACAATATCTTTAAAATCGTTGATATTTCTTTGACCTGCTACAGTTGTTGGACTATAAAAATCTAAGCCATGCGAATAATAAGCCCCATCACTTCCATTGATAAATACGTAGATTTGTTCAGGTTTGATATTATTTTTTTGGGCAAATACAGCCACTGCTTTTCCTGATTGATAAGGAAATAAAGAGGGATATACTTGAGAGTTTAATAAAATATTTACGCCTGCAATCGTAAGAGCAGAAGGTAATAATAATTTGGTAAACTTATCAAAATCAATAAAAATCAATATAAAAGAAATTAAAAGAACACTCAAACCTATCAATAACCAAAAATAATTTTGTATTTCAAAAGACCAAAAAACTAAAATAGAAGCCAATAAAACTAAAATACTTTGCGTAAAAATTTGCAAACCAATATGCCAACGAAATAATTTTTTGTATTTATCTATGTTATTTATCAAATAAACCACATAACTCGCAGTGAGCATCGCAGCCAAAGGAAAAACAACATATATATAATGTGGTAATTTGAAATGCGAAATAGACATCGCAATAAAAGGCAACGTAAATCCGCCCAAAGTTAAACCTTCTTGATTTTTAGTAAAAAATAATTTTTGTTTGAATAAATGATAAACGCCTTTGATATATGCACCCAAAAACAAAAATTGCCAAGGCAAAAAACTCCATAAAAAAGTATGCACAAAAAAGAAAGAATCACTATCATCTTTCCAAACATTTTCGCCTGTCAAACGTCCAAAACTTTGTTTCCAAAAATAAAAATACAAACCCGATTCTCCTTTTACGCCATTGGTTATTTTTTGTGGTTGAGCATCAAATTGCGTATATAACCCGTATATCATAGGCGATAAAACCACCAAAACAATCACCGCACCCAATAACCATTCCCACCTAAAAAATTGTTTAAATTCTCTTCTCAAAATAAAATGGCTTGCAAAAGCCAACACTGGCACCATTACTCCAATCGGACCTTTTGCCAACATCGCCAAACCCATTCCCACAAAAGCACCTATCAAAAAACGAAAATCTTTTTTTTCTGTAAAAGCCGCTAATTGCCAAAGCGAAAAAGCAATCGCATTCGTGAGCATTGTGTCAGTTCTTACATCGTGATTTGTCAAGAAATAGGCTTGGCATGCACCCAACATCAATCCTGCAATTTTTCCTGCTTCTTCTCCATAATATAATTTTGTCAATCTATACGTCGAATAAACTCCTATCAAAGTAGATAAAATCGGAGCAATTCGATACACAAATTGAGAAATGCCAAAAATACCATAAAAAAAACTCGTTACCCAAAAAAGCAAAGGCGGTTTATCCAAATAATCATGCCCACGTTCTAAGACTTGTAAATAACTTCCTGATAGCAACATATCGCGCCCAATCAATGCGTATTGTGCGGTATCTACGTCCATCACATCTAAAAACATTCCTAAAAAATAAGCAAAAAAGATACTTAAAATTGCAATAAGCCAATAAATTTGTTGTTTTGACATCTTTATTTTATAATTAGTTGACAAGTAGTTTCTAAAAAAAGTATGCAAAGTTATATAAAAAATTAAGAAATGAAAAACAAATACAACCTTTACAAAAAAAATACAAAAAAAAATATAAAATACAATAAAAATTCTTACCTTTGTAATATAATTGCAAAGTTTTTGATGATAAGATATAAATCACAATAAAAAAAACCAAAACAATTTAATTTATCTTGATACAAAATGTATTTACTTGATTGCAAAATTTTACATAAAATCTTATTTTTCCTATTTTTTTTATATGGTATCACAACTTTTGTATATGCTCAAAAAGCCAATATATCTACTGATGATGGACTTTCTATCCGTAAAAAAGTAGAAAAAGTATTAGAAAGTTATCGAGATGGTTTAAAACTATTAGGAGAACCTACAAAAACAAGTAGAACTTGGATAGAAGAAGACATTAATGATTTAGTCAATAATTTATTTGTGGATAGAAATGTAAAAGTTCTCAATGACCTTTCGCGCGTGCGTAATACAGATAATGAATATTTGGGCGTTGGAAATTATTTATCAAATATAGCTGTTTGGTATAGCGAAGGTGTGGACGTAAATTATGGTTGGAATATCAAAAATCCTTGTGAATTAAGAGATAGTGATGGGGCATTTTTTAAGGTAAAAGTGGAAATTCAAAAAATACTCAAAGGAACTTATACGCCTGATAATGGTATGAATATCAATCAAGATTCATTAGATATTTATGTCCGTATTCCTATTTCGCAATTCCACCCAAAATTAGTGTTAGGTGAGGCAAAAATTATGGAAATTGTGAAACATACCAACGCAGAATGTAAAGAATTTACCTTAAAAGCAGAGTTCAAATTATCACTTTTTGAAGAAGATATTTTAAGAAAAAGGGCTGAAAATTTTGTGCGAGATTATGCCATTACACTCGATTTTGTGGGCAATGAACGCATCAATGATAGATATAACGTCTTAGATTATTTTGAAAGTAAAAAAACTCCTGTGTATAACGACCTTTTTCCGCACATTCTCAAAAGTTCATTCGAAGCCGAAGAATATTTAGGTTATATCGAAAGTTGGTTTCAAAAAGGTATGAGATTTAGCTATAATTATGTAAGAGCCACTAATTTAATCGAAGATTCTGCCTTTGTAACCATAGAAGTAGAAGCAACAAGACAAGCAAGAGTCTCACAAAAAGGCTTCCGAAACACAGAAAGAATGAGTATTTTTGTTAAATTCCCTTATGATTTTGCGAATAAATATGTAGCCGCAGAACGTATCACTCCAAGAATTACTAAAATCGTAGAAAGAAAAAGAAAAACAAATCCAAGAAATTATTGGAGTGTAAATGCAGGTTTATTTGCCGCTCATTATTTTGGAGATTTAAACGCCAATGTTCAACCTTTTACATTAAACCAAGAACAAGTAACGATTGGCGGAAGTATAGGCATTTCCAAAAAACTAACACCGCATTTTTCGGTCAGTTTTGGGTTTTCAATAGCACAAATTAGAGCAGACGATAGCAAAGGCAATGACGTAAATGATAATCTGGAACGATACAGATATATCAGAAATCTACATTTTAGAAATACACTCAAAGAATTTTCATTGATAGGAACGTATGATTTTTTTGCGTCTAAGGGGCTTTTTTATAGACGTAGAACTTTTACGCCTTACGTAAGTGCGGGAGTAGGTTTGTTGTTTCATAATCCGCAAGCCAAAACTCCTGTAGAATTTGGAGCGGCTTGGATAGATTTAAAACCATTAAACACAGAAGGACAAGGCAAACAAGGTTATTCTAAACCTTATTCTTTGCGACAAGCAGTCATTCCTTTGATGTTGGGCGTAAAAATTAAATATAACTCAAAAATTGATATTTGTTTCGAAACAGGTTTTAGGTTTACTTTTACTGATTATTTAGATGATGTCAGTGGAAATTATCCAAATATGTGGGATTTAGATAGTGATTTGGCTCGCAGAATGTCCAATAGAACTTTGGAAGAAATAGCAGCAACTACTAATATTTCTCGCGTTCCTAACCTAAATCGGTTGTTAAATGAATTAAATGGAGATTTGACTTATATCGGGGCTGATGGCAATCAATACAAAACTTTTAATGGATATGGAAAAAAAGGTGACCAAAGAGGAAATCCAAAAGTAAATGATATGTATATGTTTACAGGCTTGAAAGTGCATTATTTATTTGGTGTGGGCAAGCAAAAAACAGAGCCTACACGCAAACGCATTTCTTTCCAATTTCAGTAGATATAAAAAACATTATTATTTTATTACCCAAAAAAACAAAAAATGATACAATTATCATAAACTTATGAATTACTTTAAATATTTATATGGTATATTTTTATTGATAGGAATAACAATCAATCATTTATCGGCTCAAATTATTCCTATTCCCCAAAAAATAACGCTTACACAATCTTTTTTTACGCTTAAAAAAGAAGTTACCATTGGTTTTGGGAATGATATTGAAAATAAATTATTGCAATCTGCTGTGATTATTAACAAATCTTTGAAAGATTATAGAAATATTATCAGCATTTTTGAGCCTTATCCCGCCAAAGCAAATATTGTTTTTTCTTTGTCAGATAGCGCAAAATTTAAAAGTTTGTTACCTGCAAATCTTGTTTCTTTCCACCAAGAAGCCTATCGAATTGTTATCAAAGAAAAGCAAATTGTAGTAGAAGGAAGTTCGCCCAAAGGTATTTTTTATGGGGCACAAAGTTTAGCACAACTTTTTGCGCATGCACGTGATAACAAAATTCAGTGTCAAGAAATTATCGATTATCCTAATTATGCACGTCGAGGAATTTCTGATGATATTAGTAGAGGGCAAGTTTCTACGATTAAAAATTTTAAAAAAATAATCGACCAATTAGCTCGATTTAAGATGAATACTTATTTTTTGTATTTGGAAGATATAGTTATTTTAGAAAGTTTTTCGAGTATAGGCAAAGATAGAGGAGCGTTGAAAAAAGAAGAAATTAGAGAAATTGTAGATTATGCGAATAAAAATTTTATAGAAGTAATTCCTATTTTTGAAACTTTTGGGCATCAAGAAAATATTTTAGCACAAAATACTTTCCAAAAAATGTCCGAATTTCCGGGCGCAATGTCTTTGTGTGTGCAATGTCCTTTTACGTATCAATATTTAGAAAAAACCATCACAGAAATTTCAAAAATGTTTCCTTCGCCTTATTTTCATATTGGTGGCGATGAAAGTTTTGATGCAGGCGTATATAAAAGTAAAGATTTAACAGATAGTATTGGTATTGCCAATTTGCATTTTAATCATTATCAAAAAATATATGATATTTGTAAAAAAAATGGAAAAAAAGTGATGATGTATGGCGATATGTTAGAAAAATTTCCACAAATTTTGAAAAAAATGCCTGAAGATATTGTGATTATGGATTGGCAATATTTTGACCAAGCCGATTATCCAAGCACACAAATTTTTTCGAGAGTATCTCAAAAATATTGGCTTTCGCCAAGTGTTTTTAATTTCAAAACTATTTTTCCTTTGCATCAAATTGCCTTTCCTGTAACTACAAAATTAGCAAATATTGGTTTACAACGCAATGCAAAAGGTTATATTACTTCAAATTGGGGCGATATGGGCAATGATTCGCCCAAAGAATTGTTGTATTATTTGTATGCGTGGACAGCCCAATGTGCGTGGACACCTGCCAAATCGCAAGCTTTTTATTTTGATAGATATTATTTTTCTTTGTTTTTTGATGAACAAAATCCACAAGAAATTATGCAAATTTATCAAAGTTTGATTAAACCTGAAATGCAAATCAATTGGACAGAATTTTGGAGACATCCTGCATTGCCTTTTAGAAAAGCAAGTTTTTGGCAAGGAAATATCAATACAAGTACTCGAAATCAAATGATTGAAAAAGAATTAAGCGAAATGGAAAAGAAAATCAAAAGGCTTAAAAAAAGAGTAGTCGACCCAAAAGATAGCGTAAATATAGTATATAAACAAGGAAACGAAACTTTAGAGGTTTGGGAATGGGTAATAAAAATGAAAAAATATTATACATTAAAAGTAAAAACTCAAATTGCTTTACAATTATATCAACAAAATAAGGCAAATACAAACGATATTTTATCTAAAATTGATGAAAATTTAACCGAATTATCTAAATTACAAAAACAAACAGATTTACTTTGGAAAACCTATTATAAACCTGAAGGTTTTGAATATGTATATGAAAAATTTGATAGAATGAAATTGTTTTTTATCGAAATTAAACAACAAATTTCAGAAAAAAAACCTATCGAATCACTTATCAAATCTAAATGGATATATCTAAAAAAAAATAATACTACTTTTTTTGAAAATGTTGTCTTTAAAAAAGAATTTATAATTGAACAAAGACCTTCGGAAGTTTTGTTACATTTGGCAGCAGATACGTATGCGGAAGTTTTTTTGAATGGCGAAAGAATAGATAATATTTTTGTGCGTAATATTTTTTCTATTCAAATAGAAGAGGAATTAACAAAAATGATAGATTTGAAACCTTATATAAGATTGGATAAAAATGTTTTGGAAATCAGAAGTGCCAATTATAATCAAGGTTTGAAAAGAAATCAATATTGGACAAGTATTTTGGGGAATTTGGGAGCAGGAATCAATGCCACACTTTTTATAAAAAATCTTGATGAAGAATTATTTATTCAGACTGATTCAACTTGGGAAGGCGTTTGGGATGATGAAAATATCAAAAATAAATTTTTTAAACCTGTAGTAGAAAAAAAATATCACTATGATTTGATTTATCCGAATTTTAAAAATAGAAGAAAAGGCGTTTTTGAAAGATAAAATATTGATTAGCAAGTGTTTATTATATCGATTATACATTTTATTTATATTCCAAAAAAAAGTCAATTACTTTATTTTTGTTCTTTTCAGTTTTATATTTTCAAAAAATACTATATATTTGCACCAAAAAAACATTCGTAGAACTCAAAAATGTTAAGAACTCATAATTGCGGTGAACTCCGCTTAACACATATCAACACATCTGTTACGATTTGCGGCTGGGTACAACGCACACGTGACATAGGACATCTTATTTTTGCAGATATTAGAGATAAATATGGCATCACGCAAATTACGGCAATAGAAGGAACTTCAAAACCTGAAATCCAAGAACAATTACGTAAATTGGGACGTGAAACTGTCGTAAAAATAATAGGAAAAGTAAGCGAAAGAAGCTCTAAAAATCCAAATATTCCCACAGGTGATATTGAAATTTTGGTCGAAGAAATCGAAATTTTAAACACTTCAAAAGTACCACCTTTTTTGATAGAAGATGAAACTGATGGCGGTGATGAACTCAGAATGGAATATCGTTATTTAGATTTGAGAAGAAATCCTGTCCGTAAAAATATCGAATTGCGTCATCAAATGAATCGAGCAACACGCCAATTTTTAGATGATTTAGGCTTTATTGATATAGAAACGCCCGTTTTAATCAAATCTACGCCTGAAGGAGCGAGAGATTTTGTAGTGCCTTCGCGTATGAATCAAGGTGAATTTTATGCGTTGCCACAATCTCCACAAACTTTTAAGCAAATTTTGATGGTGGCAGGTTTTGATAGATATTATCAGATTGTGAAATGTTTTAGAGATGAAGATTTGAGAGCGGATAGACAGCCTGAATTTACGCAAATCGATTGCGAAATGTCTTTTATCACACAAGAAGATATTTTGAATACTTTTGAGGGTTTGATTAGGCATTTATTCAGCCAAGTAAAAAAGTATGAATTGCCCGAAGTTCCTCGAATGACTTATGATGACGCAATGCGTTTCTATGGCTCTGATAAGCCTGATACACGTTTTGAGATGAAATTTGTAGAATTAAACGAATTGACAAAAGGTAAATCTTTCCTTGTTTTTGAGGAAGCAGAATTGATAGTTGGTATTTGTGCTACTAATTGTGCGTCTTATACACGCAAACAAATTGATGAATTAACAGACTTTATCAAACGCCCACAAATTGGTGCGAAAGGTTTGGTGTATGTGCGTTGTGAATTAGATGGCACTTTCAAATCGTCTGTAGATAAGTTTTATTCGTCAGAAGATTTACAAAAAATAGCCACTAAAATGAATGCAAAAGCAGGAGATTTATTGTTAATTTTATCAGGAGAAAGCCACAAAGTTCGCAAACAATTAAGCGAATTGCGTTTAGAAATGGGTAATAAATTAGGTTTGAGAGATAAAAATAAATTTGCAGCTTTATGGGTTTTAGATTTTCCTTTGTTAGAATATAGCGAAGAAGACAATCGTTTTTATGCGATGCACCACCCTTTTACTGCTCCAAAACCAGAGGACGAAATTTTATTACAAGACGAAAAACGTTGGGGTGATATTCGTGCCAATGCCTACGATATGGTTATCAATGGCACAGAAGTTGGCGGTGGTTCGATTCGGATTTATCAACGTCCTTTACAAGAAAAAATGTTAGGGATTTTAGGATTTTCACCTGAAGAAGCAAAAGCACAATTTGGCTTTTTGATGGAGGCTTTCGAATTTGGTGCGCCCCCGCACGGAGGAATTGCTTTTGGTTTTGATAGATTATGTTCTATTTTTGGTGGAGCAGATTCGATTCGAGATTTTATTGCTTTTCCTAAAAATAACTCAGGAAGAGATATGATGATAAAATCACCTTCTCCAATTGCACAAGCACAATTAGATGAATTGAGTTTGAATATTACTAAAAAATAAAATTTGCTTATAAGCGTTTTTTTCAAACGTGTTTTTGAATTTCCTCCAGATTTATCTGGAGGATTATATAAAATTTAGGTTTTTGGGACATTTATGATGGAAAATATTTTTTTTGAAATATTTTTTTGAATTGCCTCCAAATTTATTTGGAGTATAATATAAAATTCAGTTGTTGGCTTTATCGCAAATCTCTATGTTTCTCAAACTGATATTTTTATATATTTTTTAAATAAATGGCATAAATACCATTTCTATTCAATATTATAACGAATTAGCGTTGTGATAATTTCCTAAGAATCACCATTTTTCAAATAAATTGTAATACATATAAAAAAATGAAGTAGTATTGACAAAATACAACTTGATTTTTGGTTTTTGTTGTATTTTTTGTTATTTTTGGCATATTAATATTTTCATATTCTCACACACAATGCAAAAAAAAAATTATTTATTATTTTTAATTTTATTTCAAATTTTTTGGCTCTCTGGACAAAGTTTGAGCCTTCCTTTTTTATTCAAAACAGGCTACAGAGTTAATTATTTGTATGTTCCTGAACAGGCTCAAAATGATGTTCGTTATCAAATGCAACAAATACAATTTCAATCTATGTTTTCTATCAAAAGTAAAGCCTCTTTAGATTTGGCAGATTTTAAATTGTCAAAAATGGACGTAGGTTTTCGCCAAACTTTTCTTTCTATCAATGGTGGAGTGCGTTTTTTTGATTCAAATATTATCACTAATCCGAGAACATTTGCCAATATTTCTTTAGGAATTACGCATATCAGCGCAGGAATTAGAAAAGGAGTTTGGCTTTATACGGGCAATATTGGCACCGTACAAGATGTCGAAAATACCAATGAAATAAGACCTTTTGGCATTGTTGGAGTGGCAAATATTCAAATTTTAGGACTCAAAAAACAAAATATTTTTGGAGTTGCGGTAGCTTATACGCAAGCAGGAAGGCTTTTACCTATTCCAATTATTGGTTTGAATAGACGTTTATCAGATAAATGGGACTTAAATTTATTCATTCCTGTTAATATTTCTTTTAATTATAATCGGAACAGAAAAACGACTTTAAAATTTCGTATCAATCCACAATTTTTTCAAGTGAATTTGAATAATACTGTGCCTCGTTTTTTACCAAATGTAACTAATAATATTCCGCAAAATAATGCTATTACTTTGCAAAATAGTCAATTAGAAATCAATACGACTTTACAATATAAATACCACAAAAATCTTAGATTGGTGGCACAAATAGGAGGAGTTTTTGGCAATCAATTAAGTTTGCAACAAGACAAAAAAGTATATGAAAAATTTAATTTTGATATTTTTCCACAATTTTTAGTGGGCGTTCATTTTAATTTGTCTGATGGTTGGATTGGTACTCAAACATTTATGGCGGACTAAAATTGTTTAAAAATATTTTTCATTCATAATCATTGCTTCACCTCTGATGGTCATTTTTTTGGAGGCAGTATCTTTGATAGTTGTTTCGACAATCGCAGAATGATTAGACGTATAAATTTCTTTGATTACTAATCTCAATTCATATTCTTTATCGACGTACATAGGACGCAAAAATTCTATATTCTGTTGGAGATAAACACTTCCATTGCCCGGAAATTCCGTTCCTAAAATCTTTGAAATTACGCTTGCACTTAACATTCCATGCATAATTGGTTTTTTGAATGGTGTGTCTGCTGCAAACTTTTCGTCCACATGCAAAGGATTTGTATCGCCTGTAATTGCCGCAAAATTTTTTACATCTTCTTGAGAAAAACAAAAAGTATGGATATAAAGGTCGCCTGTTTCTATTTTTACCATCTTGGTAAGATTAAATATTTTTGAAAAAATTGATTTTTGATAATAGAGTTTTTTAAATAGTAGCCAAAAATTGACAAAAATCATTAAAAATTCGAGAAAAAAGAAAAAAAATTCGTATTAATCCGCTAAATCCGTGTTATCTGTGTGCTAAAATCTCTTTCATTTAAAAACTACTAATAAAAAAATTAAACTCAAAACCTAAAAAAAATTTGTTTTTAATTCCCTCACCGCTGAGGAGAGTTAGAGTAGTATTGTTAAATTCTATTATTTTGATACTGATATTTGTTTTATGTGTAGAATAATGTTATAAAATTCCTTCAAGGTTTTAAAAACTTTGAAGGTAGGCTGTTCAGAATATGCTAAAAATACATTCGTTTTTTCATCTAAAATTTGGTCTAAATTTACCAAAAAATAGTTCTTTTCTCCTTGGTCTGTGTTACACAGACCAAGGAGAAAAGAAAAAGTTTACATTATTAATTTTTTGATACTAAGAATCAAAACTCTATTCTTTCACCATATTTTTTTCGACACTTAGAGCAATATTGATACTAATTTCATATAAAACCCAAAGTGGTAAAGATACAATAATTTGACTAAAAACATCAGGAGGCGTAATCACACCCGCTAAAATCAAAATAATTACAATCGCATGACGACGATATTTTCGCATAAAACTTGCCGTAATCACACCTATTTTTGCTAAAAAATAAACCAAAATAGGTAACTGAAACAAAAACGCACAACCAATCACCAAAGTAATCACGGTAGAAAGATAAGAAACTATATCAAATTGATTTTTAATAGAATCAGCAATTTGATAATTTGCCAAAAAATTGATAGACAAAGGAGTTACTATATAATAACCAAAAGTTACCCCAAAAATAAACAACAAACTGACCCAAAACACAGCACCTGACGCTACTTTTTGTTCTTTTTTATACAAAGCAGGTTTTACAAATTGCCATATTTCCCAAAAAATATAAGGAAAACCAATAATCAATCCAATCATAGCCGAGGCAGTAATACTCATCATAAATTGCCCAGTCATCGTTCTACTTTGCAATTCAAAACTTATTTTTTGGATACACAAAGCATCTTTTGTTCCTAAATATTCGCCCAAAGCGCATAATTGTTGGTATGTCCAAAAATTAGTTTTAGCAGGAGCAATCAATATATTTTCAAAAATCCATTTAATATTAAAAAAAGCCACAATCATCAAAACGCCCACCGCAATCGTTGCCCTAATTAAATGCCATCTCAAAGTTTCTAAATGGTCAATCAATGACATTTCGCTTGCTTTCAATTCATTTTCAGAACTTTCTTCTTCGTTTTCATTTTCCTGTTTATTTTCGTCTTTAAATTCATATTTATCAACGTCATCATTACTTACTTGGTCAAGAGGCATAATTTTTTATATCTATATTTTTATTTTTATTTTTTATAAGTGCAAAATTTGCATTTTTTTTCTCAATTTGCAAATATATATCAAAAAACTTTTTTTATCTATTCATGAAAGTCTTTAATTTGGTCGAGATTTGAAAGAGATTTTGGGCGATTACAGGCTATCGTGCAAGCACAGAGACAAAAAAGACAAAAACACTTCGTTCCTACGTGTTTTTGTCTTTTTTGTCTCTGCAATACTGCTTCTATCCTTATCGCAAAAACCATTATTTTAAAATAATAATGCAATATGAGTGACATTTTGAATTTAACACAAAAAGGCTATTTAAAGACGATTAAGGTATTTTCAATATTTTTAAATATTTAGTATTTGGTTAAATTAATAAAAAATACTTACGGGAATTTGTCGTATCTATTTTTAATTAATGTTTTAAATACAAAAAATTCTTTTATACTAAATTTAAGCCTTTATAGCCTTTACAACTATGTCACCCATATTGATAATGTATTAAAAAATAAAAAAGTTGAATTTTTTAATCAATTTATCGGTTTTCTTTATATTTTTTCTTATTTATTAAAAAATATTAAAAAATATTAAAAAAAAGTGGAAAAATATTTGGAATTAAAAAAAAAGGTTGTACCTTTGCACACGCTTTGAGAAGTAAAGTGAAAAAAAATAAAAATTGTTATTTGGGTAGATGCCAGAGTGGTTAAATGGGACAGACTGTAACTCTGTTAGCGTGAGCTTACGAAGGTTCGAATCCTTCTCGACCCACCATTAATAATACTAAAAAGTTTAGAAATATTTTTTTATATAGATAAACTATTAGTATCATTTTTTTGTTAAAATTAGATTAAAAAAATAAGCGGGTGTAGCTCAGTTGGTAGAGCGATAGCCTTCCAAGCTATAGGTCGAGAGTTCGAGACTCTTCGCCCGCTCAAATTTTTTATTTCACTTCTCAATTATGCCTGCCAACGTAGCTCAGCGGTAGAGCACTTCCTTGGTAAGGAAGAGGTCGTGGGTTCAATCCCCATCGTAGGCTCTGTGAGTGCTACATACTTCTGCACTTATTTTATTTCTATTGAATTTATTTTATCATATATATAATTTTTAAAACTGAGGATTTTCAAAGATGGCAAAAGAACAATTTGACCGCTCAAAACCCCACGTAAACGTTGGTACTATCGGTCACGTTGACCACGGTAAAACTACTTTAACAGCAGCAATTACATTTGTATTGTCTGAAAAAGGATTCGCAGAGAAGAGAGATTTCTCATCTATCGACAATGCTCCTGAAGAAAAAGAACGTGGTATCACAATTAATACTTCTCACGTAGAATATCAAACTGAAAAACGTCATTACGCACACGTAGATTGTCCGGGACACGCCGATTATGTGAAAAACATGGTTACGGGTGCTGCTCAAATGGACGGTGCAATTTTAGTAGTGGCTGCAACTGATGGTCCTATGCCTCAAACACGCGAACATATCTTGTTAGCGCGTCAAGTAGGTGTACCAGCTTTGGTTATTTTTATGAACAAAGTGGATTTAGTTGATGACCCTGAATTGTTAGAATTAGTAGAAATGGAAATTCGTGAATTGTTATCTTTCTATAAATATGAAGGAGATACAATCCCTGTAATTCAAGGTTCTGCTTTGGGTGCGTTGAATAACGAACCTAAATGGGTTGAAAAAGTATTAGAATTAATGGACGCAGTTGATAATCATATTCCAATTCCAGTTCGTGCTGTGGATAAAGAATTTTTGATGCCTGTGGAAGATGTATTTACTATTACTGGTCGTGGAACGGTAGCAACTGGTCGTATCGAAAGAGGTGTAATTAACTCTGGTGATCCTGTTGAAATCTTAGGATTAAATGCTGAAAACTTAAAATCTACTGTTACAGGGGTTGAAATGTTCCGCAAAATTTTAGATAGAGGTGAAGCTGGTGATAACGTTGGTTTATTGTTACGTGGCGTTGATAAATCTCAAATCCGTCGTGGTATGGTGATTTGCAAACCAGGTAGTGTAAAACCACATACTAAATTTAAAGCTGAGGTTTATGTATTGTCCAAAGAAGAAGGTGGTCGCCACACTCCTTTCTTTAATAAATATCGTCCTCAATTCTATATGCGTACTACGGACGTAACGGGTGAAGTTTATTTACCAGAAAACGTTGAGATGGTAATGCCAGGTGATAATATTACTGTTACAGTAGAATTAATCTATCCAGTAGCTATGGAAACAGGTTTACGTTTTGCAATTCGTGAAGGTGGACGTACTATTGGCGCAGGTCAAGTAACTGAAATTTTACCGAAATAAAAATAAAAGTAAATAAAATAAGTGTATTTTAGAAAAAAATCTAAAATACACTTGTTTTTTTCAAAAATAGTATTTAACTTTGCAACTCTTTTAAATAGTAGGGAGAGAAATAGGTTTAAATTAAATAACATACGAGCGTAGTTTAAGGGTAGAATTGCGGTCTCCAACACCGCCTGTGGGAGTTCGAATCTCTCCGCTCGTGCTAAAATCTTATAATCGAAATGAATAAATTAGTAGGTTTTTTTAAAGAATCATATATAGAGTTACGTGAAAGAGTAACTTGGTCTTCCTATAAAGAATTGCAAAGTTATTCTACTTTGGTTTTGATAGCTTCTTTGATTTTTGCTATTTGTATTGGAGGAGTAGATTTTGTATTTGATAATATTTTAGGTTGGTTATATAAAAATTTCTAATCAATAAATAAAATCATGGAACAAATACAACAACCTGTAGGATTAAAATGGTATGTCGTGAAAGTAATTTCAGGGCAAGAAAAGGTAGTACAAGGGCATTTAGAAAGGGCTGTAGAAAAACGTAATTTGAAAGACTACATCATTCAAGCACTTATTCCTACCACCAAATACTTTGAAGTAAGAAATGGTAAAAAATATGCAAGGGAAAAAAATAATTTTCCCGGCTATATTCTTATCAATGCTGATATAAGTAAAGTGGAAGTTATTCCCGTGATTATGAGTATTCCGAGTGTGTTAGGTTTTTTGGGAGCCGAAAGTGGAGCCTCAAAAAAACCAATTCCATTAAGACCTGCCGAAGTCAATCGTATTTTAAATAATATTGATGAGGCAAATATTGCTGGAATTACAGAAACAGGAGATACTTATGTAGTAGGCGAAGCAGTAAAAGTAGTTGATGAATCTTTTGATGGATTTATTGGTACTGTGGAAGAAGTTTTTGAAGACAAGAAAAAGTTAAAAGTTACAGTTAAAATTTTTGGGCGCGATACTCCTTTAGAGTTAAATTATTCCCAAGTTACAAAAGTTGAATAGGTTTATTTTTTGAAAGACTTTCAGCGTTTCGAAGTGAGCATCAAATATTGAGAGGCTTCCAAATTTCAAAAAATACTTAGTATATAATCAAGCCTAATAAGGCTATTTTATCTCCTTATTACGCCAACAAAAAACGTCATGAGAGAAATAGGTGGATTTGTAAAATTACAAGTAAAAGGCGGTCAGGCTAATCCTGCACCTCCAATTGGTCCCGCATTGGGTAGTAAAGGTGTCAATATTATGGAGTTTTGCAAGCAGTTTAATGCAAGAACGCAAGACAAAATAGGTACCGTTTTACCCGTTGTAATTACATATTACAAGGACAAATCTTTTGAATTTGTTATCAAAACTCCTCCCGCAGCAAATTTGTTGTTAGAGGCGGCAAAAATCAAAAGTGGTTCTGGTGAGCCTAACCGTAAAAAAGTAGGTTCTGTAACGTGGGATCAAGTAAGAGTTATTACTGAAACTAAAATGCCCGATTTGAATGCTTTTACAGTCGAAGCTGGTATGTTATTGATTGCTGGAACAGCAAGAAGTATGGGTATCAAAATCACAGGTACAGCACCTTCGGAGTAGTAATAACAAAAAATTATTTATTTATTAAAATTTAAAAATGGTTTTCATTTCGTTTGCAATAAAATGCAAATTAAATACCGATTGAAATGGCTAAATTAACCAAAAAACAAAAGGAAGCAGCGAAAAAATATGACGCTTCAAAACTTTACACACTCGAAGAAGCAGCAAAAATCGTAAAAGAAATTTCTTTTACAAAATTTGACTCTTCTGTTGATGTTGATGTAAGATTGGGCGTAGATCCACGAAAAGCCGATCAAATGGTGCGTGGTACGGTAGCTCTTCCACACGGAACAGGAAAAGAAGTACGCGTGTTAGTATTGTGTACGCCTGACAAACAACAAGATGCAAAAGACGCTGGCGCTGACTATGTAGGTTTGGACGATTTTATCGAAAAAATTGAAAAAGGTTGGACAGACGTTGATGTTATTATCACTATGCCTACAGTAATGGCAAAAGTGGGTAAATTAGGAAAAATATTAGGTCCGAGAGGCTTAATGCCAAATCCTAAGTCAGGAACTGTAACAATGGACGTTGCTTCAGCAGTGAAAGAAGTAAAAGCTGGTAAAATTGACTTTAGAGTTGATAAAACTGGTATCATTCACGCTGGAATTGGGAAAGTTTCTTTTACAGCAGAGCAATTAACAACCAATATTATGGAATTGTTAATGACTTTGGTTAAATTGAAGCCCTCAAGCTCAAAAGGTACTTATTTCAAAAGTATTCATTTGTCAAGCACAATGAGTACCTCTGTAAAAGTAGATAAGTCCACTGTACCAGGTCTATAATTTTTATCACCTTTTTTAAACAAGGAAAAGAAATGACAAGAGAAGAAAAGGCGGTCATTATTGACAGATTAAAAGAAAAATTTGCAAATAATACATTTTTTTATATTGCTGATGCATCAGGCATGAGCGTGAACGATACCAATCGTTTTCGCCGTTTGTGTTTTGATAAAGGCGTTGAATATGTAGTAGTAAAAAATTCTTTAATTAAGAAAGCCTTAGAAACTACGGGTACTGATTACACTCCATTCAATGAAACTGCCTTAAAAGGCTTTTCAGGAGTAATGCTTACAAATGAAGCAGGTAATATCCCAGCCAAATTATTACAAGAATTTCGCAAGGGAGGCAATAAAAAACCTTTGTTAAAAGGTGCATCTATTGATGGGTCTTTATTTATTGGTGAAGAATCTTTGGAAACTTTATCAAAAGTAAAATCTCGTTTAGAAATGATTGCTCAATTATTAGGTACTATCCAATCACCGGGCAAAAGTTTGGCATCTGCACTACAAAGTAGCAGTAGCAAAATAGCAGGTGTATTCAAAACATTAGAAGAAATAAAATCGTAAGTAAAGTTTTTCTGCCTCACTTTTTATTATTTATAAATAGTGATTGGTTTTTATTACTTATAAAAGTTGTTTGAAATAACAGCTTGTAACTTAAATATTTTTAATTTATTTATCTCCGAATTTTTAAACTTTATAATACAATGGCAGATTTAAAAGCTTTTGCGGAACAAATCGTAAACTTGTCTTTGAAAGAAGTAAACGAGTTATTAACAATCTTAAAAGATGAGCATGGTATCGAACCTGCTGCGGCGGCGGTAGCGGTTGCTTCTGGTCCTTCTGCTGGTGATGCACCTGTGGTAGCTGAAAAAACGTCTTTTGATGTTATCTTAAAAAGCGCTGGCGCTCAAAAATTACAAATCGTTAAATTAGTAAAAGATTTAACTGGTTTAGGTTTGAAAGAAGCGAAAGACTTAGTAGATGCAGCTCCAAAACCTTTGAAAGAAGGCGTAGCTAAAGACGAGGCTGACGCATTAAAAAAACAATTAGAAGATGCTGGAGCAGAAGTAGAAGTTAAGTAATTTTTGACTGCTCGCCTATTTACTAACTAATTTTGGTTAGTTATGTTACTTCATAAAGTAAAAGTAAATTGGTTTGTTTTTAAAATTTTATACTTAATTCAAATTTTGCACAATGTTTCAATTCATATTGATTTTGTTAAAATAGTTTTTTTAAATGGCAATGACCTAATTTACATAAAATTAGGTCTATTGCCATTTATTTTCTTTATTTTATTGATGATATACAAAGACTAAACAATTCTCTTTTTCAAAAATAAGAGATTATAATAAATTAAAAATAATAATAAAAGCGTCATATTTCTAAATTATGCAAGCAAAAGATAAAAATGGTCGTATTAATTTTGCAAGAGTTCAAAAAATTGTAGATTATCCTGATTTTTTGGATATTCAATTACAATCTTTCAAAGATTTTCTTCAAATTAATACTCCCGCAGAAAAACGCGAAAACGAGGGACTTTTCAAAGTCTTTAAAGAGAACTTTCCTATTGGAGATTCAAGGGAAAACTTTTTATTAGATTTTATTGATTATTCTATCGATCCACCTAAATATTCGGTTGATGAATGTATAGAAAGAGGTCTTACTTATTCTGTGCCTTTGAAAGCAAAACTTTGCTTAACAAGTAAAGATGAAGATTCTGATGCACCACAAGTAATAGAGCAAGAAGTTTTTTTAGGTAATATTCCTTATATGACTGGAAAAGCCTCTTTTGTTATCAATGGAGCAGAAAGGGTGGTCGTTTCACAATTACACCGTTCTCCTGGTGTGTTTTTTGCTCAGAGCAAACATACCAACGGAACAAAATTATATTCTGCAAGAATTATTCCTTTTAAAGGCTCTTGGATTGAGTTTACAACCGATGTAAACAATGTTATGTTTGCCTATATTGACCGAAAAAAGAAATTTCCTGTAACTACTCTTTTGCGTGTAATTGGGTATGGTTTGGACAAAGATATTTTAGGACTTTTTGAATTATCTGAAGATTTAGTTGCTACGCCTGATAATTTGCGTAATGCTATCGGTAGAAAATTGGCTGCAAGAGTGTTAAAAACTTGGGCAGAAGATTTTGTTGATGAAGATACTGGTGAAGTGGTTTCGGTAGAACGTAGCGAAGTATTATTAGAGCGTGATTCGATTATTAGTGAGGGAGATATTGCCACTATTTTGCAATCAGGTGTAGAAACGATTATTTTACACAGAATTGGAGAAGTAGCCAACGATTATTCTATCATTTATAATACATTACAAAAAGATAAATCAAACTCTGAAAAAGATGCTTTGGAAGATATTTATCGTCAATTAAGAAATGCAGAAGCGCCCGATGAGCAAACTGCTAAAGAATTGATACAAAGTTTATTTTTCAGTGATAAAAGATACGATTTGGGCGAAGTAGGTCGCTATCGTATCAATAAAAAATTGACTTCTGATGTGGATCAAGTAAGGGTTTTGACTAAAAATGATATGGTCGAAATCGTAAAATATTTGATTAAATTAGCTAATTCAAACGCTGTCGTTGATGATATTGACCATTTGAGTAATCGTAGAGTGCGCACTGTGGGTGAACAACTTTACACACAATTTGGCATCGGTTTGGCTCGTATGGCTCGTACTATCAAAGAGCGTATGAATGTGCGTGATAATGAAGATTTTAAGCCCGTAGATTTGATTAATGCAAGGACTTTATCGTCTGTTATTAACTCATTTTTTGGCACAAATCAACTTTCTCAATTTATGGATCAAACAAATCCTTTGGCTGAAATTACGCATAAAAGACGTATGTCAGCTTTAGGACCTGGTGGTTTATCGAGAGAAAGAGCAGGTTTTGAGGTGCGAGATGTGCATTATACCCATTATGGTCGTTTGTGTACGATTGAAACTCCCGAAGGACCTAATATTGGTTTGATTTCATCGCTTTGCGTTCACGCAAAAGTGAATGGAATGGGCTTTATTGAAACGCCTTATCGCGAAGTAAAAGACGGAAAAGCAACCACAAATTTAATATATTTGACTGCTGAAGAAGAAGATGGAAAACAAATTGCGCAAGCAAACGTTCTGCTTAGTAAAGATGGAGTTTTTTTACAAGAAAGAGTAAAGGCTCGTTTTGAGGGTGATTTTCCGTTGGCATTGCCAGAGGAAGTTCAATATATGGACATTGCCCCTAATCAAATCGTTTCTGTGGCTGCGTCTTTGATTCCTTTCTTAGAGCATGATGATGCGAATAGAGCATTAATGGGTTCGAATATGCAACGTCAGGCTGTTCCTTTATTAAGACCACGCGCGCCTATTGTAGGTACAGGTTTGGAAGGACGTTTGGCGATTGATTCTCGTTCTTTGATTATTGCTGAATACGATGGACAAGTTATATATGTAGATGCTAAAAAAATCACATTAGATTATGAATATGATGATGATTTTCGGGCTACTTCTTTTGATGATGATGTCAGAACTTACGAACTAATTAAATTTAGACGTACCAATCAAGATACTTGTATCAATCTTCGTCCTATTGTTAGAAAAGGACAAATGGTTAAAAAAGGTGATGTTTTATGCGAAGGGTATGCCACTGAAAATGGTGAATTAGCACTTGGTGCCAATTTACAAGTAGCATTTATGCCTTGGCAGGGATATAATTTTGAAGATGCGATTGTAATTTCTGAAAAAGTAGTAAGAAATGATATTTTTACCTCTATTCACATCGAAGAATTTGAAACTGAAGTAAGAGATACAAAACGTGGAGAAGAAGAATTAACTTCCGAAATTCCAAACGTAAGTGAGGAAGCAATCAAATATTTAGATGAAAATGGTATCGTCCAAGAAGGTACTTTTGTACGTGAAGGCGATATTTTAGTAGGAAAAATTACTCCCAAAGGAGAAACTGACCCTACGCCTGAAGAAAAATTGTTGCGTGCCATTTTTGGAGACAAAGCAGGCGACGTAAAAGATGCTTCTATGCGAGCTCCTGCGTCTTTGCGTGGAGTGGTGATAGAAACAAAACTTTTCTCAAGACCGAAAAGAGATAAAGATTTGAGAGAAAAAGCAAAACAAGAACTAAAAGTTTTAACTGTTGAATATGCCAAAAAATTAACAGCCATTCGTTTGAGAATGATTGAAAAAATGGTAGATTTATTAGAGGGACAATCTTGTTTGGTTTTAAAACATAAATTTGAGCCTAATCGTGAGTGGATTGGAAAAGGAGTTAAATTTTCTTATGACATAGTTGTAAGGTCATTATTCCCTGAAAAAGATCCATATTCTGATGAAACTTCTTATGTAGTGCCAGAAGAAGTAAACGTTTTAATCAATCTTAATTTCGAAAAAGTGACAGATAATGAACGTTTAAATAAATTGGTAGTTCTTTTGGTTAAAAATTATAATCGCCGTCGCAATGAAATATCTGGTGCTTTCAAACGTGAAAGATATGCCAAAGAAGTAGGTGATGAATTACCAACAGGAATTGTGCAGTTAGCGAAAGTTTATGTAGCCAAAAAACGTAAATTGCAAGTAGGTGATAAAATGGCAGGTCGTCATGGAAATAAAGGGGTCGTAGCAAGAATTGTATCTCCTGAAGATATGCCGTTTTTGCCAGATGGAACGCCAATGGATATAGTTTTAAATCCTTTGGGTGTACCTTCTCGTATGAATTTAGGGCAAATTTATGAAACAATTTTAGGCTGGGCAGGTTTAAAATTAGGACGAAAATATGCCACACCAATTTTTGACGGAGCAACACAATTAGATGTAAAAAAAGAACTAATAGAAGCAGGTATTCCTGAATATGGACGTACTTATTTATATGATGGTTTGACTGGACAACAATTTGAGCAACCTGTTACGGTAGGTGTTATTTATATGTTGAAACTAGGACACTTAGTTGATGATAAAATGCACGCAAGATCTATCGGACCTTATTCTTTAATCACTCAACAACCATTGGGAGGGAAAGCACAATTCGGTGGACAGCGTTTTGGAGAGATGGAAGTGTGGGCGTTAGAGGCTTTTGGGGCGGCTAATGTATTACAAGAAATCTTAACAGTGAAATCTGATGATGTAATGGGACGTGCAAAAGCTTATGAAGCTATTGTAAGAGGTGCAAATATACCTACACCAGGAATTCCTGAATCATTTAATGTATTGATACACGAATTGCGTGGTTTGGCTTTGGAAATCACACTCGAATAACGGAAAGCTAATTATAAAATAGTTAGTAATTGTTTGGTTTAATACACAAATAATTACTAACTAAAAATTGTAAAAAATACAATTTTATTTTTAGGTTTATTTAATTAAAAAAAAATTTAACAAATATCGTAATGGCTCTTAATAATAAAAAAAATAAGAAGTTTGATAACGAATTTCGTACTATTACCATTAGTTTAGCCTCTCCAGAATCTATCAAAGATAATGCAAGAGGAGAAGTTACATTGCCTGAAACAATCAATTACCGCACTTATAAACCTGAAATGAATGGTCTATTTTGTGAAAAAACTTTCGGTCCAGTAAAAGATTGGGAATGTCATTGTGGTAAATACAAACGCATTCGTTACAAGGGTATTGTCTGTGATAGATGTGGTGTAGAAGTTACGGAAAAAAAAGTAAGACGTGAAAGAATGGGCTATATTGAATTAGTCGTTCCTGTGGCGCATATTTGGTATTTTCGCTCTTTGCCTAATAAAATTGGATATTTATTAGGATTACCATCTAAAAAATTAGACCAAATTATTTATTACGAAAGATATATTGTTGTCCAAGTTGGAAAAGGAGAAGGCGCAGCCAAATTAGACTTTTTGACAGAAGACCAATATGTAGATATATTAGATAAATTACCGCAAGGAAATCAAGGTTTAGAAGATTCTAATCCTGATAAATTTATCGCAAAAATGGGAGCCGAAGCATTAGAAATGTTACTTCGTGCTACTAATTTAGATGAACTTTCATACGAACTAAGAAATACTGCCTCTATCGATAAATCCCAACAAAGAAAAGCCGAAGCTTTGAAACGTTTGAGAGTCGTAGAAGCATTCAGAGCATCAAAAGGAAGAGAAGAAAACAAACCGGGCAAAATCGAAAATAAACCTGAATGGATGATTATCAGAATGGTGCCTGTAATTCCACCAGAATTACGCCCTTTGGTGCCTTTAGATGGTGGTCGTTTTGCTACTTCCGATTTGAACGATTTGTATCGCAGAGTAATTATTCGTAATAATCGTTTAAAACGTTTAATCGAAATCAAAGCCCCTGAAGTAATTTTACGTAATGAAAAACGTATGTTACAAGAAGCCGTTGATTCATTGTTCGATAACTCGCGTAAAGTAAATGCAGTTCGTGCCGATGGAAATAGAGCCTTAAAATCTCTTTCTGATATGTTGAAAGGAAAACAAGGACGTTTCCGCCAAAATTTATTAGGAAAAAGGGTAGATTATTCGGGACGTTCTGTAATTGTGGTAGGACCTGAATTGAAACTGCACGAGTGCGGATTACCAAAACAAATGGCTGCTGAGTTGTTCAAACCTTTTATCATTCGTAAATTGATGGAAAGAGGAATTGTTAAAACAGTAAAATCTGCTAAAAAAATTGTAGATAGAAAAGACCCTGTTGTTTGGGATATTTTAGAAAATGTATTAAAAGGACACCCTGTATTATTGAATAGAGCGCCAACACTTCACCGTTTGGGTATTCAAGCTTTTCAACCAAAATTGATAGAAGGAAAAGCAATACAATTACATCCTTTGACTTGTACGGCGTTTAATGCCGATTTTGATGGCGATCAAATGGCGGTTCACGTTCCTTTGGGACATGCAGCCGTATTAGAAGCCTCAATTTTGATGTTATCTGCTCATAATATTTTGAATCCTGCGAATGGTGCGCCTGTTACTGTGCCTTCACAAGATATGGTTTTGGGTTTGTATTATTCAACTTTGGGAAGAAGAGGTACGCCTGAAAATCCTGAATTAGGAGAAAATAAAAATTATTACGGACCTGAAGAAGTTATTTTGGCAATCAATGAAAAAAGATTATCAAAACACGCATATATCAAAGTAAGAGTGCCTGTAAGACAAGCGGACGGAACTAAAAAAGAAGAATTGATTGAAACTGTGGCTGGTCGTGTACTTTTTAACAAATTTGTACCTGAAGAAGTAGGTTATATCAATGAATTATTAACTAAGAAAAAATTGCAAATTATCATTGCGAAAATTTTCAAAATTGCTGGAAATACAAAAACGGCTACTTTCTTAGATGATATTAAATATTTAGGTTTCCAAACGGCTTTCAGAGGTGGTTTGTCTATTGGTTTGGGTGACGTAATGGTGCCTGAAGAAAAAGATGGCTTGGTAAAAGAAGCAAAAATCAAAGTAGAAACCGTAAGAGAAAGCTATGACATGGGCTTTATTACTGAAAATGAAAGATATAATCAGGTAATTGATATTTGGACAAAAACAAATTCAAGAATTACAGAGGTACTTTTGAACCAACTCAAAAATGATAGACAAGGATTTAATCCTATCTATATGATGATGGACTCAGGAGCGCGTGGTTCGAAAGAACAAATTCGTCAGTTAGGTGGAATGCGTGGTTTGATGGCAAAACCTCAAAAGAACTTACAAGGTTCGGTAGGTGAAATCATCGAAAATCCAATTTTATCAAACTTTAAAGAAGGACTTGATGTATTAGAATATTTTATTTCTACACACGGAGCGCGTAAAGGTTTGGCAGATACTGCCTTAAAAACAGCCGATGCGGGTTATTTGACACGTCGTTTAGTTGATGTGGCTCAAGATGTAATCGTCAATGAAGAAGATTGTGGTACTTTAAGAGGTATTTCAATTATGGCTTTGAAAGAAAATGAGGATATTGTCGAGCCGTTGAAAGAACGTATTTTAGGACGTGTAACGGTGCATGATGTTTTGCATCCTGTAAGTGATGATGTTTTAGTAGAAGCAGGAGAAGAAATTACAGAAGATTTTGCACAACTGATTGAAGATGCTGGAATCGAAAGCGTTGAAATACGTTCAGTATTGACTTGTGAAACCAAAGTAGGAACTTGTTCTAAATGTTATGGACGCAACTTGGCAACAGGTAGAATGTCGCACATTGGAGAAGCGGTGGGCGTTATTGCTGCACAATCTATTGGTGAACCGGGTACTCAATTAACTTTGCGTACATTCCACGTAGGTGGGGTGGCTCAAAACTTAGCAGCAGATGCAACTATTCGCTCTAAATACGAAGGAAAATTGCGTTTAGATGAAGTAAGATTGGTAGAAGGGGCGGATAATGAAGGCAAAACTACTGATATTGTTGTCAGCCGTTCAGGTGAAGTACGTATTACTTCAGCCGATGGTAAAAAAGTATATATGACCACTCGTGTTCCTTATGGTTCATATTTGCGTGTAAAAGATGGACAAGACGTGAAAAAAGGTGATTTGCTTTGTGAATGGGATCCTTTTAACGCCGTTATGGTCTCAGAGGTGGCGGGTATTGCTAAATTTAGGTCTATCGAAGAAGGTATTAACTGTAAAGTTGAATCCGATCTTCAAACAGGACACAAAGATACGGTAATTACCGAAACCAAAGATAAAACTAAAAATCCTTCTATCGTAATTGACCAAGGTGATGAAATCGAAAAATCATACAATTTGCCTTCAGGTGCGCGTATTATTGTAACTAATAATGAGGTCATCAATATTGGTAAAATCTTAGCAAAAATCCCACGTATTATGGGTAAAAATAGAGATATTACGGGAGGTTTGCCACGTGTTACAGAATTATTCGAAGCGCGTAATCCTTCTAATCCAGCGGTTGTAAGTGAAATTGATGGAGAAGTAGAATATGGCGAAATCAAACGTGGTAGTCGTGAAATATTTGTACGTTCAAAAGATGGTGCAGTCGAAAAACGTTATATGATCAATTTGTCAAAACATATCTTGGTACAACAAAATGACTTTATACGTGCAGGAGAAGCACTTTCTGATGGTGCAATTACGCCTTCAGATATTTTAGCAATCAAAGGACCAACTGCGGTGCAAGAATATTTAGTAAACGAAATTCAAGAAGTTTATCGTTTGCAAGGGGTAAAAATCAATGATAAACACATCGAATGTATTGTTAGACAAATGATGCAAAAAGTGGAAATCGTTGAGCCGGGTGATACAAGTTTCTTACCAGGACAATCAGTAGATAGATTTATTTTCCGTAAAGAAAACGACTCAATGCTTAATTTGAAAGTAGTGGTTGATGCAGGTGAATCTAAAAACTTGAAACCAGGGCAAATCGTTAATGCACGTCAATTAAGAGATGAAAATTCTTCTTTGAAACGTAGAGATATGAAAATTGCTAAAGTAAGAGATGCACAACCTGCGGTTTCGAGACCGATTTTGCAAGGTATTACACAATCTTCTTTAGGTACAAGTAGCTTTATTTCTGCGGCTTCGTTCCAAGAAACGACCAAAGTATTAAGTGAAGCGGCTATTGCAGGTAAAATCGATTATTTGTTAGGATTGAAAGAAAACGTAATTGTTGGGCATTTAATTCCAGCAGGTACAGGTTTGAGAGCCTACGAAAAAATTGAAGTAGGTCCGCAAGCGGAAGGAGATGAAAATATGACTTCCGAAGAATTTAAACGTGTAGTAAGTAAAAAAGACAAAGTACTCGTGTAAATAGTTTGGT
The DNA here is from genome assembly GCA_013298075.1 of Cytophagales bacterium. Lineage (GTDB taxonomy): Bacteria > Bacteroidota > Bacteroidia > Cytophagales > Microscillaceae > RDXZ01. Next base: position 951 of record JAAFJG010000015.1, on the reverse strand, counting down.
TTTCTAAATAATAAATAAAAATTCTATCTTAAAAAAAATATTTTTTTGAGATAGAATTTTTATTTTATCAGAAATCGCGTTAAAGTAAGGGCTATAAAAATTTATTTAAAATTAAATTTATGTTTTAGGTGAGCATAATTTTTTAATTCAACTACAATTTTTCCAATAAACATATCTGCTTCTACACGCACAGGAACACGATTTTTATCATCAGAAACCCAAAAACGCACCGAATTTTCACCACTAAACATTTGATTTTCAGGCATAATAGGAACAATTTTGTGGGCATTTATTTTTCCAAATTTTGTTCTAATCACATCTTTTCCTTTATATTTGATTTTTAAATCATAATTTTTATCTTCTAACATTCCTGATACGATTACAATTTCGTCCATCTTCATTTTATCAAAATTTAAAGTACGCAAATAATAATAACCACTCACCATATCTTGCACATTATCAGGAATTATAAAATCTTTTTTGCCTTTTTTACGTTTACTCACAGGGTCTTTTTCGCCATATTCTTCAAATTTCATCACCCCTTTTTTAGTAACGTGATTAAAATCGGTCAATTCTTCTCGCCTATAACTTCCTTCTTCTACATGTCTAAATGATCGATGCGAAACAAAAGCAGCCGTATCTAAATACGTGCGCCAAGTATCTTCCACACGCACAATACCTCCGCCAATGCCCGTAGTGCGTCCTAATACATCAATTTTATAACAAATTCTATTATTTAATAAAAAATGTTTGTTACTCACATCTACCCTAGCACTTCCTGCATTCAAAAATCCAAAACTGACCACATATTCTATATGTTCACTTTTACCAAAAATATCATTTTTGATATAGCGATAATTTTTTTCACCTATAAATGAGCTAAAAAACAAACAAAGGAACACAAAAACAACACTTTTTTTCATTTTTTTTTTTTTTTTTGATGGATAATTG
>JAAFJG010000149.1 GCA_013298075.1 Cytophagales bacterium | reverse complement strand
TTCTTGGATATTTTGGTATTTCATTTGTAAGTTTTTTTCGTGTTTTGTTATTTTTTATAAATTTCCAACAAAATTACTTTTTTTGTTTAAAAAAAGCAAATATTTTAAACAAAAAATCGTAAAAAAAGTAAAAATTGATTGTATGAAGATAAAAATAACTTATTGAAGTGCTTTATATTTCATTTTTTATCTGAAAAAGTTTATTTTTTTTCTTTATTCCAACAAAAAACTATGTTCATATACTTTTGGTTCTATTTTTTTTGCCAAAACTTTTAATTTTTCACGCAACGCATCAATATACTTCATATATGTAGCATCTTTGCTTTTGTGGTTCATTTTTCCCGATTCATTTCTACCTTGAAAATGCTCACGAATATCATACAAACTCGCATTGACATTATACGCACCCAAAGCGATTGTTATGTTTTCATACGCAGGAAATGTTTGGCTGTGGTAATATTTCCAGAGTTCGAGTCCTGCATTAAAAACATCTTTTGCTTCTTTTGAAAATACCAAAGGTTTTTGGTCTTTTTTTTCCACTTTATTAAATAAATTAAAAGTTACTTTAGTATCGATTTTTCCTGCAATATATTTTGCCATAAAATCACTTTCAAATCTTTCTTTTGCATTTACTTCGTATTCTGTAAATGGAATCCAATGATTTACACCAAATTCAGATTGAATATTATTGCTAAAAAGCGTATAAATTAAACAATCATTATGAAATTCAGTATCTGTTTCCCAAGTGTTTTTTGGATATAAAAATTGGTCTCGGTCATTGAGCCAAGTAGCTCCAATACATTTGCGAACTGCAAAATATACACAAGCGTATTTTACATTTTTTTGATTGATTAAAAACTGCCCTGCTGCTTCATTATAAACCATTTTATGATGACTTATTTGAATATTATTTTGAGTTTGAAAACCATTACCCATAAATGGAAATTTACCAATGAGTTGATTTTTTTCAATATCAGCTCGATATGGTTTTATCCAATCATTTATATATTCATTAATTTCAGTGGTAGTAATAGATTTAGTGCTTATTTTTTGTCCAGACTTATCAAAAATATCTGTATAAATTGTACTAAATTTTTCTTTTATAGCAGTATTCCATATAAAAAAACCAATCGGAAATTTACCTGTTACGTTGTCAAAAGTATCAGCAGGGACAATAAATAATTTTATAAGTTTTGCTAAAAAACTATCTCTAAAATCTATAAAATGTTGACCTTGCAATATTTTTAATTTGGAGAATTGAGCCAACATACAATCAGGTATTTCTTTATAAATTCTTATCAAAAACTGTGCAAACACCTCTCTATTTCCTTGCCCCAACAAATCCGCATATTTTGCATTTGTTTTTGATTGTTCAACTGCAATTTTTCCCGCTTTTTTAAATTCTCTGCTTGGTGCCTCCGCATAAGGTGGATTGATATAAACCACTAATTTTTTCCTTTTTTTAGGGTCATTAATAATATTTTGTAAAGATTTTGGAAGTTTTGTAAAATCATCATTCAAAAAATCAAACTGAAAAACATTGCTTTCTATCAAATTTGCCCCATTTTTTATACGGTCTTTTATGACATCAATATCTTGTCTATCCAGCGTAGAGGCATAAATATTGAATTTATTAGTCAATCCTGTAAGCAAGTTGCCTGTACCACAAGCGCAGTCCCAGATATAATATTCGTCTTGCCAATTCTCGCCCAAAACATCAGTAAGGTATTTTTGAGAAAGTTCTACCCAAATTTGTGGTGTAAAAAAACTACCTTTTCGTTCTCTCACATCTTGCGGCACGAGCAAATCTCTCCGTTCTATAATATAATCCCAATATTCCTCTTTGGGAGGACGTTCATATTTATTCCAAAATTGTGTATGTGCTGCTTGTTTATCAGAAAAATGCGAAGAAGACGCATCAAACATACCCATATCATTTACTTTGCGAGCAGATTCATAATGGTTATTTTTGAGCAATACATACAAACTATCTTTTAAAGATTGATTATTATCTGAAAGTAAATCAGCCAAATAAAAATCTCCATCAATGATACCATTTTTTTTAGCCACATCCCAATTTACGCCAATGGTTGGTTTTACTTCTTGAAGCCATTTATTATAAATCGTAATAAAATTATTTTTATCAATTTTAGTTTTAATAAATCCAAATTTTCCTATTTTGAAATTATCTTTGATAAAATTATTGAGTTCTTTATCATCTTTTTCATAATAAAAAAGCAATGCTTTTTCATCAATATTACTTTTTACTTTTTCATGAATCAACTTAAATTCTCTACTATTGTGGTTTGATGGTGTAACATTCCAATTAAAATCATTCATATAAAAAATATCATGA
>JAAFJG010000148.1 GCA_013298075.1 Cytophagales bacterium | reverse complement strand
TAAAAATTTCTATTTGCTTTTTTTTGCTATTCACTAAAATATATTGTTGCAAACTTGGCAACGTCTGATAAGCACTAAATTTTTCAGTTCTATCGTATAATTCTGTGCTATCCGACAAAACTTCGATGACAATAGTCGGATTACACAACACATCAATTCCTTGTTTTTTATCACCCAAAATCACTTCGCCACAAACTACACTCACATCAGGATAAACAAATTTATCGACCAAAGGCAAATGCAGTAACAAATCACTCGCATATACATAACAATTCTTTTTTTTGAGGCAAAAAGTTAATTCTGCTCCAATATTCATAACCAATAAATTATGAGTAATACTTGCTCCTGCCATATTTATAATTTCTCCTGCGTGATATTCGCTTTTAAAAGTTGCATTTTTTTCGAGTGTTAAATATTCTTCTGTGGATATTTTTATGAGTGTTTGCATATTTTTAAAAAATTAAAATAAGATAAAAATAACATTTTAGTTTGATAACGAAAAATATAAATTAAAAATGATTTTATTTCAAAAAAAACTATTTCAAACTATACAAAAGTACTTTCCAAGCGTTTTCAGTTTGATTTTTTTCTAATAAATTTTTGGCAAATGTATGTAAATAATTTTCCAAATCATTGCCTTTTATTTCTAATTGATGTAAATAATTTTCAATCGCAAATTTTTCTATCGATTCCAGTGAAGGTAATACTTCAATATTGCCCAATTTTCCTAAATTATTGCCCGATAAAATATGGCTTAATCTTATTTTTTGGGGAATATTATCTACGCCAATTCCTTTTTTTATATTCGGTTTTTCGATTTCAAACAAAGCCTCGTGATTAGCACGCACATACCAATCTCCGCCCATTCTGCCCACTAAATCAATTTTTTTCGTATCTATTTTTCCTTGTTCGTCCAAAATTTCTTCCTTAATATGTGCCATAACAATCTCACAAATAATCAAATTTCCTGCTCCGCCTTCTTTTCCTGTTTCTATTACTTGATTGACTTTGCACTCAAAAGCCACAGGAGATTCTGCCACAAAAGGAGGTTTTACGAGTGTAGATTTGGTAGGAGTAAGCCCAGATTTGATAAACTCATCAACACCTTTTTCGTATTCTGTACTCGCCAAAGACATTTGTTCTACTATCGCATAATTGACAATATTAATGGTAACTTCAGGAACTTCTCTCACATTTTCTAAGGTATGTTTTTCAGAATTATCACGCACACGACGTGCAGGCGAAAAAATTAAAATGGGCGGATTAGACCCAAACGCATTAAAAAAACTAAATGGACTTAAATTTACATTGCCATTTTTATCTATCGTAGAAGCAAAAGCAATAGGACGTGGCGCTATCGCACCCAACATATAGGCGTGAAATTGTGCCGTTGAAATATCTTGTGGACGTATAGATTTCATTTTTTTATTGAGATTTTTTTATGTATAATCAAAAATAGTTAATTATATTTTTTAGTTTTTAGATAATTTATGCCAAAAATGAAATTTTTTTTTGAATTATATTTTGAATTGCCTCCAGATTTATCTGGAGGATAATATTAAATTCAATCATTGGCTTTAGCCGAAATTTTATTTTTCTTTCGAATTTATATTTTTATATATTTCGCAATAAATAGCATAAATATCATTTTATGGTTTTTAGGAAATTATTGTGGGGCTAATTTTAGTCTATATATAAAGAGCCTTTTATTTAAAAAAATATAGAAAAATGCCCATTTAATAAATATAAAAATTTCGGCTAAAGCCAATAATTGAATTTTATATTATCCTCCAGATAAATCTGGAGGCAATTCAAAAAAATACATTTTCATTGTTCGTACAAATTTCCCAAGAACCATTTTTATTCATAATAAAGCAAAATTAGTTATAGAACAATTTTCTAATAATCTATTTTTTTAAAATTATAAATTATTGAAAATCAAGCGAATAAATATTAAAAAATACTAAAATCATATAAATCTTGTTTGTGTTTATCTGCTCATTTCGATTTTAAGATATTCTGCTGTAAAACCAACATCGCTTTTTATCATTTCTTCAGGACTTCCTTCAAAAATAATTTCACCACCTTTTGAGCCGCCATCATGCCCCATATCAATCACATAATCACAGACTTTAATCACGTCCAAATTATGTTCGATAATCAAAATGGTATTGCCTTTGTCAGCCAATCGATGCAAAACGTCCATCAAAACATTAATATCTTCAAAATGCAAGCCTGTTGTTGGTTCATCTAAAATATATAAAGTTTTTCCTGTGTCCCTGCGTGAAAGTTCTGTGGCTAATTTTACTCTTTGTGCTTCGCCTCCCGAAAGTGTGGTGGCTTGTTGTCCTAATTTCAAA
>JAAFJG010000147.1 GCA_013298075.1 Cytophagales bacterium | reverse complement strand
AATAAAGTATTTAAAAAATCTATTAATAAATCTTTATTATCTTCTTCTCCAAATATTTTTTTAAATCCAAAATCTGTAAAAGGATTGATATATTTTTCCATATTTTTATTTTTTTAATGTATATCTCAAATGATTTGCAAATATAATCAATAAAAAAATTATACGCAAAATAATTTTAAAACTTCTTTATGTAATATTTTAGAATGATTTTAGTTTAAATAAGTTTTTTATTTTTATGATGTATTTTTGTAAATCTACTAAAAATAATTTACCTTTACACTTTCAAATGATATTAGAATGAAAATATACACAAAAGTAGGCGACAAAGGTACTACAAGCCTTATTGGAGGAACAAAAGTATCAAAAGCCGATTTAAGAATTGATAGTTATGGAACGGTTGATGAATTAAATGCTCATGTTGGATTATTGGCTGACCAACCTGTCAATCAAAATAGAATAGATTTTTTGAGGTCTATACAAAATAATTTGTTTATTATAGGCTCAATTTTAGCCTTAGAAGAAGATGCAAAATTCAAAATTCCAACTCTTATCCCAGAAGATGTAGAAGCATTAGAAAAAGCAATAGATGAAATTGATATACAAGTAGAGCCTTTGCGAAATTTTATTTTACCAGGTGGACATCAAAGTATTTCTTTTGGACAAGTTGCCCGATGCGTATGTAGGCGTGCCGAAAGATTGGTAATTGCTTTGACAAATACCACAAAAGTAGATGAATTAGTATATCAATATTTGAATAGATTGTCTGATTATTTGTTTATGTTATGCAGACAAATGCACAAAGATTTACAAATTGATGAAATTGCTTGGAAAAGTAGATAACACAAAAAATCATTACAAATAAAAAAACATTCTTAATTTTTTTTAAGAATGTTTTTTTTTAGAAATTTATTTTGATAAATTAGTCGTTATGTTTTTCTCCTTTTTTATCTTTTCTTTTGTCTGATTGATGTTGTCTAAGCGTTTGAAACTTAGTTTTTTGGTCAACAGTCAAAATACCTTCTATTTTTGTGTCCAAATCTTTGTGGATTTGCATAACTTTTTTATGGTCGCCTTTTTCCTTTGTAGTACGTTCTTGGTCAATTTGTTGATTGCTTGCCAAAGAAAAATCATAGACTTGTTTTTTTTGTGCGTCATTCAATCCTAATTTTTTTGTCAAATGATTAGATTGATTTGTAGCACGTTGTTCAGGAGTTTCAGCCCTTCTTTTGCCTTTTTCTTGTGCAAAAAGACTCGATATTGACATAATAAAAATAAAAGCAAAAAACAAAATTTTAGTTTTCATAATTTTAAAAAAAGTTAAGTAATTTAATGATTGTTTCATTATTGAAACACATTACTAAGACCTAAAGAAATTAAAAAGGTTTAAAATAAAAATAAGAAATTGATGTTAATCTCGTGTTAATAGATTTTATTCCATTTTTATACAAATATTTTTTGGCTCTGTAAAAAATAATAAAGAATCTTCTCCGCCTTCTCTGCCCACGCCTGAATGTTTCATTCCTCCAAAAGATGTTCTCAAATCACGCAATAACCAAGTATTTATCCAAACAATTCCAACCTCAAGATTTTGGGCTAAAAAATTAGAAGTTTCTAAATTATTCGTCCAAACACTCGCAGAAAGTCCATATTTTACGCTATTGGCATACATTAAAACTTCTTCTTTGGTTTCAAAAGGCATCATAGTTACGACTGCTCCAAAAATTTCTTCTTGATTGGTTCTACAATCAAAAGGCAAATTTTCTATCACGGTGGGCGAAAGATAATAGCCATTTTTTCCTTCATTTTCCATTTTAATTCTTTCTCCACCTATCAAAATATTGCCACCTTCGGCTTTTGCCAATTCGATATAAGTCATTACTTTTTGAAGATGAGGCAAAGAAACAACCGCTCCAAATTCTGTATTTTCATCAGAAGGTAAACCAATTTTAAGCAATTTTATTTTTTCTATAAAATCAATTTTAAATTTTTCGTAAATATTTTTTTCTATAAAAATACGTGAACCGCACAAGCAAATTTGTCCTTGATTGGTAAAAGATGATTTCACAGCATTTTCTAATGCTTTTTCATAATTGGCATCGGCAAAAATAATAGTTGGATTTTTCCCACCTAATTCTAAAGATATTTTTTTGAATTGTGGGGCGGCTAATCGGGCTACTTCTGCGCCTGTTTGCGTGCCACCTGTAAAAGAAACAGCTTTTATCTTGGGGTGAGCGACTAATTTTGCGCCAATTTTTCCACCTTGTCCGTGCAAAATATTCAAAACTCCTTTGGGCAAACCTGCTTCTTGGCATATTTTTCCTAACATATAAGCTGTAAAAGGCGTAATTTCAGAAGGTTTG
>JAAFJG010000146.1 GCA_013298075.1 Cytophagales bacterium | reverse complement strand
GGTCGCTCATTCCTATCAAAAGTTATATTCCGCGAATAATTGAATTGCGACAAAATAATTGTGTAAATGTTTTGGCTTCTTGTCTTATCAAAAGTTATATTCCGCGAATAATTGAATTGCGACTGGTTTAAGCAATAGAAATAAACAAAATTTTTGTATCAAAAGTTATATTCCGCGAATAATTGAATTGCGACCAAACATATTAAACTTTTTAGATTAAATAATTCTATCAAAAGTTATATTCCGCGAATAATTGAATTGCGACTTAGGTTATTTTGGAATAAAAACACTACCTTTGCAGTATCAAAAGTTATATTCCGCGAATAATTGAATTGCGACAAGAAATCAAAAAACTTGCTGGTGGCAAGACTTTTATCAAAAGTTATATTCCGCGAATAATTGAATTGCGACGGTGAAAATTTAGAAAATTCAACGGATGCACAACCTATCAAAAGTTATATTCCGCGAATAATTGAATTGCGACAAGAATAGATTACATCAATCTATTTGTCTTTTTACATCAAAAGTTATATTCCGCGAATAATTGAATTGCGACTTCTTCGCAAAAATTTAAAAGTTCAGATATTTTCATAATCAAAAGTTATATTCCGCGAATAATTGAATTGCGACATGAGTCGCCCTTAAATCAATAGCCTCATTTACTACAATCAAAAGTTATATTCCGCGAATAATTGAATTGCGACTAACCCCATTTTTAATAGATTTATCAATCCATAAATATCAAAAGTTATATTCCGCGAATAATTGAATTGCGACATGAATACAAATATAAAACTTTTAATAGTAAAAATCAAAAGTTATATTCCGCGAATAATTGAATTGCGACATTAGATAAATTAGATTCTACTTCAGGTAATATACATCAAAAGTTATATTCCGCGAATAATTGAATTGCGACGCGTAATCTTTACCAAATTTTCTACGATTCCAATTATATCAAAAGTTATATTCCGCGAATAATTGAATTGCGACAGGCTCACAAAACCTATATAACAAGAAAATTATATAATCAAAAGTTATATTCCGCGAATAATTGAATTGCGACAGGAAAATACAAGAGTAGGAGGGGAGTAGTATAAGTATCAAAAGTTATATTCCGCGAATAATTGAATTGCGACTCCACACGGATTTCCCTACCAATATAACTATTGTAGTATCAAAAGTTATATTCCGCGAATAATTGAATTGCGACAGTTAGAATCTCATATTTTCACGAAGACAGCCTCAAATCAAAAGTTATATTCCGCGAATAATTGAATTGCGACAGTTATACGCTTTTTTATCAATAGTAATATCTTCAATATCAAAAGTTATATTCCGCGAATAATTGAATTGCGACTTTTTAAACTATTTTCAATCGCATTATTTATCAATATCAAAAGTTATATTCCGCGAATAATTGAATTGCGACTTTTTGATTAACTTCCATAGAAAACATAATTATATCAAAAGTTATATTCCGCGAATAATTGAATTGCGACTATGCAAAGCCAATAATTTAGACGTTGCAAAGTCTGTTATCAAAAGTTATATTCCGCGAATAATTGAATTGCGACCAAAAGAACTATTTAATAAAAATGATTCTTTAATATCAAAAGTTATATTCCGCGAATAATTGAATTGCGACAAATATGCCCTGATGGTGATTTAACTAATATTTGTTGTATCAAAAGTTATATTCCGCGAATAATTGAATTGCGACTAAATATTAGGTTTCAAGCGTTGTAAGGCTGTTTTTATCAAAAGTTATATTCCGCGAATAATTGAATTGCGACCAAACAGTCGAAATTTCTGCGAGAGGACTTGTAAGATCAAAAGTTATATTCCGCGAATAATTGAATTGCGACTTTATTATTTTCTAAATTTAATATTCTTAGATTTATCAAAAGTTATATTCCGCGAATAATTGAATTGCGACAGTTTTTTTAGAAAAATAAGATAATACAATTTTTAACATATCAAAAGTTATATTCCGCGAATAATTGAATTGCGACTCCCTGATACATTCTTAAGGAAAAATTTATTTTTGGATCAAAAGTTATATTCCGCGAATAATTGAATTGCGACAACTTGGTAACGTATTTTTTATGTGGGAGCCAAAATCAAAAGTTATATTCCGCGAATAATTGAATTGCGACATTTGTCGGGTATCATTCTAAATACTTTTAATAATATCAAAAGTTATATTCCGCGAATAATTGAATTGCGACATTCTTTTGCGTGTTCAGTTTTAAAATCATTTATAATCAAAAGTTATATTCCGCGAATAATTGAATTGCGACTCCTCATCTTCCTCAGACGATGTTTCTGTATCAATAATCAAAAGTTATATTCCGCGAATAATTGAATTGCGACTGAAAATAGGAGCAACAAAGAAAGGTACTATTTTATCAAAAGTTATATTCCGCGAATAATTGAATTGCGACATTGGGGAGTTTAATAATAAAAAAAAAAAAA
>JAAFJG010000145.1 GCA_013298075.1 Cytophagales bacterium | reverse complement strand
TTGAAAGCAACAAATTCTAAAAGTACCTTTAAAATACAAACTTTTGAACAATACTGTACTAATCAGAGATATGGTATTTCTGCGCATAAAGTTTTAAATGAACTGGTAGAAAATCACGCTAGTGAAATTGCCTTCGAATATTCAAATTTATTTGACCTGTGCCATACCGCCAAATATGTTGATTATAAGATTGAACGCGATGTTTCAAATCATGCAAAGCAGTTACAGAAAAATATCAAGGAGTTTTGTGAAATAGTGTAAGGAAGTTGTATAGGAAGCAGTTTCCAAACTCCGCTAAAAATAATAAAATGTAGGTTACTGGAGTCTGGAGACTCCATTTTATTTACAAATCCTTAGAACGCTGCGTTAATTTTAAGGATAAACGGGGAAAAAAAGATTACAAACCCTACAATTTACGCTTCGAGGTTGCAAAGAACAAAGAGCAGGTGAAACTAAAGTAGAGAAAAATAAAAATTATACAATAACTATTTCCTAATAAGCTCTTTTAAGAAATCGTTTTCTTCTTGTAACTGTTTTATACGAAGTTCAAATTGTTCATATAATTTATGAGATGTTTCTTGATATAAAACAATACCGTTGTTATACCCATTTTCGGTATTTTGATTAAAAACAATTTTCTCATCAGTTAAAAAATCAATAACCCGAGCGTTTAAAATAGCCGCGATCTGTTCTATTTGAGTAAAAGAGGGGTTGGTTTTATTATTCTCAAAATTAGAATAAGTTTTTTGAGAAATACCCAGTTCAAACGCTACGTGTTCCTGTGTGAAGTTTTTTTCAACACGTATTTTTTTAAGTTTTTCTCCTAATGTCATCAAATTAAATTTTATATTCTCAAATATAGTAACAAATTACACAACTTAGTATTATTTTGCTTTAGTAAGTAAATTATTGGGTTGGGTATTTAGTATCTGTAATTTAAATTTGCTTTTAACAAGTATAGTACTAAAACTAATAAAAACATTGCGTTGTGCAAAATTTAATCTAATATGAAAAAAGAAAATCTTATTAAAACTTTACTGCTTATTCTTTCTGTTTGTTTAACATCTTTTCAGTTTAGTTGCAAAAAAGAAACAAAAAACGAGGATAGTCCGCAAATTAATATTACAGGAACTGTTTCAATTGAGGGCAGAGAGTACAAAACTGTAACAATAGATAATTTAGAATGGACTAGCGAGAATTATGATGGAAAAAATGGAGTATATTATAACCAAATAGTGAACCATAGCTATGGTAAAATGCTGACATTATTTGAAACTAAATCAATAATTTTGCCTCAAGGGTGGAGAATACCAACTGTAAAAGATTATGTGGATTTAATAAATAAGTACGGTGGTTTTGAGAACTATAGCAGTACAGGAATAATTGATGGTAAAATTTTAGATAAAAAAATAAATACGGAAACTGTTAAAAATCTATTATCAACAAATGATGGTAGTTTTAGAGGTACAAATAAGTCGGGGTTTAATGCTTTGCCAGCAGGTTTGTTTCAACCAGGAAAAAATCAATCATTTGAATTCGAGTTTAAAGGCACTCATACCGCTCTTTGGACATCCGATATATATTTAGTTAGCAATGTTTACCGACCTATGTTATTAGGATTAGGTTCTGACGGGAATTTTGCTGGTGGTTCTTTTTCTGAAAGTGCTCAACCAATAATGAAAATAACGGATGATACACGTGGTAAAGGTTCTATAAGGTTTGTTCGTAATAAATAGAAAACAATCCTGATTAATTGACTATCCCTAAATAGAGCCGCAATTTCCTCATAAAAAGTTTTATTTATTTTATCAAATTCTCAAATTGGTTCTTTAATGTTTCCAAAACTTCTTTTTCCTTTTTAAATATATCCACAGGAGAATATAAAGTATTTAAACTTTCGTCAAAGCCAAAAATCATATTTTCTAAAGATATTAGAATTCTTGTAAGATTAAACGCTATATTATCTGTCTGTAAAAAATGTGTCATTGAACCAAAATGATCGTATTTAGAATAATAGGTATATAAATTGTATAAATCTTTAGATTGCATTTTATTTTTGGAGTGAGATTGGATTCTTTTATAGTATTCTTTTACACTTCGTTTTTTTTTATAAATCAGATTTTTTGTAGGGTCAGATTTATCAATATTTTCTGAATTAAAAAGATGTATGAAGCTGGTGTGAACTATGTTTAATTCCTCTTGAAATTCTATTTTGCTAATTTGATTAAGACTGCGAAGAAAAATCAAATGATCTAAAGCAAACTTAAGTTGTTCGCTCATAAATTCATTAATTATTTTGTTAAATTTATTTGTGGTTTCAATACCTTCACTACATATCTCATCTTCAAAAGTTTTCAAGTACAAAAGCACAATTACATCTAACAGACTCGCTCTAATAATTAGACCAATCGACGTTTCTACATTTGAATGGTTTTTATATTTCTTTAAAAGAATACTTATTGATTCAAAAGCACCATTAAACCGTTTTAAAAAAATTATACATATAAAAGTTAAACTCTGATAA
>JAAFJG010000143.1 GCA_013298075.1 Cytophagales bacterium | reverse complement strand
TTTTCTTGAATATTTTTATTGGCAAAATGAGCTTGAAATTTATCAAAAGCATTTTTTATTTCGTCTTGATTTTGTAGTGCTACAAATTCTTTTAAAACTGTTTTTTGAAATATTTGCATTATTTTTTAGGTTAATTTATTGATTTTCAATGATTTGTATTTCTTCTTTTGTCAAATTATATAATTCATAGACCAGATTATCTATTTCTTTTTCGAGAGTTTGGATTTTTTCTGTAATTGCTTTTATTTTAGGTTGTTCTTCATGAAAGAAATTTTTCCACTTAATTTGGTCTTTGATTGACATATCAATTTTCGATTTTGTGAGTTCGGTTAAAAACATATTCCAATCTAATTCTACCCAATTTTCAATTTTTTTATTTAAGTTTTTATTTTTAAAATATGATTGTAAAACATCAAAAACATCTTTTTTATTTTTTTGAAAATCATTTTTTAAACTTAAAATTTGTTCTACTTTATTGATGAAAATCTGCTGCGAATTTTTATCAACTTCCACGATTGGCAATTTTCGAACATCAACAATTAAAATTTTAGGAAAAAGTCCTTTTTTAGCCTTTGGAGACGTATTATAATGAAACCAACCGATTAATTTTGAATTTAAAATTGCCAAAATATATTTCAAATCAACGTTTGAGTTTCTATCAATCACAGAAATAATAGACGAACTCGTAAAAAATTCCTCCGTTATATAAGTGCAGGTAAGCATTTTTTCTGCAATTTCACGAATTAAAATTCGAGGCGAAACAAAAAATTTAGTATGGACATAACTCGCCACGTGTTTGCCATATTTAATGAATAAATTTCTTTTTTTATAATAATATCTTTGCAAATCTTTGCCCAAAATTTCATTTTTATATTCGTCAGATAATTTTTCGTTTGCGTGCCATAATCTCTTATCCACAATTTCATTGCCTTCTTTTTCTCCAAAATTTTTCACTAAATCAGTGCGTCTGTATGGAATATATCCTTGCGAAACTTCACAATTTTTGTTTAAATCTACAGCATTTTTCTTAATTTTAGCAATTAAATTATCAGTTTCAGAAGAATTTGTAAATAAAGTAAGCCAATTTTGTAAGTTATTTTGCAAATAATTTTTATCTAAAATCCTTTCTATTTGAATGTTTTTTGTATCAAAATCATAGACAGAAACTTTGGTTTGTTGTGATAAATTATGTTGTTTTTGTATATTAAAAATGCAAGTTCTTACTTTTGCTTCGTTAAAAATATCGAGTAAAGATAAGTCTGTAAGCGACAGGATGGTGTAATGACTGATTAAATTTTCTCTAAATTTTTGTGCAAATTGATTCGATAAAAAAGTATTTGGAATGATATAAGTAATAATTCCATCGTCTTTTAAAAGTTCGATTCCTTTGGTAATAAAATAATAATAGCTTTCAAAATCTGGCGTAAGTTCGTCATATTTTTGTAAATATTTTTTAGAATTAGTATCAAAAAAAGCACCATAAGGCGGATTTCCTATGATTAAATCAAAAAAAACATCTTTTTTATTTTTATTTTTTTGTACTATTTTTACAAATTCTCTTGACCAATCAAAAGCCTTTTCATCAATATTTTTATCTGCAATCAATGAATTTCCAATTTTAATATTATCACTCAATTCGTTTAATTTTTGTCGCATTTGAGCATTTTTTAAAGATAGTGATAATTTTGTAATTCCAATACTATCTTTATTAATATCAACTCCATAAATATTGTTTTCTAAAATTTCAGAAACATTGACAGGATAATAAGGTTTTTCCTCAAAATTACATTTTAGTCTATTTATTTGGTCATTTTCATCGATTAAAAAACTCAAAATTTGATTTAAAAATGCTCCCGAACCACACGCTGGGTCTAAAATTTTTAAATTTTTTAACCAATTTTGATACGTAATAATTTTTTTTAAGGTTATATTATCCCAACTTAATTCATTCTTTTTATTCTCACACATCATGCCTAATGTGTCTTCAATCATATATTTTGTAACAAATTTTGGTGTATAAAAAATACCATCTTTTTTACGTTTATTTTCCTGATTTTCTTTTTTATCTTGGGTGATAATTTGCCCTGTTTCATTGAGTTTTAAACTTCCTTTGCGTAAATCTTTTGCTTGTTCTACTAATTTAAACGCATTTTGTTGGTTTAAACTATGTTCAAATATATTTCCCAAAATATTCACATCAATATCAGAATCAAAATCATAACGACTAATATATTTGGTTTGTAATTGTAAAATATTATCACTAATTTTTAAATTATATAGAAAATTATCAGCAGAAAAAAGACCACCATTATAACCAAAAATATCATATTTTTTACTTTTAAAACCTGTATTGATAAACTCAAAATGCGTTTTAAATCTATCAAATAAAGAAATATTTTCTCCTTCTTCTATTCTTCTTTCCCATTCTTCAATAATTAATTTGATATAATTGGCTGGCAAAAGTCCTTTATCTTTCGCAAAACAAATAAAAATGATTCTATCCAACAAAATTTGTGTAACATTCAATAAATCATATTCGTTCTTGTCAATATTTTTATCCACAATATCGAAAAATAATGCTTCTTTAAGACCTTGATAATCATTATAAAATTCCAAAGTTAATTTTTCTTCTCTTTCTGTTGATTCTTTTTTTAGTTTAATAGGTTTATCTTGCAAAATACTTTTACAATGCAATACAGAATAAAGTACTGAAAA
>JAAFJG010000144.1 GCA_013298075.1 Cytophagales bacterium | reverse complement strand
TATTCTGAATTTTACCCAATAAAATTTGGGAAAATATGGATAGATTTGACATATATATTCTTTTTTATGCAAAATAACTAGTTTAAAACCACTTTTCAAAATAAAATATTTTTTCCACAGCTTTCAAATACTTATTTATTATCAAAAGTTATATTCCGCGAATAATTGAATTGCGACTTTGAGTGATGGAAGTAACGAAACAAACGACAGAAATCAAAAGTTATATTCCGCGAATAATTGAATTGCGACTTACCATTCAAATTTGGAATTAACCATATCCCATTATCAAAAGTTATATTCCGCGAATAATTGAATTGCGACATAAATTGACCTGCAAATTCAAAGCCAATTTCGTTTTATCAAAAGTTATATTCCGCGAATAATTGAATTGCGACATTTCTTTTCTTATTTCTGAATGTTTAATATGGTAATCAAAAGTTATATTCCGCGAATAATTGAATTGCGACAGAATGGTTGAGTAATTTCTTTTCATCGATTTCTTATCAAAAGTTATATTCCGCGAATAATTGAATTGCGACAAGTTGATTATGTTCTAAATCTAAAGTATATAACTATCAAAAGTTATATTCCGCGAATAATTGAATTGCGACTCAAATGAGGGTGTTGTCCTTAAAAAAACTGAGTTATCAAAAGTTATATTCCGCGAATAATTGAATTGCGACCTTTAGCGAGACGATCTCCTGCTTGCATAATAATAAATCAAAAGTTATATTCCGCGAATAATTGAATTGCGACAGGAGTGGTTTTTTGCCACATTGCTGCTTTGGTTGATCAAAAGTTATATTCCGCGAATAATTGAATTGCGACCCCATGCTTTTAGGGCGGAGACTACCTCCACCTATCATCAAAAGTTATATTCCGCGAATAATTGAATTGCGACTTTTACCAATAAAGCAGTGGCTAAATGGAATACTGATCAAAAGTTATATTCCGCGAATAATTGAATTGCGACATCCCTATTAGCAAACCTAATAGCAATTATAATTATCAAAAGTTATATTCCGCGAATAATTGAATTGCGACTTAGGTGGTTACATGAGTAATCAATAAATATAGATATCAAAAGTTATATTCCGCGAATAATTGAATTGCGACTTTTTCAATGGATACCAAAGAAGAATTAGAGGAAACAATCAAAAGTTATATTCCGCGAATAATTGAATTGCGACAATTGTAAACCTATACTATACCCATCATTATCTTTTATCAAAAGTTATATTCCGCGAATAATTGAATTGCGACAAATATATGTATATAAAGTTTGTTAGATAAGATGAAATCAAAAGTTATATTCCGCGAATAATTGAATTGCGACCTTAATAGTAGAATCTTGTTAAAACAAGAAAATGAATCAAAAGTTATATTCCGCGAATAATTGAATTGCGACTTAGGCTAACTTGGTAATCAGTCCGAGTAAACTCTTATCAAAAGTTATATTCCGCGAATAATTGAATTGCGACTTTGAAATAACCAATTTAGACAAATTAGCATGGTATCAAAAGTTATATTCCGCGAATAATTGAATTGCGACGTTAGGTGGTTACAATGGTAATCAATAGAAATATATAATCAAAAGTTATATTCCGCGAATAATTGAATTGCGACTTTTTTCGTCTGGAATATTGGTAGTTTCTAACAATATCAAAAGTTATATTCCGCGAATAATTGAATTGCGACAAATTGATTTTGAGTTTTTCATAATCAAATGCGTATCAAAAGTTATATTCCGCGAATAATTGAATTGCGACATTTAATGGGCGTGAAAAGTAGGATAACGCCAAGAAACCATCAAAAGTTATATTCCGCGAATAATTGAATTGCGACTTACCATCAACTTTTATAAATTGCGTTTTTACAATTATATCAAAAGTTATATTCCGCGAATAATTGAATTGCGACATTACAGAGGAGCAGATGCAACGTGTTTTTAACATATCAAAAGTTATATTCCGCGAATAATTGAATTGCGACTTTAAAAGAGTTTTAAAAGATAATGCTTTTATTAGTTTATCAAAAGTTATATTCCGCGAATAATTGAATTGCGACCCCCATTAAAACGCCCCCATGCTTTTGCGGGAGTGGTTATCAAAAGTTATATTCCGCGAATAATTGAATTGCGACTGTGTTTCCTCATTCCAAAAAGAACTACTTCCCTATCAAAAGTTATATTCCGCGAATAATTGAATTGCGACCGTTACTTTATGCCCAAACTAAAATGCTGGGACTATCAAAAGTTATATTCCGCGAATAATTGAATTGCGACTGTAGGTGAAGTTAATTCAAATATTTATGGGTTAATCAAAAGTTATATTCCGCGAATAATTGAATTGCGACAAACCAATTTGGTTTGTTGACATATATTTTATCTAATCAAAAGTTATATTCCGCGAATAATTGAATTGCGACTTTATATAGTATGCTAAAAATCTAACTTTGCCTTATCAAAAGTTATATTCCGCGAATAATTGAATTGCGACTTATTTTAATCAATTTTTATAGTTAATCATTTTCAAAAATCAAAAGTTATATTCCGCGAATAATTGAATTGCGACAAATCACAACCACTATGTATGATACATGGTGGACATCATCAAAAGTTATATTCCGCGAATAATTGAATTGCGACAAAAACTCGAATGGATTGATTGAGGTAATTGGGACATCAAAAGTTATATTCCGCGAA
>JAAFJG010000142.1 GCA_013298075.1 Cytophagales bacterium | reverse complement strand
GTTTTAGAAAAATTATAGAACGTGAATTTGATTTTGTCTATATCGTTGATACACAATCAGATGTAAGACAAAACCCAAAAATAGCAGGCACAACGCACAATGTTTTTGGCATACAAACAGGAGTAGCAGTAATGTTTTTAGTGAAAACTGATAAAAAGTAAAAGTATGCTACAAGTTTATAAAGCAAAAAAATTTGTTAAAGTTCTTGAAGAAGGAGGACATACACGTCCTTGGGTTATTGAGGTAGAAAATGAAGTACAAAATCGGGTAGTAATGAAATTATACACAACTGCCCAGATAGAAAGTAGAAATTCAATTACTGCCGAAGTGATTGGAAATATTTTAGCAAAAGAGTTCGATTTTTCCGTACCTGATATTTTATTTGTAGAAACCACAGGCAATTTTTTTAAAACTATCGAAAATGAGAAACTACAAGATACATTATTACAAACAGATGAAAGATTAAAATTTGCTTCTGTATATATTGATTTCTCTACAAAGTTACGATTTGGTTTTCCAATCCAATTGTTAGAAAAAAATATAAATCTTGAAAAGTTATATGCTTTTGATAACTTTATTAGAAATGGAGACAGAGGCGAAGGAAAAACAAATATGATTATACAAAACGAAACACCTGAAATATTTTTGATAGACCACGAAATGGCTTTTGATTTAGACAAAGATACTATTAGTAATTTTCAACATAAAAAATGGGAAGATAGATTTTCAAGATATCATTTTGCAAATTCATATTTGAAAGAAAAATTACAAGTCGATTTTTCTGAATTTGAGGAATATATCAGAACATTAAATTTGAATAAATTAACGCCTTACTTTCAACAATTAGAAGACTATGGTTCTAACACACAAGAAAAACTAATTATAGAATATTTATTGCATATCAAACAAAATTTTATGGATTTTATTACATTGCTTAAAACAACAATATAATGCAAAACTCAATTTTTTATTGCCCATTTGAATACTATTATTCGCAAGTAGATGACAAAACACTTGTGATTGGTGCTTTATTTTATTCTGAAATCGAAAAAAAAATTATTTTTGAATGTGATAAAATAAAAGCAAAAAGTATTTTTCATACGCATTATCCCAAAATAAAATTTGAAATCATAGAAGCATACATCGATTTAATATATCAAAATGTAGAAAAAAAACAACCTAAATTTATCTACAATAAAAAAGATTTTAAAAAACACATTGATGATTTTATTTTTTCTCCTGATGACTCTGCTTTAAGGTTTGGGAAAATAAAATATTATAATAATACTAAAGATTTAAAAAAAATAATTGAGCATTATGAAAATGAAAATAATATATTAAATGTGATTAAAAATAAATTCGATTATCTTTTTGAAAAGTATTTTGAAAATCAGTATAAAATTTTTGTCCAAAAAAATAAATTACTACCTAACACAAATTTAAAAATAGACAGAATAATAGGTAGTGAACAACAAAAAAACATTATATTTTTTATTAATTTTAAAACACAAAATAAAAAAATAATAAACATTCTTAAAAATGAAATACAATTTAGTTTATTAGAATTTAATTCATACCAAATTGATTTTTGGATAAATGCTAACAATAACCAGAAAAATCAGATTAGAATTGATATTGAAAAAAAATTTGAAGAATTTAGTCCAATGCCTAATGTGTATTTTGCTGAACAATGGACTGAATACGCTAAAAAATATACCGAAAAATACTTAAATACTATGAAAGCAAAAATATTCTATTTCTCTTTGACTGACGAAATGAAAAAAGAGGAAAAATTAGAATGGTTTAGAAGCAATGACTTCGAAAATATCCCTTTTGAAAGAATTAGACCTGATAAAAATGCAAATTGGATAAATTTAAGTGAAAGTGATTTTGAGGAGTTGATTCCTGTCTGTTCAAAAGATGTAAAACTTGGAAAAGATGGAAATGCTATTTTTGAATTGTTTACTAATGGAGTTGTTACGGCAAGAGATGAATGGGTTTATGATATTCTACCCAAAAATCTTGAGGCTAAAATACAATTTTTTATAAATATTTTTAACAAGCAAGTAGCCACTAAAAAGTATGATAATAATAGTTTGGATTATACTATAAAGTGGAGTGAGAGTATGAAAAACATCTTAAAAAAAGGCAAAAATTTAAGTTTCAAGAAAAAACATATTTGTAAAGATATATACAGACCTTATATTGCTCTTTGGTATTATTATGATAAAAATTTAAGTGATAGATTAACTAATAACCATTTTCAAATATTCGGAGAATTTGGAGAAATTAAAACTAATCCTGTCATTATGTTTTCAGGGATAAGTCATTCAAAACCTTTTCAAACTTTATCTACAAATACTATTTATAGCATTGATACTTTAGAAAAAACTCAAGGCTTACCTCTTTATCGTTATTCTGAAAATGGCGAAAGAAAAGAAAATATTACGGATTGGGCGTTAGATTTATTTCAAAGCAATTATAAAGATAAAAAAATAACAAAATTATCGATTTTTCATTATGTGTATGCGGTTTTGCATAATCCTGAATACAGAAAAAAATACGAAATAGATTTGAAACGAGATTTTCCTCGTATTCCTTTCTATAAAGATTTTTGGCAATATGCAGAAGCAGGCGAAAAGTTGATGGATTTGCATTTGAATTACGAAAATTTATCAGTAGACAAAAATATCAAAATCAATCGTTTGCCTTTGGAAAGTTTGTTGCCTAAGCGTAAAAAATCGGAAACATCTCAAGAGGAAGATGCTGAATTATTAAAAAAAATCAAGCCTGATATAAAATTAAAATCA
>JAAFJG010000141.1 GCA_013298075.1 Cytophagales bacterium | reverse complement strand
GTACTGCTTTATGGAATTTTAAAATAAAAGACAAAATTAGTATTTAAAAGTTAAAATGACACTTTTTTAAGTAATTGCTAAAATAAATATATATATTTGTTAAAAAAACACCATTTAAAAAACTCTAATAATGGAACTTGCACCTGTATCTAAAATTAAATTTAGATTCATTGTTGTTGTTAATCCTGAAATTAAAGCAGGTAGTTTGATTAGTCCTGTTTTATGATTAAATTGAAAAGTTGTTATCATAAAAAAAATTCCTCATTTTCACTTATTTCTTTGGTGCAATGAACTTTAAATACAAGTTTTTTTTTATGAATTAATGGATAATTTTGAATAATATTATGTGCTTTATCATAACTTTTGCCGCCATATAAAAAAAAACCTCCCAAAAAAATACCTTTTTCGTCAAACGCAGGCGTGTGTAATGTAACCCAAGCATTTGGAAAAATATTTTGCATATTTTCTACCGAAATAAAATCATTTTTGTTGGGTATATTTTCAAATTGTTTTGTCATAATACAAAATTTGTGATGATTTATATGATTTTTAACTTAATTTACGTCCTCCTAATAACGATTTATTGCTTATTTAATTGTTTATACGCTCTAAAACTATTGATTATTTTTCAAAAAAATCGATGATTTTAGGTACTATCCCAAATATATTATAAAAATAATCTTTTAACTTTGGTAAAAAATACTTAAAACAAAAAAACCTATCAATTTTTTAAGTTAATAGGTTTTTCTTATGTTGATATTTTGAAATAAAAATCTTTTATTTTCCTTTATAATTGGGCTTTCTTTTTTGCGCAAAAGCCATTACGCCTTCTATCAAATCATCAGCTTTAAAATTAACCGCTTGACTTGTTGCTTCAGTTTCTAATGCTTCTGCCAAAGTTCTTTTTTCAGCCTCTCTAAGATTGATTTTTGTTTGTTGCATAGCAATATAAGCACCTTTGGCTATATTTTCGGCTATTTTTTGTACATATTCATCAATATTAGTATCAGTAATTACATTGTTAATCATACCTAATTGATGCACGTCTTTTCCTGATAATTTAGCAGCAGAAGTCATCAATTCGAAGGCTTTTTGATAGCCCACAGATTTTACTAAATAATAAGAACTTCCACCATCACTCGAAAGCCCAATATTTGTAAATATTTGACTAAACATAGATTCTGGAGTAGCAAAAGTCATATCACACGCCAAAGCAAAACTTGCCCCAACTCCTGCTGCTACTCCTCTTACTTTGGCAATAAAAGGAATATTTAACTCCCTGATTTTCAAGGAAATAGGATTTATTTTGGTACGCAAATAAGTGGTAATATCATATTCTTTTGGATTTAATAACATAGTGCTATCCACCAAATCTGCACCACTACAAAAATTCCCTTCTGCTCCTGTCAAAATAACAACCCTTGTACCGTCCGTTTCACATTCATCAATTTTTTCTTTTAATAAAGATAAAGTGGCTTGACTAACCGCATTTTTTGCCTTTGGGTGATTGATAGTAATCGTTTTTATTTTATACTCATCAATACTCACTAAAATTTTTTCCATTGATAATTAAAATAAAAATCCGTAAGAAATTAATGCACCTAACACCGATATCGCAGTCGCAATATACGCACTCGTATTTGATGAGCCATATTCCATTTGTTTAAACCTTCCAAATGACCTAAATAAATAATAAACTCCGCCAACGATAGCAATCAAAGGCAATAAAACTTTCATACTTGTAAAACCGAAAGTAGCGGCTATGATAGTTCCTATTACTTTGATGCCTGTTACGATAGTGGCAGTACCTGTAACGGCAGTAGTTACCATTAATGTACTTCGTGTTTTTGCGTGGTCTTCGCTACTCATATTTTTATATTTTTTTGAATAAATAAATTTAATTTCTAATTTTAAAGCAATATTACATATAATAAACAACAATTCCAAATAAAAAATTCAAAAAATCGTTATTTTTTTTCAAAATACTCGACAGCAATTTGTGCGTATGAATATTGTTTGGTTTTAGATTGTAATTTTCCATAAGGAAATGCTTTTGTGTTTTGCCAATTTGTAATTTTTTGTTCGGTTTGTAAAAAGCCAAAATTATACGCAGCCGCATAAAATTTCACTCTTTCACTTTCTGTATTAAATTTTTTATGGGCAAATATTTTTCCAACAGCCCAACAAAATGCTTTTAAATATTGTAGTTGCCAACTCAAACTACTCAATCTTTTTATTCTTTCTTTTCTTTGTTCTTTGATGTCTTTTGAAACGTAATTAAAAATATTTTTGGAAGGATATTGATGTTTTGTAAGTTGTTTTTCTAAGGTTTCGACAAAAGATGGTTTCATTTGAAAACGCCCAATCGAAAAATTGGCGTACATTTCACCGCCATTTACATACAATAATTCTAAGGTTTTGATTTCTAAAAAATCTTTCATATCAGAATAACGCACTATTTCAGGAAACACAACTGCGGTACAACCTTTCCAACTTATATTCGTGAGTGCAAGCGTTTTTTCAAAAAGTGCTTGATTTTCTTTGATAAATTGTGTACCTTCGTAATATTGTTTTTTAAATGCTTTCTCAAAATCAGAAGTTTGAGCAGATATATTTAAAATATAAATAAGACAAAAAAAGAAAATACATATTTTTTTATTCATATTAGTTAAAATGTTTTTTTGGATAATAAGCATTATTTTAGGGACTAAGTAGAAAATATTATACCCAAAAAAACTCCCTCACCTTCGGGGAGGGCTGGGGTCAGTGTTGTTAAATTCTTTTTTTTAACAAATAAAATAGAAATTAACTTGTATAATATTC
>JAAFJG010000140.1 GCA_013298075.1 Cytophagales bacterium | reverse complement strand
TTAATGTATTTAAAAGCATATTTTATTTTTTATTTTTTATTCAAAAAACAAAAATAGTAATTTTTATGCTTTTTTTAGCTTTTTTTATGCTTTTTTTCATCAGTTTAAATTAATGTCACCCATATTGTCATATTTTTATAAACTTTTAATCGAACCACTTTTGGAATTGAAACTTCTTAGTAAGTCGTTTGCAGTTTCTCCGCGTTTACTTTTAATCGAACCACTTTTGGAATTGAAACGTTATTTTGTAAGTTTTAAAATCTAAAATATCTATACTTTTAATCGAACCACTTTTGGAATTGAAACATATTTAGGAATTGTATTTGCAATTATTTTTAGTACTCTTTTAATCGAACCACTTTTGGAATTGAAACTTTTTTATGAGAGAGAAAAGTAGCAATTTTTTAGATTCTTTTAATCGAACCACTTTTGGAATTGAAACATGTAAGGTTTCGATATAGAAGTGCAGATGGTGTTACTTTTAATCGAACCACTTTTGGAATTGAAACATAGTTGCATATTCCCATGCATGTGCCGTTTTGGAGCTTTTAATCGAACCACTTTTGGAATTGAAACTATTTTTCGCCATTCAAATATGCGATGTTTTTGTAGAACTTTTAATCGAACCACTTTTGGAATTGAAACTAACTTTTTTGTAAAAGACCGTTCTCCGCAGATGCTTCTTTTAATCGAACCACTTTTGGAATTGAAACATTTCGATTTCTTTTGCAGTTACAAGATTTTTACCTCTTTTAATCGAACCACTTTTGGAATTGAAACATGCAAACACAGATGGAATAATGATAAACAATTTAAACTTTTAATCGAACCACTTTTGGAATTGAAACTTCTTTATTTTACTTTTTAGTTTTTGTCTGCCAGCGCTTTTAATCGAACCACTTTTGGAATTGAAACGTTTTTAAAACAATCGATTTAGAAACTTTGCAGGGCTTTTAATCGAACCACTTTTGGAATTGAAACTTTTATGGTGGCTGATAAGAGAATTTTACACGAACTTTTAATCGAACCACTTTTGGAATTGAAACATTATTTGGTAACTTTGCTTTAAAGAAATTAGATATCTTTTAATCGAACCACTTTTGGAATTGAAACGAATAAAAACACTACCTTTGCGGTACATTAAACATCTTTTAATCGAACCACTTTTGGAATTGAAACATCTCGCGCTGGTAAGAACTTTGCGAAGTTTTCAAACTTTTAATCGAACCACTTTTGGAATTGAAACGTTAGTTGCCTTAGTACTCAAATCAATCTCGCGCTGGCTTTTAATCGAACCACTTTTGGAATTGAAACATATCGTTATCGTATATAAATTCGATATAATAGTTCTTTTAATCGAACCACTTTTGGAATTGAAACTTGAGAGATTGAATTTCGTTTTGTAGCTGTTTTATTGCTTTTAATCGAACCACTTTTGGAATTGAAACTTTAAGTCTGATGCGATTTCTTTTCCTACTTTTTCTTTTAATCGAACCACTTTTGGAATTGAAACGCCGTAGCACTTGCGAAATCACTATCAATGGTGGCCTTTTAATCGAACCACTTTTGGAATTGAAACCTTTTGAAGCTGATTGATTTATTTGTTGGAAATAGAACTTTTAATCGAACCACTTTTGGAATTGAAACATTTTATACGCATAATATAACTTCTAATTTGCAAACTTTTAATCGAACCACTTTTGGAATTGAAACGGTGAAAAACACACGCGTCTTGTATGTCCATCTTTCCTTTTAATCGAACCACTTTTGGAATTGAAACAACTTTTTGATGTTAGCCAATTCAGACGCACTCGCTCTTTTAATCGAACCACTTTTGGAATTGAAACGCTTGAACTCTTTTAATTATTTCGTTCATTATATATCTTTTAATCGAACCACTTTTGGAATTGAAACTCTGTAAATGCCGCCCCAAACGCGTTTTTAAGTGCATCTTTTAATCGAACCACTTTTGGAATTGAAACGGACTTACAAGTTCCAAAGGTAGTAGTCCGTGTTGTCTTTTAATCGAACCACTTTTGGAATTGAAACTCTACGAAAATTCTATGACCTTTGAGCAAGGCTCTTCTTTTAATCGAACCACTTTTGGAATTGAAACTGTCCTAATTTTATTCCATCCACGAGTGTAAGAACGCTTTTAATCGAACCACTTTTGGAATTGAAACTTTATTGGTGAAAATCTACCTACAAAAGTATGTGTACTTTTAATCGAACCACTTTTGGAATTGAAACAGATATTTATCTTTCACATTATAGACGATTGATGACTTTTAATCGAACCACTTTTGGAATTGAAACAATATGATTCGATTAAAAAAGAAAAGAGTAATAAGCTTTTAATCGAACCACTTTTGGAATTGAAACTAAAAAAGTAATGATGTCTATTGATACTGAGCATTTCTTTTAATCGAACCACTTTTGGAATTGAAACTAAGTTGTTGCGTTTTTTAAGACTTCGCAACTTACACTTTTAATCGAACCACTTTTGGAATTGAAACTTTACAAATTGTTAAATTGGCAGACTTAATTTTACTTTTAATCGAACCACTTTTGGAATTGAAACAAACTTGCGAACCAGCGAAATGCAAGTTAAAATTTACTTTTAATCGAACCACTTTTGGAATTGAAACGGAGGAATAGATGGTGTATTTGGTTTAGGCACTGTCTTTTAATCGAACCACTTTTGGAATTGAAACTTGCTTGAATATTTAGAAATTGAAATTGATCCCTAACTTTTCTTCTGGTATTAGGTAATATATAAATATTTGTTATAAACGTATTTTGGCACTATTTGTGTTACCTAATATTAGGTAACACAAATTATATATTTCATTATGGCAACACCAGATTGGGCATTAGTACAACGCAAAAAAAATCAAGAAATTAAAAAAATTCAAAACAAATATTATTTGTACGAAGTAAGCAGTGTTTATGATAAAGAAA
>JAAFJG010000014.1:16196-81579 GCA_013298075.1 Cytophagales bacterium | reverse complement strand
AAATAATTGTAATAATTCTTAGATACAGTTTGTTATTTTTTTCTTGTAATGAAATTTGTTCTGACATTTTTTTTATTTTATTTGATATGTTTTTAAATGAATTTCAAACTAATAAACATCACTTTTATTGATAATGTTTTGCAAATTTATCTATATTTTTTGAAAATAGCAATAAAAAATGATAAATCTGCCCATAAAAATAGAAAAATGAAAATAATAGAGAAATATTTTTATTCTTTGGGATGAAAGATAGTGTAATTGTAAATAAAAAATATCTTTTTGGGAAACTAAATCTTCATTTTTTTCGTTATATATTGACACAAAAATACAAAAGTATCTTACCAAGCTTCAGACTGATAAATAAAACTTGTTTTAATTTATTTTTAATAATCTGTATTAGAAAATATCAGGATTGCTTGTTATGAGTCCAAAGATAGATAAGAGCCTACTATATTTTCATTCGTAATGTTGCCCAAAAAGTACGAGATTCCCATCCGGGTGTGCCAGATGAAACATCGGGTCCGCCTGCATTGCTATTCATTGGATATAAATTAGTATTATTTCCTACGTTTTTAATGCTTAGATTCAGTTCCAAATTATTTTTAAAATTATATCCAATTCCTACATTGGCAAAAATACCACCTTTGGCTTTTGTGCCGATAGGCGAATACCAATCAGAATAATACATTAAATTGATAGCACAATTTAATTTTCGAATCGGATTGGCTAATATATTCAATCTTGTTACTATTTCAGGGTAGGCTTTGGCGTGAAGTTTATCAGTATTAGTTTCAGAAGATAAATACATACTATTATTAGCTATGGCTAAATCTTTTTGCTCTTTGGTAGCAGATTGTACCTGAACAACCGCTTGTGTTAATTGAATAGAATATTTTGGAATTGTATATGCCAACGCTAATTCTGCTCCAATTTGTGAAAAAGTTCCTTTAGTATTTTTAAAATACCAATATCCATTCCAATCACCGGGTACGTCAGTGCCAATATTAACCATTGGAAAAACATTTGGGTCTTGATAGATAACGCCTACATCTATGATATTTTGAATATCATTATAAAAAAATGTACCATTTAAAATTAGTTTTTCGGTAAATTTAATTCTTGTCGCTAATTCTATATTATTGATTCTTTCAGGAGCAATAGCATTAACATTTCTTTCATTAGGAATATTCGCTTGCGATACTTTTCCATAATTATCAGCCCTCAAAAAACCATCATTTCTATAACCTCCCGAATAATGCAACCCAACTGCTCCTCTAAAACCAGATTGATAAGAAGCACGAAATAATATTTTTTTGGTAGGGGAATAAATCACTCCAAAACGTGGCGAAAAATTATCACCCCAAAAAGGATGTTTATCAAAACGGATTGCCCCAAAAATATCAATTTTATCGTTTAAACTATAAAAATTTTCAGCAAACATACTTAATAAAGTAATATTTTGTTGATAACCCATAGTTAATTGTTGGTTGGCTGTTTGTGGAGCAAATGTTCCGATTTTATTGGCAATAAAATTATTTCCATCTGAGTTATTTTTACCCATTTGAAAAACTCTTGCTTCTCCACCAATAGCTAATTTATTGCCTTTAAAAAGTTCATTTAAAATAAAAACCGTTTTTAAACCATATCTTACTTCAGAAGTTCCACCCATATTTACTCCTGCTAAAGAAGATAAAAAATAATCGTCTCGAATAGCAGAAACAGTAGAAACATTACTAATTTTAGTTGTAATATTAGTAGAATAAGAAATATTTGCCGCTAATAAATCTTGTTTCAACACTTCTCTATCTCGATAAAAATTATATAAATCTCTTTTTTGAGAAGTTTGGATTAAACTAAAATTTATTTTTTTGTATTGAATATTATTGATAAAAGAAAAGTTTTGAGTGCGTCTAAGACGATGCCCCATATCTGCTACTTTTCCACCTGCAAAACCTTGATTGCCTTGCAAAGATGCCCAGCCTTCATCTCTCAATGCTTGCCCATGATAATCCAAACCTGTGATATGCGTATAAGTTTTAAGTCCTTTTATATTCAAACGAATATCCATAGAAGCATTATAGAAGTTATTCATACCCAAACCTGCGTTTAATTGAATAGAACCTGTATCTTCTTTGGAAGCGTCTTTAGTGATAATATTGATAACTCCCAACAATGCTCCTTGCCCCAAAACCACTGAACCAGGCCCTCGAATTACTTCCACACTTTCAATATAATCCATATTAGGACTATTCAAAAGTGCATCAGGCGGACCCCAAAAAAACTCTGTATTTAGATTTTGTCCATTCACCAAAAAAAGTACTTTTGAATTATTATCAGGTGCCAAACCACGAAAACCACTAATAATATCGTCTTGGTCTTCAACGGCAAAATAACCAGGAACAAACAACATCAACGCTTCAGAAAGTGTTCTTGCTGCTGAGAGTTTGAGTTGTTGGGCAGTAATAACGGTGACAGACGAAGGTTGTTTATCTACATCACTAATTACATTAGAAGCAATACTTACTTCTTTATTTTGTTGTGGTTTAATATTTAACATTTCTTTCATTGAAGGATTAAACAAAATAGTTGTATCGTTTTGTGTGTATCCTTTTGAAATCAATAAACATAAAAACAAAGTAATCGTAAATTTTATATTCATTTTAATTTGTATTTTTTTAAAATTATTGTTGTTTTATTTTGTTATTTTTATTTAAAACAGAATGTTATTTATATTGTCGCAAAAATAATACATTTTTTTTATTTTCAAAATTTATATTGAAATAAATACCATTTATTTTATTAAGGGGTCATCTAAAAAATAAATTACCCACTCAAAAAACTCATTTTTAGTCCCCTCACCGCTGGGGAGGGTTAGGGTCAGTGTTGTTAAGTTCTAATATTTGTCAGGTAAATTATTTTACAAATCAAAATATAATTTGCCAAATCTATAAGATTTTCAAAAAATTATAGATTTTTTACAGAATATTATACAAGTTAATTTCTATTTTACTTGTTAAAAAAAAAGAATTTAACAACACTGACCCCAGCCCTCCCCGAAGGTGAGGGAGTTTTTTTAGGTATATTATTTTTTATTTAGTCCCTAAAAATATTGTTTTTTAGATATTTAATGGATAAAAAACGAAAATAAAAAATAGGATTATCAAAAAAAATGAAAAAAATATACAATTTAGAACAAATTTCAATAAAAAAGAGTTACTTTTGTAAAAAAATAGTCAAAAAATGAAAGAATCAAAAAAATTTTCAGAAATAGTAGATAAAAAATCTTTCGATATCAAACATAGACAAACTATCAATCATAATATTGGAAAATATAATGTAGCAGTTCAGCGTGGATTATTAAGTTTTGATGACCACGAATTAGCACGCGAAAGAGCCGCCTATATCAAGACTGAAACCATAGAAAATTTGGATAAATATCTTTTAATGTTTGAAGAAAATTTTACAAAAAAAGGTGGAAAAGTAATCTGGGCAGCCACTATTCAAGAAGCATTAGCACAAATTGATATTATTTTAACAAAATATAACGCTAAATCTGTCGTAAAATCAAAATCAATGACAACAGAGGAAATTGGTTTGAATGAATTTTTAGAACATAAAAATATTGCTCCTATCGAAACCGATTTGGGTGAATATATTGTCCAACTTGCTCACCAAAAACCTTATCATATTGTTACGCCTGCGATGCACTTACGCAAAGAGGATGTAGCCAAAATTTTTCACGATACATTAGGCACACCTATCACTGATGATGCACAAGTTTTGACGATGATTTGTAGAAATAATGTAAGACAAAAATACATAGAGGCAGAAGTAGGTATCACAGGCGCAAATTTTTTGATTGCTGATGTGGGCGGAATTGCTATCACTGAAAACGAAGGAAATGCTCGATTAACTACTACTTTTCCAAAAGTTCATATTGCGATTGCAGGCTTAGAAAAAATAATTCCGAGCCTCGAAGACTTAGATTTATTTTGGTCAATGCTTGCCACGAGTGGTACAGGACAAAGATTAACGGTGTATAATTCGATTTTAACAGGAGCAAAACAAAATGATGAAACTGACGGACCCGAAGAAATGTATGTAGTTTTATTGGATAACGGAAGGACGAATTTATTGGCAGATGAGAAAAAAAGACAAGCCTTAAATTGCATTCGTTGTGGTGCTTGTTTGAATATTTGCCCTGTGTATAAAAATATTGGTGGGCATAGTTATAACACTACTTATAGCGGTCCAATTGGGGCAGTGATTGCGCCACATTTGGAAGGAATGGCTAAATTTAAGCATTTGAGTTATGCAAGTTCGTTGTGTGGCGCGTGTGGAACAGTTTGTCCTGTGAAAATAGATTTGCCACAATTATTGGTTTTGAATCGTCAGGAAAGTGTGGAAACAGGCTTGCAACCTATTTCAGAAAAGTGGGCAATGAATATTTGGCAAACCATTATGCAAAAAAGAAAACGAGTAGATAGCGTTTCTACGAGGTTTAAAAATGTAGGATTCAAACAATTTTTTAAGACTAGTTGGGGGAAAAGACGTGCTATGCCAACAATAGCCAAACAATCTTTTCAAGCATGGTGGAGAGCGAATAAGATGAAAAAATAAAACTAATTGAAAATATTTTGGTTGTCTGACAATTTTTGTGGAAAACCTAAAATTACAAATTGTTGTTTTTTATTTTATAAATTTTTGAAAGTCTGATAACGACTTTTTAATTTTGTAAAAAGATGTTTGTTTTATTATTCCTTCAAGGTAGGCTGTTCAAAATGTGGTAATTTTTGATAATTTTCTTGATGCAAATTTTTACGCTAACTAAATGTCATTAGAGTTTTTTAAATGGTAGCCAAAAATTGACAAAAATCATTAAAAATTCAAGAAAAAAGAAAAAAATTCGTATTAATCCGCTAAATCCGTGTTATCTGTATGCTAAAATCTCTTTCATTTAAAAAATACTATTATCAAATTTTGTTCTGGTCTGTGTGCCACAGACAAAGTAGTAGGAGTAGTGTATTTTATTTTTTTCTCTTTCGCCTCGGTCTGTGCGCCACAGACCGAGGATTAAAAACAACTATCATTCCTAACAAAAACACACTACTTTTTATCCAAAAGATATATATATATATTGAAAATATAATTTAAGTTGCATATTAGATTGTTTTTATATTTTTTCTGTATCTTTGCGAAAAATTTTAAAATTTTACACCTTTCAAAAACAATAAAATTAAAGAAATCATTTCAAATATACACATAAGAAAATAAAAATAAAAAAATGGAAAAAGATTATTTACAATTATTAAAAAATATTATGAATAATGGTCATCAAAAAGATGACAGAACAGGAATTGGTACAAAAAGTATTTTTGGGTATCAAATGCGGCACGATTTAAACAATGGTTTTCCGTTATTAACCACTAAAAAAGTGCATTGGAAATCAATCGTTTATGAATTATTATGGTTTTTGAGAGGCGATACAAATATCAAATTTTTAAAAGAAAATAATATTTCTATTTGGGACGAATGGGCTGACGAAAACGGAGAATTAGGAGAAGTATATGGCAAACAATGGCGAAATTGGGAAACAAAAGAGGGCAGAAATATCGACCAAATTACTGATGTAATCACACAAATTAAAAATAATCCTAATTCTCGAAGATTGATTGTGAGTGCATGGAATGTAGGTGAAATTGCGAAAATGAAATTGCCACCTTGTCATTTGATGTTTCAGTTTGGCGTATATGACCAAAAATTATCTTGCCATTTATTGATGAGAAGCGTAGATTGTTTTTTGGGTATGCCTTTTAATATTGCTTCTTATGCGTTATTGACCCAAATGATAGCCCAAGTTTGTGATTTGAAAGTTGGGGAATTGGTGTTGAGTACGGTCGATACACATATTTATAGCAACCATTTTGAGCAAGTAAATTTACAATTATCAAGAGAGCCTTATGATTTTCCAACTTTAAAACTCAATCCAACCATCAAAAATATTTTTGATTTTAATTTTGAGGATATTATATTAGAAAATTATATCTCACACGCAGGCATCAAGGCACAAGTAGCCGTTTAATTTTTTAGTTTTTAGGAGATTTTTGCGAAATATGAAAATATATTTTTTGAAATGTATTTTTTGAATTGCCTCCAGATTTATCTGGAGGATAATATAAAATTCAATAAATGGCTTTAGCCAAAATTTTTATGTTTCTCAGGCTAATATTTTTGTACATTTTCAAAATAAAATACAAAAAATAAAATACAAAAAATAAAATTAGATACCTAAAATCTCAAAAAAATAGGAGTGAAAAATTAAAAAAAGGTTCTTTTTTTCATATCATTTTGAAAAAAAGTTTTTTTACACTAATTTTGCACTCAAGAAATTTATCGTAAAATATTATCATAAAAACACAAAAATAAATGAAACTAACCGAAGTAATAAAAAACGCTAAAAAACCATTATTTTCTTTTGAAATTCTTCCGCCTTTGAAAGGAGAAAATATCGACCATTTATTCGAAGCCATAGAACCTTTGATAGAATTTAATCCTGCTTTTATTGATGTAACGTATCATCGGGAAGAATATATCTATAAAAATCATCCAAATGGACTTTTGCAAAGATATAATACCAGAAAAAGACCAGGAACTGTCGGTATTTGTGCTGCCATTATGAATAAATATAAAATTGAAGCAGTGCCACATTTGATTTGTGGTGGTTTTTCGAAAGAAGAAACAGAAGATGCTTTGATTGATTTAGACTATTTGGGCGTAGAAAATGTATTGGTTTTGAGAGGTGATGCTATCAAAAGTGAAGGGAGTTTTGTACCCGAACCGAATGGACATAATTATGCGATTGATTTATTGCACCACGTCGTAAACTTGAATCAAGGACATTATTGGGGACAAGAAAAATCTGATAATACAGGTACAAATTTTTGTATTGGCGTAGCAGGTTATCCTGAAAAACATTTTGAGGCACCCAATTTTAAAAAAGATATTCAATATTTGAAACAAAAAGTAGATGCAGGCGCAGATTATATCGTAACACAAATGTTTTTTGATAACCAAAAATATTTTGATTTTGTAAAAACTTGTAGAGCAGAAGGAATTAATGTGCCAATTATTCCGGGTTTAAAACCATTGACAACTAAAAAACAACTTTCTATTTTGCCAAGTATTTTTCATATTGATTTACCAAATGACTTGGTTGATGCGGTTGAAAGTTGCAAAAATAATCAAGAAGTAGCACAAATAGGCGCAGAATGGGCAATTCAACAATCGAAAGAATTGTTAAGTTTTGGCGTTCCTTGTTTGCATTATTATTCGATGAGCAAGTCGGCGGGAGTGAAAAAAATTGCACAAGGCGTTTTTTAAAATAAAATTACATCTTTATATAAACATATATGAAATTTTTTATAGATACTGCAAATTTGCAGGAAATTCAAGAAGCATACGATTTAGGCGTATTAGATGGGGTAACTACC
Source organism: Cytophagales bacterium (assembly GCA_013298075.1). Lineage (GTDB taxonomy): Bacteria > Bacteroidota > Bacteroidia > Cytophagales > Microscillaceae > RDXZ01. The sequence goes on along the minus strand of JAAFJG010000014.1, from coordinate 74,089 downwards.
AATCCCTCTTTGATGGCAAAAGAAGGCATCAAAGGCAAAAATAACATTTTAAAACACTATCGTTCTATTTGTGATATTGTGGGTGATGGAGATGTAAGTGCGGAAGTAATTGCAACTGATTTTGAAGGAATGGTAAGAGAAGGCGAAGAATTGGCAGATATTCACGAAACTATTGTGGTAAAAGTTCCGATGATAAGAGATGGCGTAAAAGCCATTAAATATTTTTCTGACAAAGGAATTCGTACTAATTGTACGTTGATTTTTTCATCAGGACAAGCGCTTTTGGCGGCAAAAGCGGGGGCAAGTTTTGTATCTCCTTTTGTAGGTCGATTAGATGATATTAGTACAGATGGCATCGAGTTAATCTCTCAAATCAGCGATATTTTTACTAATTATGATTTTGAAACAGAAATTTTAGCGGCATCTATTCGTCATCCTATGCATATTATCAAATGTGCAGAATTGGGTGCAGATGTGGCTACGTGTCCGTTGAGCGTAATTTTAAGTTTATTAAATCACCCTTTGACAGATAGTGGTTTGAAGAAATTTTTATCAGATTATGAAAAAATGAAAGGATAATAATTTTTTTGGTTCTTATGAAATTATTGCGGAGCTAATTTTAGTCTATGTATGAATATCTTTTTATTTTGAAAATATAGAAAAATATCCATTTGAGAAACATAAAAATTTCGGATAGAGCCAAGAATTGAATTTTATATTAACCTCCAGATAAATCTGGAGGCAATTCAAAAAATAGATTTCAAAAAAAAATTTCATTTTCAGCACAAATTTCCTAAGAACCACTTTTTTTAGTGTTTACATTAGAGTTTTTTAAATGGTAGCCAAAAATTGACAAAAATCATTAAAAATTCGAGAAAAAAGAAAAAAAACCGTATTAATCCGCTAAATCCGTGTTATCTGTGTGCTAAAATCTCTTTCATTTAAAAAATACTATTATTTAAAATCTGATACTCGTCGATAAATTTTATATTTTTTTTATTGTAAATCAAAAATATTTTATCAATGTGTTTTATTTTAATAATTACAAATTTTTTTTGCAACAAATTTGGGACACTACCAATTTTTTTAATTTTAATAAAAAAAAATATTTTTTTTGCGTTTTATATAAAAAATATTTAACTTTGCACCTCGAAAGAATTTGATTATCATTCAAGAAAACAAATTATATAAAATGGCTTATTTATTTACCTCAGAATCGGTTTCAGAAGGACATCCTGACAAAGTAGCAGACCAAATTTCTGATGCAGTGCTTGACGCAATGTTGGCACAAGACGTTAATTCTCGTGTAGCTTGTGAAACATTAGTTACAACAGGGCAAGTAGTAGTGGCAGGTGAAGTTACTACAAAAGCTTATGTAGAAATACTTGATGTAGTTCGTCACACTATCAAAAAAATTGGTTATAATCACGCAGATTATCAATTTGAAGCTGAATCTTGTGGCATTTTAACAGCATTACACAGCCAATCTCCTGATATTGCACAAGGCGTTGATGAAGGAAAAGGTTTAGACAAAGAACAAGGAGCAGGCGATCAAGGAATGATGTTTGGATACGCAAACAAAGAAACAGCCGAATATATGCCGATGGCTTTGGCTTTTTCGCATAAATTAATGTTTGAATTAGCAAAAATCAGAAAAGAAGAATCGCATTTGATGAATTATTTGCGTCCTGATTCAAAAGCACAAGTTACGATTGAATACAACGATGACAATACTCCAAAAAGAGTTCATACCGTAGTCGTTTCTACGCAACATGATGATTTTGATGAAGAAGTTAAAATGTTGGCGAAAATCAAAGAAGATGTTATCAAAATTGTAGTGCCAAGAGTTATTCCTGCCCATTTATTAGATGCAAACACGATTTATCACGTCAATCCAACAGGAAAATTTGTAATCGGTGGACCTCACGGAGATACAGGTTTGACAGGTCGTAAAATTATTGTAGATACTTATGGCGGAAAAGGCGCGCATGGGGGCGGTGCTTTCTCTGGAAAAGACCCTTCAAAAGTAGATAGAAGTGCAGCGTATGCAGCACGTCATATTGCCAAAAATTTGGTAGCAGCAGGCGTAGCAGACGAAATTTTAGTACAAGTAGCGTATGCGATTGGCGTGGCACAACCTGTGTCATTGACTATCAATACTTACGGAACTTCGAAAGTGAAATTATCTGAAGGCGAAATTGCTGACAAAATATTAGAAATTTTTGATATGCGTCCTAAAGCATTGATTGATAGATTAGGTTTGAAAAATCCTATTTATTCTGAAACGGCGGCTTATGGTCATTTTGGACGTGAATCTTATAAAAAAGCGGTTGATTTTTATACGGTTGAAATCAAAGATACAGCAGAAGCACGCGAAGAAATTCGTAAAAAATATAAAAAAGAAATCGAATTTTTCACTTGGGAAAAATTAGATTATGTCAATAAAGTAAAAGAAGCATTTGGTTTATAAGATATAAATTGAATTGATTTTACAAAAAAACCTTATAACTTCATTAGTTGTAAGGTTTTTTTTGACTAAAATATTAGTATTTTTTAAATGAAAGAGATTTTAGCACATAGATAACACGGATTTAGCGGATTAATACGGATTTTTTTTCTTTTTTCTCGACTTTTTAATCATTTTTGTCAATTTTTGGCTACCATTTAAAAAACTCTATTAAAAAAAACAATGATTTTATTTATTTTGAATAAATTTATCCAAAAATGTTTTTTTTTATAAAAAAATATGTAACTTTGCTATTCTAATATAGACAAATAAAAAAAGAATAAAAAATTTATTCAAAAACTAAAAAAAATCAATGATGAAAAGTATTTTTTCAATTATTTTATTACAAGATGCGTCTCTTGGCGAACTTGTAACGTTGTTTGGTATATTCGGAACTATTATTGGATTTTTCACATTCTTATACTTTGTACCCATCAATTTGTGGATAATGGCAATATTTTCAGGGGTAAAAGTAGGACTTTTTGATTTAATTTTTATGCGTATCAGACGCGTGCCTCCTCGTAGTATTGTCGAATCGATGGTAATTGCTACCAAAGCAGGTTTAAAAGTCAATATTTCAGAATTAGAAACGCATTTTATGGCAGGTGGCAATGTTTCATTAGTCATCAAAGCCTTAATTTCGGCAGATAAAGCAGGAATAAGTTTAGATTTTAAACAAGCAACCGCCATAGATTTAGCAGGTAGAAATGTTTTTGAGGCAGTACAAACTTCTGTTAGCCCCAAAGTAATCAATACTCCCGCAGTCGCAGCAGTCGCACACGATGGGATTCAAGTCATCGTAAAAGCAAGAGTAACCGTAAGAGTAAATATTTCGCAATTAGTAGGTGGTGCAGGCGAAGAAACGATTATTGCGCGAGTTGGCGAAGGAATTGTAACTTCTATCGGTTCTTCTCAATCACACAAAGAAGTATTAGAAAATCCTGATAAAATCTCTAAATTAGTGCTTTCAAAAGGTTTAGATGCAGGAACAGCATACGAAATTTTGTCTATTGATATTGCTGATATTGATTTAGGTGAAAATATTGGAGCGAAATTATTAACAGAAAAAGCAGAAGCAGATTTGAAAATTGCAGACGCAAGAGCAGAAGAAAGACGTGCTATGGCAGTTGCCTTAGAACAAGAAATGCGTGCCAAAGCAGAGGAAGCAAGAGCGAAAGTAATAGAAGCGGAAGCAGAAATTCCAAAAGCAATCGCAGAAGCATTAAGAAACGGAACTTTTGGTATTTTAGATTATTATAAAATGCAAAATATGTTAGCGGATACGAATATGCGTGAGGCTATTGCAGGCACAAATTCATCACAAACTTTATTAGATAAAGGACGTGATAAAAAATAAGTTAAAAAAAACAACACTTTTTACGTAATTTTACGTATTATATTTATATTATTTACTCATAAAAACTATCATAAATTATGGACGAATTTATTGAAAAGCCAAAAAAAGATAAAGTAATAGCGGCTTTATTATCTTGGTTTTTAGGAATGTTTGGAGCGCACAAATTCTATTTAGGGCAAATAGGGGCAGGAGTGGGCTATTTGATTGCTACTTTTACGATTGTTGGTATGTTATTTACAGGTATTGCTACTTTGATTGATTTTATCAGTTTATTGGTGATGTCAAAACAAGAATTTGACCGCAAGTATAATCCTGAACATTATTTTGCTGAAAAAATGGGTGGGCAACAATTACCTATGTTTAATCAAGGTGGAGATTTAAAAGATGTAGCAGACGAAATTTTAAAATTAGATGGTTTATTTAAAAGTGGAGTAATTACTTTTGAAGAGTTTGAGAAAAGAAAAGCGAAATTATTAGCCTAATTTTCATCATTTTTCAAAAAAATCAAAAAAAACAATGGAAAAATTTGGAAATCAAAAAAAAAAGTGTTTCCTTTGCACAATCAATAAACGGAAGGTGTAGCTCAGTTGGTTAGAGCGCCAGATTGTGGTTCTGGAGGTCGTGGGTTCGATCCCCATCACTTTCCCTAAATTCATTAAAATTGTTAAAAAAAAAGCTACTTTTATAAAGTAGCTTTTTTTTTATGCTTATAATGTAATGTATAAATATTTAAAACTTTATGCACAAAAATAAAAAAAGCCATTTGAAAAAATGGCTTTTTTTATTTATTTTTATTTTTTAATTTCTTTATTCAATAAATCAATTAAATCAGATTCTTTAACAATTTGTAATTCTGTTTTTTCGTATCTATCATCAAAAAACTCAAAATACTCTTGTTCATACAATAAAAAATGTCTAATTTTTCCTTTGTAAGAAAAATGAATTTCTTTACCTTTTACATTTGGGTCAATTAAAAATAATTTACCGTTATAATATTGATAACTTAATTTATTTTTTTCAGCCATTGTTTCTAAACTTGGCTCATTTTTACCATCAAAAATCCCTAAATCATCATCAGAACCACGTTCTTGATATGCCAATGTTAAATTTTCTTTTTTATTATTTTTGATAGCACGTAAATTTTTAACTTTTGCTTGTGGTGCTTTATCTAAATTATGTGTTTCTGATTCGCTAACAATAATAGTTGGAGAAATATTTTTGATAGTTGGTTCTTTTTTAGGTATATTTTTAAGTCGTAAATTAACTATTTCAGGCTCAAAAGCTTTTACCTTTTCTTCTACTTGTTTTTCTATTTCTACTAAGTCAATTTCTTCTTTAATAAGATTTGTATTGACAATAATGGGAGAAACAATCGCAAATTCCTCATCTTCCTTATGAGAAATAGGATTATTATCAGTGATAGTTGGGCTTGGCGTAATGGCAGGCGGCAACACGACAATATTTTTGTCTTGTGTTTTTGGCACAAACTTCTCGTTTTTACTAATATCAAAATAGACTAAAAACCCTGTCAATAGTGTAGCAATAGCCAATGTACCAAACAAGGCTGTTCTTGGCAATGTATAAAAAGGAGTGTAAGGCTCAATATTTATTTTATTAAGTCTTGCCTTTAAATCACTTTTGCGGGCTTCGCAAAGTGCTTCATAAATATCTTTTTGTAAAGAGGCTTCATTTTTAAGCAAAGGATCAGTGTCCAAAACTTCATTAAAATTTTGAGTATCTTGTTCTGAAAGTTGTCCTTTCAAAAAAGCATCTAATTTTTCACTATACCATTGTTGTTGGTTCATAATATTACTAATCTAAAAAGTCGGAAGCTGTATATTTTGATTTTATTAAGTCGTCTAGTTCTTTTTTACATTTATATTTTTTTGTTTTTGCCGTATCAGAATTTGCAAATCCTAATTTTTCTGCAATTTCTTGCATCGAATGATTATCAAAATAATAATATGTTAGTACTTTTCTGCACGTTTCCCCCAAACTATTGATAGCTTGATGAATAATGTTTATTCTTTCTTGTTGGTCATAATTATTAAACTCCATACTATCTTTGGTTTCGTGAGAAAGTTTTGATTTTCTTTCTAATTCTTTTCGCCAAAGATTTTGACAAATACTATATAAAAATGTACTTATTTTTGAAGTTAAAACAAACTCTTTTTGCCTTGCTTTTTGCCAAAAAACAACGATTGTTTCTTGATAAACGTCCTTAGCTTCGTCTTCTGTTCCATTATTATTAGTGATAAGTCTTGTCATCATTTTATAATTTTTTTTGTACAGATATTCTAAGGCATTTTCATCACCACTTTGAATTTTTTGTAAAATTTGATTATCGGTCATAGCATTTGAAAGACCTTTTATGTTTTAATACTGTTTACATCAAGAATGTAACCTAACTTTACTTATTACTCTTAAATTTAGTGTTTTGTTGCACATTTATGGCAATTTATTCTCTAAAATATATAAATGGTTTTAATTTGCGCAAAACTAGTAGTTTTATATAAGAATAACTAAAAAAATTATGTTTTTTTTCTACAATGTAAGGTTTTTTATTTTTTTATCTATTTTTCAAAAGAAATTTTAATTTTTTTGACTATAATCCAAAGATTATTCTTTTTTTCTAATAATCCATTTTCTAAATTTATAATTCTTGCGTCATTATTAGGTTCATTGGCAAAAGTACAAATTTGCTCTAATATTTCTTCAGGATTTTCGAGTGCATTTTGTTGAAATTCACTTCTTTCTACCATTCTAATCATCGCTTGTGAAGGATAATTTAGGTTAATAGATATTTTAAAAATATGCAAAGAAGTTGGCTCTGTAATAAAATATTGCGCATCAAATCCATTTTTTTCAGCACTAAATTTAGCATAATATACTTGCATATCAGGCATAAAAATAGGCTTTTCTAAGTGTTCTGTGCGTTTTGTATGCAATTCGTGAGGCGATATTTTATATTGATTTCTATTCTTTAAAACCGTTACTTCTTCATTGATAGCACTTAATTGCTCGTTCAAAAAATTTAATCGTAACAAAACCGCTTTATGCTCACCCAAAGGCGTGAACACATCTAAACGATTGTCTATTCGGCTATATCTTTCAATATTTTGGTTGTCAATTTCGGCTAATTGTTCTTGCAATTTTCTATTTTGCCAAACCAAATAAGCAATTCCAGCAGCCAAAATCATAAAAAGTAATATTACATAGATTGCAGGCATTTTATTTTCTTCTTTTTGATTATTTTGTTCAATATTTTTGTTATCATTTTTCTCTGTTAGATTTCTAAGGTAAGTTCCTTGTTGTAATTGTTGATATAATTCATTGCTTGATTCACTTAATTCGACTTGAAAAGCCTGCAAACTACTCAACCAATCATTTCTATTGCTCAATTTTGACAATTCGGTATTCAAATCTTTTATCAATTTATCTGCTTTTGCTTTGGTTTTTCGTCCATAACTTCCATACGTTTTGTTCAAAAAAGTAAGCCATAATCTTTTTGCTTCTTGGTATCCTTCGGGAATTTTTTTTCCGATGCTATCCAATACCATACAATTTATTTGAGAGGCAATTTCGGGATGTCCATAAAATTCTCCAATCAAAAATTTAAAAGTTTTACATAAAATTTCTCTTTTTAAGGTTTGAAATTCGTCCTCTACAGGCAAAGAAACAGCGTTATTTTGTGCCAATGTTTTTTCATTTGCCCCAAAAAACATCAAACAAATAATTATGACTATTTTTTTTAACATATTTTCTGTTTCGTGCAAAAATAATACAAAATATATAATTTACAACTAATTTTCTGCAATTATTTTAAGATTATTTTTAATTTTAACGCTGTTTTTTATTTTAACATACTGATAAATAAAATCAGAAATAAAATATACGCCAATAGTGGTGCAAATATGCCATAAAAAATGAGAACCCATATACAAATAATGGATATACTCTTTGTCATAAGTCCTAAAAAATAAGGCTACAATAAAAAATAAAATACCTAAAATCGCTTGTAACGCATATTGAAATTTTATTTTATACAAAATCACCACAAAAGGAAAAAAAAGTCCTGTTCCTCGAATTAAATAACCCAAATTAACGGATAATGGTGCTTTTACGTACATATACAAAAAAATATGTGCCACAATAATCCCTAAAACCAACAAAATCGCCCACAACCAACTCTTTAAAATCTCGTGCCAAAAATAAGTTGTCAAAACCAAAATCAACAATAAGATAGGCAAAACATCTAACGCCAAAAAAAAAGTAGAGATATGAAAAGCATGAAATAACGCACTCCCAATGCCATTCATCGCCAAAAAAGGCAATGACCACATCACTATCGGATAATCTTTGTATTGTCCTTTGAGTTTTATTAACCAATAAAAAACAGGAATCAAAAAAAACAAAGAAGTAAGTGTATTCCAAGGCTCCATAATAAAATGTGCTGCATTGGTTTCTGCATACGCATCAAAAGGAAGTCCATCTGGTAAAAAAAGTTTTTGTAAAAGTAACATTTTATATTTTATCTATCTGAAAATTATCCTAAAAAAAATTAGCGTTACCTCACATACAAACATTTTCATATTTTTTTTTTAAGAATGCAATATTTTTTACAAAAGTAGATAATTTATCATAATAATAAAAAATATTACACAAAAAATTAGTATCATTTTTGTAATATGTTTATAAAAATCGAATAAAACACATATTTCAGATGATAAAAGTATATATATTTTGTTTTTTGATGGGTATTTTTCAATATAGTCAAGCACAAACGATTACGTTGAAAGAAAAATCAATGGTAACAGACAAGGACATCAGTATTAGTATTGCAGGAGGAAGTCGCAGAGATTTAGCCACCGTGATTCGCACTCCATACGTTACAATTTATAGGCGTGATGTCAATAGTTTAGGTTTGCATAATCCCTGCGTGTATGATGTGATGTTGAGTTATGGAATGATATATGATGTGGTTCCTGAAGGACAAAGAGTTTCTGAAAGGAAATTTTCTAAACATAATAGACGTGTCAATTGGAAACTTTTTTGGAGAAATGGTTTTTTTTGGAAAAGTAGAATGCACAAAAAAATGAAAAAATGTAGAATTGAAAGCGGCGAACAAAATTTAGAGGAAGAATAAAATCATATAAATATTTTGGGCGATGACAGGCTATCGTGCAAGCACAGAGCCAAAAAAGGCAAAAACGCTTCGTTCCTACGTGTTTTTGCCTTTTTGTCTTGGATTTGACACAATTTTTGACGTAAAACGTTGATTATCAATGAATTATGCTCAAAAAAAGAGTGAAATTCCCACTACAAATTATTCTAATTGGTTGATTATCAATACTTTATTATTTATATATATTTTTAAAATGTAATTTTTAATGTCTTAAAACAACTTTGATATATCTTTTGATTTGATACAAAAGTAACAATTATCTTTATTCTGCATCAAATCAGAAACTTGCATTCGATCAAAATGCTATATAAATATTTTTGCTTCAGCAATAAAATAATAAACAACAAACCGATAAGAATCTTATTCTAAAGGGTTTTTCATCAAAAGAAGGTTTTCAAGTCTGATAACTCACCTTTTGTAATAATTCTTGCTACATGATTATCCTTATGAATAAATTTGTCAATAATCAAATAAGCTTTTTCTTCAATCTTTTTTTTATGTAAAAATGGCATATAATTAGTATAAATCATTGAATACACAAAGATAAACTATTTTTTTGACAATTCCAAGTAAAATTTCCCAGCACAAAATGATTTTTTAAGACTTTTTTTACCTAAAACGTTCATTATCAAACAATTAGACCAAAAAGCGTGTCAAAGCCAAGACATATTTCAAAAAAAAATATTTTTATTTTCAATAGTACCTCAACTTATCTAATCTTTTCATCTCCACTACAAACTTCCTGAAAAGCATTTTTTTTCAAATTTTTATGATAAATTATTTTTTTCAAATAAAAAATACGTATCTTTGCAATCAATTATCAAACCCTTTGCACACTCCAAAAGGGAAAATATTGTATAAAAAATCATTAAAACTTCCCAGCGGAGTGAGGGACTATTTCTGACTATGAATATGATGGATATGGCAAAAATGATGAACCAAGTTCAAGAATTACAAGCCAAATTAGAGGAAGCAAAAGATAATTTAGGAAGCGTAAAAGTAAGTGCAGAAGCAGGAGCAGGAATGGTAAAAGCAACCGTAAACGGCAAAAAACAAGTCATTTCTTTAGAAATTGATGAAGATTTATTCAGACCTGATGACAAACAAATGGTGCAAGATTTGGTCATTGCAGCTATCAATAAAGCGTTGGGCGAAGTGGGAACTGCCGCAGAAGCAGAACTCAAAAAAATTACTGAACAAATGTTACCAAATATGCCTAATATTCCCGGATTTGATATGAATGGACTAAAATAGTACATTCAATTTTATATATTTTTACGTATGAATTTTGATAAAGTAGATGCCTTAAACGAGGCAATAGATTTATTTCCCATAAAAAATAAGGCTGATTCTGAAAATTTTAGAATTAAATTTTTAAAATATGAAGTGAAAGCTTTGATGGAAGAAATTAAAAATATTCCCGCAGAACAACGCAAGGAATATGGAATGGCGGTCAATGCGACCAAAAATAAAGCCGAAACAAAGTGGAAAGATGCCATAGAAAAATTGGAGCAAGCAGCAGAAAGCAATATTTTTGATGCCTTAGATTTGACTTTGCCTATTCCACCCAACGCCAATGGTGCGATTCACCCTTTGCATTTGGTCAAACAAAAAGTAGTCGAAATTTTTGAAAGAATTGGTTTTAGTGTGGCTGATGGACCTGAAATTGAAGACGATTTTCATAATTTTACGGCACTCAATTTTCCACCTGATCACCCCGCAAGAGAAATGCAGGATACATTTTTTTTAGAAAAAAATCCTGATATTTTGTTGCGTACACATACCTCATCTGTGCAGGTGCGTATGATGCAAACGCAAAAACCGCCTATTCGAATGATTATGCCTGGGCGAGTGTTTAGAAATGAAGCCATTACTGCGCGTGCTAATTGTATTTTTCATCAAGTAGAAGGATTGTATATTGGTGAAAATGTGAGTTTGGTTGATTTGAAACAAACTTTGTATCATTTTGCCAAAGAAATGTTTGGAGAAGGGACAAAAATTCGTTTTAGAAGTTCTTATTTTCCATTTACCGAAATCAGTGCGGAAGTCGATATTTCTTGCGGAAAATTTAGCGAAAGCACTTGTAAAATATGTGGCGGAAGCGAAAATGTTTGCAAAGGTTCTGGCTGGATTGAAATTTTAGGTTGCGGAATGGTCGATCCAAATGTATTAGAAGCGTGTGGAATTGATAGCGAAAAATACACAGGTTTTGCGTTTGGTATGGGCATCGAAAGAATTGCGATGATAAAATATCAAATAAAAGATTTACGATTATTTACTGAAAATGATGTTCGTTTTTTAAGGCAATTTTCGGGAGTTTTATAAGTATTGAAATAATTAAAAATCCTGCAAAATTTTGAAGTTTTGTAGGATTTTTTTTTAATTTTCTATATTTTTGGGAGTTGCTATTCTTCGAATAATAAACTTAAAAACATTTTCTAATCCTCGGTCTATGGCACAGACAGAAATAAAAGTTACTAAGCTGTTTCGGTCTGTGTGCCATAGACTGAGGAGAATATTTTTATCAAATGTTATAATTTTTGATTTAAAATGGAAAGAAAAATAGATTATTTGAGTATTGAAAATAATATTTTCAAAATACTTAAAAGCGAGATTAGTTTGCATTATGATAAAATTAGTGGCTATGAATGGGCTATTTATATCACAGCAGAAGAAGACATTTTTTTTGGTTTAGAACACTTAAAATTTTTAGGTGCTAAGAATATAAATAAATTGGAAAATAAAAATTTTACTGATTTTCCTAATTTATTTCAACATACTGCCATTATTAATGGGGCTGGTAGGTGCGTAGATTTTTTAAATATATCATTTGGCAACTTACAAAATCATCTAATAATTGCAAAAATAAAAATTGGTATCGAAGAAGAAATTGAAGATAATTTTAAATATTTATCATTAGAATTTGAGGTAATTATGGAACATAACATTTTCCCCAACTGGTTTAACCGAATTTTAGCAAGCATTGATAGTAATATTACGTAAAAAAATACTTGTTATGGAGATAAAGAATAGTGTATTTTCAACAAAAAATAGATTCATTTCAATAAATGAAAATTAAAAATATTTCGAAAACATCAAAATCAAAAAAAATCAAATAATAAAAATAATTTTAGAATATTTGGTATAAATAATTGATTTTCAATGATTTATATTTATATTGAAATCAAAAATAAGATTTAATTCAGTATCAATCATGAGTGTTTTTTGTAGATATAAATATTTTTTTGAAAAAAAATTAGTGTTTTTTTGAAAATATCTAAAATAAGTTTTATTTTTGCTAACATTTTTATAAACATTTTAGTTAGAATCAAAAGTTATTATAATATTTCAAACTTAAAACATATATGGATCCAGTAACCATTATTGCGGGAGCAGTTATATTTACGGCGTTAATTTTATTATTAGTGTTGTTATTATTATTTGCCCAAAAACAATTAGTACAAAGTGGTCCCGTTGTGATTACTATCAACGGAGAAAAACAAGTTACAGTTTCGGCAGGCTCATCTTTATTGAGTACCTTAGCCAACCAAAGTACATTTTTACCTTCCGCTTGCGGTGGTGGTGGCACGTGTGCGATGTGCAAATGTATCGTTTCTGATGGCGGAGGTGATGTATTGCCTACAGAAGTGGGGCATCTTTCAAGACAAGAACGCAAAGATAATGTGCGTTTGGCTTGTCAAGTGAAAGTAAAAAATAATATGAATATCAAAATTCCTGAAGAAATTTTTGGAATTAAAAAATGGGTAACAGAAGTAGTTTCTAACTATAATGTGGCTACATTTATCAAGGAATTTGTGGTGAGATTGCCTGCTGGCGAATCATTGCATTTCGAATCGGGTGGATATATTCAAATTGATGTGCCTGCGTGTGAGGTAGATTTTAGCACGATGGACATCAAACCACATCCTGAAGACCCAATGGGTGCAAATAAATTTAAACCTGATTGGGATAGTTTTAATTTGTGGGCATTAAAAATGAAAAATCCTGAGCCTTTATTTAGGGCTTATTCGATGGCTAATCACCCCGCAGAAGGAAATATTATTATGTTAAATATTCGTATTGCTACTCCACCTTGGGACAGAGCCAACAAAACTTGGATGAAAATAAATCCGGGTATTTGTTCTTCTTATGTGTTCTCACGCGTGCCGGGCGATAAAGTTACGATTTCAGGTCCTTATGGCGAATTTCATATCAATCCTACGCAAAGAGAAATGATTTATATTGGTGGTGGAGCGGGAATGGCACCTTTGCGTTCTCATATTTTTCATTTATTCCATACAGAAAAATCAAATCGTAAAGTGTCTTATTGGTATGGTGGTCGTTCTCGTAGAGAATTATTTTATACGGAACATTTTAGAAAAATAGAAAAAGATTTTCCAAATTTCAAATATCATATTGCTCTTTCTGAGCCTTTGCCCGAAGATAATTGGGTATTGAAAAAAGATTTGAACGATAGCGATAGTGATGGTTACAAAGGTTTTATTCACCAAACATTATTCGATAATTATTTGAGTAAACACGGTGAACCTGAAGATATTGAATATTATTTGTGCGGACCGCCAATGATGAATGCAGCGGTTTTAAAAATGCTTGATGATATGGGCGTGCCAAAAGAAAATGTTCGTTTTGATGATTTTGGAGGCTAATATTTTTTATAGTTTTAAAAAGAAGTGTTGATTTTTTTCAACACTTTTTTATTTTAATACGTATAAACTAAGAAATATTTTGTCGATTAGTCTTCTTTTTAAAATTTATACAAAAAAATCAAAATGAAAAAAATCGTTTTTATCTTCGTGCTGATGTATGTGCCTCTACATACGCACAAAATGCATTATTAGATTCTGCAAATTTGGTACAAAAACCTGTTTTCGAATCATTAAAAAAGACAATGAAAACGCCTTTAGAAGTGTATAAATTAAAATTTATATACAAATCTCTTTCATTAAAAAAACTCTAATATAGAAAAACATCAATTTAAGAAATACAGAAATTTTCGGCTAAAGCCCAATGATTGAATTTTATATTATCCTCCAAATAAATCTGGAGGCAATTCAAAAAATACGTTTCAAAAAAAATCATTTTTTGCACAAATTTTTCTAAGACCCAAAAATATTATACCAAATAAAACCCTATTTATTTATACATATAAAATGTAGATATTAACGCCTACTTTTTAGAGGTGATATATTTTCAAAAATAAAAGACGAATTTCTTAATATTTGGATAGCTTATTTTTTAGATGCTCTCTTATTTTTCTACTTTGCTTTGCCAAAAACAAGACAAAATGGCGTAAAAAAGATTTTATACACCTAAAATAACCGTTAAATTTTAGTTAAATGTAATAAAAAACAAAAAAAAGATACAAATAGTTCGTATTTTTGAAAATAAATGTGTAAAATTGTCATAAAAATATTTTTTGGCTTTTTATTCGTTCCTAATAAGATTAAAACCTAATTTTATTTTTACAAATATTTCTAAAAAACATAAAAAAACCTAATCAAAAAATAGCCTATAACTATTAATATAATACAAATTATGGAAAATTTAGAAGAACTTATCGTAGAAGAAACTCCTGCTGTTATTATAAATGACGCAGAAAAAGAAGCTTTGTTTGCGAAACTTTTTTTACCTTTGTTAGATGCGGCTTATAATTTTGCTTTTCGCTTAACTTTAAACGAATCTGACGCACAAGATTTGGTACAAGATACATTTTTAAAAGCCTATCGTTTTTGTAATTCTTTTCAAATTGGAACTAATGCGAAGGCTTGGTTGTTTAGAATATTGAAGAACAGTTTTATTAATGAATATCGAAGAAAACAAAAAAATCCTTCTACCGTAGATTATCAAGAAATTGAACAATTTTATAACTCTGATGAAGCAGATGTTAAAATGACAACCGATTTGAGAGTCGAAGTGTTGCAAGATATGATAGGCGATGAAGTAGCAAATGCCTTGAATAGTTTGGATATTGATTTTAGAACTGTGATTATTTTGTGTGATATTGAAGGATTTACGTATGAAGAAATGTCTAAAATTTTGGATATTCCAATCGGTACAGTGCGTTCAAGATTGCACAGAGCAAGAAATGTTCTCAAAGAAAAATTAAAAAATTATGCTAAAAAATATTATGGGTAAAATAATAATTTTTGTCTTTTTTGTGTCTATTTTTAATCTAAAAGCACAAAAAATTGACGATTCGAAAGCCACAATCTTGTATGAAGATTGCTTGAACAAAATCACTATCAACAATCCTAATAATAAAAATTATGATTTAGATGTTTTGTTTCCTGAAACAAAAGTTGAAAAGGTAGATTATAAAACTTTTAATGTAGTTATTCCACAAAATACGTCGAATAAAAAAATTAAAATGGACGCAAAAGCGAAAGAAAAAGTAGTAAAAAAAATCTCCTACGAATATCTAGTCAAGAAATTTCCATTGATTGAAACTGCTATGTATAATCCTGATTCAAACTCGCCCGAATTTGATTTAAAAAATCCAATCAATATTTCAGACGATACAAAATTAGCAATTAAAGCTTATATCAGCCCTGAAATTGCAAAACTTATTCCCAAAGATAGTCAATGTAAAATAAAAACTTTTACGATTAGACAATTTAGAGATTTAAGATGTATTTTAAATCAAGAAATAGAAGGTGATATGTATGATATTGGTAAAAATATCACAGACAGACGAGCAGGCGATGGCATACAAATAGAAATTACAAGCGTTAGTCGTGTGAATCACGCAGGCGAAGAACGTATTTTTGTAGATGGAAAAAAAGAAATTGCGGCACAATATCATAGTTTTTACATCAAATAAACACACATTTAAACAGTATTAAAATGGAACAATTTACTAAAAATAATGAGTGTGAAATGTGCGAATGTGAAGAATGTTTGCAAATGTTAGAACTTTTTTTGGATAATGAAACTACTCTCGAACAAAAAAATCAAGTAAAATTTCACATCGAAAATTGCGAACATTGTAAATCGTGTTATGAAGCAGAACATCAACTCAAAAACACTATCAAAGAACAAGGTTCAAACAAAAAATGCCCTTCTGAAATTATGAAGTGTATTCAAAATAAAATAAAAGAAATGGTTTTTGGTTAATAAATAAACCAATTTTTAACGACAAATAAACAAAATGAAAAAAGATACATTTGCTAAAAAAGTAAATATAAATAATAGAAGAGCCTCTTTTGAATATTATTTTGAAGATAAATATGTAGCAGGAATGGTTTTGACAGGTACTGAAATCAAATCTATCAGACAAGGAAAAGTCAATTTGCAAGATGCATTTTGTTATTTTGGCAAAGATGGTTTGTGGGTAAAACAAATGCACATTTCTCTCTACGAAAATGGCACTTATAACAATCATAGTGTGGTGAGAGAACGAAAATTATTACTCAAAAAAAAGGAACTCAAAAAAATTGAAAAAAGAGCAGACGAAACAGGCATTACGATTATTCCTACAAGACTTTTTATCAATGAAAAAGGTCTTGCAAAGCTAGAAATTGCGGTCGCAAGAGGTAAAAAATTGTACGATAAACGTGAAACTTTGAAAGAAAAAGACCAGAAAAGAGAAATGGATAGAACAAACTAAACACAAAATAGAAATATTTTGCGTTAATAAAAATATAAATTATAATTTTCATATATTTGCAGAAAAAATTATACATTTCCAAAAGATTATTTTGATTTTTTTTGGGAATGTATAATTTTTTTTTGGTACACTTTAAAAAAGTAATTGATTAACATCAATAAAAATTTTTCTCCTCGGTATGTGGCACACAGACCAAGGAGAAAAATAAAAGAAATGTCATTATCAAATTGTATTAATTATACATAGAAAAAATAACTCAATATGTTTACAAAAGATTTTTATGGCGTGATAGACGCAGAACTTGATTTACTTATTCAAAAATATCAAGAGGATAAAATTATCAAAAAACATAAAAGTGCTATCAATAATCAAAAATCTTATGTGCTTTTGATTTGGTTTCTTGATTTTTATGGTAGAATATCTAATTATGCTGATTTTATTACCGATGGCGATAATGATAGTTCTTGTGATATTGTGTTAGATACAATCAATAATGATGGAAATAAAGTTTTTTATATTGTGCAATCTAAATGGAATAATGCGGATAATGCTGAAAAAGAAACGAATAAAGATGAGATTTTGAAAGCTATCAATGATTTTGAAACTATTTTACGAGATGAAAAAAAAATTATCAATTCAAAATTAAAAGAAAAACTAAGCGAACTTCAACTACATCTCAAAGCAAATGGAGAAGTGAAATTTATTTTTTTATCCCTTTCTCAATACAAAGGAAATGCCGATGAAAATATCGAAAGTTTTAGAAATCAAGATATTAAGACCAAGTTCGAAGTAATTGACATCAACAGAATAAGAACGGATTATATTGATAGAAAATATAAAAAAATCACTCCGATTAGTCCATTAAAAATCCATAAAAATCCCGAAGAAAGTCCAATTACTTTAGAAATAGTACAAAAAAGTGGCTGCGTAAAAATCGAAAAACCTTTTGAGGCGTATATGTTTTTGTTGCGTCCTAAAACTATTTGGGAACTTTTTAATACGTATAGCTTTTCATTATTTTATAAAAATGTGCGTAATCCTTTGTTGCAATCACAATTTAATAGTGATATAGAAAATACAGCCATAGATAATCCTTCTTATTTTTGGTATTATAACAATGGAATTACAGCCATTACTTACGAGCTTCCTGAAATTGGAAAAAGAGCCGAAAAAATCAATGTAATAGGTTTGCAAATCATCAACGGAGCGCAAACGGTTTATGCTATTTATCGCGCTTACGAGGAGGCAAATAATACGCAACGTACAACAATGAATAATCAAATATTCGTTACACTTCGTTTGTTGCAATCAGGTGGAAAAGATTTTGATTTGAATGTAACTCGATATACCAACTCACAAAATCCTGTGCAAGACCGAGATTTTCGTGCCAATGATGACGTACAAATTGCACTACAAAACGAATCTTACAAAACAAATATTTGGTACGAAAAAAGACGAGATGAATTTAGAGAAATGCCAAAAGGTACTAAAAAAGTTTCTAATTCTTTGATGGCGAATATTTATTTGGCGTATCATTTACAAAATCCAGTCGATGTTTTGGTTAATTATCATCAACAATTTAACATTCAAAAAGACTTAAATTTTATTTCTCATAAAGATAATAAAAATGGTTTGTATGAAATCATATTTAATAAAAATACGTCTTATGAAGATATGTTGGCTGGTTTTTATGTTTTTGATATACTGAGCGGAGAAAATTCATATTCTTATGAAGATACTTTTAAAACTAATATTTATCATTTGTTATCTTTGTTTAAAACTATTTTTACAAAATATTTGAAAGCAAAATATGATGATAAAATAAACGTAAATAAATATATCATCAAAATATACGAAAAAAATGAAAAGCAAATCATACTCAAAACTTTTGATTTTTTGTATCAATTTATTAAAAATCAAATAAAAAATATCAATATTATTTCTCAATTTAGTATCGAAAATTATCAAATTATTTTTGATAAAATCGAAAAAATAAAAATTACTATCGAGAATATTGAATAAATAATAATCAAAAAAATACGCAGAAATTAAAAAAATTATCAAACAAAAATAAAATAATTCCAAATATATCAAACTAAAAAAATTGTAAATCAACAAAAAAATATGTTTCAACTTACTTCTGAATTTCAACCCACAGGCGATCAGCCACAAGCCATAGAGCAGTTAGTAATGGGCATACAAAATGGTGAAAAAGCACAAACTTTGTTAGGAGTTACTGGCTCTGGAAAAACCTATACGATTGCCAATGTAATTGCACAACTCAATAGACCAACATTGGTTTTTAGTCATAATAAAACGCTTGCAGCTCAATTATACGGAGAATTTAAACATTTTTTTCCGAATAATGCGGTTGAATATTATATCTCGTATTATGATTATTATCAGCCTGAAGCTTATTTACCAACCACCAACACGTATATAGAAAAAGATTTAGCCATCAATGAAGAGATTGAAAAATTGCGATTGAGTGCGACTTCTGCGTTGATGACAGGCAGGCGTGATGTGATTGTAATTGCGTCTGTTTCTTGTATTTATGGGATTGGAAATCCCGAAGAATTTGCTCAAAATGTTATCGCTATCAAAGTAGGAGATAGAATTCCTCGTAATAAATTTTTGTATAATTTGGTAGATATTTTGTATGCACGCACAGAGGCGGAATTTAAAAGAGGAACATTTAGAGTCAAAGGTGATACGGTGGATATTTATTTGGCTTATGATGATTTTGCGTATCGAGTATTTTTCTTTGGCGATGAGATAGAAGCAATTCAAAGAATCAATCCTGAAACCAATTTTAAAATGAATGACGAAACGGCAGTGTCTATTTTTCCCGCCAATTTATTTGTTACAGGACAAGAAACGTTACAAATTGCGATGCAAGAAATTCAAGAAGATTTAACCAAACAAATCGAATATTTTAAAAGAGAAGGAAGATTTGAAGAAGCAGCACGCATCAAAGAAAGAACAGAATTTGACTTGGAAATGATGAGAGAATTGGGTTATTGTTCAGGCATTGAAAATTATTCTCGATATTTTGATAGAAGACAAGCAGGCGACAGACCTTTTTGTTTGTTAGATTATTTTCCCGAAGATTATTTGTTAATCATAGATGAAAGCCACGCTACTATTCCACAAATTCGAGGAATGTTTGGTGGCGACCGCTCTCGAAAATCTATGTTGATAGATTATGGTTTTCGTTTGCCATCTGCCTTAGATAATCGTCCTTTAAAGTTTAATGAGTTCGAAACAGTCATCAACCAAGTAGTTTTTGTGAGCGCTACGCCTGCCGATTACGAGTTACAAGTGTCTGAGGGAGTGATTGTAGAACAAATTATCAGACCAACAGGAATTTTAGATCCTTTGGTTGAAGTGAGACCAAGTTTGAATCAAATTGATGATTTATTAGAAGAAATTAATGCAGCTATTAAAACACAATCTCGCGTGTTGATTACTACTTTGACAAAAAGAATGGCGGAAGAGTTGAGTAAATATATGGATAAAATGGGAATTAAATGTCGATATATTCATTCTGACGTAAAATCTTTGGAGAGAGTAGAAATTTTAAGAGAATTGCGTTTGGGTGTAATTGATGTGTTGATTGGTGTCAATTTATTGAGAGAAGGATTAGATTTACCCGAAGTAAGTTTGGTGGCAATTATGGACGCAGACAAAGAAGGTTTTTTGAGAAATCAACGTTCTTTAATCCAAACTATGGGACGAGCAGCCCGAAATGATAAAGGTAGAGTAATTTTGTATGCTGATAAAATGACCGATTCCATGCGAAAAGCCATAGATGAAACGCAAAGAAGACGTAAAATTCAGGAGATTTATAATATAGAAAATAATATTGTTCCTATAACGGTTAAAAAATCAATAGAATCAATTATGAAACAAACTTCTGTGGCGGATAATCAAAAAATAGTCAAAGCCTATATCGAACCTGAAAATATTAACATAGCCGCTGACCCAATTATGGCGTATATGTCAAAAGCAGAATTAGAAAAACAAGTCGCCAAAACTCAAAAAGAAATGGAAAAAGCAGCCAAAGAATTAGATTTTGTGCAAGCAGCACGTTTGCGTGATGAATTAAAAGGTTTGAAAGAATTGTTGACGAAGAAGTAAGGTATTTTTGAGTAAAAATATTGGTTATTAGGAAGTTTGTGCGAAAAATATTTTTTTTTGAATTGCCTCCAGATTTATCTGGAATTGCCTCCAGATTTATCTTGAATTGCCTCCAGATTTATCTTGAATTGCCTCCAGATTTATCTTGAATTGCCTCCAGATTTATCTTGAATTGCCTCCAGATTTATCTGGAGGATAATATAAAATTCAATTGTTGGCTTTAGCCAAAATCTCTCTATTTTTCAAATTGATATTTTTCTATATTTTCAAAATAAATGGCTATCTATAGTAGAAAAAAATTAGATATGCAATAATTTCTCATGAATCAAAATATTTAATAATTTTACTCAAAAATTTGTCATTTTTATTTTTTTTGTGTATATTTGCAGAACAAAAAGAGATAATTTTTTGGGTATTTTGAGAGAATAAATAGCATAAAAAAATGGAAGTAAATAAACTGATTTTAGGAGATTGTTTTGAGGTGTTGAAAACCTTAGAAAGTGAAACAATAGATTTAATTTATATTGACCCGCCTTTTTTTTCGAACCGAACTTACGAAGTAATTTGGGGAGATAAAGGAGAGATAAGAAGTTTTGAGGATAGATTCTCAGGCGGTATCGATCATTACATTTCTTGGCTCAAAGAAAGAGTACAAGAACTTTATCGTGTTTTAAAGCCTACAGGAAGTATTTTTGTGCATTGTGATTGGCACGCAAACGCTTATATACGCGTATATATTTTAGATAAAATTTTTGGAACCAGTAATTTTGTGAATGAAATTATTTGGCAAAGAACAAACAATCCAAAAGGTTCTCAATTTGAAAAAAAGAATTTAGGCGTAGCCACCGATACGATTTGGTGGTATGCTAAAAGTCAAAACTATACTTTTCAAGAGAAATTTATTCGCCTTACACTGCAAAATGGTGAGCTATCAGCCAAATATCCTTATTTTGATGAAAAAAATCGATACGCACAAGGTCCTGTTATTCGTGGTGCTTCGATGGGCGAAAGACCAAATTTAGTGTATGAATACAAAGGTTATACGCCTGAAAAATGGGGCTGGCGAATGACAAAAGATAAATTAGAAGAATTAGACAAAGCTGGTGATTTGGGTTGGTCAAAAAATAAAAAACCTTTTAGAAAACTCAGACCTGAAAACGATAAAGGAAATCCAATTTATAATTTTTGGAGTGATATAAAACGCCTTTATGGTGGCTCTGCTGAAGCCATTGGTTATCCAACCCAAAAGCCTGAAAAACTTTTAGAAAGGATTATTTTAATGGCAAGCAACGAAGGAGATACCATTTTAGATTGTTTTATGGGAGGTGGAACTACGATTGCGGTGGCTGATAAATTGAACAGAAATTGGATTGGCATAGACCAGAGCGTACAAGCCGTAAAAGTTACAGAGTTTCGTTTGAATGTGCAACAAAATTTATTTTCAAAACCTTTTACGGTGCAATTACACAAATACGATTACGATACTTTGCGTTATCAAGATGCTTTTGAGTTTGAAAGTTGGATAGTTGGGCAATTTGGAGGAGTAGCAAATGCAAAACAAAGAGGAGATTTAGGAATTGATGGCAGAAGCAAAGATAATCAACCTATTCAAGTAAAAAGGAGCGATAATATAGGTAGAAACGTGGTTGATAATTTTTATTCTGCTTGTCAAAGATTTGATAAAAATGTATTTGATAAAAACAAAAAAGAAGAGAAATATGTGGGCGTTATTATTGCTTTTTCTTTTGGAAAAGGAGCAATTCAAGAAGTAGCAAGGTTAAAAAATGATGAAAATGTGCTTATTCAATTAGTCAATGTAGAAGATATTGTACCGATTGCCAAAAAACCTGCGTTACAAATTAATATCAAAGATTTAGGAAGTGTTAAGAATTTACGTGAAATTGAATTTACAGCCGTAGGCAATAGTGCGTCAGGAATTCAGTTTTATGCTTGGGATTTTAATTACAATGATACGACTTTTGTCCCTGAATTTTTTCTGGATAAAATAGGAAAACAAACGTATAAATTTAAAGCAGGTGAACATAAAATTGCTGTAAAAGTAGTTGATAATGAAGGTTTGGAAAGTTTAGAAGTTATCAAACTAAAAGTAAATGGCGTGGTAACTACTTTGTAAATATATACAATAAGTTCTCAAAACTAACAAAAATTATAGCCTTAAAAACGTTATTTTTGTTAATAATAAAAAAAAAGCAAAAAAAATTAGTATATTTTTGTTTTTTTGCATAATTTTGGAAACGATTTATACATACTTACTTACAAGACTCGTTCAAAACTTTTAATTTGATTTAATCAAATGTATCTTTATTTATTTTTACAACGTTTTTTTAGAAAACATCAAGCCTTATCTATTTTTGTAATTGTAACTTTAATAGTGTTTGGTATTGATTATATATTTGCCAAAGTTACTCCTGAAACTTTTATCAATGATTGGTATTATAAAAAGTTAGCAGTCAATAACAAAGAAATAAAAATCATCGAATTTGCTCCTGAAGCGTGGTTAGGTTTGTTGAGTTTGGTTTTAGGCACGTTGATTATCGTTATTTCTGTCGCCTCTCAAAGTACGCCAAAATTGATTGACCTTTATACCAAAGATGAAACAAGTCTTTTTTATATTTGGTATATGATTATCGCAACTTTGCATAATATGTATTTGCAATTATATAACGAAATAGACGCTATAAGTTATAAAACGAGTATGTTACTCAATACGTATGTGATGTTGCCTATCGCGTTGCTTTTTGCTGTGCCTTATATTTTATATATTTTGAGATACACAAAAACAAGTAATGTTATCGAAAAAATCTATCAAAGCAATATAGATTACGTCAAAAATTTGAATATATACGCAAAAATGGGTATTTTAAGAGATAAAAAATCTATTTCTAACACACAATATCAACTTTTTGAGCCACTCAATCAATTAGATAATTTATTAGAATATGTATCTTTTAAAGAACCCAAAGGAGATATTATCAACCGAATTGGACTAAGTATTCAGGCTTATATCAAAATAAAACAAGATTTAAAAAGAACCACACCCGATTTTTTTAAAATTAGTAAAAGCATTGGAGCAGACGTTTCTTTCAAAACAATGACAGGGCAATTTCCTGATATTGAAGCAAGTCAGATTTTTTATGAACAAAAAGGTTTCCGATTATTAGGGACTGCTTATCAACAACTCATTGAAAATCAAGACTTTGATTTGGCTTCTTTGTGTGCTTATGAGCTCTCGCAATGCGGACGTGTAGCGATTGAGTGCAACGACGAACCTTTGATTGATGCCACTTTGATTCGATTCAATACATTTATTCGTTTTGGAATAAAACACGGACTAAAAAACAAAGAACCACGAAATTTATACAATGCCATTTATCATTATAGCGGTTTTATTCATTATATTGTACGTTCAAAAATGGAGGGATTTATTCGCCAAAGTTGTTTTTATTTGAATGTATATGTCAATGAAATTTATAGACAAAGCCGAGAAGAAGCGACTTTTATTTTTTTGGTTGATGTATTTACTTGGGAATTTAAACGGATTTTGATAGAATTACACGATAACGGTTTGCCTTTGCAACTTCAAAAAGATATTTTAGCATTTTTCTTAAAAATAGATAATTTATCTGATAACTATCAAGAAAAATCATTGCAAGGTAAAAATTTTCCACGAGGTTTGAGAGGTTTACAAATTTCGATGGCATTGTTTTATCTGCGTGTTTTTCAACAAGAATTGGCAGAAATGATTATTCAAGATATTCTTGAGGATCACGCTTTAATGCCTTCGCATACATTAATACAAGAAGTAAATATAGCTTGTAATAATTTACGCAATGCGAAATCTAAATTTTGGGAAGATACAGATAGGGGAAACTCAAATTTATATTATTCAGAAGATAAAGAACAAATTAATGCTTTTTTGCAAATATTTAATGATAAATTACAAAAAAGACCTGATCCTATATATGAAAATTTGCCATCAAAAATATAGTAAATAAAAAATAAAAATATGCCTTATTATTATCGATTAGGGAATATTCCCCCAAAAAGACACACGCAATTCAGACAAGATGACAATAGTTTGTATGCAGAAGAATTAGTTAGTTCACACGGATTTAGTGGTATTTATTCTAATTTATATCATATTTATCCGCCCACAAGAATAAAAAAAGTCTTGGAATCTGTGCCTTGCGAAGTTAAAATGGCAGAAAATCAAGGTTTAAAACAAACACATCTCAAAACTTCGGTGGCTGGTACCACAGGAACAAATTTTTTAGATGCAAGAAAAGTGTTGTTAAAAAACAACGATTGTGCTATTGCCATTTGTAATCCTGAAAATAAAAGAATGGATTATTATTATAAAAATGGCGAAGCCGATGAAGTGATTTATGTGCATGATGGAGAAGGTTTTTTATATTCGCAATTTGGAAAATTAACCATCAAAAAAGGTGATTATGTAGTCATTCCAAGAACGGTTATTTATAAAATTGAATTTTCTGCTGCACCTGTGAGGTTGTTGATTGTAGAATCGATGTCAGCCATCGAAACGGTGAATCATTATCGAAATAAATTAGGGCAATTATTAGAACAGTCGCCTTATTGTGAGCGTGATATTCACCCGCCACAAGAAATTTTTACAGAAAAAGACAAAGGAGAATATCTATTAAAAATCAAAAAACAAGGTTTTTTACATCAATATTTATACGAGCATAGTCCTTTTGATTTGGTTGGTTGGGACGGATTTTTATATCCTTATACTTTTTCAATCTATGATTTTGAGCCAATTACAGGACGTATTCATCAACCGCCACCTGTGCATCAAACTTTTCAAGCACATAATTTTGTGATTTGTTCGTTTGTACCACGTTTGTTTGATTATCACCCATTGTCAATTCCTGCTCCTTATAATCATTCAAATATTGATTCTGATGAAGTATTATTTTATGCAGAAGGAGAATTTATGAGTAGAAAAGGCATTGATAGAGGTTCATTTACGTTGCACCCGGGCGGATTACCACACGGACCTCATCCAGGCACCGTTGAAAAGAGTATTGGGGCAGTTCGTACAGATGAATATGCGGTGATGGTAGATACTTTCAGACCTTTGCTTTTAACGGTTGATGCGTTAGAATTTTTAGATGAGAAATATCCGATGAGTTGGACAGAGTAATATATTTTCTTAATTACTTCATAAAATATTGATTATCAATTATTTACAATCCATAAACATCAAATATTTTCGAAAATATTGAATGTTTTAGATAGTTATATTTATATTTGCAAAGTGCTGTAATATTCAACATACTTAACTTTGATACTGACATTTCTTTTATGTTTAATACTTGGTCTGTGTCGAACAGACCAAGTAGAAGAGAAAAAAGGCAGAAAATTAGGCTGATTTTGGATGAAAAAATGAATATATTTTTAACACATTCTGAACAGCCTACCTTGAAGGAATCATAAAATAAATATTTATTTACAAATTTAAAAAGTCGGTATCAAAGCATATCAAAATAAACACAAAAAAGCCTTTTTTAATCAAAAAAAGGCTTTTTTTATGTATATTTTTAGGTAATAATTATTTAGACATTGCTGCATAATTTCTGAAAAATACAGGAATTGTTTCAATGCCTTTAAAATAATTAAACAAACCATAATGTTCGTTGGGCGAATGAATAGCATCAGAATCTAATCCAAAACCCATCAAAATAGTTTTTAAACCCAATTCTTTTTCAAACATAGCCACAATAGGAATACTCCCGCCTCCACGTGTAGGAATAGGTTTTTTACCAAAAGTTTCTTCCATCGCATTGCTTGCTGCTCTGTACGCAATCGTGTCTGTAGGAGTAACCGCAGGCTCACCTCCATGATGTGGTCTTACGACTACTTTCACACTTTTTGGGGCAATAGATTCGAAATGTTTTTGAAATAATGCTGTAATTTTTTCGCTGGATTGATTAGGCACCAAACGCATACTAATTTTAGCAAACGCTTTCGAAGGCAAAACGGTTTTTGCTCCTTCCCCAATATATCCACCCCATATTCCATTCACATCTAAAGTTGGGCGAATTCCTGTGCGTTCCACAGTCGTATAACCTTTTTCACCTCTAATATCTTCAATAGCCAAATCTTTTTTATACGCTTCTAAATTGAAAGGAGCGCGATTGAGTTCTGTTCTATCTTCTACTGATAATTCGACTACATCATCATAAAAATGAGGAATAGTAATATGCAAATTTTCATCTTTCATAGAAGCAATCATTTCGCACAAAATATTAATAGGATTGGCAACTGCCCCACCATAAACGCCTGAATGTAAATCACGATTAGGTCCAGTTACTTCTACTTCTATATAAGAAAGTCCACGCAAACCACAATCAATAGATGGCGTATCGTTGGCAATAAGTCCTGTATCAGAAATCAAAATTACGTCTGCTTTTAATTTTTCTTTGTTTGCTTTGACAAAAATTCCTAAATTTGACGAGCCAATTTCTTCTTCTCCTTCTATCATAAATTTGACATTACAAGGCAAAGAATTAGTTTTCATCATCGTTTCAAATGCTTTTACGTGCATATAGACTTGTCCTTTATCATCACAAGCCCCGCGTGCATAGATTTTTTCGTCTTTAATAACGGGCTCAAATGGCGGTGAATTCCACAAATCCAAAGGGTCAGGTGGTTGCACGTCATAATGTCCATATACCAAAATAGTTGGTAATTTTGCATCAATAATTTTTTCACCATAAACGATAGGATTTCCTGCTGTTTCGCATAATTCTACATTATCTGCTCCTGCTTCTATCAATTTATCTTTCACAAATTCACCTGCTCTATGCACATCATTTTTGTAATGAGCGTCAGCACTGATAGATGGAATACGCAACCAATCTAATAATTCGTTGATAAATCGTTGGCGATTAGTTTCTATATATTTTTGCATATTTTAATGCTATTAAATTTACATTTAAAAAAACATTGCAAATTAAAGTATCAAATTAAGAAAAACAAGTTTTTTCAAAAAAATATTTGTAAAAATAAAAATAAATACCAAAAATTTCTTTTTTTATGTTTATATGTATATTTTTGTGGAGAAAATAAATTATACTTTCATCAATAAAATTCTAAAAAAATATGCACCTTACCAAAGACCTTTATAAAAGTTCGTTATCTTTATTGACAGATTTATACCAATTAACGATGGCTTATGGCTATTGGAAATCGGGCAAAGCAGAACAAGAAGCCGTTTTTCATCTATTTTTTAGAAAACATCCTTTCAAAGGTGGTTTTACGGTGGCTTGTGGTTTGGAACAAGTGATTGATTATTTGCAACAAATTAGATTGAGTGAAGATGATATTGAATATTTGGCAACTTTACAAGGCAACGATGAAAAACCATTATTCGAAAAAGGCTTTTTAGATTATTTGCAACAAATGGAATTTACGTGTGATGTGCATGCGATTCCCGAAGGTACGGCTGTTTTTCCACATGAGCCTCTGATTCGTATTCAAGGACCTGTCATTCAAGCCCAAATTATAGAAACGGCTTTATTAAATATTATCAATTTTCAATCTTTGATAGCGACCAAAGCGGCTCGAATGATTGTGGCTACCAAAGGCGAACCTGTCTTAGAATTTGGTTTGAGAAGGGCGCAAGGAATTGATGGAGCGTTAATGTCGAGTCGGGCTGCTTATATTGGTGGTTGTAGTTCGACTTCGAATGTATTAGCAGGAAAATTATATGGCATACCTGTCAAAGGTACACACGCACATAGTTGGGTGATGTCATTTGATACGGAATTAGAGGCATTTGATACGTATGCAGAGGTTTTGCCTAATAATTGTGTTTTTTTGGTCGATACTTTTGATACAATTCAAGGCGTAAAACACGCTGTAGAAATAGGCAAAAAAATCAGAAAAAAAGGTTTTGAAATGGTCGGAATTAGACTTGATTCAGGTGATTTAGCGTATTTGAGTATTGAGGCAAGAAAAATTTTAGATGAAGGTGGTTTTCCTAATGCTCAAATTGTCGCGAGCAATGATTTGGACGAAAATATCATCACAAGTTTAAAAGAACAAGGCGCAAAAATCAATGTTTGGGGAGTAGGCACAAAATTAGTAACGGCTTATGACCAGCCT
Source organism: Cytophagales bacterium (assembly GCA_013298075.1). Taxonomy (GTDB): domain Bacteria; phylum Bacteroidota; class Bacteroidia; order Cytophagales; family Microscillaceae; genus RDXZ01. Next base: position 45,120 of record JAAFJG010000014.1, on the reverse strand, counting down.
GCTTTGGGTGGCGTGTATAAAATTGCAGCCATTAAAAATAAAAATAATGGTTGGGATTATAAAGTAAAATTATCAGAACAAGCCATCAAAGTTTCTAATCCTGGTATTTTACAAGTACGTAGATTTGAGGAAAATGGCGAGTATATAGGCGATATGATTTATAATTTAGCCAAACCTTTGCCCGAAGAAAATACAATGATTGACCCATCAGATGTTACGCATCGCAAACATTTTGGAAAAGAAATTATTTTTAAAGATTTATTAGTGCCTATTTTTGAGAAAGGAAAATTAGTATATCAAAAACCAAGTATTTATGAAATAAAACAAAATGTTGAAAAATCATTGAATTATTTTCATCAAGGTATCAAACGTTTTGTCAATCCACATAGTTATCCAGTTGGTTTGGAAAAAGGTTTGAGTGATGATAAATATGATTTGATTATGAAATTGAGAGAGTGATTTTTTTGAGATATTGATTGGTGCTGCTCCAAACTTGTCGCAAAAATAATTTAGATATTTATAAAAATAAATGTAGAGTTTGATAGCGACCTTTTAATTTTGTAAATAAATATTTATTTTATTATTCCTTCAAGGTAGGCTGTTGAGAATGTAGCAATTTTTGATAATTTTTTTGATGCAAATTTTTAATCCTCGGTCTATGTGCCAGAGACCAAGGATTAAAAATTTTTCTTAGTAAAATATACACATTTTTGTTATAAATAGCAATATTTTTTCATACAATTATTTTTTTTGAAAATAGTTATAAAAAAATAAAACATTTTTGAATGTATTTCGTATTATAATTATAACAAATATTAATTCTCCTATATCATGAGCAAATGTAATGTAACTTTAAGTGGATTTTTTGCTTTTATAATCACAGCCACTTTATTAGGAATTGCCGCTTTTCGTCCTACTAATCAAAAAAATGATTTTGAATTGACGGAAAAGGGAAGAAAAATCATTGATGAACGCCTTGTATTGCCCATTAAACAAAAATTTAAGTTTAAAATGAGCAAACACGAAAGTTTTAGCCGTTGTCCAAGTGGAACATCATTTTTTGTAAACGATTATCCAACCAATGATAATCCTTATTTCACAGGAAAAGTTTCTCATTATAAAGCGTGTAAAGGTATTCAAATGTGCGATTTCCGTCTTTCTGGTGATGAAAGTCAATTAGAAGTTTGGGACGAAAATAAAAAACAATTCACAAGCCCAGAAAAATGGTTGGCAAAAGCAAATATGCCATCAGATAAGAAATTGAAAAATAATGCTGATAATGACCATTCTCAAAAAGCAGAAGGTAGAAATTAAATTATAAATTTGATAAACAAATTATATATACAAACGATTACTTTATAAAAACAAGTAGTCGTTTTTCTATTTGTATTCAATTTTATTTTTATTTATTTATATGAAAAAAACAATACTTATCACAGGAGCAAGCGGATTGGTCGGAACTCATCTAACACAATTGGCTTTATCAAAAAATTATAATGTAAAATGGTTGGGCAGAAGTGCCACAAATACTCACACAAACGTACAATCTTTTGTGTGGGATATAGAAAAAGAATATATTGACGAAAAATGTTTTGAAAATGTAGATTTTGTCGTGCATTTGGCGGGTGCAGGTGTGGCAGATAAGGCGTGGACAAATCAAAGAAAAAAAGAAATTTTAGAAAGTCGTACAAAATCAACCGATTTATTAGCCAAATATACTCCCAAAACAAACGTAAAAAAAGTTATTTCTGCCTCTGCAATTGGTTTTTATGGGTTGGATACAGGCAATAATTGGGTAGATGAAAGTGCAAAAGTAGGCACTGATTTTTTAGCAGAAGTAACAAAATATTGGGAAGAATCCGCAAATAAAATCAATATTCCAACTATAAAACTAAGAATTGGAGTTGTTTTGAGCAAAAAAGGGGGGGCATTAGTTAAATTAGCAGAGCCAATCAAATGGTGTGCAGGGGCAGCATTAGGCACAGGCGAGCAGTATATTTCTTGGATTCATATCGATGATTTATGCGAATTATTTTTATTTGGTTTGGAAAACGAAAATATGATAGGAGTTTTTAATGCCGTTGCTCCCAATCCTTTGACAAATTTAGAAATCACCAAAGCCATTGCCAAACAAATCAAAAAGCCACTTATTTTGCCCAATGTTCCGAGTTTTGTATTAAAAATAATATTAGGAGAAATGGCAGGAATTGTGTTGGGAGGAAATAAAGTGAGTGCCAAAAAAACCATCGAATCAGGTTTTAAATTTCAATATGAAACCATAGAAAAAGCCCTTATAAACTTAAATATCTAATTTTTTATGTATATTGTTGATAATGTGTATGTGAGTGATGAGGTTGCAGAAGAATTTTTTATCTGCGATTTGGAATCGTGCAAAGGTGCGTGTTGCGTGGAAGGTGATTTGGGTGCGCCCCTTGATGACAATGAATTGCCTATTTTAGATAAAATTTATCCAATTATTAAAAATACATTGACCGCACAAGCCAATCGTGCTATCAAAAAACGCGGCTTATATTTGCAAGATATAGATGGTGGTTTTAATACAACTACTATCAAAAATAATGAATGTATTTTTGTGGTATATGATAAAGATGGCAAGCTAAAATGTGGGATTGAACAAGCATATTCATCGGGAAAAATTGATTTTCAAAAGCCAATTTCTTGTCATTTGTATCCCATTCGAATCACAAAATTAGATATTGAAGAAGCATTAAATTATGACCGTTGGGATATTTGTAATTGTGCCATCAAAAAAGGTACAAAACATAAATTACCCATTTATCAATTTTTAAAAGAACCTTTAATTCGTAAATATGGCGAAATTTGGTATCAAAAATTATGCAATCAAATCGAAAAAAACGAAAAAGCAGTGCAAACTGATGACTTTTAAATTTATCAAAATAAAAAAATAATCCTAAAAAATAAAAAAATAAAAAATATGAAAAATATGAAAAAAATAAATATACTTTTTTTATTGTCTTTTTTGCTTATGTTTGCTTGCGAGCAAAGTACAGGACAAAATGTAAAGATTTTGAGTGTTACTGATTTTTCAAAAAAAATCACTGAAAACAAAGAAACACAAATATTAGATGTGCGTACTTCTGAAGAATTTACAGAAAATCACTTGGCAAAAGCCATCAATATCAATTGGAATGGGCAAGATTTTTTAGAGAAAGTACGTTTTTTAGACAAAGAAAAACCTTTGTTAGTTTATTGTTTGTCAGGTGGAAGAAGTAATTCGGCTGCCCAAAAACTCCAAAGTTTAGGTTTTAAAAATGTCTATAATATGGAAGGTGGAATTGCAAAATGGAAGGCAAATAAATTGCCATTGGAACAAAAAAAAGATAAAAGTACAGGAATGAGTGAACAAGATTTTGCGATAATATTAAGCAAAAAAGATTTCGTTTTGATTGATTTTACGGCAGTTTGGTGCGCTCCTTGCAAAAAATTAAAACCTATTTTAGAAAAAATTGGAACAGAAAATAAAAATATAAATATTGTTCCTATTGATTATGATCAAAATAGTGAAATAGTCGAAAAATATAAAATTGACGCAATTCCTATGCTAATTATTTTTCAAAAAGGTAAAAAAGTGTGGGAAAATCAAGGCTTTTTATCAGAAGAAAAAATAAAAGAAACGATGACAAAATTGGGTATTAAAAAATAAAGATTCTTAGCAAATTTGTGCAGAAAATGTTTTTTCTGAACTGCTTTCCAGATTTATTTTGAGAATAATATATAATTAAGCCTTAGATAGGCTCTTAAAAAACCGAGATAATTTTAGGATGGTAATCTAAAATAGCTCAGGTTAATAGCATTATTTTTTAGATTTTATCATTCGAATAATATAACGTTATGTAGAAAAGTGCTTATTATTTTGATAAAAAATAGTATGTTTTGAAAGATATTTTCTTCAAAATATAAATAGAAACAAATACAAAAAAATATCAAAACTTGAAAAATATGTATTGTATGCCAAAAATAATTTCTTAATATTAAGGGACTAAGTAGCAAATAATATACCCACCGAGTACGATTCCTTCAAGGTTTTAAAAACCTTGAAGGAATTTTTCCGATAAAAAACGCTTTTAAATGGGTATTATATTTTTTAGAAGATCCCTAAAAAAAAATTTACTATCCAAAAAAAAATATCTTTTTTGTAATAAATGAATTGATTTTAACACTTATTAAGAAAATTAACGAAAAAATAAGTTTAAAAAAATATAGTTATGGCTGCTGCTACTTCAAAACGTAAAAAAAATAATGTACTCAAATATTTGTTGTGGACTGTTGGGATTTTGGTTGTCTTACTTATCATAGGACGTTCAATGGGTTGGATTGGGCAAGAAAAATTGACAGAAGTTTATACTTCAAAAGTAAAATTGACCGAAATTATTGAAAAAGTAACTTCATCAGGAAAAATACAACCTGAAACTGAAGTAAAAATCAGCCCTGAAGTATCGGGTGAAATTGTAGAAGTATTGATAAAAGAAGGTGATTCGGTTAGACAAGGACAATTATTGGTGCGTATTCGCCCTGATATTTTGAGAGATGTGGTCGAGGGAGCAAGAGCAAATTATAATGTAACACGCTCTAATTTGGCTCAAACCGAAACGCAATTATTACAAAGACAAGCAGAATTATCACGCTCAAGAACGGAATTTGATAGAGCCAAAAAATTATTCGAAGAAAAAGTAACTTCTGAAATTGATTTTTTACAGGCAAAAACAAACTATGAAGTGTTGCAACAACAAGTAAATTCGGCTCAAAGAAGTATCGATGCTTCTCGTTTTAGTACACAAAATTCACAAGCAAATCTAAACCAAAATATCAATAATTTGGCTCGCACAGAAATATATGCCCCTATGAACGGAACTATTTCGAAATTGGCTGTAGAAAAAGGTGAAAAAGTAGTAGGAACGGCTCAAATGGCTGGAACTGAAATGTTAAGATTGGCAAATTTGAATGTGATGGAAGTAGAAGTTGATGTCAATGAAAATGATATTATTAAAGTAAAACGTGGGCAAAGAGTAATTATTGAGGTTGATTCTTATTCATCTTTGAATAGAAAATTTGAAGGAATTGTTACTGAAATTGCGAACACTGCGAACAATACTATTTCGGCTGATGCGGTTACTGAATTTAAAGTAAAAATCAGAATGTTGAACGAATCTTACAAAGATTTGCAAGCACAAACAGGCAATTTATCGCCATTCAGACCCGGAATGACTGCTTCTGTGGAAGTTATCACACAAAAGAAAGAAAAAGTTTTGTCTGTACCGATTGCTGCTGTTACCACTCGAAATGAGGAAAAAGACAAGGAAGAAGAGGGAAATAAAAATAAAAATACAGAACAAAAAAAACGTATTGAAAAAATAAAACAATATGTGTTTGTATATAATCAAAAAGAAGAAAAAGCAGAATTGCGTGAGGTAGAAACAGGTGCCAGCGATTTTGAAAATATCGAGGTTTTGAAAGGTTTGAAAGAGGGCGAAGAAGTGATTATCGGTCCTTATAATGTAGTAACAAAAACATTGAAAGACAAACAAAAAATCAAAAAAACAACGAAGAAAAAATAATCGTTTTTCAAAAAGTATAATAAAAAAGAAGAATAAAATTTGATTTTATTTCTCTTTTTTTTGAATGATTATTTATTCATCATCTTTGCTTGACTTATCAATTTTATCAATTTTAATTTTTTGTTCTCGATTTGCTAATTCCCACGCAGTATAAAACACTAATTTAGTAATTTTTTCTAAGTTTGGATAATTTATTTTATCTGCTTTATCTGTTGATTGATGATAATCTTCGTGTGTTCCATCATTATAAAAAATAACAGGAATATTATTTTTAGCAAAATTATAATGGTCAGAACGATAAAAAATACGTTCAGGATGAGCGGCAGAGTCATACGAATAATCTAATTTGAGTTGGGTCATTTGTTTGTTTGCTTCTTCATTGATTTGATGTAATTCTGTAGAAAGTCGATTACTTCCTACTAAACAAACTGTATTTGGTGAGTTATTATTTGTACCAATTCGCCCAATCATATCCATATTGAGATTGACAATCGTTTTATCTAAAGGAAAGATAGGTTGAAAATCAGTATAAAATTTTGACCCGAACAGACCTAATTCCTCTCCTGAAAATGCTATAAATAAAATACTTCTTCTGGGCTTAAAACCATCTCGAGCTGCTTTAGAAAACGCTTCTGCTAGTTCTAAAAGGGCTACTGTTCCTGAGCCATTATCATCTGCTCCATTATAAATAGATTCTCTATCTATTTCTTTATTAGTTCCTGTGTAATTGCTGTTAGCACCTATATGGTCGTAATGCGCTCCAATAATAATTATTTCCTCTTGTTTGTCAGTTCCTTGTAAAAACCCCAATACATTTTCAGATGTCCAATTTACTATTTCCCATCTTTCTGCTTTTACTTTAAATTTTTGACCTTTAAAATATTTTTCTTTTGATAGAATATTTTTTTCTCCAGTTAATCCTTCTGCTGCTTTAGGTGTAACAAAAAACACATTCATAGTTCCTTTAGGTCTTTTATCACCTAATACATTTTGAGGCATTTTTAAATAAATATTTTTTAATTCTAATTCATCGTTAAAATCTTTTTTTGAAACACAAACAAAAAAAATAGTTTTAATTCTTTTTTTTAATAATCTATCATATATTTTATCATTATCTTCTTGTTTTTCATATCTTCGTATAAAAAAAGCTTGCTCATTATTATCAATTCTTAATGTATCAAAATAGTTTGAATTTATATAGTCAGATGATAACCAAATGGCTTGCATTTCCTTTTCTTCACGCATTTTTTCGCTTGCATAAATAGCAAAAATATCTTTTAACCATTTATATTTTTTACCTTCCTTATCTATGCCATATACATCTTTCCATTCCGTTTTATAAGATTGAAATTCTTGCAAATAACTCATACCATTGTTTCCTCTGACTGATTTTTGCATACCAATTTTTTTAAAATGGTTTTCTATGTATTTTGCAGCTTTTTTTTGTCCTCTTTTTCCTGTTTTTCGACCTTCCATACTATCCGCAGCAATCACAAAAAGATGTTTTTTTAGTTCTTCTTGGGTAATGGTGGCAGCATATTTTTTAGCATTCTCATCGATATGTTGCAGAATATTATTTTTTTGTGCAAAAATAATAGTTGGAATGAATAATAAAAATAAAATTATACTATTTTTCATAAAAGTAAAATAATTAAATAAAATAAAAAACATCTAATCTTTTTGAAATAATCAAAAAGATTAGATATAAGGGAACATCTAAAAAATAAATTACCCACTCAAAAAAACTTGTTTTTAGTTCCCTCACCGCTGGGGAGGGTTAGGGTGGGGCTTTTTGATAAAATTATGCCCCACCCCAGCCCTCCCCGAAGGTGAGGGAGTTTTTTTAGGTATATTATTTTTTATTTAGTCCCTAAATAGAAAAACAAATTTTGTTATTTTTTAACGCTATCCAAAAGTGTAAAAGCCACAAATTCTAAATGGTCAATTACAGGTTGATAATCATCTTCTTTTAATGTTATTTCAGTCAAAGAAGGCAAGTGCATCGCAAAATAAACTTGATCTTGCGCACTTTGTAAAAGCGTACTTGCTAACGTGTGCGGACTTGGATAATTTGGATTATATCCTTTTATTAAAAGCGCAAACGCTTTACAAAGAGATTTGTAACAACTATAAAAACCATCTTGATTTTCGTTATCCACGTGTTTTGTATGGTATGCTTTCGGAGATTCAGCAATTACAATTTTATGTAAAATGTCTTCGCTGATGTGTGGAAAACTATTTTCGCTTGTAGCTCTTTCAGTAATAACTCTTATACCAATGCGTAATCTTTTTTCTGGATCAGTAATATTATTGATTTGATAGTCAATTTGATATTCTAACCAACTCCAATACCATGAAGTAAGATAGACTAATAAATTGTGTTTGTTATCAAAGTATCTATAAACAGACGCTTCGGTAGAATCAATACGAGTTGCTAATTTCTTAAAAGTAAAACCTTCAAAACCTAATTCGTCTATTAAACGAATGCTATGACCAATAATTTTACGACCTAAATTTGTTTGTTCTGGATCCCGTGTGTAAATTTTTTCGGGGATGTTCATTTTGACGGTAGCAATGCCCATTATTTTATTTTTTTTTGTGTTGAACGTATAACATTTGATAATTGAACAACAAAATTATAATTTTTTTTTTTACAATACAAAAAAACATTCATATATTTGCAAAAATATTTTTAATTTCTCAAAAAAACACTTAATTTAGATGAAAAACACGAATTTTATTGTATTTTTTTTAATTATTTCTTTCACAAATTTAGAACTTATTGCCCAAAAGAAAAAAAAGATGTCAAAGTTTGATACCCTCGTTACTATCTCGACTCAATTCGGAGATATGAAAGTTTTACTATATGAAAAAACGCCAAAACATAGGCAAAATTTTTTAAAACTCGCCAAAGAAGAATTTTATAATAATCTGCTTTTTCATAGAGTGATTAAAAATTTTATGATTCAAGGTGGAGACCCTGATTCTAAAAATGCCCCCGCAGGTAAAATGTTGGGCGCTGGAACTTCTGCCCCAAAATATAAAGTTGATGCAGAATTTTTCCCTGATTTATTTCATAAAAAAGGGGTAATTGCAGCAGCAAGAGATGGAAATGCTGAAAAAGCATCAAGTAGTACGCAATTTTATATCGTGCAAGGAAAAAAATTGAATGATGCTGAAATTGAAGGCTCAAAAATACGTTCAGGTGCCATTTACACAGAAGAACAAATCAAAATCTATAAAGAAATAGGTGGAACACCATTTCTAGACCAAAACTATACGGTGTATGGAGAGGTAGTACAAGGCATAGAAATTATCGATAAAATTGCAGAAGTTGCTACCGATGGCAGTGATAGACCTGATAAAGATGTTCAAATGCAAGTGTCTATCAAAAAAATGAGCAAGAAGAAAATTACAAAAGAATTTGGATATAAATACGAGGAACAGGTAAAAAGAAAATAATTTCTTTTTCATATTCAAAACTCATATAAAATTGAAGTGTCTAACTTTAATTTATATGAGTTTTTTTTTACGATAGGAAAATATAAACAATTATTTCTTTTTAGGTACTCTGACGATTTTTTTGGGGGGAGTAACATTTGTATTCGTTTTTACTTCAGGTTTTATAGAGGCAAAATCTTGTACACTATTAAAACTATATTGTTGATGTGGTTTGATAGATACGCCAATCGAAAAATAATCTTTATTTAAAATATTTACTCGGTGTCCTCTTGAGGCTACATTATTATCAATCAATAACTGCATAACGCTTTCAAATGGGTCTTCGTAGCCATAAGCACAGTTTTCAGCCATAGCCCCTCCTCCTTTCACATACTTATTTAATCTGTCAAAAAAAGAAGTTCCATTGGTTGAGTTATGTCCTATTTTTCCTGCTTTTCCCATATCTTCTGCGTGATATTTTGCGGCATCAGACAAAGGTTTGTGAGGTAAAAATGGGTGAATACTTTTTGCTTTTGCTAAGTCTTTTTTCAATGAAGGCATTCCTTCATCATCTCTGCCTTCAGCATATACATTGACAATATTTGTCAAAAAAATATCAGGTTTCATACGTGCTAAATTAACATAAAAAATCATTTGTTTTTCTTTTTCTGTTAAATAAGGCGTATTTTTGGCGGTATTCGCACCAGATAATATATTTTCATCAAAAGCAGATAATGCTTGTTCGATATTAAATTGTGCAAAAATATTTGTATAAAACAAAAATAAAACACAAGCAAGAATAATTTTTTTCATACATTGAATAGATTTTAAATAGATTTTTAAATGAAAATTCTCTCTCAATTTTTATTTTGAGAGAGAAAAATATGTTTAGAAAATACGATAACCAACTCCTAACTGAATCATTGCAGGACGATTTTCTTGACCTGTTGAATTTTGATACATATTCGTAAATACTTTTTGAAATCTAAAATCAATCGTGATTTTATTGATATTTACTCCCACGCCAACCAAACCAGCCGTATATGCTCCTTTCACTTGGTCAGTAATATTAATTTCATCACTATTTTTCGAAGTTTGAGTTGGAGGTGTATTTGGAGTGATTGCATTGGTGATTACTGTGATGGATTCAATTTGTTTAGCCAAATTTGTCTTTCCAAAAACAGGACCTCCATAAAATCTTAATTCAGACGTTTCACCTAACATAATTTTGTATCCTGCTAAAATAGGTAACTCAAAATTTGAAAAATTAACCACAGATTTTCTTTCAGTTGTACCAAAAGCCGAGGTACTTGTTAGTATATATTTACTTCCAAAAGTAGAATATAGTAGTTCAGGTTGCACATAAATACCACTTTCGTCTTTTTCTCCAAATCCGATACGTACCCACGCACCGCCTGTAAAACCAAGATTTACTCCATTAGTACTTCCATTTTCGGGGGCTGCTCCTATCCAAGAGGCGTTCATACCTACGCGAACTCCCATTTGAATATTTTGTGATTGTGTTTCAAAAATATTTGCAAAAAGTATGCAAACCAATATACAATAAAACGAGTTTTTTTTCATGACAATTTTTAAAAGATTTTGAGTGTAATTACTTCTTATCTTACGTATTATTACGCAAAGAAGTTACATTTATTTTTTTTAATTATTATTGATTTTGGGAATAAGTTATTTTTTCCACCTGAATATAACGCAAAGAATCTTTCATATCGTCTGCATTTTGCTCCATGTCTTCGTCATCTGCCTCATAAAACCATCTCAGAATTACTTGCTTTCCATCAATGGCTAATTTTTCTAAGGCTTTAAAAATATCAATAAAACTTTTACTCGATGAAGTATTATAATATTCTAATTTAAAAATAACTTCGGTTTTTTTGTTAGAGGTTGTTTTTATATATTTAGCTATCCAATCATTGACAGGAGCAAAAAATATCATGGACGTTTCGGGCATACATCTATGCCCAGAAAATTCTAACGTCCCAGTTTGGGAATCTAAACGAACAGATGGAGTTCGGTTTGTTTCAGCGATAAATAGGTTTTCCATATTTTTTTTTAATTAAAATTGTTCTACATTTTTTTGTAGTTTAAATTTTTTTTGGTGATTTTAATTTTATAAACAAGATTATTTTAAAGAACCACAATTTTTTTTCATATAATTTTCGGCATCAATCGAGCCATTTTCTACTGCTTTTTTCCAACTTTGACACGCTTTTTGTTTTTGTTTTTGTTTCCAATAAATCGTTCCTTGCCATTCTAAGGCTTGAAATTGTTGTGGAAAATAATTTAAAATTGTTTCAATATCTTTCAGAGCCAATTCATAATTTTTTTGATAAAAATAAATTTCAATTCTAATTAAATAAGCCTCTGTATATTTTGGTTTATATTCGATAGCTAAATTAATATATGACAATGCTTTTTTTTGATTTTTTTGGTTATCATATACGCAAGCCAAATTATAATAACCAATAGCAAAATTTTTATCTATTTCTATGGCTTTTTGGTACATTTCTATTGCCTTTTGTTCTTGATTTTGTTCTTGATATATCGCTCCAATTGTAATATAAGCCTCTTTATGTGTTGGATTGATTGAAATTGTTTTTTGCAAATCTTCGTTTGCTTTTTCAAAATTTTGTAATCTAAAATAAGTTACTGCTCTTTTATAATATAAGTCATCATTTTTTATATGTTTGTTTTCTTTATTTGTATTAATTTCTATGGCTTTGTTATAATCTTGAATAGATTGCGGATAATTTCCAATTTCATAATATAATAAACCTCTCATTTGATATATTTTAGCATATTTTGGAAATAATTTTTCTGCTTCGTTTAATAATTTTTCGGTATTTTCTAAATTTTTTTGTGTATATTGTACTGTTGCATTTTCTATCTTTTGCAACATCAACAAAGAATCTTTATTTTGTGCATAAGATAACATCAAACTAAAAAAATAAAAAAAGCACATCAACAAAATATATTTCATAACTTATTTTTCTTATTTTTAACGAAATAAAGTGTATAAGGTTGCAAAAATACTAAAAATAAGGTGGTATATAGTAATTTTTTGTATATTTTTTTTGTAATTTTATTTTTTTTGGAAAAAATACCTTACTTTTGCAGACAAATAATTTATTATTTTAACTACTACGTTTTCAATTTTATCCATTATAAAGTAAGATTAATGTTCAATACACCTATTTTATTCCTTGTTTTCAATCGTTTAGATACTACTAAGCAAGTTTTTGCTAAAATTCGTGAGATTCAACCTACACAATTATTTATTGGGGCTGATGGAGCGCGTGAGGGTAAAGAAGGCGAAAAAGAAAAAGTAGATGCGGTTAGAAAATATATTTTGGAGAATATTGATTGGAATTGTGAGGTCAAAACATTATTCAGAGAAAAAAATTTGGGTTGTGGAGTTGCTCCTGCGGAAGCAATTACTTGGTTTTTTGATAATGTAGAACAAGGAATTATTTTGGAAGATGATTGTTTACCAGATTTAAGTTTCTTTGGATTTTGTGAAGAATTATTGAATTATTATAAAGATGAAGAAAGGGTGATGCATATTGCAGGGAGTAATTTTCAAAATGGATTATTGATAGGAAAAGTAAATTATTTTATTTCTCAATATCCATCTGGTTGGGGGTGGGCAAGTTGGGCAAGTGCTTGGAAAAAGTATGATTTTTATTTAAAAAAAATGAATGAAGATGTTTTTAATGATATATGTAATTTTTACGAGTTTGATAAAAAGGAAATAATTTTTTGGAGAGAAATGTTTGAACTTGTGCAAAATGGACGTAGTTTAGATATATGGGACTTACAATGGTCTTTCACCGTGTTTATGAATCATGGCTTATCAATACACCCACAAGTTAATTTAGTTTCTAATATTGGATTTGGGATAGATGCTACACATACTATTCAGATAGATAGTTTATTATCAAATATACAAACTAATAATATAAAAGTTGAAAATTTTTTACCTAAAAATATAGTCGAAATCACAGATAAAAAAGCAGAAAAACGTACTTTTGAGGCTTTTAGTCCAACTGAACCATTTTTTTCTTATATCAAAAATAAAATAGCCTTTTATATGCCAAAAAATATTCATAAATTTCTAAAATTAATATTATTAAAAAAATGATATTACTCCAACCTGACTTCAAATTTATTTTTATTTTGAAAAAGAGTATCTACTGTGATTTTATTTTAAGTATCTTTCAAGCTATCTCGAACATCACCAAAATCTAAATTAAAACAACAAAAGTATGTTAAAATCAAAAATTAAAAATTTTATACAAAATTTTAAAAAAAATAAAATAGAAAAGGAATACCAAAATAAAATAAAAAAATATTTAACACAAGGAAAAATTCCATGGTCATTGGGTTATCAGGAATACAAAACAGAAATAATCAAAAGTATTATTTATGATAAAAAAATATTGGACAGGTTTTTCAAGAATGAAATTCCACAACAATATGGAATAGGTTTAGATGAAAGAATAGTTGAATATGCTTGGATTTTTGCTAATTTAAAAGAAAAAGAGAGTAAATTATTAGATGCAGGGTCTACTTTTAATTTTGAATATATTTTAAAACAAGATAAACTTCAAAATAAAAATATCACTATTTATACTTACTATCCTGAGAGTCCTAATTTTAACGAAAAGCGAATTTCTTATCAGTATGGTGATTTAAGATACTTACCTTTTCGTGATAATTTTTTTGATGAAATTGTTTGTCAATCAACGATAGAACATATTGATATGGATAATTCGATATATGGTTATGACTTAAAAGCTAATCAAGATGTTAATCAAAAAAGTTATGAATATCTAAAAGTTATAGAAGAATTATTACGTATTCTTAATTATTCTGGACAATTATTATTGACTTTTCCTTATGGTAAATTTGAAAATCATGGCTTTTTTCAGCAGTTTGATGAAGAGATGATAAATAGAATTTACGTAATGATGGAAAAAGTAGGTATAGTACATACTTATTTCTTTAAATATATAAAAAGTGGTTGGATTTATTCAAATCAAATCGACTGTAACACAGAGGAATCATACAATCCACACACAAATAAAGGAAAAAAAGATGATGGTGCAGCACATAGTAGAGCTATTTGTTGTATCAAATTTATAAAAAATTAAATGAAAATCCTTATCATTGGTGCTGATGGTTTTATTGGAGGTCATTGCGCAAATTATTTTTCTAAAAAATTTAATAATGTTTTTTTAGCAGGCACAAAAAAAGATGGTATTTTAAATAAAAATTACTATTTACTCACACACGAAAATACAGATTTTAATTTATTATTTCAACATAATGAATATGATATTTGTATTAATGCATCAGGTTATGCCAATGTTAGTTTATCATTTGAAAACCCTGCAAAAGATTTTGAGTTGAATGTAGTGAATGTGCATAAAATTTTATTAGCCATCAGAAGATATAATCCAAAATGTAGATTGATAAATTTTTCGAGTGCAGCGGTGTATGGTAATCCAATAAAATTACCAATTACTGAAAATTCAAAACTTCTTCCACTTTCTCCTTATGGTTTTCACAAACTCCAAAGTGAGAGTTTATTAACAGAATATCATAAGTTTTTTGGAATTCATACGTGTAGTTTAAGAGTTTTTTCTGCCTACGGAGTAGGATTAAAAAAACAAATTTTTTGGGATTTATACCAAAAAATAAATCAAAAAATTAAAAATAATATTGATATAGAGATTTTTGGTACAGGAGAGGAATCAAGAGATTTTATTTTTATTGATGATTTGATTTTTGCTATAGATTTAATCATTCAAAAAGCAAATTTTGAAGGAGAATGTATCAATGTCTCTTCTGGTATTGAAACAAAAATTAAAGATGTTGTGAGTATTTTTTATGAAAATTGGGATAAAAATATAGCATTTAATTTTTCTGGTAAAATAAAAATTGGTGATCCAAATAATTGGAAAGCCGACATCAAACAATTAGAACAAATGGGATTTATTTCACAAGTATCTATATATGAAGGTATAAACAAATATATAAAATGGTTAAAAGAACAAGAGTAGGCATTATTTTTACAAATAATGAAAATTGGATTGGTGGCACTTATTATATTCTCAATTTAATTAGTGCGTTAAATACAATTAAGGACACAGAAAAACCAACAATCATCATTTTTTCGGATAATCTCCAAGAAAAAGATAAAAATATTGTTTTATCTACGCAATATCCTTACATAGAATTCATCGCTTTATCTTTTCGTTATAATGTACTCGAAAAAATTTTAAATAAAATAAGTAGAGTTTTATTCAGAAAAAATCTTATCATAAAACAACATCATAAAAATATTGTTGATGTCGTTTTTCCTTATAATTTAGAAATTCAACTTGATAAGATACAAAAAAAAATTTGTTGGATACCTGATTTTCAAGAGTTTTATTTGAAAGATTTTTTTAATGATGGTATATTGAAAATTAGAAAAAATCAACATAATGAAATTATAAAACGTAATTTAACTATTATTTTCAGCAGTCAAGAAGCACAAAATAACTTTAAAGAAATATATCCAGAAGCTAAAAATAAAACTTTAGTTTTAAACTTTGCTGTTACTCACCCTGAATATAATCATTTGAATATCAATGATTTAATAATAAAATTTGGAATAAAAAAAAACTATTTAATTTCACCTAATCAATTTTGGATTCACAAAAACCATCAAATTGTTTTAGAAGCTGTGAAAATATTAGCAGAAGAAAAATTAGATTTTCAGATTATTTTTACAGGAAAAGAATATGATTTTAGATCGCCCAATTATACAGAAAATTTAAAAAAAATTGTAAAAGAAAATAATTTGGATAACTATATCAAATTTCTTGGTTTTATTGATAGAAAAGAACAGCTACAACTTATGAATAATGCTTTGGCAATTATACAACCTTCTTTATTTGAAGGTTGGAGTACAGTGGTAGAAGATGCGAAAGCTATGAATAAATTTGTGATTTTATCTGATATTTCTGTGCATAGAGAACAAATTCAAGATAATGTTTGTTTTTTTAACCCAAAAGATAAAGACGAATTAGTTACATATATTAAAAAAGTAATAACAACAACAAATGAAATAAAAATAATAGATTATTCAAAAAATATAGAGAAATTTGCTCTAAACTTTATCGAATATCTAAAAATAAACTAAAATTATTAATCTCTATTCCCAAATCAAATAAAAAAACCAAAAAAAATGCTAACTCTAAAATCTAAACTACCACAAGTCGGAACAACTATTTTTTCGGTAATGTCTGGCTTAGCAAATGAAGTAAGTGCTATTAATTTATCACAAGGATTTCCTGACTTCGAAACCAATACAGAAATGATTGAATTGGTCAATCAGGCGATGAAAAAAGGTTTTAATCAATACGCACCTATGTTAGGCGTGCAAGTATTGCGTGAGGCGATTGCTGAAAAAACTGAATTTTTATATCAAGCCAAATGTAATCCTGATACAGAAATTACGATTTTATCGGGAGCAAGTGAAGCCATTTTTGATGCGTTGGCGTGTGTGGTCAATCAAGGTGATGAAGTGATTATTTTAGAGCCTGCCTACGATTTATATTTGCCAACTATTACGCTTTTTGGTGGAAAAGTGGTGCCAATTAGTTTAGATGAAAATTATCAAATTCCTTTTGATACACTCAAAAATGCTATCAATGCTAATACTAAAGCATTGATTATCAATACGCCACATAATCCAACAGGTATTATATTGAAAGCAAAAGATTTGCAACAATTAGAAAATTTATTGGAAAATACAAATATTATTTTGATTAGTGATGAAGTATATGAACATATTATTTTTGATGGACAAACTCACGAAAGCGTGATGAAATATCCAAAATTAAGAGAAAGAAGTTTTGTGATTTCTTCTTTTGGAAAAACGTATCATACAACAGGCTGGAAGTTGGGTTATTGTATTGCTCCCGATTTTTTGACTAAAGAATTACGAAAAATCCATCAATTTAATACTTTTTCGACTAATACGCCTATGCAATATGCGATGGCTGAATTTCTAAAAAATAAACATCATTATTTAGATTTGCCCAATTTTTATGAAGAAAGGCGTGATAAATTTAGAAAAATGTTGGCTGAAACTCCTTTTAAAATGTTGCCTTGCGAAGGAACTTATTTTCAATTAGCGAGTTATGAACATTTGTCGCAAGAAAAAGACACTGATTATACAATTCGATTGACAAAAGAAGCCAAAGTAGCCACGATTCCCATTTCTGTTTTTTATCACAATCAAACTGATCGAAAAGTAATTCGTTTTTGTTTTGCTAAAAAATATGAAACTTTGGAAAAAGGCATTGAAAATTTGATAAAATTTAAAGATAAATTGTATCGATAGAAAATTAGTTTTTTAGTTTTTTTATCGAAATATTTTTGTAAAAAAAACAGTAAAAAATTTTTATTTTTAATATTTTAATGTAATTTTGCTAAAAATATCAAAAAAATCATATAAAAATGAAAATGGACGATTTTAAGTATGAAAAAAATTTTCTTACTAATGTAATTTTTAGATTAGATATTGGTTCTATTCTTGATCTGAACGCAAATGACAATTTTACTAAATTTAAAAAAGATGTTTTTGAAATACTTCCTATATCAAGCGAGGTTAAAAATATCACAAAAAATGTAAATATCGAATTAAATATAATTACAGACAAAGAAAATATTTCTTATGTGTTCGAAAATCAAGAACGTACTTATAAATTTTCACTTTCGCAGTCCAATTTAGTAATAGAATGTACTAAATATAAAAATTTTCCTGATTTTTATGAAATTATTGAGAAAATTATCAATAGTTTTACCAAAATTTATAAGCCTATTTCGTTTATAAGATTAGGTTTGAGATATGTCAATCAAATTAAAATAGAACGTGGACATACTTTTATTTGGAAGGATTATTTAGATAAATCGCTCACTGCAAGTATGGATATTTTCTTAGGTGGGAGAGAAAATCTATCAAGAGCCATGTCAAGTTTTACTATGAATAATGATGATAATAACTCAAAATTAGTAATTATATATGGTATGTATAATAGTGATTTTCCATCAAAAATCTATAATAAAGAATTTATATTAGATTTTGATTGTTTCACTGATGAAATAGAAAGAAATGAAGATATTTTAATTAAATTATCAGATTTTAATGAGGTAATAAAAAAAATGTTTGAACTTTCTATTAAAGATGGACTTAGAAAAATAATGAAAATAATTGAATAAAACAACAACAATTTATATATGGAAAGTTACTTAAAGGATAATTTTTTGTCAAATAACAATACAAATAACAAAGAAAAAATATCTTATAAAAATAAAAAAAAAGATATTTATGATTTAGAATATTCTTTTGTTGAGCAAAAATATCATCAAAAACCGCCTCGAATAAGTAGAATTGTAGGCACAATATTTTTATGAAAAGTCAAATAAAAAAGTAAAATAGTGTCAGAAAAATCATCAGTAAATCAAAATGAAAGCAATTTTATTAAAAAATTTTGGAGAAAGTAAAGAATTATATTTGGGAGAAATAGAAAAACCTATCCCAAAACAAAACGAAATTTTAGTGAAAATTCATCATTTTGCTTTAAATCGTGCTGATATTTTACAAAGACAAGGCAAATATAATCCACCAAAAGACGTTACAAATATTTTAGGAATCGAAATGGCAGGCGAAATAGTTGCCATTGGTGAGAATGTAACGGATTTTGAAATAGGTGATTATGTTTTCGGATTGGTGGCAGGTGGTGCGTATGCAGAATTTGTAGTCATTCCTGAAAAAATGGCTTGGTTAGTTCCTGATTTTTTGACTATGCAACAAGCAGTAGCTATTCCAGAGGCTTTTTTAACGGCATATCAAGCACTTTTTACGTTGGCAAATTTACAAATTAACGAAAAAATATTGATACACGCAGGTGCAAGCGGCATCGGAACGGCAATGATTCAACTCGCAAAAATCAACCAATCTAAACAAATTTTTGTTACTGCTTCTGCCCAAAAACATCAAAAATGTTTCGAGTTAGGAGCAACTCATTGTATTGATTATCATACTCAAAACTTCATAGAAGAAATACAAAATATTACCCAAAAAAATGGCGTAAATGTAGTCATTGATGTAATTGGTGCGAATTATTTCAATCAAAATATTGATGTTTTGAGTATAGATGGCAGAATGGTTTTGTTGGCAATTTTAGGTGGTTATCAGACTGAAAGTGTTAATTTAATGAAAATTATTGGCAAAAGATTGACTTTATTAGGTTCAACTTTGCGTAATCGTTCTTTATCTTATCAAATTACACTCAAAAATGATTTTTGGACGTATGCTTTTGAGTTATTCAAAACACAAAAAATATTTCCTGTCATAGATAGTATTTGGAATTGGGAAAATATAATCGAAGCCCATAATTACTTAGAAAATAACCAAAATATTGGAAAAATAGTTGTTGATATTTCTTAGAATTTAGTGTTTTTATAATGAAAATTACCAAAAACAAAGATATATTTAGAAAAAAACAAATAAAATTAAAAAATGTATAAAATATTTTGCAGAATATTTGGTAATACAAAAAAATGTTTTTAACTTTGCACCGCAATTGCCTTTAATTGTGAAACAGTTTATTTATTCTAAAACACTAAAAAACACTGATTTATGAAATCAAGATTAAAACGTTAAGCCCTAACACTCATACACAGCATTACTTTTTAAATTTAAGAAGTGAATGGCTATTGCTATTTTTTTGAGTGTTCTTTTTAATGTGTAAGTCTACTAAGGCAAGGGCAAATTAATGCCCTTATTTTTTTGTATATATAGCAACTAAGAAAATGTCAATAGAGGAAAAAATTAAAAGTTATTTAAGCGAAATACTTGATAATCAATACTTTGTAATCAATGTTATTTATAAAAAAAGTCGTATCAATGGAAGTTTATCTATATTGCTTGATGGCGATAACGGAATAGGAATTGATGCGTGTGTTGAGACGAGTAGAAAATTGAGTGCGTGGTTGGACGAGCAGAATTTGATTGAAGAGGCGTATCATTTGGAGGTTTCTTCGCCCGGCGCAGATATATCTTTGGAGCAAATAAGACAATTTCCACAGCACATTGGTAGAAGTTTGGAAATCACAACAAAGGACGAAAAGGTAATAGAAGCAAAATTATTAGAGGTAAAAATTGATGAAAATAAAATCGTAGTTTTACCTGTTATTATCAAAAAAAATAAAAAAAAAGAAATGACCGAACCTATTTCTTTTCATTTTGGGGAGATTAAAAAAGCAATCGTTATCATTTCATTCAAATAATTAAATCATTCATATAAGTTTTAGTTTGTTATTATCAAAATAAACTTACACATAAAAAATATGGCAAAGAAACAACAACAACCCGAAAAGGAAAGTAAGCAGCTCATTGAGTCTTTTGCAGAATTTGCAAAAACCAAAAATATTGAAAGTTCATTGATGATAAAACTCTTAGAAGATGTTTTTCGTGCTATGATTCGTAAAAAATATGACGATGATGATTCTAATTTTGATGTGATTATCAACACTGAAGGTGGCGAATTAGAAATGCGACAAAATTTAGGGGTAATTGCTGATGATACACAATCTTTTGATGTGCATAAACAAATTAAGTTTACTGATGCCAAAAAAATAGATAAAGATTGCGAAATTGGTGAGGAAGTTTCTTTGGATTTGCATTTAGAAGATTTTGGTAGAAGAGCAATTTTGATGGCTCGCCAAACGCTCATTCAAAGAGCAAAAGACGTTGAAAAATTGAGTATTTATCAAAAATATAAAGATAGAGAAGGCGATTTGGTAACGGTTTTGATTGACCAAGTAGTCGGAAAAGATGCCAAAATGGAAGTTTATTGTAAAGATGAAGATTTGCATGATTTGGTTTTACAAAAAGGGCATCATATTCCAAGAGATAAATTTAGAAAAGGGGATAATATAAGAGCGGTGATTGATAAGGTGGAATTGATTAACGGAACACCAAGAATATGCCTTTCTCGTACTTCGCCTGTTTTCTTAAAAAGATTGTTTGAAACTGAAATTCCTGAAGTAATTGATGGAATTATTGTCATCAAAAATGTGGTCAGAGAACCAGGTGAAAGAGCAAAAATTGCTGTGGAAACTTTTGATAATAGAATTGACCCTGTGGGTGCGTGTGTAGGCACAAAAGGCTCACGTATTCAAAGTATTGTGAAAGAACTCAATAACGAAAATATTGATGTTATTAATTATACTGAAAATTTAGAATTGTATATTTCGCGTGCATTAAGCCCCGCAAAAATAACAAGTATCACCATAGAAGATAAAAGTCGTGCTTCTGTGTATATGAAACCAGACCAAGTGTCTTGGGCGATTGGTAGAAGTGGATATAATATTCGCTTAGCAGGAAAGTTGGTCGGAATGGAAATTGACGTTTTTAGAGATGACCAAGAATTAGATGAGGAGGAAGAAGACGTGGATTTAACTGAATTTTCTGATGAAATCGAAAGTTGGGTAATTGAAGAATTACACAAAGTTGGATTGGATACCGCAAAAAGAGTAATCGAATTTGGAAAAGATTTATTGCTCAAACGCACTGATTTGGAGGAAGGACAAATTGATGATATATTAGAATTACTTAAAAAAGAATTCGAATAACTTGTAGATTTGCTTCGTATGGTAAGAAAAATAATTGTAAACAAAAACTTCTTCCTTTCTGGTTAAGAAGTATTAAAAAAATTAAAAAAAATATTTTATATAAAATAAAATGGCAGACGAAAAGATGATAAAACTTAGTCAAGTTACTCGCGAATTAAACGTGGGGCTAGGGACTATTGTTGAAAAATTAGCTTCTAAAAATATTCAAATTGAAAACAACTCAAACGCTAAAATTTCGGTGCAACAATTTAAAATGGTTGCTACTGAATTAGGAAAGCCCTTCAATGAAGAATTTTGGAACAAAAAAGAAACGAATACTACTCCGATTCAACAACCAAAAACGAACGAGTCTAATCAAAAAGATTCGTCTGCAAAATCGAACGAACCTATTAAAAAGGATTCGGCTACAAAACCTATTGTCGGAACAAAAAATACACCAGAAAATACGCCTAAAAAAGAACCTGAACTTATCAAAGGACACGGACAAGCGTTTACTGTGTTAGGAAAAATTGATTTGGGTGAACAACCAAAAAACCAAAAAACTGGTTATGGACACGGAAGTAATTACAAACGTGATGAAAGCAAAATCAATCAAAATAGGTCAAATAATTCACAAAATCAACCTAAAAAACAAGAAAGTATAAAAAATATACCCGAAATTACGCCTAAAAAACAAGAAAATATAACTACGCCTCAAACTACGCCTAAAAAAGAAGAAGGTACAAATACGCCTGAAACTACGCCCAAAAAACAAGAAAGCGTAAATAATTCTGAAAGACCACCAAGAAAATATGATAATGGTAATAACCAAAATCGTAGTAATAACAGCAATAATAATCAAACCAAACAAGGAGAAGTTAAAAAAGATTTCTCTCAAAATCAAAATAATTTTAATAAAAGTAATCAAAATATGGCTGAAAAAAAACAGCATAACGAACCAAGAACTCAAAATAAAGATAATTCTTTCAAAAAAGATGACAGAGTTTTTACTCCAAAAACTGAAAAACCTACTCCAACTATTGCTGCTGAAGGGGCAGAAAATATAGATAGTAGTTTGCCTGTTGAAGTTATCAAAGCAAAAGGTGAAACTTTATCTGGTTTGAAAGTTTTAGGAAAAATAGAACTTCCTGTTGAGAAAAAATTTGGGAATAGAAATAATAATAATAATAACAACAACAATAGTAGCACAAGTGATGCGGATAAGAAAAAACGTAGACGCAAAAAACGTAGACGTGAAGCAGAAGCATCATCAGGAGTAACAACACCAACTACTGGAACTACTACTCAAAATAATCCTAATACTAACACAGGAGGCACGACTGCTACATCTACGAACAATAATAACAATCAAAATCGTAATAATAACCAACATCGTCCTTATAATAGTGGAAATAATAATGGTGGGAATGGACAACATCGTACTTATAACAATAATAACGGTGGTGGATATAATAATCGAAATAATAATACAAACACAAATACAAACACTAATCAAACAACGGGTACAAATAATAATACTCAAAATAGTGGAGGTATAAATACAAACCAAAACCCAGTTATAAATAATCTTAGTCAACATTCGAATAATCAAAATCGAAATACTAATAATAATAACCAAAATCGACCTAACAATAATAACGGCGGCAATAACCAAAACCGAAATAATAATACAGGTACGGGCAATAACCAAAACCGAAATAATAATACAGGTACGGGCAATAACCAAAACCGAAATAATAATACAGGTACGGGCAATAACCAAAACCGAAATAATAATAACAGCCAAAATAAAAAACCTGCGACTGTTTCTACGGCTGATTTGACTGAAAAACAAATTCAAGAGCAAATAAAAGCAACTTTGGCAAAAATTGGAAATAAAGGAAGTAAAAATCCAAGACAAGGACGAAGAGCAAAAGAAGCAAGACACAAAGAAAAAGAAGCTTCGAGAGAAGTAGTAGATACTAAAATAATCAAAGTAGCAGAGTTTGTTTCTGCGAATGATCTAGCCATCATGATGAATATTAGTGCTACGCAAGTTATTTCGAGTTGTTTGGCAATGAATATTTTTGTATCTATCAACCAAAGATTAGATGCGGAATTGATCGATATTATTGCTGATGAATTTGGATATAAAGTTGAATTTGTCAATGCAATTGAACAAGAAAAAGAAGCAGCAGAAGAAAAAGATGATGACGAAAGTCTATCTGAACGCGCTCCTATTGTTACAATTATGGGACACGTCGATCATGGAAAAACATCTCTTTTAGATTATATTCGTAAAACAAATATAGTTTCGGGTGAAAGTGGTGGCATCACACAACATATTGGAGCATATAATGTAACAGCCAAAAATAAAGAAGGAAAGGATAAGATGATTACATTTTTGGATACTCCAGGTCACGAGGCGTTTACGGCTATGCGTGCCAGAGGTGCAAAAATGACCGATATTGTAGTGTTAGTAGTGGCGGCTGATGATAATGTAATGCCTCAAACAGAGGAAGCAATCTCTCATGCGAGAGAGGCAGGCGTACCAATTATTGTTGCGGTCAATAAAATTGATAAAGACGGCGCAAATCCTGAAAAAATACGCCAAGAATTATCAGGAAAAGACGTTTTAGTAGAAAGTTGGGGCGGTAAATACCAAGACCAAGATATTTCTGCCAAAAAAGGAATTGGAATAGAAGCACTCTTAGAAAAAATCGCTATTCAAGCAGAAATGTTAGAATTAAAAGCCAATCCAAATCGCAGAGCAAAAGGAACTGTAATTGAAGCTTCTTTGGATAAAGGAAAAGGATTTGTAACCAATATTATGGTGCAAACAGGCACAATGCGTGTAGGAGATATTATTTTAGTTGGCTCACATTATGGAAAAGTGAGAGCAATGATTAATTATAAAGGTGAAAAAATTACTACGGCAGGTCCTTCTGTACCTGTGCAAGTATTAGGGCTAAGTGGAGCGCCACAAGCGGGAGATACTGTAAAAGTAATGGAAAATGAAAGAGAGGCAAGAGAAATTGCTACTCGTCGTGAACAATTATTGAGAGAACAAAGCATTCGTTCTACAAGAGGTTTAACTTTGGAGGAAATCGGAAGAAGAAAAGCATTAGGAAACTTCAAAGAGTTAAAATTGATTGTAAAAGGTGATGTTGATGGCTCAGTTGAGGCACTTTCTGATTCTTTATTAAATCTTTCTACGCCAGAAATTGAAGTAAAAATTATTCATAAAGGAGTTGGACAAATCACTGAAACAGATATTAATTTGGCTGCTGCGTCAGAAGCGATTATTATTGGTTTCCAAGTAAGACCTTCTAATACTTCGAGAGCATTGGCAGACAAAGAAAAAGTACAAATTAAATTGTATTCTGTTATTTATGCTGCGATTGAGGAGTTAAAAGATGCGATGGAAGGTATGTTAGCACCGAAATTCGAAGAAATTATCACTGCAAATGTAGAAGTAAGAGAAGTGTACAAAATTTCAAAAGTCGGTACGATTGCAGGTTGTTATGTCTTAGAAGGACCTATCAAACGTCAAAATAAAGTGAGATTGATTCGTGAAAGTATTGTGGTTTTTGATGGCGAAATTGCCGCTCTAAAACATTTCAAACAAGACGTAAACGAAATGAGAACATCTTTTGAGTGCGGTATTAGTCTTAAAAATTGTAATGATATTCGTGTAGGCGATATTATCGAGGCTTACGAACAACGTGAAATTAAAAGAACATTAGGATAAAATATAAAAAGCACAAATGAGAAATTATTTGTGCTTTTTTTTTATTTTTAAATTAGGGTGCTTTAAAAAATAAGTTATCCATTCAAAAAACTTATTTTTAGTTCCCTCACCGCTGGGGAGGGTTAGGGCAGTGTTGTTAAGTTCTAATATTTGTCAGGTAAATTATTTTACAAATCAAAATATAATTTGCCAAATCTATAAGATTTTCAAAAAATTATAGATTTTTTACAGAATATTATACAAGTTAATTTCTATTTTATTTGTTAAAAAAAAAGAATTTAACAACACTGAGGGTTAGGGTCAGTGTTGTTAAATTCTAATATTTGTCAGGTAAATTATTTTACAAATCAAAATATAATTTGCCAAATCTATAAGATTTTCAAAAATTATAGATTTTTTACAGAATATTATACAAGTTAATTTCTATTTTATTTGTTAAAAAAAAAGAATTTAACAACACTCCACCCCAGCCCTCCCCAAAGGTGAGGGATTTTTTTTGGGTATAATATTTTCTACTTAGTCCCTTGAATCAGAAAGAAAACATCTTATCAAAAAAAATATCTCTCAAAAAAATAAAAAATAAATAAAATTTTTCAAATAAAAAACGTTATTTATCTAAAAAAAGTTTGTTTTTTTGAGAGAATTTATTTTTAGAATACAAAAAAACATCAAAAATATAGATACTAAAAACTATTTCGCAATAATTTCCTAAAAACCAAAATATTTTTATTAGTTTTATGATTATTTTGTTTTATAATGAAATAATGATTATTTTTGCGAAACCATTTAGATAATGACTAAAAAATTAGTAAAAAACATTATCTATACACATCAAAAAAAATGAAAAAAAATATTACTTTGTGTCTTTATTTAGTGCTTAATTTTGTAATCATTGCTTGTCAAAGTGATAAAGAAAGTTTATCTCAAAAAAATGACAAATCTGGAAACGTAGCAAACAACAAAAATAATACAACCGAAAAAAATGACACAAACACAACAAATCTAAAAAAAGAGAATAAAGAAAATGCAACAAAAGAAAATGAAGAAAATGCAACAAAAGAAAATTTTGTTTCATTAGCCAAAAAACTTTATCAAGAACTTATCAAAAAAGGCGAAGTACAATTTGCACCTATTGATAATCAAGTCATTAGTCAAGATACTTCATTCAAAATAAAACAAGATGTGTATGCGATTAATTTTGCAACGGCTTGTTTGAATGATAGTTTGGTGGCACAAGAAATGGCAGATTTTACGGCTAAAAAAAGTTTTATTTTGGCACATAATTATGAAACTGATATTTCTTTTACTATCAATGGCAAACCAAGTTCGAAAAAAACGATTCATAAAGAATTATTTAAAAACAAATTAGAAAAGGCTTTTTTACAAAAATCTATCATCAAACATCCACAATTTGTTAAGTTTGATGAAGCAAAAAATGAAGCCATTTTTGAATTTATTATTGGCGTACCCAATACGGATTGGTTGGTGATTGCTGCCGTAAATCTTAATCCGCAAGGAACTGTAAGAATTGTAGATATTATGATGCCCGATATGTAATGGACGCTTTTTGGATAATTTTAGCAGGAATTTTAGTCGCTTTGCCTTGTGCTTTATTGGGTTGTTTTTTGTTATTGCGAAAAATGACCATGATAGGTGATGCTATTTCTCACGCAGTTTTGCCCGGATTAGTACTCGGATATTTGCTCACACAAGCACGTAGCACGCCAATTTTGATGATTGGAGCAGGTTTTTTTGGCGTTTTAATTACCGTAATCATAGAATTACTACAAAAAAAAGCAAAAATGCAAACCGAATCTTCCATCGGAATTTCGTTTACGTTTTTATTTGCGGTTGGTATTATTTTAATTTCTGCTTTTGCAGGCAAAATTGACCTTGACCAAGATTGTGTTTTGTATGGCGATATTGGTTATATTACTTTAAATCTCGGCTTTTGGAATATTCCAACAACTATTTTAACATCAGGAATTTGGTTTTTATTGATTTTTATTTTTATTTATATCAATTATAGAAGTCTTTGGATTACTACTTTTGATGAAAATTATGCACAAGTCATCGGTATTTCTGTTATTTTTTGGCATTATACTTTGATGAGTGCGGTTTCGTTTACGGTTGTTTTGTCTTTTGAGGCAGTGGGAGCAATTTTGGTGATTGCTTTTTTGGTTGTACCCGCTTCAACGGCTTATTTAGTCAGCAAGAAAATAGATTTTATGTTAATTTTTGCTTGTTTGATAAGTATTTTGGGCGTGGTAATGGGATATTTTTTGGCTGTTTTACTCAACGCATCTATGGCAGGAAGTATGGCGGTTTGTTTAGGAATATTATTTATTTTGATGCTCTTTTATAGCAAAATAAGTGGTTACTGTAATTAAAAGTGTGTAAAATAATTTGGTTATTTTTTCGTTTGTTAGTTATCACAAAACAATTATAATTAGGGCGCAAGTAGAATTTAAAATTACAAGAGATAATGGCTCGATTATTCATATTACTTTGATAAGGACATTTCTTTTAAGTAGTAATGTTAAATAAACGAGTTTAATTCATCTTTTCTCCTCGGTCTGTGTGAGACACAGACCGAGGATTAGAGTAAAAATTTGAACCAAGAAATTTATCAAAAATTGTTACATTCTGAACAGCCTACCTTGAAAGAATAATAAACCAAATATTTATTACAAAATTAAAAAGTCGTTATCAAAGTAACCTTTTTTTTAGTTTTTAAGATTGATGTTTTTTCATAACCGTAGCACTCGCTTGTGCAGTAGGCAACACTAAAATATCTGCTAAATTTACGTGTGGCGGTCTCGAAATAGTAAAACCAATAATTTCTGCTATATCTTGAGCGGTCAAAGGTTGAAAATTTTGATACGTTTGAGCGGCTCTTTCTGCATTTCCTTTAAATCTTACCAAAGAAAATTCCGTTTCTACTAAGCCCGGATTTATTCCCGACACTTTAATTCCGTGTGCATTCAAATCAATTCGCATACCTTGTGTGAGTGCGTCCACCGCATATTTGCTCGCACAATATACATTCCCACGCGGATAAACTTCTTTTCCTGCCAACGAACCAATGTTAATAATATGTCCCTTTTCTTGAGCAATCATCGTTGGCATAATTACCTTGCTGACGTACAAAAGCCCTTTTACGTTAATATCCAACATCAAATCCCAATCTTCTGTCTCTCCTTCTTGGATAGTCGAAAGTCCGTGTGCGTTGCCCGCATTATTGATAAGCACTTCAATATTTTTCCATTCGTCTGGCAAAGATTGAATCGATTTTTGGACTTCTTTGTTATCTCTGACATCAAAATTTAAAGTATAAACTTTTGTCAATTTGCCTAAATTTTGTTGCAATTCGTCTAATCTTTCTTGCCTTCTTCCACAAAGAATTAAAGGAAATTTGAGTGCGGCTAAATGTTCTGCG
>JAAFJG010000014.1:0-16174 GCA_013298075.1 Cytophagales bacterium | reverse complement strand
GTGGCTTTTCCTATGCCCGAAGTTGCGCCTGTAATGAGTGTAATTTTCATTTTTTTGTTGATGTTTTTTTTCTTTTTATGTTGATTTTTTATTTTTTGAAACTATAAACGACTTCCTTGCGCTTGCAAATGCACTAATTTTTTATAAATTCCATTTTCTTTTTGCAATAAATCTTCGTGTGTGCCAAATTCAACGCTTTTTCCATTTTCTAATACATAAATTTTATCGGCTTGTTTGATAGTTGCCAATCTATGTGCAATAATAATAGTAGTTCTATTTTTCATTAAAACTTCTAACGCTAATTGTACCCATTTTTCAGATTCTGCATCTAACGAACTGGTTGCTTCATCTAAAATTAAAATAGTTGGATTTTTTAAAATGGCTCTCGCAATAGCAATTCTTTGTTTTTGTCCGCCTGATAATTTTACTCCCCTCTCCCCTACTATCGTATCTAATTTTTCAGGAAAATCATTGATAAATTGCATTGCATAAGCTTTTTCTGCGGCTTCTATAATTTCTTGTTCTGTGGCATTAGGCTTTCCATAAGCAATATTTTCTCGAATGGTACCACCAAATAATAAAATTTCTTGCGGCACTAATCCAATATTTTTTCTCAAATGAATTAAATCAAAATCACTGATATTTTTATCATTGATAGTAATTTCACCTGAATTTATATCATAATATCGACTTAAAAGTTGCATAGTAGTAGATTTTCCTACGCCACTCGCCCCCACGATAGCAATTTTTTGTCCGCCTTTGATAGATAAATTTAAACCTGATAATACTTTTACATCTGTTCGAGTTGGATATGAAAAATGAACTTCTTTAAATTCAATTTGTTGAATAGTAATCGGTTTATTTTGTTCTTTTTCGTCCATTTCTACCAAAGAATATTCAGATTTTTCCTCTAAAATTTCTAAAATTCTTTCAGATGCACCTAAACTTTTTTGTAATTGTCCATATAATTCACTCGTTCCGCCCAAAGAACCACCAATAAAAGCCGAAAAAATGATAAAAGTAGTCAAATCTCCGACTGACATTTTGCCTTCGCTCACCAAACTCGCTCCATATCCTAAAACCAAAACCAATCCGCCAAATAAAATCGCAATCACAAAAGAAGTAAAAAATCCTCTAAAAATAGCTACTTTTAACGCTTGATTGACTACATTTTTCATCGTAGATTGATAACGATTTTTTTCCCAATTTTCATTCGTAAACGATTTTACGGCTTGAATACTTTGAAAAGTTTCTTCTACAATTACGTTGGCAGTGGCTAATTCATCTTGTGTTTTCTTCGCCATTTTTCGAATATATTTTCCAAAAATAATCGCTAAAATAACCAACACAGGAAAAATCATCACCATAAAAAGTGTTAATTGAGTTGATTGAATGAATAAATAAATCGTCCCAACAATAATGGTCAAAATTTGCCTAATAAATTCTGCCAAACTAAACGAAACCGTATCTTGCAACTGCGAAACATCAGC
Organism: Cytophagales bacterium; assembly: GCA_013298075.1. GTDB lineage: Bacteria > Bacteroidota > Bacteroidia > Cytophagales > Microscillaceae > RDXZ01. Next base: position 14,684 of record JAAFJG010000014.1, on the reverse strand, counting down.
ACTCAAACGGCTATTCAATTCTCCTACACGCCTTTGTTCAAAAAAAGTGAAAGGCAAAGTCAAAATTTTTGAGTATAATTTGGTACGAATATCTGCCATTGCCCGCTCACTTACCTGCGAAAATAAAAATATTCTAAAAAAAGAAAAAAACGCTTGGATTATCAAAACCAGCGCAAACCAAACGCCTACTTGCGTAATCGAGCCAAAAATAATATCTTTTTTACCAATCGCCACATCTAAAAATTTGCCCGATAACACAGGAATAGTCAAAGAAGTTACAATCGAACACATCAAAAAAATCAAACCAATAATCATTTTCCATTTATAAGGTAAAACGAAAGAAAAAATAGGTCTTAATTGTTGAAAAGTTTTTTTTGATTTTTTTTCAGGAATAGAAATATCAGTCATTTTATAATTTTTAATTTGATTTAAAGTGCAAAAATAAACAAATTTAGTGAAAATCAATGCTTTTTTTAGTCGTTTATTTTGTGTTTTTGAAAATAATATTTTACCTTTGTAACTAATTTAATAAAACCTCCATTTTTATTACCATTTATTTATACATTAAAATTGTGCGTTTATTTTTATTTTTTTGCTTATTTTTTGTCGGTTTTCAGTTATTGGCACAACTACCTTACCAAATTGCTTTGCAAAAAGGAAAAGATTTGTTGGAAAAAGGCGATTTTAAAAATGCTGTGATTGAGTTTCAAATTTCTTATGAAATGGAATCTTTGCCCGAAACGTTGGTGTTGCGTGCTTCCGCCAAAAGATTGAATACAGATATAAAAGGTGCATTGGAAGATTATAATGAATTGATAGAATTAGACAAAAGTAATGCTATTTTTTATAACAATCGAGGCAATCTCAAAGATGAATTAGGAGAGCCAAGCCAAGCATTATTAGATTATAATCAAGCAATTATTCTCAAACCGAACTATAAAAATGCGTATTATAATCGAGCAGTTGTGTATTATAATTTGGCAGAATGGCAAAATTCGAAAGACGATTTTTTAAAAGTTTTGAGTTTTGATGCCAATGATAAAGACGCACATTTTGGAATTGGATTGACAAATATGAAATTAAACCAAAAAAATGACGCTTGCAAATCATTCAAAAAAGCAAAAGAATTAGGTTTAGAAGAAGCAAAAACAGAAGTAGAAAAAAATAAATGTGAGTAAAATATCAGCATAAAAAAAAATAGTTGTTTGAAAATTTTTGTCGAGAAAAAAACTTTTCTTTTATCAAGACGAAATGATAATACAATCGTTGAAAGTTTTAATACAAAAAATTGTGTCAGACCTTCGTAAACTTCGGTGCAGAGACACAATTTTTGAAAGTATGGTCAGACCTTCGCTTTGCTCGGTACAGACCATACTTTCAAAAATTTATAAAATAAAAAAATAAATCTTTCAGACAATAAAATATCAGCATAAAAAAACTAAAAAAATAAATTAAAAAACAAAAAAATGAAATACTTATTCTTTTTAGCCATGACCATTTGGACAGCATATAGAGCCTATTTAATTTGGCAAAATATCAAAAACAATCCAATTTATTCTTTTTTTACTGATAAAAATGACAAAAACAAAAATGTAGACTATGAAGATATACCTGAAAAAAAATAAATATATATGCTTTTTTTGGAGTTTTTTGTTGATAAGTATGTTTTTTTTGGTTGGTTGCCAGCCTTCAAAAAAACGAGAAAATCAATCCAATTCATCTCAAAATATATTTAAAAAAACCAATAATATTACAGAAATTTTTTTGAAGAAATATCCACAAAAAGATTCTGTGGGATATGTATTTTATCTAAAAAAACGATATACGCAAAATAATTTAAAAAGTATTAAAAATAAAGAACTCATAAATTGGCAAAAAACATTACAAGAAAAATATAATCTTGAGTTCAAAACGCATCATTATCAAAAATATTTCAACATTGCGTACAGATGCACAGACGCACAACGCAATCAATTAGAGTATGTTTCAACGCTTTTTTTTAAGGACACGTATCAAAAATATTTCAAATATGAGCCTCAAAATCCGTTTCAAATTGTTTATTTTGCCACCAAAGAGGAATTTAGACAATATACCAAATCGTCTGCTTATGGATTTTATCAGCCATCAACCAAAACATTGTTCACGTACACAGGCTCAGGCGAAGGCACACTTTGGCACGAACTCATTCATGCTTTTGTAGATACAAATATTAGCCAAAATATTCAACAATGGTTTAGCGAAGGTTTTGCTTCTTTTTATGAAATGGGCGGAATTTCTGACAATAGTTTTATAGAAGGTTATACAAATTGGCGACAACCTATTTTAGTAGAAATGTTGGGACGAAAAGATTATTTACCTTTAGATATTTTTTTGGAAGAAAACGAAATGAGCGAAGACAATGCGTATGCGAAAGCCCGATTTTTATTTTGTTATTTGTGGATAAATAATCAAATGATTCCTTTTGTCAATGCGTATTTATATGAATTATCGCCTCGTTATAAAGGAAAAGAATTGACCAAAAAAACGATTGATAAATTAGAAGAATTGATAGGAAAAAAAATAAGTGAAATTGAAAAAGAATACAAAGAATTAGCAAAAAAATTGCCTGCATACCAAAAGTTGCAGGCAAAAAAGAAATAATTTTTTTATCTTTTTTTGGATAATTCTAATAATTTTTTTCTTAGAACTTCGGTTTGTTTTTTCAACATTTCTATTTTTTCTTTGGTAGAAATCTGAATTTTTGAAGGAATGATTTTGTTTAGCATTTTAATAGCGGTTTTAAGTTGTGTAACATTTATAATGCAAATGTTGTTCTAATTATTAAAAAAACCAAAAAAACATAGATAACAAATGGATAACAGACAAAAAATAATCAAAAAAAATAATAAATATGGCAACAATAGAGCAAGAAATCAGTCAAAAAAAACCATTTACGAATGAAACAGAAAAATTAATCGTCAATTTAATGTTTACTTCGCATTGGTTAGAAGCACAAGAAAGAGAGTTTCTTAAAAAATATAAAATCTCTTTAGTGCAATATAACATTTTGCGCATCTTAAAAGGACAATATCCAAACTGCATTTCTATTCTAGAAATAAGACAAAGAACGATAGATAGAAATTCGGATATATCAAGATTGGTCGAAAAATTAAGAAAACAAGGTTATGTCAAACGCATCGAAAGCGAAACGGACAGACGATTGGTTGATGTATCTATCACAGAAGAAGGATTAAAATTTTTAGAAAAAATTCGTAAAAAAAGAAGCAAAGAACCTTCTATTTTTGCCCATATTCCACAAGAAGATTTAAAAAAAATGAACGATTATTTAGATAAATTAAGAACAATCGAATAAAAAGACGTAATTTTGCACAAAATAAAAAATAATTTTTTTCACTCATCATAAGAAATGAAAATATATTTAGATAATGCTGCTACGACTCCCTTAGATAAGGCGGTTTTGGCTGAAATGCTCCCTTATTTAGAAGAACATTTTGGTAATCCTTCTTCTATTCACGCATACGGCAGGAAAACTCGCTCTGCTATCGAAATGGCTCGAAAAAAAATTGCAACACTATTAAATACTTCTCCTTCTGAGATATTTTTCACTTCGGGTGGTACAGAAGCTGATAATTTTGCGATAGTGCAAACGATTGAAATGTATCAAGTAAAACACGCCATTACTTCTTGTTTAGAACATCACGCCGTTTTACATACGTTAGAAAATTTAGCAAAACAAAATAAAATTCAATTAAGTTTTGTTAATATCAATGAAAAAGGAGATATTGATGAAGCACATTTAGAAGAATTATTAGCCAAAAATCCAAATTCTTTTGTTTCTTTGATGCACGCCAACAATGAAATCGGGAATTTATATAATATTCAACGCATGGCTGAAATGACAAAATCTTACAAAGGTTTTTTTCATAGCGATACGGTGCAAACAATGGGGCATTATGTCCACGATTTACAAAAATTACCGATTGATTTTTTGGTCGGAGCAGCCCATAAATTTCACGGACCGAAAGGCGTTGGTTTTTTATATTTGAATGCCAAAAATAAACTTCACCCGCTTATTCATGGAGGTGCGCAAGAACGCAATATGCGTGGCGGAACAGAAAATTTATATGGTATTGTTGGCATTGCCAAAGCATTGGAATTGGCATATCAAAATATAAATGGGCATAAAAATTATGTTACTGACCTCAAAAAATATATGATTGAAAAATTAGAACAAAATTTTGAGGATATACAATTTAATGGACGAAGTGGCGAAATTGATAACTCACTTTATACGGTGTTGAATGTCAGTTTTCCGCCTTCGGAAATTAGCGATATGTTATTGTTCAATTTAGATATTCAAGGAATTTGTGCGTCAGGTGGAAGTGCTTGTTCGAGTGGTTCGGATATTGGTTCACACGTTTTGCGTGGTATCAATTCGAGTCGAGATAGAGCCTCTGTGCGTTTTTCTTTTAGTCGAATGAACACAAAAGCAGAAATTGATTATACTTTGGATAAATTAATGGAATTATTTCCTAAAAAATTGGCATTGGTTTAATTAAAAAATATCTAACATTTATGAAAGTATTTATTTCATATAGGTTAGATATTTTGCTTTTTTTGAAACTAAATGTAAAAAAAACTTAAAAATATTTTGAATTTTGAAAAAAAATATTTTACTTTGCACTATGTAATTTCAATTACAATTTTTTAATATTATTTTAAACTTTATTTTGTATGATTAAATTCGCAATTCGCAATTCGCAATTCGCAATTTTGGCAAAAATATAAACTTTTGGTAATTTTATTATCATTTTTTGTATTTTCTTGTTCGCCTAAAAAAGAGGAAGTAATTCCCGAAAAAAATGCCCAAGTATTGATTAACAAAGCAAAAAATTGGTTTAAAAACCAACAAAAAGCATCGTCAAGGCTAAAATCAATGGATACTACCAAAATTGTTTATGATTGGAGCAAAGCAAGTTGGCAAAAACATTATCAAATGGAGTTTGTAGAAGTACCTATTCTGTACAACGGAAATTATTTATCAGCAGATTTAACTACCACCCAAAATAACAAAGTTATTAAAAAAAAGGGACAGAAAAGACTTTTATTAAGAATGAATAATAATCAAAATTTCTCTTCATTCAATATGATTATTTTTGCGGATAGTAGTTACTCATCTAAAAATCCGAATACATTACAAGAAAACAAATTAGAAAGCAAGCATGCTGATTTCTCAGGAGATATTTATTTTTCTGTCAATGATTCTACTTTTTTGGGTGGTTATCATTTTTCGGATAATGTGAGAGTAGGAACTTCTATGACAGAACCTGATAACCAAAATGTAGAAGTTATAAACTGTATTTCAATTACAATTGATGATGAACGTGATGTAAGAGATTTATTGGCAAGAGGCGTTACTCCTCGTCCTCGTTTATTCTGTTTTGGAGTAGCAGGTCCTATTCGATTTCCTTGTTTAACTTGTGGAGATAATGATGGTGGAAATGGTAGTGGTGGTGGTGGTGGAAATCCTAATCCTAATAATGTACCATTAGTTATTAATCTTGATCTTATAACTGAATCATCTACTCTAAATCTACAACAAAAAAATGCCATATCGAGTGCTTTAAATGAAATTTGTAGAAACGAACCTGTCTTAAAAAAACTTTATACTTATATACTTGCAAATCACCTTAAGATTAATTGGACAGCACCTGATTGGATGAAAAGGCGTGGTTCAGCGGGTACTACAATTGACAATAATGGAAAAATTACTGTTTATATTAATCCTGATATGTTTGAGTGTGAAAATGAAGACCAACTAAAAATTGTTTTATTTGAGGAACTAATTCATGTGGCACAGTCTAATTTTTACACCATACCTATATATAACCAACAGAACATAACTACTAACTTAGAGTTTGAATCAAAATTTATATTAGAATTTTTGAGGTCTAAAAATTCATCATTATATAAAAAAGGAAGAACTGGACTTTTTAGAAAAAAAGAAGATTACTATCCTTTTCGGTCTTGGTTAAATAGTTTAAATACTAATACTTTTAATGCTAATAATTTTGACTTATCTTCTTATTTTTTGTGGGGTAATGTTTTTAAGGAAGGCTATAATTGTGCTTTTGTTTATTCTCCATTTATACACCCCTATTCACTGCCAATTGTACCATCTTTTACGCCTTTATTTATGTATCATCTATTTCAATAATTCCTTAAAAAATCAATGAAAAAAAATATTTTAATTTCAATTATTTTGTTATTATTTTTTAATAGTAACTTATTTGGGCAAAATATATTTGCCAATAATCCTACCTTAGAAATTAATGGTAGAACTTATAAATGTTTATTTAGTATTTCTGAAGTATATGTTTTTAATGCTAACCAACCTTTAATACAAGGAAGTCCGGGTATTCCTGCTTTGGATTGTGTATTGCCTATATTAAATAGAACATCTATCAGACAAAAAATTCAAGAGGTATTTTCGCCTGAAAGAGAAACTTTTTTAAGGTCAATTAAAGAAGATTGTGTTATAGATATTTATATTATACCTTCCACAGGACAAGTATGTGACCTTCAATTCACGATAGACCCTAATAGTCAGCTAACTTTACAAGAAGTATATTTATTAGAAAATAAATTAAAAACACTTATAATGTCGCAAAATACTGAATGTCACCCAGGTAACTACATGCATCATAGCTTTCCTCTTTTTAAATACTAATATTTATATTGTAGAAGTTTTTCCTAATGGCACAACTATTGATGTCTTAAAAGTAGAATTAGATATTTAGTGTTTAGTATAAAATTACAAGGCTTTTTTTTGAAGTCTTGTAGTTTTATTTTACTTATGATAAAATATATTTTTATAATTCTAATAATGTTTTTAGTGCCTAATGTAAGCATAGGGCAATTTCTATTTCCCGACATTAATCTTGCAAACGCCTACGGCTCTTTAAATATCAGTGGAAGATCTTACAAGTATTATCACCATGATATTACCGCTGTCATATACAATGATCAAAATATAGCAAGTAGTCAAGATGTTACTGCTTTGCACCCTATTTATTCTCAATATAATGAATGTAGGAAAGGTTATTTAAATAATGTTTTTGTAGTGAACGGTTTGAAACAAATATTTACGCCAGCACGTCGTCAACAACTTGTGAACGAATACATAAATATAGATGCTATCATATTGAGAACTACAGGTGTAATACAAGAAGTTGAGTTTGAAATAGACAAAACTACAAAAATGACTTTACAAGAAATATTTCAATTAGAAAACTTGCTTAAGTCTCAAACCCATTATCAAAATCCTGATGATTTGTGGTGTCAGCCTTATAAAATGACATATATACGTGCTGATATGACTATACTTTTTATTGATATTCAATGATTTATAGGTCATTTTTAAATTTATAATAATCTTAGTTATGCGGAGTTTACATCTTCGCATTTCTAATTTTTAATCACTAATATGGAAGTAAAATTATATTTATAAATTTTTTTTGTTTAATTTTTATGAAGAAAGCAAAGAACCCTTGGTATTAAAATTCCTTTTCTTTTAATTTAACTTTAAATAAAATATAATGAAAAAATACATTTTTATAATCATAAGTACATTGGCTCTAATACCAAATATTATCTTAGGTCAATCTATTTTTCCTAATCCCAATTTACCAGAAGACGAAGGTCTTCTAAGTATAAATGGACGTAGTTATGGATACCATTACTCTTACTCGACGGCTAAAATTTACAATACTCAAAATATTACTAGTAATGATACTACTGCTTCACACCCTATTTATTCTCAATATGATGAGTGTAGAAAAGGTTATTTGAATAAAAATTTCTTGGTTAGTGCTTTGAAACAAATATTTACGCCAGCACGTCGTCAGCAACTTGTGAATGAATATATATATATAGGTTCTATAATACTAAGAAGTACAAGTAAAATACAAGAAGTTGAATTTGAAGTAGACAAAACTACAAAAATGACTTTAGAGGAGATATTTCAATTAGAGAATCTACTCAAGTCTCAAATACATTATCAAAATCCTGATGATTTGTGGTGTCAGCCTTATAAAATGACATATTTATTTGCTAGACAAAACTACAAAAATGACTTTAGAGGAGATATTTCAATTAGAGAATCTACTCAAGTCTCAAATACATTATCAAAATCCTGATGATTTGTGGTGTCAGCCTTATAAAATGACATATTTATTTGCTGATATGACTATCCTTTTTATTGATATTCAATGATTTATAAGTCATTTTAAAATTTAAAATAATCTTAGTTATGCGGAGTTTACATCTTCGCATTTCTAATTTTTAATCACTAATATGGAAGTAAAATTATATTTATAAATTTTTTTTGTTTAATTTTTATGAAGAAAGCAAAGAACCCTTGCTATTAAAATTCCTTTTTCAATAATTTAAACTTCATATAAAAATCATGAAAAAATATATTTTTATAATTCTAACAACGTTTTTAGCGCCTGATATAAGCATAGGACAATTTCTCTTTCCTGATATTAATTTGACAGAAAGTGAGGGTTTTCTTAATACTAACAATCGCAACTACAAATATTATCATTATGGGATAAAAGCAAGAATTTATAATACTCAAAACATAACAAGTAGTGAAGATACTACATTTTTACACCCCATTTATTCTCAATATGATGAGTGTAGAAGAGGTTATCTGAATAAAATTTCTTTGGTTAGTGCTTTAAAACAAATATTTACACCAGCACGTCGTCAACAACTTGTGAACGAATATATAAATATAGATGCTATTATATTTAGAAGTACAGGTATAATAAAAGAAATCGAATTCGGGATAGACAAAACTACAAAAATGACTTTAGAGGAGATATTTCAATTAGAGAATCTACTCAAGTCTCAAATACATTATCAAAATCCTGATGATTTGTGGTGTCAGCCTTATAAAATGACATATTTATTTGCTGATATGACTATCCTTTTTGTTGATATTCAATGATTTATAAGTCATTTTAAAATTTATAATAATCTTAGTTATGCGAAGTTTACATCTTCGCATTTCTAATTTTTAATCACTAATAGGGAAGTAAAATTATATTTATAAATTCTTTGTTAATCATTAAACCATCTCCAATAATTCTTTTGCACTCCTAATAGCATTTTCAGAAATAGTCGAACCGCTAATCATTTGAGCAATTTCTTGCACACGTTCTTGTTCAGAAAGTTGTTTGATACGGCTAATTGTTCGTTCTGTATTGTTATCTTTATACACAAAATAATGATTATTTCCTTTGGAAGCAATTTGTGGCAAATGCGTAATTGCCATAATTTGATGTTGATTTGCCATAGTTTGCAACATTTTTCCCATTTTAAAAGCAATTTCTCCCGAAATTCCTGTATCAATTTCATCAAAAATAATCGTTGGCAAAGCGGTTTTATTTGCCAAAATATATTTCACAGCCAACATCAACCTCGAAAATTCACCTCCCGAAGCCACTTTACTAATTTCTTGTGGATTTACGCCTTTATTCGCAGAAAATAAAAAATTAATCACATCAATCCCTTCGTTAGTTGGTTCTTGTGGCATAATATTGACTTTCAAAACAGCATTTGGCATACCTAGATCAGCCAATAAATTCATTAATTCTTGAGATAGCATCTAAAAAATAGGCTTTAACGTCTATTTTTTAGATGAGAAACAAATTTTTAGTCCATTTTCCGAAAGTTCGAGAAAGACTGAACACTAAACCACTAAAATTTTAATCCAAATGTTAAATAAAAACTACGCCCTTCTGCAGGCAACAGACCTGGTCCTGGATACCCACCCGAACGCCTTGTAAAATAATTATAATTTGTTAAATTATTAACGCTTATTTTTAGATTATAATTTGTGAAAAAACGATAAGAAGCAGAAATATCCATGACTTCATAGCCCGGAATTTTCCCATTGACCGCATTCGTAGTAGGCAATTCTGTATTATTGGCATCAGAAAAAACCTCTGCCACTTTCGAATATTGATAAGTAAAAGAAAGATTTTGATAGACATAACTAATTCCCATTCTTTGAATGATTTGTGGGGCATTTTCTACTCTATTGCCTGCCAAATTTGTTTCTATAAATTGATTGCTCAACGTGTTAAAAGTGCGTAATTGCAAAGAATTGTATTTTGCATTTATCAAAGAAAAAGAAGTGAAAAATTGAATATCACCGCAATTATTTTGCACTTTTTTTATTTTTGTAGGCGTAAATTCTACGTATGCTTCCATACCTTCGTTGGTGCTATTGCCTACATTAGTTCGAAATTGATAACGAGAATTATCAGGTCTTGCCATCGTCAAAATACCTATTCTATCGTTGTATTGTAACCTAAAATAATTGACGTCAAAACGAAAATAGTCGTTAATTTGTCCTTTATAACCCCATTCAAAATTAAAACCATTCGCATCTTTCATATTTTGGTCTATCACGTCTGTAGTCGCAGGTGGCGTAAGTTCAGCATAATAAACAGGTCTAAAACTTTGTGAAAAATTGCTATAAAAACTCGTGTTTTCTGTGATTTTAAATTCTGTTCCGATACCAAATAAAGCAATTTTTCGATCCGTAAATATTGGATTGATTAAATTTTCTGTACCATTAGTATTAAAATTCAAACGTCCATTACTCGTACTTTCAATATAATCAAACCTAAAACCGGGTGTAATTGTCCATTTTGAAGTAATTTGAAACATATTTTCTGCAAAAAAAGCAAAGTTTTTAGTGCCAAAGTCTAAATTTCTACCAAAATCCACGTTATTATCTAACAAACCTAAATTATAATCATTACCATTTGTACCTGTGCCAAGTTGTTTTCGATTAGTATTACTCACAGAAGCTCGCATACCTGTAGCCAAATGATGTTTTTTTCCAAACAAGTAATAAGTAGTCAAAAGGCGAGTTTCTGTACCAATATTTCGATAAAAATCTCTATCAATTTGTCGATTTGTCGTACCATTATCTAAGGCTAAAATTCCTGCTGATGGCACAAAACCAACGCTATTTCTTTCTCCTAATAATCCAAAAACTTTTGTGTTTAATTTTGTATTTTCATTAATTTGATAATCAAAATTAAAAGTAAGCAAGTGCCAAGGAGCACCCAGCCAATTTCTTGCTCTAAAACTTTGTTGAGCATTTTGATTAAATTGTGCATCTGTCAAACCGCCTGCTTGTTGCGATTGATAGTCCATTTGTGTATATTCTAAACCCAATTTTATTTTTTGATTGAGTTGATAATTCACTTGTGCGTGATAATGTTGGACATTGTAACGGCTATTTTGTCGCCAACCATCTGCACTTCTATTCTGCACATATCCATAATAATTCCATTTTCCTTTGGTACCACCTATTGCCAAAAAAGTTCCTGTCAAACCAAAACTTCCTGCTGTATTTTGTAATTCTATCTCAAAAGGTTTAGTTTTGCTGCCTGTTTTCAAAACGTAATTTAACAAACCACCAAATTGCGCCCCAAACTGCAAAGACGCTGCTCCTCGCACCATTTGAATTTCTTTGACGGCTTCCATTGGTGGATTATAATAGGCTTCAGGATAACCAAAAACATCAGAAGAAACATCATAACCATTTTGACGTACATTAAATTCCCAACTTCTATTCGGACTCAAACCTCGTACAGAAACGCCAACTTGTATGCCTGAGCCATCGCTTTCCCATACGATAACGCCCGGTGTACGGGCAAAAACTTGTCTGGCATTATTGGTTACTAAATTGGCATCAAGTTCTGTGAGGTTGATAATATCTGTTTTTTTGCTCGCAAATAATTGTGTTCCTTCAATATCTGCTACTTTTCGAATCGGAGAAATTTCTTTTTTACTAATAATTACCACATCAGGTAAATTTTTTATTTTTTCTGTAATTACCACATCTCCCAAATTTAATACTGAATTATTACTAATTTCAATATTTTGATATAGATTTTGGATGGATATACCAGAAATAAACAACGTATATTTCCCTTCAGGAATATTTGTGATTTCGAAAAACCCATCTTCGTTATTAGTACTATTTAGTTGTGTACTTTCGATACTAATTGAAACAGAAGATATTGGTTGTTGTTGTGAGTTAACAATTTTTCCTTTGAGTGTGCCTTGTTGTGCAAAAGAAAGAGAAACTTGGAAAATAAAAACAAAAGATACAAATAAATATTTGAACATAATTTAAGATAATTTTTAGTGTTTAAGATAATTTTTATTTAGACTAATTATAAATAATAATGCAAAGTAAAAACATAAAATCTAAAAAAGCAAATTTTATTTAGAATAATTATAAATAATTTTTATTTTGATACAAAAAAGGATGTTTTTTTCTCTTTGTATTTTGTTGAGAAATGGTATAATAACGGAATACCAAAAAAATTATTGGTAAGGTATTTAAAAAATTATTGCCTAATTTTAAAAAAGTTATGAATTAAATTATAATTGTTCTCCAAAAAAATATAGAAGTAATTTAACCTATAATTCAAAAAAATAAATCCACAAAAAAAATAAAAATTTTTGTGGATTTAGCTACATAAAAATAAAAAAAATTATTGGATAACGCCTAATTCTTTTCCTACTTCTGTAAACGCTTCGATGGCTTTATCTAAATGTTCTTTTTCGTGAATAGCAGAAATTTGCACTCTAATTCTTGATTTTCCTTGTGCCACGACAGGATAATAAAAACCAATCACATAAATACCTTTTTTCAATAATTTTTCTGCAAATTGTTGTGCCAAAGGTGCTTCATATAACATAATTGGCACAATCGCATGTTCACCTGCCTTAATATCAAAACCTGCCGCAGTCATTTTTTCACGAAAATATTTTGTATTTTGTTCTACTTTATCTCTCAAATCGGTGCTTGATGATAAAATTTCAAATACTTTCAAAGATGCCCCCACAATGCTTGGTGCCAATGTATTCGAAAATAAATAAGGACGAGAACGTTGTCTTAACATAGCAATAATCTCTTTTTTGCCTGATGTAAAACCACCCGAAGCACCGCCCAAAGCCTTGCCTAACGTGCCTGTGATAATATCTACACGCCCTTGCACGCCTCTATATTCGGGTACGCCTCTGCCTGTTTTGCCTATAAAACCCATCGAATGACATTCATCGGTCATCACCAAAGCCTTGTATTTATCTGCCAAATCACAAATTTTATCCATTTGAGCAATCGTTCCGTCCATCGAAAAAACGCCATCTGTAACAATAATTCGATGCCTCGAATCTTGTGCATTTTGTAATTGAATTTCCAAATCTTGCATATCGTTATGTTTGTAACGCATACGTTTTGCTTTGCAAAGTCTTACGCCATCAATGATAGAAGCGTGGTTGAGTTCGTCAGAAATAATCGCATCTTGCTCATTGAACAATGGCTCAAAAACGCCACCATTCGCATCAAAAGCGGCTGCGTACAAAATGGTGTCCTCCGTTCCTAAAAATTCAGAAATTTTTTGCTCTAATTCTTTGTGAATATCTTGCGTCCCACAAATAAATCGAACAGAAGCCAAACCAAATCCATGTGTATCTAAAGCGTTTTTGGCTGCCTCGATTATTTCACGATTATCCGCCAATCCTAAATAATTATTCGCACAAAAATTAAGCACTTCTCCGCCTTCAACCGTATTGATTTTAGCCGTTTGTGAAGAAGTAATTATTCTTTCAGATTTATATAAACCTGCTTCTTTGATATTTTTTAATTCCTGTTCTAAGACAGGTTGTAATGTTTCGTACATAAAAGTTTGAATTTTTTTAGTTTATTTTTTTAATTTTATATATTTGTTTTCAAATAAATATCTTCTAATAAAATCTCACATTCGCCAATTTTTATTTTTTTGGTTGGATTATTTTCTGTAACAAGCAACCAATTATTTTCTTTGGTGCGATTAAAAATTTCTATTTGTTTTTTTTTACTATTCACTAAAATATATTGTTGCAAACTTGGCAACGTCTGATAAGCACTAAATTTTTCAGTTCTATCGTATAATTCTGTGCTATCCGACAAAACTTCGATAACAATCGTTGGATTACACAACACATCAATTCCTTGTTTTTTATCACCCAAAATCACTTCGCCACAAACTACACTCACATCGGGATAAACAAATTTATCAACCAAAGGTAAATGCACCAAAAAATCACTTGGATATACATTACATTTTTTTTTCTTGAGGCAAATATTCATTTCTGTAATGATATTTCCAACAATTAAATTATGATTTTGACTTGCTCCTGCCATATTTATAATTTCTCCTGCGTGATATTCGCTTTTAAAAGTTGCATTTTTTTCGAGTGTTAAATATTCTTCTGTTGATATTTTGATGAGTGTTTGCATATTTTTAAAAAGTTAAAATGAGATAAGAATGACTTTTTTATCAAAAAATAAGTACAATTTTATATATTCGTTTTCAAATAAATATCTTCTAATAAAATTTCACATTCGCCCATTTTTATTTTTTTGGTCGGATTATTTTCTGTAACAAGCAGCCAATTATTTTCTTTGGTACGATTAAAAATTTCTATTTGCTTTTTTTTGCTATTCACTAAAATATATTGTTGCAAACTTGGCAACGTCTGATAAGCACTAAATTTTTCAGTTCTATCGTATAATTCTGTGCTATCCGACAAAACTTCGA
>JAAFJG010000139.1 GCA_013298075.1 Cytophagales bacterium | reverse complement strand
TATCCGAAAACAATACATTTGTTCCTTTGATTAATACTTATAATCCGAGAAATGTAGGTGCGGGCAATTCTTTTGTAGCGAATAATTTATTATTACCTAATACGAATTATTTTGCGAGATTGCGTTCTTATATTGGGGTAGTTAATTCTGATAATTCTATTATATTGCCTACTTCCACTTTGGCACCTGCGCCAGTTGCGACAGCGGCTACTTTGGTAGAAGTTACTAATTTTACAGCGAACTGGAATTTGATTACAGGCGTAGGTTCAGGAAATGCGACTGTTACCTACAGAATAGAAGTAAGTACAGTTTCAGATTTTGCTACCATTCTTTTAAGTAGAGATAATTTAACGTCAAGTAGTCAATTATTTACCTCTGCTGATGGCATACAAGCGGGAAGTGTTTATTATTATCGTGTTTTTTCTCGCAATTT
Source organism: Cytophagales bacterium (assembly GCA_013298075.1). Classification (GTDB taxonomy): domain Bacteria; phylum Bacteroidota; class Bacteroidia; order Cytophagales; family Microscillaceae; genus RDXZ01. Next base: position 2,556 of record JAAFJG010000139.1, on the reverse strand, counting down.
GGGAGGAGTTTCAATTTTATCGTCTACTATTATTTCAGCCATTACCAAACCAAATTCTTTACCAGCCACAGAAATTACTTCTGTAGGTTTTAAAGCGAATTGGGGCGTAGTTACGAATGCGAGTAGTTATACCATAGAATTAGCGACAAACAATACTTTTACTCCTATTTTAGCCACCAATAATATCAATGGTTCGGTCAATAATAATTTTGTGTATAACAATTTGAGTGCGGGAACGACTTATTTTTATCGTGTGAGAGCCGTTATTGGTTCGTTTACTTCTCCTAATTCAAATCCGATTACATTATCGACTAATATTGCGGTCAATACGCCTAATCCGCCGACTGCTTTGCCTGCGACCAATGTTGGCACAGGAAGTTTTAAAGCGAATTGGACTTTGATTGCCAATGCAGATAAATATTTTATTGATGTATCTTCCAATCCGAGTTTTACCACGCCGTTAGTCTTGGATAATTTAGACGTGGGCAATGTTACATTTTTGGATATTTCGGGAGTAGGAGCAGGCTCAACTTTTTATTATAGAATACGTTCATTCAATTTATTGGGTACGTCAGCCAACTCGAATGAAATATCTGTTTTGACAGCCTTAGCGCCCATTGGCACGCCAGCACAACCTACTAATACGAGTATTTTTGTATCTTCACTTTCGTCTATGGATTTTAATTGGAAGGATAATTCTGATAACGAAATAGGTTTTGAAGTACAGAGAAGTCAAGCGTTTGCGGGACCTTTTGTAACGGTCTTTACTGCTCCTGCTAATCCGTCTGCGACCAACTTAAATTTAAGTTTTACGGATACAGGTTTGCAAGAAAATAGTGTATATTTCTATCGTGTGCGTGCTTTGGGTGTAGGTGGGAATAATTCTAATTTTACGTTACCTATTTCAGAGACTACCTTTAGAGATGCTCCTTTTGCACCGACTGCTTTATTTGCTCAAACATTTTCGGCATCTCAAATTCAATTAAATTGGGTGGATAATTCGAATGATGAAATTGGCTTTAATATTTATCGTGCCTTAGCAACTGGCGGGACATTTACTTTGGCAGGAAACGTAGCAGCAAATACAACTTTATACATTGACAATGGTTTGGTTATGAATACAAGTTATCAATATTTTGTCAAAGCGGTGAAAGGCATCAATGAATCAAATCAATCTAATATTGCGTTTGCAGAGACAAGAAATGTACCTGCTCCGCCTTCTACTTTGGTAGCGACAGCGGTCAATTCGAAAAGTATCAATTTAACTTGGGCGGATAATTCGACGAATGAAGACCATTTTATTATTCAAATGGCATATTTGGACAATGGGAATATATTTGATTTTAGAGCGGAAGTACCTGCGAACAGCACATCGTTTGTGATAGGAGCGGGGACTTCGGATAATCCGTTTTTAGCCCCTAATCAAATATATAGATTTAGAATTACGGCAGTAGATGCCAATCAAACGAGGTCAATATTTAGTAATATAGCCATTGCTTCTACGCCTGTAGACCCCAATATTGCACGCCCTAATGCCCCTATTGAAGTACGTGGCGAGTCGGTTTCTACGGCAGAAATTTCTATCAAATGGAAAGATAACTCAAATAATGAGGATTATTTTAGGATAACACGTTCTAATACTATCAATGGTGTTTTTGTAGAAATAGCAAGAGTTCCTGAGAATACAAATAGATTTAGTGATTTGACTGTGGCAGCGGGAGCGACTTATTTTTATCGAGTATATGCAACGAATGGCGGAGGGGATTCTGATTTTGGGGCTACTTCGGGCATTGCGATTTGTAATGTGATTGTGGTAGTGAATACAGATTTACCTAATAATGGGACGATTGTTTGTGATACGAAAAAAGTATTATTTACTTTGAATACGAATGTAACGATTCAAAATGCGAGATTACAATGGTTTAAAAATGGTGCGCCCATTGAGAATGCGATTCTTGATTCATATCAAGCCTCAGAAACAGGTGAATATTATTGTCGTGTGATTGCGGGTGCGTGTGATAAGAAATCGGAAATAAAATCTATCATTATCAATCCATCTTTCAATGTTACGATTACTTTTGACAATGCAATAGGAGGGAGTGGAAAGTTAGAAACGAACTTATTGGGAGCAAATTCTTATCAATGGTTTTATGAATATCAACCGATTGTGGGGGCAACTTCTGACACTTATTTACCACTTCGAAGGGGGGCTTATTATTTGGTGGTTATCAATAATAGTTGTTCAACTACTTCTAATATTTTGATGGTCGATCAACTTCCGACTGGTATTGAAAGTGACAATTTGAATGATTATTTGAGTGTTTCACCTAATCCGACTGATTCGAAAGCGACTGTAAAATTGACGCATAACATCATTGGAGATTGTGAAATTTCGTTGATTGATATGCAAGGCAAATCGATTACCTTATTTAAAGACGTAAAAGATACAGCGATTTTAGAACAAACTTTTGATTTAACGCCGCAAGCGAATGGTTTGTATATTATCCAAGTAAAAATCAATCAAAAAATTGGAAGGAAAAAAATTATCAAAAAATA
>JAAFJG010000137.1 GCA_013298075.1 Cytophagales bacterium | reverse complement strand
CTTTTGGGCTTTTTTTATAAAATATACTTAAATGGTTTTAAATGTTTGTTGACTATTTGTTTTTTAGTCTTTTAAAACCATAAGCTGCTCCTGCTATTGCCAATAATGCAATGCCACCATCTACTGGTACATCCACTGGCTCATCTCCAAATGGATCGCCTGAGGTTGTGGTTGTGGTTGTGCTGCCAGGCTGCGCTTGAGCTACTATCGCAAACATCGTGAATACCAATGTTGCTGCTATCATTCTTGTTATTTTCATGGTATCTTTCTTTTTTTATTTTTTAAGTGTTTGAAGTCGTTTGTGTTTTTCGATTTTCTTTTTTGTTTTTCTTATTTCACAAACTTGATGGTGTTGCTATAGCCTGTTGCGCTATTCGTTACTTTTACCATGTATACTCCATTGCTTAATTTTTCAATGTCTAAGCTCTTTGTTTTACCAACCATATTTGTACTCATCACTTCTTGCCCTGATACGTTGTAAATACTTAATGTTGACTCTTTAAAGTTTACATTGCTTAATGATACATGTAATACATCTACCGCTGGATTTGGATATACTTCCATCTTTGGTGTTAAGCCTGATAACGCGTCTTCTATTGATGTACTTGTATTTACAAAGATTACTTCTAATCTGCCATCTGCTGTACTTGCAGCATTGCCTTCTTCTACATTAAATTCATATGTGTTTTTTAACCTTAAATCTGTCAATGTATTATTGAAGTTATCTTTTAAGTAAATATTGATATTAGCATCAAAGTCTTCAATTTGATTAAAGTTCATTGTGTAAACGCCTGCTTTTGATACCCATGCTCCTAATGCTACTACTTTGGTCTTGATATTTCTTGAGTTTAAGTAGTTTACCATCGTGTATTTATCTACTCCATAGTATGAACTGATATTTACATTGGCATTCATTGCATATTTTAATACATCATCCGTTGATTTGAACTCATCGCTTTTGTTTTCCATAAATCTAATTACGGTCTCATCACGCTCTGTTGAGTCTTTTATCAACTCTATTCTCAATGAGTTTTGCTCGCTTGTTTTTAACAAAACAGGGGGCGTTGAGCCCACTTTTACTGACTCATCTGCTGTTAATACTGGACTTGCTCCATTTGTTTGAATAAAGAATGCTTGACCACTACCGATATAACGGGTTACTCCATTTATGGTCGTATTCCCATCAAATGATCCGTATGTATTGGTTGATGGATTAAATACCCAAAATGTACCTGATACATTTGTTTTGCTCCATCCTGATGCTGCATTCCAATCGATTTGACATGGGAATGGATTTCCTACCAAGTTCCATCCGTTTCCTAATCCTGCATTGTACGTTACTGGCATATTTACTGGTGTACTTGGATAAGTGCCACTTACCCATATTGTTGTTGCATTAGCTGTTGTTACTGCGCTAGTTAATGAGATTGTTCTATCGCCTCGTACAAATGCTCGGTAACCTAATCCATTTGTTAATATTGCATTTCCACTTACTGGTGTCCATTTTGCATTGATATTACCTCCACCATTTGTTGAAGCTTCATTATAGCTAAATAATGACGGTGCATTTGATGTTGATAAATCGTAATCTGCTGTGTTGCCTCCTGTGATTAATATACCACGACCTGAAGTACTACCTGCATTATTTCTCCACTGTAAAGTTGTTCCGCCTACTACTGGTGACGATAAAAATCTCCATTTTCTGCCTGTTGCTGGTATAAAACGTTCTACTGTGATGTTTCCTGTTATAGCTGATCCTGATGTTAGTTGGTTGATACGTGCTGTACCATCGCCTCCTGCTACTGACAATAAGGTTAAATTACCGCCTGATGCCAATACCGCTGTACCTGATTGGCTTACTGAAACGCCTACTGAAACTCCTGTTGACAAGGTTTTTGTTCCACCATTACCTGATGCTCCAAAACCTAAGTTTGCTACTGCAAAACTACCACTTCCGCTTACCGTTTGGTCGGCTGTTTGAGATGATGTTGTTCCTACCAAGTTTAAGGTACCTGTACTTGAATTCAAGGTTCCATTGTTTACCATGTTTCCACTTACGCTTAAGGTATTTGCTCCCAAATTATGGGTCGCACCTGTTTGTAATTGGTAATTTCTACATGTTAATGAGCCTGTGCCTAATGTGCCTCTGTATATAATTGCATCGTTTGTATCTGATGGAGCTACTGTTGTTGCACTTCCTCCCACTCTTGATCCAACTCTCCACGATGATCCATCCCAATATGATGGACAAAAACATCTTGCCCAATTAGAAGTATTTACAGTATTACTTACTGCTACTGCCGATAAACCATTTAGCGTGTTGGTGTAACCAAATGTTGCTGGATTACCTGTGGTAAACTTAAATGCCAAGTTTGGGGTTGCTGTAGTTGAAAAACTAGTACTATTAGAAAGTCTAATAGTGTACCATTTTACTCTTCCTCCTGCTGCTATTGATGTTCCTGAACCGGCTGGTCTTGATGTAATTGTTCTTCTTACAAAATCAACTGTACTTCCTGTTGTATAACCTGAGGTACCTGGTTGTTGAGCTGCTGTTAAGTCACTTGTTCCAATGGCTCTTGATACAATAGTACCGCCATTCCTAAAGGCAGTATTGATAAATACACTTGTATTGCCACTTAATAACTCTAATGAACTTGTATTTGTATTATACAAATAAACATCAAAATCGTAAGTTGTATCGCTACTTAATACCGCATTCTCTATTCTCCACTGAAATGTTGTTAGTGGACTTTGGGCTAATAATGACGCACATAGCGTCATTATTAAACTCATTGTTATGATTATTCTTTTCATTCTGTTTTTACTTTTTTTTTAAAATGGAATCACTACTGAAACCCCTAAGAAACTATTTAAATCTAATACTGGATAATCACCCGAATCTACTGTACCTGATCCATCTACATCATTCGCTATGTATCCTCCATCTCCATTGAAACTGCCTAAATCTACATCTGGATAATCACCCGAATCTACTGTACCTGATCCATCTACATCTC
>JAAFJG010000138.1 GCA_013298075.1 Cytophagales bacterium | reverse complement strand
AAAACGAATCAAAAGTTATATTCCGCGAATAATTGAATTGCGACTTAGAAGGTATATTTAGGTATGTTGAGAAGTTTAGTATCAAAAGTTATATTCCGCGAATAATTGAATTGCGACGACTTATTTCGTTTTTTGGCGTTTAATAATTTGCTAAATCAAAAGTTATATTCCGCGAATAATTGAATTGCGACTTAATAAAGTTTCCATTTTTTTATAAAGTTTATGCAATCAAAAGTTATATTCCGCGAATAATTGAATTGCGACTTCCATAATTCGTTTTTTTTGTAAACGCAAAAATACTATCAAAAGTTATATTCCGCGAATAATTGAATTGCGACAGAAATGTTTTAGATGTTATCTTTTTTAGGTTTCTATATCAAAAGTTATATTCCGCGAATAATTGAATTGCGACTTTATCTACCCATTCAGAATGATTTAGATATTGAGTATCAAAAGTTATATTCCGCGAATAATTGAATTGCGACTTTTTGAGAGTTCCAAATTTTTCAATGATTATTTTTATCAAAAGTTATATTCCGCGAATAATTGAATTGCGACCAGGGGGGTGGTTGCACCATAAGCAAAGTTTCACTTAATATCAAAAGTTATATTCCGCGAATAATTGAATTGCGACACATTTTTACATTGTTTCCTACAAATGTATTTAAAAATCAAAAGTTATATTCCGCGAATAATTGAATTGCGACATTTCAACTTTAATTTTATTCACTTAAACTTAAAAATATCAAAAGTTATATTCCGCGAATAATTGAATTGCGACCTAACATATTTTATAAATATATCATCTTCAAATAATTTATCAAAAGTTATATTCCGCGAATAATTGAATTGCGACTCTTGTAAAGAAAATGTAGTACGTGTAACAACTTTAGAAATCAAAAGTTATATTCCGCGAATAATTGAATTGCGACATTATTGAAAGGCGTTACTAAATTCTATGATTATCAAAAGTTATATTCCGCGAATAATTGAATTGCGACAAGTAGTTTGTAATAATACATCAACTACTGAATATATCAAAAGTTATATTCCGCGAATAATTGAATTGCGACACCAATCCCGAAGCAATGAAAACTCATTTAGATGTATCAAAAGTTATATTCCGCGAATAATTGAATTGCGACCTATCCATAAAGATATAATAGCAGAACGATAAGCAATCAAAAGTTATATTCCGCGAATAATTGAATTGCGACTTTTCAAAGTTTTCATTTGATTATTTAACTTCGCATCAAAAGTTATATTCCGCGAATAATTGAATTGCGACAAATTTTTGTAAAAGTATGTCTTTTTTAAGAGCATACAAATCAAAAGTTATATTCCGCGAATAATTGAATTGCGACATCCAAAAGACCTAAACGAGTACGGATTTTTTCAAAATCAAAAGTTATATTCCGCGAATAATTGAATTGCGACTTTAAATTAGGGTGGGTAAAACCACATCATTTAAAATCAAAAGTTATATTCCGCGAATAATTGAATTGCGACACGAACTTTTGCTGGAGTTCGATTAAACGCAGTCTATCAAAAGTTATATTCCGCGAATAATTGAATTGCGACCAATCTAAACCAAATCAAGATAATAATCAAATTCAAAATCAAAAGTTATATTCCGCGAATAATTGAATTGCGACGTTGTAATTGAAAAAGAAATTGTACAAACATCATATCAAAAGTTATATTCCGCGAATAATTGAATTGCGACGTGATGGGCGGTGCAACAGGTTTATTGCGAGGATATCAAAAGTTATATTCCGCGAATAATTGAATTGCGACCATTTTTTGTATCATCATAAAGCAAAGTTATCTAATATCAAAAGTTATATTCCGCGAATAATTGAATTGCGACTAACTACTTCCGTTGAAATGAACTCCTAAATCATAATATCAAAAGTTATATTCCGCGAATAATTGAATTGCGACTGCTTAATTACTATTTCATCAGTAAATAGTCAATCTATCAAAAGTTATATTCCGCGAATAATTGAATTGCGACATATTGTGGTTGAGATGGAGATTAAAATATTTGATATCAAAAGTTATATTCCGCGAATAATTGAATTGCGACCAGATAAAGGCGAGGTTATTAATACCTTTCTTTCTATCAAAAGTTATATTCCGCGAATAATTGAATTGCGACGATTAGGTTAGTTCGTTAATTCCCAATTTTCTTAGATCAAAAGTTATATTCCGCGAATAATTGAATTGCGACGATTTTCTTTCAGTCGTTGATTCAATGCATGTTATATCAAAAGTTATATTCCGCGAATAATTGAATTGCGACTCCTAAATTATCCCAAAGAGACAAAAAGAATTTTCCATCAAAAGTTATATTCCGCGAATAATTGAATTGCGACTTTTTTGAATTTTACTTCAAAAAGAGATAATTTACCATCAAAAGTTATATTCCGCGAATAATTGAATTGCGACACAAGCCTTGTCGTTTTGGCTTTTATGGTTGCTTTTATCAAAAGTTATATTCCGCGAATAATTGAATTGCGACACCATTCATTTCTTCTTGTGCTTTTCTCATCTCATTATCAAAAGTTATATTCCGCGAATAATTGAATTGCGACTCTTAGTATTTAAATGTAAAGGATTAGTCTGAACCTCATCAAAAGTTATATTCCGCGAATAATTGAATTGCGACAACTATCTATTTTTAATATATAATAGTTATCATCATCAAAAGTTATATTCCGCGAATAATTGAATTGCGACAAAGCAAATCCTAATACCACAGATCCGTTCTCTATATCAAAAGTTATATTCCGCGAATAATTGAATTGCGACGATAAAAAGTTTTTCCTCGTAAATGGGGAGCAAATATCAAAAGTTATATTCCGCGAATAATTGAATTGCGACTGAAAAAGTTGCTTATAATAGCAAAAAATACTTAGTATCAAAAGTTATATTCCGCGAATAATTGAATTGCGACTGTAAACACATTTTAATAAAAAGAGTTAATTGTTGAATCAAAAGTTATATTCCGCG
>JAAFJG010000136.1 GCA_013298075.1 Cytophagales bacterium | reverse complement strand
ATAAAAACGAAATTCACGCCAACGAAGTTGCCATTTTACCCTATTATATTGCGAATCTGAATATTGAGTATATTTACGAACAAAAAATGAAAGGTAAATATGCAGAGTTTAAAAATCTTTGTTTTGTAGATACTTTGGATAATGTTGATGCGTTGAAATATGCAGGAAAACAAGCAGGAGTTTTTGGTGATTTGATGGAAAATGCCCAAAGAATTAAATCTCAAAATGATAAACAAATTTCTGTGATTATTGGAAATCCACCTTATAACGCCAAACAACAAAACTTTAATAATCAAAATGCGAATCGATTGTACGAAAATATTGACAAAAGAATAAAGCAAACTTTTGTAAAATATAGTACTGCTCAAAATCAAATTAATTTATACGATATGTATGTGCGATTTTATAGTTGGGCGATGGATAGAATTGATAAAAATGGCATTATTGCTTTTATTACCAATCGTAGTTTTATTGATTCAAGGGCTTTTGACGGTTTTAGAAAAACGGTTCAAAGTGAATTTGATGAAGTTTATATTGTTGATACACAATCAGACATTAGAAAAAATCCTAAAATAAGTGGAACCAAACATAATATTTTTGGCATACAAACGGGCGTTGCGATAATGTTTTTGATTAAAAATGAACAAAATCCAAAAACAAATTTGAACGCAAAAATATTTTATACATCTTTGCCCGATGAAATGCTTAAAAAAGATAAACTATCTTGGTTTAGAGAAAATCCGTTTAGAAAAATTGATTTTCATATTATAAAACCAGATAAAAAAGGAAATTGGCTTAATCAAACTGATAATGATTGGGAAAAATTAGTTCCTATTTGCAACAAAGAAACAAAATCTGGAAAAAATAGCAATGCAGTTTTTGAGTTATTTTCGTTGGGTGTAGTAACGGCAAGAGATGAATGGGTTTATGATTTTAATCAAGAACAATTAGAAAATAAAGTAAATTTTTTGATTGAGAAATATAACGATGAATTAGAAAGATTAAAAGGAAAAAGTAAAAAACAAATTATTGAACAAATAGAATATTCTATTAAATGGTCAAGGTCACTTAAAAATGATTTAACAAAATCAAAATTATATACTTTTGATAATGATAAAATTCATAGAAGTTCTTATCGTCCTTTTGTCAAAAAGTATCTTTATTTTTCAAAAGAATTGAATGAAATGCCATCTCAAATTGCCAAAATATTTGGCTCAAAAAAAGAGTTTGAAAATAAAGTTATCAATACTACTTTTCATAATCAACTCAAATATCCGAGTATTCAAGCCACTAATACAATTTGGGATTATGGATATGGAGCAAGAGATACGAATGGATTGCCATTGTATCGTTATGTTGATGGACAAAAAATAGAAAATATCACTAATTGGGCTTTGGAGTTATTTATCGCACATTATCAAGATAAAAAAATCACAAAATTATCAATTTTTCATTATGTATATGCGGTTTTGCATACGCCTGCGTACTTGGAAAAATACGCTCAAAATCTAAAACAAGATTTTCCTCGTATTCCTTTGTATATTGATTTTTGGAAATATGAAAAAGCAGGAGAGAGGTTAATGAATTTGCATTTGGATTATGAAAATCGCCCTACTCCAATTCTTCCCAAAGTTGAGGGAGAACCAAAAATCGTAAAATTTGGCGAAATAATCATTACTTATTTGCCTTTGGAAAGCCTTTTGCCGAAATTTAAAGTAGAAAATGAACAACAAAAACAAGATATTTTAAAGAATTTAAAGCCAGAAATTAAATTAAAAATAAAAGATAATACGATTGAAATCGATTCTTTAACCACTATTTCGAATATTCCTGAGGAAGTTTGGGAATATAAATTGGGCAATCGAAATGCTATCGAATGGATTTTAGACCAATACAAACCTTATAAATTGTCTGATAAAACAATCGAAGAAGAATTTACGCCGTATCATTTTGAAGACTATAAAGAAGAATTGATTATTTTATTGTTACAAGTGATTGAAGTAAGTTTAGAAACAATGAAAATAAAAAAGGAATTGTAATTTTTATTTAAAAAATAGAAAAAAATATAATACATTTGATAAAAAAATCAAAATTAAAATCAATAAAAAATGTCTATTGCACGCATATATCAATATTATCGAGAATTAGAAGAAATCGAAACATACTCAGGACAAACCAAAGAATTGTCTATTAAAAGATGTTTTGCCAATCTTTTGAATGAATATGCGAAAACTAAAAAATATAATTTAGTCGAAGAAGTTACCATTATTGGCATCAATAAAAAACCTGATGGCTGTATTTTTTCTCCCGAAAAAGCAAGAATGGGTTATTGGGAAGCAAAAGATGCAAAAGATAATTTGGAAAAAGAATTGCAAAATAAAATAAATATTGGTTATCCCACTTTCAATTTAATTATCGAAAATTCTGAAACATTGTATTTGATTCAAGATAATCAAACGCAAAAAATCGATATGAAAAATGCAAAAGAATTAGATAAAATTTTAATTCAATTTATCAATTATGAAATTGCAGAAGTAAAAAATTTCAAAGAAGCATTAGCACAATTTATTATAGAAGTACCAAAAGTTGTCAAAATTCTTGAAAAAATGATTGTCGAACAACTTACAACCAACACAGAATTTCAGAGCAAAAGAAAAGATTTTTTTACGCTTTGTCAAATTGCTATCAATCCAAAAATTTCTTACCATAATATTGATGAAATGTTAATTCAACATATTTTAACAGAAGAGATTTTTTTGAGTGTGATGGGAAATGCGATATTTCACGAAGAAAATAATATTTCTAAAACTTTAATCAGCATAGAAAAAACGTTTTTTGTAAAAGATACCAAAAGAGAAACCTTAAATAGCCTAAAAAATTATTATACCAGCATCAAAAGTTGGGCAACTTCTTTGATTACTTATCAAGAAAAACAAGACTTTTTAAAGTTGATTTATGAAAGTTTTTATAAAGCATATTTTATTACTATACACTTTTAAGTTTTTTAGGTAAAAACTGCTTTAGGAAGTCGTAATTGAGGTTAGTAATGTTTATTTTTTTAAAAAGTAAGCAAATTTCTTGCTGAAAATTGACGATATTTCTTA
>JAAFJG010000135.1 GCA_013298075.1 Cytophagales bacterium | reverse complement strand
CGCAGGCTTGTCTTTTAGGTTCGTTAGTGGCACTGATTTCAGGCACTAAACTTTCTATGAGTTGTTGTAAATCGCCACGAAAAGTATGCTCGGTTGAGTTCCCAAGCGTATATCTTTTATTGATATTATCGATATATTCTGTTATATTCATTGGTTTTATAGTTTAAATTTTAGGGTTTAAAATTATCTTTCTTTTGGGTGATGGATTGCTAATTTTGTAAGGTCTATTGGCTATAACTAACTTATCTTCTTGTTTACTAAGACAAAGGTATTCTATTTTTTTTTTAATATCAAATATTTTAGAATAATTATAGAATATATAGAAATTTTGCTTGAAATTGATATTTTTTAATCCTTTTCTTTATTTTTTATTTTGAGGTTTTTTTTGATTTTTAGTATAAAAAATAAATATTCCAAAAATAATTTGGTAAAAATTTGGAATTGTCAATTTAACCGCTTACCTTTGCAGCATATTATTTGGTTTAAGTAATAAGTTTACCCACACAATAGTTCGGTAATTTCTTGTAGTCATTGAAATTTCAAGGTTTTGAGTTTCAATTTTTGTGAAAATATAGGTGTAATGTCAAATTTTAAAATTTGATTCAACAACAATAACAAAGAAATTTTATCGGATGTTGTTCTATAATGTTTAGGTTAATCAAAATATATGATTAACTTTTGGTTTGTGTTTTCACAAACAAATTAATATTAAAGAAATTTATCGGATATTTGTCTGCGGTAATTTGTTGTTTTTTTTATTTACATTTTAAAATTTTGGTTACGATAAAAAATCGTACACTACACAATGCAAGAAAATATTTTATTCACAGACTTAAATTTGTCTGCTCCAATTTTGAAAGCCATCGAAGATATGGGCTTTACAACTCCATCTCCTATTCAAGAAAAAGCAATTCCAGTAGCACTTGCAGGGAGAGATTTAATCGGACAAGCACAAACAGGCACAGGAAAAACAGCGTCATTTGCTATTCCCGCTTTAGAAAAAATTGACACAAACGTAAAAGGCGTTCAAACTTTAATCCTTTGCCCTACAAGAGAATTAGCAGTACAAGTATCAGAAGAAATTAAAAAATTAGCTAAATATTTAGATGTCTATGTATTGGCTATTTATGGCGGTGATTCTATTGAAAAACAAATCAAATTTTTACGCAAAGGAGTTCATATCGTAGTAGGTACGCCCGGACGTGTAATGGATCATTTAGATAGAGGAACTTTAAAATTAGACCATATCAATACTTTTGTATTAGATGAAGCTGATGAAATGTTAAATATGGGTTTTAGAGATGATATTGAAGTAATTTTACAACAAGCACCTAAAAAACGTCAAACTTTACTTTTCTCTGCTACAATGCCAAAACCTATTTTGGATTTAACAAAAAACTATCAAAACAACCCTGAATTAGTAAAAATCGTGAGTAATGAATTAACTTCTGCTACTATTGAGCAAGTTTATTTCCGTATTCATAAAGAAGATAGATTAGAATTAATGAAAAGATTGATTGATGTCAATGGCATCGAATTGTCTATCGTTTTTTGTAATACTAAACAAGGCGTTGATGAATTAGTAGAAGAATTACGCAGAAATAAAATCAATGCAGAAGGTTTGCATGGAGATATGAGCCAAGCACAACGCAATCAAGTAATGGCGAAATTCAAAAGCCGTGTTGTCAATGCGTTGGTAGCAACTGATGTGGCTGCTCGTGGTATTGATGTAGATAATGTAGAAGCCGTTTTCAATTTTGATATTCCTTTTGACCCTGAATATTATGTTCATAGAATTGGACGTACAGGACGTGCAGGAAAATTAGGAAAATCTTTTACTTTTTTAAGTGATAGACGTGATATTTTTAGATTGAAAGATATTGAAAAATTCGCAAAAATCACGATAGAACAAGGCGTAGTTCCTCACAAAGGTTCTATTGTTGAAATTCAAAAGAAACGTTTTGCTGAAAAATTAAAATACGAAATTTCTTTAGGCAAAAACGAACAATATGATACTTTCTTACAAGATATGGTATCAGAAGGAGTAAGTGCAGATGCCATCGCAGCTGCTTTATTAAAAATGTTCGCTAATTTCAAAGAACAAGGACAAGAAAGAGATAACTTGCAACAAATTCAAGACAATGGCGGAAGCAAAGGCGGAAGTCGTGATAGAGGTGGACGCAATGAAGGCGGAAACGGAAGTTTTGGACGTGGAAATAGTGGCGGAGGAAGAGATAGAGATAGAGACAGAGGCGGTTTTTCACAAGGAAATGGCGGTTCTAAATTTGGTAGAGATAGAGGAGGATATTCGCAAGGACAATCACAAGGACAAAGTTCTTGGAAAAGCAATGATAACAATCAAGGAGGCGAACCAAAATTCAAACCAGCCGCGAGTCAAGGTGATGAAAAAATGGTACGTTTGTATTTGAACGTTGGAAAAAATCAAAAAATTCGTAAAATGGACGTGTTAGGTGCTATCGCAGGTGAAACAGGCGTACCCGGACAAAGAATTGGAGCAATAGATATTTTTGGACAATATTCTTTTGTAGATGTGCAACCAGAAGATGCAAAACACATCATCAGTACAATGAATAAAAGCCAGGTAAAAGGTAAAAAAGTGTTTTTTGAAGTAGCAAGTAACTAATTTGTTTCTCATTCTTAAAACTTTAATATAATTTTATATATAAAAATATTCATAATTATCTAATTTCTTAGACCTTATGAATATTTTTTTGCATTATCATACGTATAAAATACAATAAAATTGGTGTTATACCAAATCTATTAGAAGAATTTTAAAATAAAATTCTTGTAAATATTTTTTTTGAATATAAAAATAAATTTACAACAGATTGTATCCATTTTAGGGGGCTTCTAAAAAATATAATACCCATTTAAACCCTAACTTTTCTTCTGGTATTAGGTAATATATAAATATTTGTTATAAACGTATTTTGGCACTATTTGTGTTACCTAATATTAGGTAACACAAATTATATATTTCATTATGGCAACACCAGATTGGGCATTAGTACAACGCAAAAAAAATCAAGAAATTAAAAAAATTCAAAACAAATATTATTTGTACGAAGTAAGCAGTGTTTATGATAAAGAAA
>JAAFJG010000134.1 GCA_013298075.1 Cytophagales bacterium | reverse complement strand
AAAGGTAAACCACTTTTTTGACAATTCCAAGTAAAAATTCCCAGCACAAATCCATTTTTTCAAGCCTTTTTTTGACCTAAAACGTTCATAATCAAACAATTAGACGAAAAATCGTGTCAAAGCCAAGAAAAAAAGGTAAAAATAATAAAAAGGGCAAACCAAATGCGATAACGCCCCAAATTGAATAAATACGGCGTAAAAATATCATTTTTTTGAAAAATAATGACCAAAAATAAATATTTTAAATACAAAAAAATATAACCAAAAATGACTTTGTTTTAACTTACATAGTTTCTACTTCGCAAAAACATTTTCTACACAAAGCCTCATAACTATCTGTCTCACCAATATACACCTGCTCATCTACGCGTACAATGCGATGCGAAAAATTGGCAACATTGCCACATTTAATACAAATAGCGTGAACTTTTGTAACAAATTCTGCAATCGACATTAATTGTGGCATATATCCAAAAGGCTCTCCTTTATAATCCATATCCAAACCAGCCACCATAACTCTGATACCGTGATTGGCTAATTTTCGGCATACTTCTATAATAAATTCATCAAAAAACTGCACTTCATCTATTCCAACCACATTGGCAGTACCAACTTTCATCAAAATTTCTTCTGATTTTTGGACAGGCGTAGCATAAATGGCATTGGCATTATGAGATACAACGTGCTTAGAATGATAACGATTATCAATCGCAGGTTTAAAAATAATAGTTTCTTGTTTAGCAATTTTTGCTCGATTAATACGTCTGATTAATTCCTCTGTTTTTCCTGAAAACATAGAGCCACAAATTACTTCAATCCAACCTGATTGTTTTTTTTCTTTGAATGTGGGTTCGATAAACATTGTTGAATAAAAATCTTGTTTTGCGTAAAATTGATTTATATTTTACTTTGATAGCTACAAAATTAAACATTTTTTTCGAGATAATAGTCATTTTTACCTTTATTTTTTAGTAAAAAAATATTTTGACTTTTTTTAAAACATTTTTTTAAACATTTTTACTAAAAAATTTGTTTATCTCATTTTTTTCATTTTACCTTTGTATTATAATTTTATCTAAAATTAATTTTTTCACTTTTTTTTAGGCTTTTATGATTAGATTTTTTTAAATGAAAGAGATTTTAGCACACAGATAACACGGATTTAGCGGATTAATACGGATTTTTTTTCTTTTTTCTTGAATTTTTAATGATTTTTGTCAATTTTTGGCTACCATTTAAAAAACTCTATTACAAAAATAATGTATTAAAGGAAAAATTGCTCAACGTAAAATAAAGCAAATATTTATTCCTCCTTACTCTCCTAATTTAAACTTGATTGAAAGGCTATGGAAGTTTATGAGAAAAGAAGTTATTAACACTAAGTTTTACCGAAAATTTTCTGAGTTTAAGCAAAATATATTCAATTTTTTTGAGAATATTAAAATTTTCAAAGATAAATTGATGTCTTTAATTTCTTGGAATTTTCATATTTCTCCAAACAAAACCAATTAATTTTAAGTATATTCTTTAATTTTATAGAATAAAATCTAAAAAAAAATTGTTTTTTAAAAAAAATACGTAATTTTGTATCGATAAAACTAAAAATAGTTATATTATGAATACGACAAAAGAAAATATACATATAAAAAGTAACGGAACAGCCAAAAAAGTGGACGAAGTGAAAACAGAAGAAATAGAAGTGGGAAGTCAAAACGCTGCGTATGACCCGTTGCTTACGCCTGAAATAGTAGCCAATACAAAGATTTTTCATGAATATTTTGATATAAATTTTGTAAAAAGTTTATGTAAAAATTTAATAATGCCTTTGGAAAAATACTATTTTAGAGCCGAGTTTATTGGTTTTGTAGGTGATGAATTTCCTGAACGTAACAACGAAAAACGTCCTCTGATTTTTGCAAGCAATCATTCTGGAATGGCTTTTCCTTGGGACGCAATTATTTTTGCCTCAGGTTTGATGCGTAGAAATGGTTTTAATCTCAAAAAAGCAGTACGAGGATTATCTTCACCTATGCTTTCAAAATCTAAGTTGATGAACCCGTTTTTATTGCCCAATTTTTGGAGAAGAGCAGGCGGAATTGATGCTACCACTTTAAATTTTGATACGGTTATGCACTACGGAGAAGCAAATATTTTGATATATCCCGAAGGAATTGAGGGCATTGGAAAAGGTTTTGACAAACGGTATCAACTTCAAAAAATGTCTACTTCTTCGCTTAGAATGAGTTTGAAATATAAAACTGATATTATTCCATTTGCGACTATCAACGCTGAATATATCAATCCTTTTAGTTATAGTATCGATACTTTGAATAATTTGGTGCGACAATTAGGTATTCCTTTTTTACCTGTTGGGCTGACCACTTTGTTGGTGGCTTTACAACCTTGGATGTTTTATTTTGCTTTTCCAGCCAAACTTATTTATGTGCGTGGTGCAAGAATCAAACCTTATGAAATGATAGATAAATCTTTTGATGACTTAACCTATGATGATTTGGATTATTTACGCAATAAAATTCATCATAAAATGCAAGCAGAATTAGATTGGGCAGTGCGCGAATATGGACAAAATCCTTTTGATTGGGATGAGTTTTTTGCCACAGTTTATGAAAATATTCATAAAATATTCTTATTTTCTCCGCTCTCGTGGGCATTTTTATTTACCGAACATGATAGACGTTATTATGAACTCAAAACAAAATTAGCAAAATATCCTGACCAAACGATTGAGCATCAAACAAAAAGAAGGCAAATGATTAGAGAAACACAAGACGAACTGGAAGACGAAAGCCTTTGGGGAATGATCGGTAATGCCACACAAACCATTATACAAAATCCACAAGTTTTGTTGTTATATGTGCCTATTATTGGTTTAGGTTCTACACTTTGGCAAGGCTTTAGTAAAGATTAAAAAAATGAAAAAAAACGAGAGAGTTAGCATAGCAAAAAATACATTGGACATTATTGAGCAAGGACTTTATCAAAATAATCAACATCAAAAAATTAAACTCATTAATAACTGACATTACGCAGTCCAAAAATTAGGAATTGTCAAAAATATTACAGTATGCTTTTTATGATATTTTACCCAAATGCGTAATTTTTTAATTATTTTTAACTTTTTTGTGATTAAATAAAAAAA
>JAAFJG010000133.1 GCA_013298075.1 Cytophagales bacterium | reverse complement strand
AAAGGTAAACCACTTTTTTGACAATTCCAAGTAAAAATTCCCAGCACAAATCCATTTTTTCAAGCCTTTTTTTGACCTAAAACGTTCATAATCAAACAATTAGACGAAAAATCGTGTCAAAGCCAAGAATATACAGGAGATACATCAAAAGTTATATTCCGCGAATAATTGAATTGCGACCACGTGTGATTTAGAAGTAAAATTATTATGCAACATCAAAAGTTATATTCCGCGAATAATTGAATTGCGACAGGATATAATCCTCTTCACTTTTGAATATCTCTGATCAAAAGTTATATTCCGCGAATAATTGAATTGCGACTATTTTGTTAAAAGAAAATAGTTTGGAATATCAAAAGTTATATTCCGCGAATAATTGAATTGCGACTTGTAAGGTTTATGGTTTTGCTTTATCAATATTTTATATCAAAAGTTATATTCCGCGAATAATTGAATTGCGACCTCAAAACCACCAAAAACTCCATCAAAACTACCGCCTATCAAAAGTTATATTCCGCGAATAATTGAATTGCGACTATTTCTTAAATCTTCCAATTCGGTTTCTATCTCATATCAAAAGTTATATTCCGCGAATAATTGAATTGCGACTGGAGTTGGCTGTACTATGGTTATGGCAACGCTCTCCATC
The DNA here is from genome assembly GCA_013298075.1 of Cytophagales bacterium. GTDB lineage: Bacteria > Bacteroidota > Bacteroidia > Cytophagales > Microscillaceae > RDXZ01. Next base: position 2,699 of record JAAFJG010000133.1, on the reverse strand, counting down.
AAAAGTTATATTCCGCGAATAATTGAATTGCGACCTTGTACCGAGTTTGCTGTTAGTGGTGCAAGATGGATCAAAAGTTATATTCCGCGAATAATTGAATTGCGACTGTAATAAGGTATTTTTTAATTCGTTAAAATACTCATCAAAAGTTATATTCCGCGAATAATTGAATTGCGACAATTCTTTTTTAACCAGCCCTAACCCAAGCGGATCATATCAAAAGTTATATTCCGCGAATAATTGAATTGCGACTTGAATCAAAACAATGATGGTGATTTTGTTTTATCAAAAGTTATATTCCGCGAATAATTGAATTGCGACATAAGTATATAGAGGGGCGAAAATCTTGTAACTTTGTAATCAAAAGTTATATTCCGCGAATAATTGAATTGCGACATTTTCATTATCATTGGATCAAAAAACTTGGAAATTATCAAAAGTTATATTCCGCGAATAATTGAATTGCGACAAGCAGTCTCTGATTTCCCCTGAAGCCTTATGGCGAATCAAAAGTTATATTCCGCGAATAATTGAATTGCGACTTTTTAAACTTAGTACTAAAAGCAGACAAAAAATTTGTATCAAAAGTTATATTCCGCGAATAATTGAATTGCGACAATAAAGTCATAATAAAATAATGTTTTGTAATTTATCAAAAGTTATATTCCGCGAATAATTGAATTGCGACCTCCCACCCTATAGATGAGAAACATTTTTGAAATATCAAAAGTTATATTCCGCGAATAATTGAATTGCGACAGATGTTAATAACAATAATTTTTATTTAAATTCTTATCAAAAGTTATATTCCGCGAATAATTGAATTGCGACGAGGCTTCTTTGTCAGTTTCGATTTTTAAGGCATCATCAAAAGTTATATTCCGCGAATAATTGAATTGCGACGGATTTGTGAATTGGGCTAAAATGACAAACCATGATTTATCAAAAGTTATATTCCGCGAATAATTGAATTGCGACTTTATCAAAATACTTTTTAGTGTTCCAAGTTTGTTATCAAAAGTTATATTCCGCGAATAATTGAATTGCGACTCACCATTGTATAAATTATTTAATATCATACATTATTTATCAAAAGTTATATTCCGCGAATAATTGAATTGCGACTTAACAGAAGAAGAAATTGCATTTCTTAAAGTTAATCAAAAGTTATATTCCGCGAATAATTGAATTGCGACCGAGCAAGAGTATAATGTGCTTTGGATTTTCTAATATCAAAAGTTATATTCCGCGAATAATTGAATTGCGACAAGATATAAATTATCTATGTGGATTGAAAAGAAAGTTATCAAAAGTTATATTCCGCGAATAATTGAATTGCGACGATAATTTAGAAAATTATAAAGATATTAAATCTTTAAATCAAAAGTTATATTCCGCGAATAATTGAATTGCGACTACAAGTGTAAATATTGAAAAAGAAAAATCAGAAATCAAAAGTTATATTCCGCGAATAATTGAATTGCGACTGCCAAAAAGATAGCAATCGTATGATTTTATGACCGCAATCAAAAGTTATATTCCGCGAATAATTGAATTGCGACATCTGCTTTTACATAATTAGACCTTGTAGTCCTTTTATCAAAAGTTATATTCCGCGAATAATTGAATTGCGACGATAGGTAAAAATATTCTTTAGTTTCTTCTAATGCGATCAAAAGTTATATTCCGCGAATAATTGAATTGCGACCTACCAATTATATAAAATCAACTAACACGTGTATTATCAAAAGTTATATTCCGCGAATAATTGAATTGCGACAACCTCATTATCATTTGATGAAATGGGGTTAAATATCAAAAGTTATATTCCGCGAATAATTGAATTGCGACTTCAAAAAATGATGATTTACCTATTACTGCAAAAATCAAAAGTTATATTCCGCGAATAATTGAATTGCGACTGCCTTCTGAATTATACTCACGAACTTTAAAAGTAATCAAAAGTTATATTCCGCGAATAATTGAATTGCGACTTGAAAAATTTCCCACGTGAAACCTTCCATAATAATCAAAAGTTATATTCCGCGAATAATTGAATTGCGACTAGTTGTTTAAAAACCCATACTCATTTCTGAATATATCAAAAGTTATATTCCGCGAATAATTGAATTGCGACACACCAAGTATTGAGTAAACAACTTCATTATAAGTATCAAAAGTTATATTCCGCGAATAATTGAATTGCGACTTTGCCTGCTATTGTGTAATTTACTTTTGCGTATGTATCAAAAGTTATATTCCGCGAATAATTGAATTGCGACGTTTATTACTACTAATAAAAGCATTTAGCAATAAATATCAAAAGTTATATTCCGCGAATAATTGAATTGCGACAAATGATACAAAAGTAATAATAAAAAAAGAAATATCTATCAAAAGTTATATTCCGCGAATAATTGAATTGCGACTTCGTTACTCATGTATCAAATGTTTAAATGTCATAATCAAAAGTTATATTCCGCGAATAATTGAATTGCGACATAGAAGATTTATTTGAAAAAGGATATACAATCTTTATCAAAAGTTATATTCCGCGAATAATTGAATTGCGACTTGGCTTTGACACGATTTTTCGTCTAATTGTTTGATTATGAACGTTTTAGGTCAAAAAAAGGCTTGAAAAAATGGATTTGTGCTGGGAATTTTTACTTGGAATTGTCAAAAAAGTGGTTTACCTT
>JAAFJG010000132.1 GCA_013298075.1 Cytophagales bacterium | reverse complement strand
AGGTAAAAGGTAAAAAAATAGAACAAGAAGTTCATAACGTACAAATTCTTGACCCTGCGACAGGCACAGGAACTTTTTTGGCAGAAGTTGTAAAATATATTCATAAAAATTTTGAAAGACAACAAGGCATTTGGAGTGATTACGTAGAAACACATTTACTACCACGCTTGAATGGTTTTGAATTGTTGATGGCAAGTTATGCGATGGCACATTTGCAATTAGATTTACTTTTAACTGAAACAGGCTATAAACCGACAAACAACCAAAGATTTAGGGTTTATTTGACGAATAGTTTAGAAGAAAGCCACGCGGATACCACTACACTTTTTGCTAATTGGTTGAGCAATGAAGCAAACGAAGCCAATCAAATCAAAAGAGATACGCCTGTGATGTGCATTATTGGAAATCCGCCATATAGTGGCGAAAGTCAAAATAAAGGGACGTGGATTATGAATTTGATGGAAGATTACAAAAAAGAACCTGAAGGAAAAATCAAATTACAAGAACGAAATCCAAAATGGATTAATGATGATTACGTGAAATTTTTACGTTTTGGACAATATTTTATCGAAAAAAATGGCAGTGGAATTTTAGCGTTTATCAATCCTCATGGCTTTTTGGACAATCCAACTTTTCGGGGAATGCGTTGGAATTTATTGAAAACTTATGATAAAATTTATACGATTGATTTGCATGGTAATAGCAAAAAAAAGGAAACTGCTTTTGATGGAAGTGTAGACGAAAATGTTTTTGATATTATGCAAGGCGTGAGTATCAATATTTTTGTAAAAACAGGAAAGAAAAAAGTAGGTGAATTAGCCCAAGTTTTTCATCACGATTTGTATGGCAAAAGGCAATTAAAATACGATTTTTTGAATGAAAATAGTCTCAAAACTGTCCCATATAAAAAAATTCCGAATATTGCCCCGAATTATTTTTTCACGCCGAAAAATTTTGAGGAGCAAAAAAATTATGATTTGGGCTTTGCAGTCAATGAATTATTTACGGTTAATTCTGTGGGAATTGTTACAGCAAACGATGCACTTTACACAGCGTTTAATGAAGCAGAATTAGAAAAACAAATTTTGGCAAAGTACAAAGAAATTGATAAAAAGGTCATTCGTCCCATTGCTTACAGACCTTTTGATGTTCGTTTTTTATACAATAATATCAATTTGATTGAGCGTAGTCGGATAAATGTAATGCAACATTTTTTGAAAGGTGAAAATCTCGGTTTGGTAACAGTTCGTAGGATAAAAACAGGAAAGTATTTAGGGTTTTTTATTACTAATAAAATAGGAGATGATGCTTTATCAGGTATGAGTTCATCTGTTTTGTGTCCACTCTATCTCTATCCCGAAACTGAAAAACCAACAAAGGAACTTTCGACAGAGAAAAGAAAGGATTTGGAATTAGAACTAGAAGAAACAAAAATGATAGTTGAGCAGTTTGAAAAAGATTTTTCAGCTTTCAAAAAACTTTTTAAAGTAGTGAAAAATCCTGATAAAAGTACTCAAAAACTTTATGATAGGCAAGAAAAAGAATATCTAAAATTACAACAAGAATTAGAAAAAATTCAAAATTTGCTAACTCCTCAACAAAGTAATCAAGGTCTTTTTGTGCAAAAAAATCAAACTCGTAAACCTAATCTAAGTCCAGAAATTGTCAAGAAAATTTCTCAAAATGTAGGTTTAGTTTTTACCAATGAAAAGGAAATAAAAGAAAATACTTTTGCTCCGATTGATATTTTAGATTATATTTATGCCGTTTTACATTCGCCTACGTATAGAGAAAAATACAATGAATTTCTAAAAATAGATTTTCCAAAAATACCTTATCCGAAGGATAAAAATATATTTTGGCAGTTGGTAAAATTGGGGGGAGAAATTCGAGAAATACATGTATTGGAAAGTCCAAAATTAGCAAAATATAATACACAATATCCAATTAACGGCAATAATATAGTGAATAAAATACGTTATGAAAATATGCATAACCCCGCCTTTCAAGGCAGGGTATATATCAACGAAACACAATATTTTGACAACGTTCCACAAAATGCTTGGGAATTTTATATTGGTGGTTATCAACCAGCTCAAAAATGGCTGAAAGATCGCAAAGATAGAAATCTCGAATTTGAGGAAGTTTTACATTATCAGAAAATAATTATGGCTCTTAGCGAAACGGATAGGTTGATGAATGAAATTGATAAAATAGAAATTGAATGAGAAAAAAAACTAACTTTGCACTCTAAAATTTAAACTATAAAACCAATGAACATAGCAGAATATATCGACAATATCAATAAAAGATATACGCTTGGGAACTCAACCGAGCATACTTTTCGTGGCGATTTACAACAACTCATAGAAAGTTTAGTGCCTGAAATCAGTGCCACTAACGAACCTAAAAGACAAGCCTGCGGTGCGCCCGATTATATTTTAACTAAAAAAGATATTCCTGTAGGTTTTATTGAGGCAAAAGATATTGGTGATAAAGACCTCGAAGGAGCAAAAAAAACAGGCAACAAAGAACAATTTGACCGTTACAAAGCATCTTTAAATAACATAATTTTTACAGATTATTTAGTTTTTTACTTATATATTGATGGTATTTTTATCACAAAAATTGCTATTGCAGAAGTTCAGAAAGGAACTATTATTCCATTATCTCATAATTTTGGTGCATTCATCAATTTGATAAAAGATTTTTGTGCTTATGTGGGAGAAACCATCAAAAGTTCAAAAAAATTAGCAGAAATGATGGCGGGTAAAGCACGTTTGCTTTCTGATGTCATTGAAAAATCTTTGGTAAATGATGAAGATAAACAAGAAAATAGCACGCTCAAAGACCAACTAATTGCCTTTAAACAAGTATTGATTCACGACATTACGCCCAAAAGTTTTGCTGATGTATATGCACAAACGATTGCTTATGGAATGTTTGCAGCACGTTTGCACGACCCAACTTTACCCACTTTTACTCGACAAAAAGCTTATGAATTGATACCCAAATCGAATCCATTTTTAAAAAAATTGTTTGGTTATATTGCAGGTTTGGATTTAGATGACCGCATCAAATGGATAGTAGATAGTTTGGTAGAAGTATTTTTGGCGTGTAATGTAGAAGAGATTCTAAAAAGTTATGGCAAATCAACCAGAATGGAAGACCCCATTATCCATTTTTACGAAACTTTTTTGAGTGAATATGACCCAAATTTAAGAAAAACGAGAGGCGTTTGGTACACGCCCGCACCTGTGGTTGATTTTATTGTGCGTGCCGTTGATGATATTTTGAAAGATGAATTTGATTTATCAGAAGGATTAGCAGATACAAGTAAAACAAAAACAAAAGTTGAGGTAAAAGGTAAAAAAATAGAACAAGAAGTTCATAACGTACAAATTCTTGACCCTGCGACAGGCACAGGAACTTTTTTGGCAG
>JAAFJG010000131.1 GCA_013298075.1 Cytophagales bacterium | reverse complement strand
TCCACGTAGGTTTGGTAAATCATTGTTAGTCAATACTTTATATTATTTATTTGAAGGAAAAAAAGATTTATTCAAGGGACTTTGGATAGAAGAAAAAATCGAATGGAAAAAACATCCTATTATAAAATTTGACTTTACTCTGTTGGATTATGATGAATTAGGCTTAGAAAATTCTATCAAGCAAACTTTATTTTTAACCGCCAAAAAATATCAAATAGAGATTGAAAATACAACCATCAAATCCATTTTCAATGAACTTATTATCAAATTATCCAAAATCGAAAAGGTAGTTATTTTGATTGATGAATATGATAAACCCATTGGTGATTATTTGGAAAAGGATATGATGGATATTGCTGTCAAAAATCGTGATATTCTTAAAAATTTTTATAGTACATTAAAAGGACTGGATTCACATATTCGTTTTTTCTTTTTAACAGGCATCACAAAATTTGCTAAAGTATCTATTTTTTCTGATTTGAATAATTTAGATGACCTAACTTTGCACCCAAAATATGGGGCATTAGTAGGTTATACACAAACAGAATTAGAGTTTTACTTTTTTCATAAATTAAAAGAAATTGCAAATAATCAAAATTTATCTTATGTTGATTTTTTGCAACAGGTAAAAATTTGGTATAATGGTTATAATTTTTTAGGAAAAGAAAAAGTTTATAACCCATTTTCAATATTACGTTTTTTATCAAACGAAAGATTTTCTAATTTTTGGTTTGAGACAGGAACGCCCTCATTATTGATAAATTTATTACATAAAAAAAGAGTATTTGATGTGGACAATGTAACGATTGGAGAGGATTTAATTGGTAGTTTTTCGTTGGAGAATATTAACCAAATTACCTTACTTTATCAAACAGGTTATCTCACTATTAAAGAAGATTTAGGAGGTGGATATATTTTAAATTATCCAAATTTAGAGGTAAAAAAATCGATGTTTATCTATTTATTAAATAGTTTTAGTAATGTTTCTGAGGCTTATTCGGTGGTTTATTACATCGAACAAGCTTTATTAAAACGAGATTTTGAGTTATTAAAACAGCAAATAAATGTATTGTTTAGTAGTATTCCTGCCGATATATTTGAGCAAAGATTAGAAAGTTATTATCACGCTATTATTTTTCTGACTTTTCAATTATTGGGTTATAAAATGCAAGCAGAAGTAAGAACTTCGGGAGGTAGAATCGATGCGGTTTTGGATTTTGATAATGCAGTTTTTTTATTTGAATTTAAAGTTAATAAAACTCCTGAAATTGCGTTAAAACAAATCAAAGAAAAAAAATATTTTCAAAAATATTTAGAACCTAACAAAGAAATTTATTTGATAGGCGTAAATTGTTTTGAAAAAGAAATCAAAGATATTTTAGTTGAAAAACATCAATAAAAAGAAATTATGGAAAATCAAAAATACTCAATCGGCATACAAGATTTTGCAGAACTAATTGAAGGAAATTATGTGTATGTGGACAAAACTAAGTACATTTATCAAATGCTACAAGGAAAATATTATTTCCTTTCACGTCCACGTAGATTTGGTAAGTCATTGTTAGTCAATACTTTATATTATTTATTTGAAGGTAGAAAAGATTTATTCAAAGGACTTTGGATAGAAGAAAAAATCGAATGGAAAAAACATCCTATTATAAAGTTTGATTTTACTTTATTGGATTATGATGAATTAGGCTTGGAAAATTCTATCAAGCAAACTTTATTTTTAACCGCCAAAAAATATCAAATAGAGATTGAAAATACAACCATCAAATCCATTTTCAATGAACTTATTATCAAATTATCAAAAATAGAAAAGGTAGTTATTTTGATTGATGAATATGATAAACCGATTGGCGATTATTTAGAAAAAGAGGAATTAGATATTGCTGTCAAAAATCGTGATATTCTTAAAAATTTTTATAGTACATTAAAAGGACTGGATTCACATATTCGTTTTTTCTTTTTAACAGGCATCACAAAATTTGCTAAAGTATCTATTTTTTCGGACTTAAATAATTTAGATGATCTAACTTTGCACCCAAAATATGGGGCATTAGTAGGTTATACACAAACAGAATTAGAGTTTTACTTTTTTGATAAATTAAAAGAAATTGCAAATAATCAAAATTTATCTTATGCTGATTTTTTGCAACAGGTAAAACTTTGGTATAATGGCTATAATTTTTTAGGAAAAGAAAAAGTTTATAATCCATTTTCAATATTACGTTTTTTATCAAACGAAAGATTTTCTAATTTTTGGTTTGAGACAGGAACGCCCTCATTATTGATAAATTTATTACATAAAAAAAGAGTATTTGATGTGGACAATGTAACGATTGGAGAGGATTTAATTGGTAGTTTTTCGTTGGAAAATATTAACCAAGTTACCTTACTTTATCAAACAGGTTATCTTACTATTAAAGAAGATTTAGTAGGTGGATATATTTTAAATTATCCAAATTTAGAGGTAAAAAAATCGATGTTTATCTATTTATTAAATAGTTTTAGTAATGTTTCTGAGGCTTATTCGGTGGTTTACTATATCGAACAAGCTTTATTAAAACGAGATTTTGAGTTATTAAAACAGCAAATAAATGTATTATTTAGTAGTATTCCTGCGGAGATATTTGAACAAAGATTAGAAAGTTATTATCACGCTATTATTTTCCTTACTTTTCAATTATTGGGTTATAAAATGCAAGCAGAAGTAAGAACTTCGGAAGGAAGAATTGATGCGGTGTTAGAGTTTGATAATGCAGTTTTTTTATTTGAATTTAAAGTCAATAAAACTCCTGAAATTGCCTTAAAACAAATCAAAGAAAAAAAATATTTTCAAAAATATTTACAACCGAATAAAGAAATTTATTTGATAGGCGTGAATTGTTTTGAAAAAGAAATCAAAGATATTTTAGTCAAAAAACATCAATAAAAAGAAATTATGGAAAACCAAAAATACTCAATCGGCATACAAGATTTTGCAGAACTAATCGAAGGAAATTATGTGTATGTAGATAAAACTAAGTATATTTTTCAAATGCTACAAGGAAAATATTATTTTCTTTCACGTCCACGTAGGTTTGGTAAGTCATTGTTAGTCAATACTTTATATTATTTATTCGAAGGTAGAAAAGATTTATTTAAAGGACTTTGGATTGAAGAAAAAATCGAATGGAAAAAACATCCAATTATAAAATTTGATTTTTCTGAATTAGATTTTGAGAAAAATTTAGAAGAAACTATCAAAGAAAGATTGTTTGAAATAGCGAAAAATTATAAGGTAACATTGACAAAAACGACTGCTAAATCTCTTTTTCGTGAGTTGATTATGGAATTATCCAAAATTGAAAAAGTAGTTATTTTGATTGATGAATATGATAAACCGATTGGAGATTTTTTAGAAAAAGATAAAATGGAATTAGCTATTAAGAATCGAGATATTCTTAAAAAA
>JAAFJG010000130.1 GCA_013298075.1 Cytophagales bacterium | reverse complement strand
CATACGACAAACTTCCGTAACTATTTTTTAATATTTTACCTCAATAATATACCTTTGAAAAATAAAAAAATATCTATGTACTATTAAATAACACATTTATCGTAAATTCAAAATGTCATTCATATTGAAATATTTATTGTATCTTAAAATCAAAAAAATATTTTTAATTTTTTGTCTGATATTTTCAAAAAAACACAATTTTAAAACAATCATACGTTAAATATAGTTAAATATTATATTGTATCAAAACTTTATTTTATCTTTGCGCATCAATTTTTTAATTCTTTAATTTTTTTAATAATATGAAAAATCATCATTTACATAACACTCAAAAAAACAACTTTATGTTTTTGGCTTTTGTATTTTCTTTTGTGATGTTGGCGGCATTAGTTTCTCATTCTTATAAAAAAAATACAACTCTCAAAGAACAAGCAAAAAAAGAAATAAATAAAAAAACAGAGAAAGTTGTGATAAGTTAGGAATAATAAAGTGATTTTATTTTTTGCAAGTTTTTTTATTCAAATTATATTTTGGATAACAATGTTTTTTCTGTTTTTTTTTAAATCAATAAAGAAAAAATTAGAAAAACAAAACGATTTTTTGCCTTTGAGTGTGATTATTTGCACCCATAACGAAGTACATAATCTTATCCATTTTTTACCACAAATTTTACTTCAAAAATATCCAATTTTTGAGGTGATTATTGTTGATGATCGCTCTGATGATAATTCTTCTGTTATTTTAAAAGATTTTCAAAAAATTTATCCGCATCTAAAAACCATTACGATTACCAAAGCTGCTCTTGAATTTAATCCTAAAAAATATGCTTTGTCACAAGGTATTCAAGAAGCAAAATATGATACGTTGGTTTTCACAGATGCCGATTGTTTTCCTGCCTCTGAAAATTGGTTGGAGAATATATGCCCCACCCCAGCCCTCCCCAAAGGTGAGGGAGATTTTTTTGATTTAGTTGATAAAGAAAAACATCTAAAAGTTGGTTTAGGTATTTCATTATACGAAAAAGAAAAAAGTTTTTTAAATCAATTTATTCAATATGAAACTGTTTTTACGGCTATTCAATATATTGGTTTTGCGTTATTGGGCAAGCCTTATATGGGTGTGGGTAGAAATTTAGTGTATTCTAAATCATTGTTTTTAGCCAAAAAAGGTTTTGATTCGATAGAAAAAATCACAGGCGGAGATGATGATTTATTGATAGGAAAAATTGCCAATAAAAAAAATACGTATATTTGTTTAGAACAAGATTCTTTTACGTATTCTATTCCTAAAAAAACGTGGAAAGAATGGTATAAACAAAAAAAAAGACATCTTTCTGTGGGCGTATATTATCGATTAGAGGTTAAAATTTTATTAATTTTATTACAATTTTCTAATATTTTTTTTTGGTGGATAGGTTTTTTTCTACTTTTTTCAAATTTTTTTTTAATTTTGAATGTATTTTTGATAAAAATTACATTAAATTGGTTTATCTTTGCTGTCATAAATCGTAAATATTTTAATTCAACCAATTTTTATTTATTACCTTTGTTTGATTTTTTGTTTACCATTTATTTTATGGGCGTAGGTCTGATGACTTTTTTTACTAAAAAAATTCGATGGAAGGATTAAATTTATCAGAAGAAAAAGAAAAATTTTCTGAAAAAGCTTTAAAAGATTTTGATTTAATTGATGCAGCTTTTAATAACAACAATCAAAAAGCGTATGCTGAATTGATGGAACGTTATCGAAAACCTTTGTATCATACTATTTTAAAAATGGTTAAAAATACAGATGATGCAGAAGATTTAACGATTGAAGCATTTGCTAAGGCTTTTCGTGGCTTGCATAAATTCAAAAAAGAATATACATTTAGTACTTGGCTTTTTAGAATTGGTACTAATAATTGTATTGATTTTATCCGAAAAAAAAAATTAGATACGATGAGTATGAGTGCAGCTTTCAAAGATGAAAGTGGTGATGAAGTAAGATTGGATTTAGCAGATACAAGTTTAGACCCACAAGAAGAGGCAATTAAAGCCCAAAAAATCGAGTGGATGCAAATGATTGTCAATAAATTACCTATCAAATATCAAAAGTTGATAGATTTTCGTTACTTCCAAGAATTATCTTACGAGGAAATTTCTGAAAAAATCGAAATTCCCTTGGGAACTGTCAAGGCGCAGTTGCATCGTGCCAAAGAACTTTTATTTGATTTAATTAAAGAAAGAAAAGATTTTATATAAATTAAAACTACCTTCATCTAAATAATAACACTAAAAAAATATGAAAAAAATATTTTTATTGAGCTGTATGCTTATCGTGGGTTTTTCGAATGTGTATGCCCAAGTTCCTGATTCTGTTAGAATTAGAATTTTAACTGATTCGATGTCAAAATTATACACACGTTATTTTGAATTAGAAAAATCAGCCAGAAAAATAAATAATATCGAAGGAAAAATAAATAACCTCGACAATCTTACACAAAGTAATTCTGAAAGATTAAATGGAATTAGTGAAGATGATAAAACGACCAAAAAAACGCAATACGCCAATAATAAAGGTGGATTGTTAGCGTCTGCTAAGTTTATTGAGGCGGCTTCACGTTCTTTGGGTGCTTTCGAACTTTCGGGTGGATTTATGCAATATTCTAATTTTATTACGGCTTTGAATAATCCAACGAATGAAGATTTAGGTTTTAGTCTTACCAAAGAAGTTACGAGAATTGTAGATGATAAAATTTTGAAAGGAAAAGCAGGAAGGCGCGTGGGAGGAAGATTTAGAGATATTATTTCAAAAGTTATCAATAATCCGATTGTGGGCGTAGTAGGAAAAACTTTAATGTCTGTAACGCCGGGCGTAAGTTCTTTGACTTCTGTGTTTAATTTGGTCAATAATTTTGCTATTACCAATGAAGACGTAAATCTTGATGCTATCAAAGATTTTACAACTGAAATGCAAAGATATGTAATGCACTACGAAAATTTAGGAAAAGCAGGGCGTGAATTAGACCAAAATTTGAATGGTTTGAAAGTAAAAACAATGTCTTTGCGTGCTTTAGTAACTAATTTTGTACGTGAAAATGTAGCAGATTTATACGGAGAAAATTCGATTCCTAATTTAGATAAAATGCCTTTGAACGAAATGATTAACAAATATTTTAATTTCGCTTCTGTTTTGCAACATATTAATCAATTAGAAACCGAAACTAAAATGAATCACGTTACATTGCTTACAAAAGTTCGTTTTCCCTATGCGATACGTACACGAGTTTCTTTTGTGATGGAGGAAATTGAAAAAACATACACAGAACAATTAGTAACTTTCAAAGGTTATAACGATAATATTTCTGAAATTATGACCAATGCAACTTCTATTAGCAATGACCCATCTAAAATCAAAACAAAATTAGCAGACTTAGAAAATAATTATCGTGAACTCATTCGTTTGTATAATGATAATGTGCAGTTGGAAAACGTCAGAGATGCACGTAAAAATGTTCCAAGATAATTTCTTTAAAAATATTGAAAAAATCACGTTTACAACGTTTTTAAACGTGATTTTTTTATAGTTTGATAACGACTTTTTAATTTTGTAAATAAATTTTTATTTTATTATTTCTTCAAGGTTTTAAAAACCTTGAAGGTAGGCTGTTCAGAATGTGGCAATTTTTGATAAATTTCTTGATGCAAAAAATTTGATTTTTAGGGTTAAAAAAAAACGAGAAAAAAGATACAGAATTTAAAAAAAACCTCTAACTTTGGTTTATTA
>JAAFJG010000013.1 GCA_013298075.1 Cytophagales bacterium | reverse complement strand
GATTTTGGAATTTTAGGAGTTGGAAAATTGCTTAAATAAGCGTTAAAAAGCATATTTAAAAATAAATAAAAAATATTTCAAAAAAATGGTTACGTTTGCACTACTTTAAAGTATATACAGATGTAAATGTATTTAATACATTTCTCAAATTTGAAACACACTTGTTTAACACTTTATTATTTTAGCGGAAAAGCCAATTTCATTGAAATCGGCTTTTTTATATTATATCAAAATCAAGATTATTGAATCAATTTTGGCTTAAAAATATTCAAAAAAAATGGATAGTTCAAATATGTTCTATCCATTTTTATTTATCTAAAAAAAAAGAAAGTTTTTATCCAATTGTAGTATTATTTGGAATAGTTGCTCCTTTTTTTACGACTACAATACCATCTTTGATAGTATAAAGGTCAGTTTCTTGATTGGCAAGATGCGAGCCTCCTTTAATAACTACATCATCGCCAATTCTACAATTTTTATCGATAATTGCCTGAAAAATTTTACATCTTTTACCAATTCCAATCGCTATTTCTCCATTTTCTTCCAAATTTTTGATTTGCAATAAAGTTTCGTATTCGTCTGCTCCCATAATATAAGTACTATCAATTTCACTCATCGCACCTATGCGTGTGCGTATGCCTACCACAGAATTAGTGATACTTTTGGCGTGCAAAATACAGCCATCAGCAATCATACTTTGATGCAAAGTTGTCCCATTTATTTTGGAAGGCGGCAACATGCGTGGGCGTGTATAAATTGTATTTTCTGTATCAAATAAATTAAATTGTGGCACTTCCTCAGTTAATGCTAAATTGGCTTCATAAAAAGAATGAATATTTCCAATATCAGTCCAATAACCTTCATATTGATAACTTGTGAGGGTATATTTTTCGAGACTATGCGGAATAATTTCTTTTCCAAAATCAGTAGCATCTTTCATTTCTTCTTTTAATAAATCAAATAAAAGTTTTTTATTAAAAATATAAATACCCATAGAAGCTAAATAATTTTTGCCTTCCTTTTGCATTTTTTCACCTGTATCACTTACCCAATCTTTTAATAAATCTGCTTTTGGTTTTTCGATAAACGAAGAAATAAGTCCTTTTTCGTTTACTTTCATAATGCCAAATTCGGGGGCATCTTTGTCATTGACAGGAATAGTGGCAATCGAAATATCCGCCTTTTTAGCAATATGATTGTCTAACATCAACCTAAAATCCATTTGATATAATTGGTCACCTGAAAGAATTAACGCATATTCAAAATTATGTTCTTCGAGATGATGCAAACATTGACGAACCGCATCAGCCGTACCTTGAAACCAAGTTGGATTATCAGGAGTTTGTTCAGCTGCTAAAATATCCACAAAAGCCTTGCTAAATGAACTAAATTGATACGTATTTTTGATGTGCGTATTCAAAGACGCAGAATTAAATTGTGTAACGACAAACATTCTAGTAACGTCAGAGTTCATACAATTTGAAATAGGAATATCTACCAAGCGGTATTTTCCCGCAATAGGCACTGCAGGTTTGGAACGATTGGCGGTCAAAGGAGAAAGGCGTGTGCCTGCTCCACCACCTAAAATAACTGCCAAAGTATTTTTACTAATATTTGTTTTCATATTTTTGAGTATCAATTTTAAAATATTTGATGTTGTTCTAATCTCGTTGCAAATTTATTTTTATGTTCAAAAAAAGTATCTACAACGATTTTATTTTAAAATCTCTTGCAACGAATTTGGGACAACATCGATTTTTTTGTCTAACTTAATCCTAAATATTGGTGGATATAATTTTTTAATTTTTGCAAAATACTAATTATTTCTTGCAAATCTTCTTTTTGTGTTGAGTCAAAAGCCTTACTTACGCTATATTTTTTACCTTCTAATACTACAAAAAACCACAAACGCCCTAATACATAACAACCATATAAAGGCATTTCGAGTTGATTTTGTTTTTGTGCATATACCATTGCTATCAATAATTGCCCTAATGGGTCATTTCCTGAACTTTTTTCGGGTTTATATTCATGCAAAAAGAAAAAAGGTTTTTTAGGCGTTTGTCTTCCTGTTGCGATCATCCACTCAATTTTACCCTGACTA
Organism: Cytophagales bacterium; assembly: GCA_013298075.1. Classification (GTDB taxonomy): domain Bacteria; phylum Bacteroidota; class Bacteroidia; order Cytophagales; family Microscillaceae; genus RDXZ01. Next base: position 91,206 of record JAAFJG010000013.1, on the reverse strand, counting down.
TTTACATTTTCTGATTCTATTTTTGACAATCTTTGTGTAAATACTTTATAATGTGGATAATTATTGAATTGAATTGCGGAAAGAAAAGGAGCGATAAACATCATTTTTAGTTCGTCTTCATTCCAAGAATCAATATTTTGCAACAAAAGTTTTCTCATCAATTCAACATTATTATCTAATTGAACAGGTGATAAATCACTCAACCAACTTTCTAGTCCTTCTGTGGTTTCTTCTTTTGTATAACCAAAAGTTTCTTCTACTTCTTCAGCAAGCCATTGTTCAAAATTTTTAGTAATCATAATTTTATCAATTTTATTTTTTTGAAAATATTTTTTAATTATTTTTGAGTTGTATAATGTTATCAAATCATAACGTTATAAAATTAAAAAAAGTTTGTTTTTGTTTGAATTTTTGTTTTATTTTTATAGATATTTTGGTGCTGTCCCAAATTCGTTACCACTTTATTTTTATTTTTTGTAAAAAATACATCATCAATAAATTGCATATTTTTTTACTGTATTTTGTTTTAAATTTGCATTTTTTTTGCAACGAATTTGTGACACTACCCAAAAATCAAAATTAAAGACTTTCATAAATTCTTTCATAATTCTTTTGACTTTGTTCCCAAGAATTATCAAAAGACATAATTTTACTGCGTAAATAATGGAAAAAATCTTTATTATTATAGAGCAATAATGCTCTGCGTGTTGAAATCACAATATCGCCAATAGTTGCTCTATCAAAACAAATTCCAAAACCTTCATATTCTCCCAAATCTTTGACTGTATCTTGCAAACCGCCTGTTCTTCTTACGATAGGAATAGTACCATAACGCAAAGCATACATTTGATTTAGTCCACAAGGTTCGGTGCGACTTGGCATCAAAATAAAATCTGCAGCGGCATATAATCTATGTGCCAAACCTTCATTATAACCAATATACACATTATAAATTCCTTCGCAAAGTGGTTTTAAATCGTTTAAATCGTCTTCTATGCTATCTCCACCTGAGCCTAAGACTAAGAAATTGACATCGCCTTCGGTTTGATACATTGCTTCGCCCATAGCAGACGCTAATAAATCGGCTCCTTTTTCGGGCATCAATCTTCCAATAAATACGATTAAAGGATTGTCAGGATTTAATCCAAAAGTTTGGCAAATTTCTTTTTTATGAATTTTTTTGACTTCATGAACGTTTGTTTCGTTGTAATGATGTTCGAGATAAGTGTCTGTATTTGGATTCCAAGTTTCGAAATCAATGCCATTCAAAATGCCATAACATTTTTGATGAAGTTGTGCAAAAAGTTGTTCTAAACCATTCGCATCTTGCATCAATTCATACATATAGGATTTACTCACGGTCGTAACCGCATCAGCACAACGGACCGCAGAAGACATTGGATTGATCATATTGTTCCATTCTAATAAACCTACTTTTGATTTTTCGAACAGAGGCAAATACACAATTTTTGACCAACCAAACCAACCTTGATACAAACCATTATGAATCGTAAACATTGTTTTAACCTTATACAAACGATTGAAACGCCCACAAAATTTAATCATAAAAGGAATTAAAGCGGTGTGATGGTCGTGGCAATGCAAAATATCAGGTTGATGTTTCCATTGTGAAATCCAATCTAAAGCAGCAATTTGAAAACCTAAAAAACGTTCTGTATCGTCATTTTCTGAATATACATTATCTCTATTGGTCAATCCATCAATTAAAATACAATACAAATCAAAACCTAATTTGTTGGTTTTTTCTTTTAAAACTTTATAATGCAAACGATGTCCGCCCATATTTATGTCTTGTTCGTGGTCGGTTTGCCATTCGTTTTGGTGCATAAATTTTGTATTATAGGCAGGCATAACTACTTTGGCATAATGCCCTGCTTTACATTGATATTTTGGCAAAGCACCTACCACATCACCCAAACCGCCCACTTTTGCGACAGGATAACATTCTGCACTGAGATGTATAATTTCCATAATAGTAAGAATTAAAGTTATTTTTCTTGCAATTATACAATTAAATCTTTAAAAGACAATACTTTTTTTTAGAATTATTTTAAGGAATGGAAAAAAATATTTTTAGGTGATTTTTTTGGTAAAATGTTTGCTAATTTTTTAGGTTTTTAGAGGTGATGAATGTAAAATATTCTTTTTGAATGAGGAAGTTGATAGTTTTTTTGAGATAAAAAGTAGATTTTGATTATGCTTAAATAAGTTGAAAAATTTAAGATTGTGAAATAATTTTATTATAAATATTAACATAAGTGTCATTTTTAATATTAAAAGTGCTAAAAAATTAGGAAAAATTTCCATAAATTTCTATATTAGTATTTTTTAAATGAAAAAAATTTTAGCACACAGATAACACGGATTTAGCGGATTAATACGGATTTTTTTCTTTTTTCTTGAATTTTTAATGATTTTTGTCAATTTTTGGCTACCATTTAAAAAACTCTATTTATTTTTACCAAACATTAAGGGACTAAGTAGAAAATATTATACCCAAAAAAACTCCATCACCTTCGGAGATGGCTGGGGTGGGGCATAATTTTAGCGGAAAGACCCTAACCCTCCCCAGGTGTGAGGGAACTAAAAATAGGTTTTTTTGAGTGGGTAGTTTATTTTTTATATGCTCCCTTATAACATTATTCTAAACATAAAAGAAATGTCAGTATCAAACTATCCTACAAATAAACTTAGGCACTATTGAAAATATCATTCAGAAAAGAAAAAAATTATAATAATTTTCTAAACATCTTATTTTTCCAACCAAAAACGCACATATTCACCTTTAGAGTCATACACAGAGGCTTGTTTTGGAATACTAAAATATCGATTCTCTCGCGGGTCATTGCCCACGCCTGCAATATAAATCCAATTTCCCCAATTACTACATACATCATAATCTAGTAATTGACTTTCAAAATACATTGCACCCCAACGCCAATCTATGTATAAATCTTTGATTAAAAAAGAGGCTACATTTTGCCTACCTCTATTAGACATAAAACCTGTCTGAGCCAATTCACGCATATTCGCATCAACAAAAGGTACGCCCAAATTGCCATTTTTCCATTTTTCAAATACTAAAAAATCCTTTTTGAGTGTTAGATTTGATGTATTTTTAATACCTTTTTGTTTAAAAATTAAATTTCCATATTTTTTGGCAATAAATTTAAAATAATCACGCCAAAGCAACTCAAAAATTAGCCAATAAGTAGACTCGTTTTTGGTGCGTTGTGATTCATAGATTTGTACTTGCTCATAAATATAACGTGGCGAAATACAACCTAAGGCAAGCCAAGCTGAGAATTTAGAAGAATAATCTGCTCCCAATAATCCATTTCTGGTTTCTTTGTAGGTTTTGAGTAAATTTTTTTCCCAAAAATAACTATTCAAACGTTCTTTTCCTGCGTCCTCTCCACCTTTAAAGTGTAAGACTGCTTTTTGTTGTTTCGTTTGTTTTTCTTGATTTTCGTTTTCATTTTCAAAACCTAATTCTGCTAAAGTTGGCATTGTGCCTGCGTTTATGTGAGGCCTTGCCAAATGTGTAGGCGTAGCAAAAGTAGGACGGATTTTTATATAATTTTCTACACTTTTTCTAAATTGTGTAAACACATCAGGCAAACTACGCACAGGATATGGAAGGTCGTTTAAATGATATAAGGTACTTCCCCAAAACCGCTCTAAACGAATTTTTTGCGTCCAAAGTTTTTGTTCTACGGCTATATCAGTCGTAATTTCTTCGTGAGTGATTTCTTGGTGCATATACACTGCTTGGCATTGCAATTCTTGGGCGATTTGTGGAATAATATCAACAGAGTTTCCTATACGAATGATAAGATTTCCACCAATTTTTTTAGCATTTTGGCGTAAATTTTCTAAACTTTCCAATAAAAATTTTGCTCTAAAAAAGCCTATTTTCTTAAATCCTGCCTTTTTTTTACCTTCTATATTCTCTGTAAATATAATATCTTCAAAATTTGTATTATCAATACAATAACACAAAAAAACATTTTTAGTATTTTGTAAAGCCTTAAAAATAGGTTCGTGGTCGTGCAAACGCAAATCATTGCGAAGCCAGATAAGAATATTTTGCATGGAATGAAGCGAATTTTTATTTGTTTTTTTTAATTTTTAACTTTTCAAAAAAGTATTAAAAATTATCTATATAATCTCGAAACAAAATGTTATATTGAAAGTTTAAAAAATTAAAAATTTTTTAGGTGATTGTACTTTTCTATGTTTTTTGGTGATATTTTAAATTAAAATTCAGTATTATTGTGATTAAAAGTATTAAAAAATGTAATTTTGCGAAATGAAAACAAAATTTTAAACCATTATTTTGATGAAAGATACTAATTTTTTTGGCGATGTATACGAAGTTGTAAAACTAATTCCCAAAGGAAAAGTTACTTCTTATGGAGCGATTGCGAGTTATTTAGGCTCAAAAAAAAGTGCAAGAATGGTCGGCTGGGCAATGAACGCTGCACATACACTTGGTGATGTGCCTGCGCATCGCGTGGTGAATCGTGCAGGACTTTTATCAGGAAAACATTGCTTCGAAACGCCTACAAAAATGCAAGAATTATTAGAATTAGAAGGAATTATTATCATCGACAATCAAATTCAAAATTTTGAAACGGTTTTTTGGAATCCTGATACTTTATTATAATCTTCCATTCATACCAAATTCTGTTTTGAGTGTATCACTAATCATTTTTAATGTTTTTCGGGCTGTTTTGAGTAATTTTGGCATTTGTAAAAACAAATGAATCATACCTTTACACTCTTGAAACGTAACTTTTACGCCTGCATTTGCCAAATTTTCAGCATATTGTTTGCCTTCATCTTTCAAAGGATCATATTCCCCTGTGATAATCATTGCAGGCGGCAAACCTTCCAAATTTTGGGCATACATAGGCGAAAACAAATGATGTGTTATCGGAAATTGTGGATTGGTATAATGTTTTAAAAAATATTCCATGATATCTTTGGTAAGAATATATCCTTTTGATAAGTTTTCAATCGAAGGTTTTGATAATTTTCCATCAGTACAAGGATATAATAAAATTTGATAACTAATCTCAAAATTTGCCTTTTCTTTCGCCAACATACACACGCCTGCGGCTAAGTTTCCACCTGCACTATCACCACAAACCGCTATTTGTAATGGATTTCCACCAAAAGTATGGGCATTTTCAAAAGCCCATTGCGTTGCTCCATAACAATCATAATGAGCAGTCGGAAATTTATATTCAGGTGCTAATCTATAATCTACCGAAATCACAATACAATTACTTAATTTTGCTAATCTTCTACACAATTTATCGTGTGTATTTATATTACCAATCACAAATCCGCCTGCGTGAAAAAACATCAAAATTGGTAATTTTCTTTGAATAGTAGGTTTATAAATGCGTAAAGGAACTTTAAAACCATCATTTTCAAAAAAAGTATCTTTTATTTCGTATAGTTTGAGTGATTTATATTCAACGATTGGAAATAATTTTTTATATCCATTTTCGTTATATTTTCTAAATTCTTGAGGTGATATTTTTTTTATATCAGGAGCAGGATGAACAAGGCTATTTGCTTTCAATAATAAATTTAGTTTCCAATGTAAAGCCATAATAAATTGTGTTTTGTAGTTATTTTTGGTGCAAAGATAGTTATTTTGTAGTTCTTAGGAAATTATTATGATATTATTTTTAGTATTTATTTATATTAAAAAAAATCAATCAAAAAAACAAAAAATAAATAAACTTTTTTGAGTTAAAAAACGTTATAAAAATTGATATTTAAACCGAGTAGAAAATAAAATATATTGATAAAATACTAAAAATAAAAATGGAATTAACTGAAGAAACCTTACAACAAGACTTATTTGATGCTCCAATTACTGACAATAATTTGGTACTAAAATATGTGAACGGGAATTTGATGAAAGTAAATTCCAATAATATATTAGACCAATATTTTACCAAAGAAACTATCGCCTCAAATTTATTTAAAAAAGCAACCGAAATAATTACTAAATACGAAGAAAATATCGAGAATTTTCAGTGGATAGAACCGAGTGCGGGTAATGGCGTTTTTTTTAATCTCTTACCACAAAATAAAAGAATTGGGATAGATATTAGTCCTTTAAACGATGAAATCATACAATCAGATTATTTAAAATATATTTTGTCTGATAATCATAAAAATATAGTTATTGGAAATCCACCTTTTGGTCATCGAGGTGTAATGGCATTAAAATTTATTAATCATTCCAAAAATGCGGATTATGTATGTTTTATATTGCCTATGTTTTTTGAAAGCAATGGCAAAGGTTCGATAAAATATAGAGTAAAAGGTTTTAATTTAATTCATTCTGAAAGATTACCAAAAAATGCTTTTTATACGCCCAGCAATGATAAAAGCGTAGATGTAAAATGCGTTTTTCAGATTTGGAGCAAAAATCATAAGGCTGATAAAGACGAATTTAGTTGGTATAAAAATAGAAAAAACGAACCTTTTAGCGATTTAGTAAAAATATTTACGGTTTCATTAGCCAAAAATAGAGAATGTGGCAAAAAATGGATTTTTGATGAAAAGGCAGATTTTTATATTTCCTCTACTTTCCACGACAAAATTTCGGTAGTTTATACTTTTGAAGAAGTCAAATATAAATCGGGCGTAGCTATTGTATTTACCACAAAAGATGAACAAATAAAACAAAAACTAAAAGATATTTTGGAAAATGCAGATTGGAAAAAATACGGAAGTTTGGCAACTAATTCTTGTTATCATATCGGAAAATCTAATATATTTCAGGTCTTGCAAGATAATTTACATATAACAAAATAAACATATCAACCATGAATTTAGAAGAAACATTTATTGAAATCATTGAAAAAAAACATTTAGAACTAAATTTGGGCAAAGATTATAGCCAAAAATTTTCTAAAATCAAAGATTTTGAAGGAAATGCCATTGGACAAATTGGCGAAGAATACATAAAATCAATCGTTTCAGAAATCACAGAAATTGAAAATGATGGAGTTATCCACAATGAATACGATATTCTCACAAAATCAGGTATATATTTAGAAATAAAAACAGCCAGAAAAGGACGCACTAACAATACTTTTCAATTCAATGGCATAAATCCTCGTTATAATTACGATTATTTAATCTGTTTAGCTATTTGTGAAGATAAAATTTTGTATAGAATATTTTTAAAATCAGAAGTGCAATATATTCATAAAGAGAGAAATCATTTTATTATTCAAGGCGATTATAAAAGGCAATTAGTACAAATGAACCCAGATAATCACGTAAATTTAAAACTTACTATCAATTTAAGTGACTTATATGACATCTCAACTCTTGTCGATAAGTTGAAAGAATTATTTGATAATTTTTCTAAATAGTTGATGCTGTCCTAAATTTGTTGCAAAATTTTTTTAGACTTGATTTATTTCTATTAAAAAACTATCAAAATATTCTAATTTTACTATTCAAAAAAATTGATATACTTACAAATAATTAATTATATCATTTTTTAAGATATAAATAGTTGATAATCAATCTAATAAACTTTATAAATGATTAAAAAAAGTATAATTTTTTGTATCAAATAAGCAAAACAAAAATAAAAATAAGTTTTTTTTGTAATTAAAGAACAAAGTATATACCTTTGCAGTTACTAAAAATTACTTCCAACCTATTAACGAATATTTTATTGCGTAAACCTCTACATTTTTTACGATTTATAAAAAGATAAGACCTTATAAAAAGATTAAAGTTTTCCATTAAAACTACTTTAAAAAACTTTGCATTCATTACGTTACATTTTGTCATTAAGTCTATCTTTGTGGCTTGGTTGGCAGTTTTGGCTACCTCAAAAAAGTCAAAATTCAGGAAAGAAAATTGTTTTTCAACAAAATTTTTTAGATACTTTGCAAAAGGCAATGCTCGATACGCCCTATCGCCCAAAACCTATGCTTAATTTTAAATCAAAATATCGTTTTGGTGATGCCTTTTCAGGCTCAAAATTTGGCGATAAATCTTATAATTTCCCCAAACTAATTCAAACTGATATTCAATTTGCCCCCGATACTTTTGGAGGAAAATATTATCTTACCGAAAAATTTGGAGACAAATATTTTAGAAATCCAACCGTTTTTTCGAGAAGAGAAATGGACGATTTGCAACGAAAAAAAGTAGAAGCAAATATTTTAAGACAATTAGCACAAGGACAAACCGCAGAAACCGCTATTTCTGGAAGACCTTTAATTCCTAAAATTCCTGTCGAAAGCAAATGGTTTGATAGAATTTTTGGTGGAAATTTTGTCGAATTTAATCCTGTTGGTTTTGTCAATTTAGATTTTGGCGTACAATTTCAAAGAGTTGCTAATCCTGCTTTGCCGATTAGACAGCAAAAAAATTGGAATTTTAATTTTGACCCACACGCTAATTTTTCTTTGCGAGGAAAAGTAGGTGAAAAATTACGCATCAACGGAAATTTTGATACCAAAGCAAGTTTTCAATTCGAAAATAATTTTAAAGTCGAATACAAAGGTTTTGAAGAAGATATTATCCGAAAAGTTGAATTTGGAAACGTAACTTTTCCATTGCCCACTACTTTAATTCAAGGCTCACAAAATTTGTTTGGAGCAGCAGTCGAATTGCAATTTGGAAAATTAAAAGTGCGTTCTGTATTTTCAAATCAAAGAGCAAGAACAGAAGAAGTAAAATTAAATAATGGCGGAGCGCAAAGAAGACCTTTTGAAATTGCAGCAGGAGAATATGAAGACAATAGACACTTTTTTGTAGGACAATTTTTTAGAAATCAATACGAAAAAGCATTATCAACTATTCCAATGATAACTTCAGGCGTGCAAATCACGCGTATCGAAGTATATGTTACGAATCGAACCAATAATACAGAAGATTTAAGAAATATTGTTGGTTATTTAGATTTGGGCGAACCAAAACCTTTTAAAAATACTTGGAATCTAAATACAACTAATTTAACGGCTCGAAACAATGCCAATTCTCTTTTAACAAACGTTGGAAATATTCTAAATGCTGATAATGCTACTTTTGATTTGCAAAATTTAGGCTTAGAAAATGGAACAGATTTTACGGTTTTGAGAGCGGCTCGCAAACTAAAACCGAATGAATTTGTGTTTAATTCTCAATTAGGCTACGTTTCTTTGTTAGCACCTTTGCGAAATGACGAAATTTTGGCGGTGGCTTATGAATATACTTACAACGGACAAAATTATCGGGTAGGAGAATTGACTGATGATTATGCAAGCAGACCGCAAGCAGAATTAGTACGTTTGAAAATGTTAAGACCGCCTTCGATTCGTTTAGATATTCCTACTTGGGATTTGATGATGAAAAATGTCTATTCTTTGAATGCTAATCAAGTCCAAAAAAATAATTTTTTATTACGCATTATTTATAAAGATGACTTAACAGGAATCGATAATCCAACTTTGCAAGAAGGCGTAAGAATGAAAGATAAACCGCTTTTGAGAGTGATGAGTTTGGATAAATTAAATCCACAAAATGACCCACAAGCCGATGGAAACTTCGATTTTGTAGAAAATATAACGATTGATACTCGAAATGGACGCATTTATTTTCCTGTTTTAGAACCTTTTGGCAATAATTTGATTGGCACAAATAATTGGAATACAAATATTGATGAACTCAAATTTGACCCATTGACAGAAACAGGTTTAATCAATAAATATGTTTTTAATCAACTATATCGCTCTACGAAAGCAGACGCATTACAAGCCGCAGACAAAAATAAATTTTTTATCAGTGGTACTTTCGAAGGCACAGCAGGAAGTGAAGTTTCTTTGAATGGTTTTAATATTTCGGAAGGATCTATTCGCGTAACCGCAGGTGGTATGCCTTTGCAAGAGGGAGCGCAATATACCGTAGATTATGGCACCGGACGCGTTCAAATCACAGATCCAGCCATTTTAGCCTCAGGAAAAGAAATAAAAATTCAATTTGAAAAAGCCGATTTATTTAATTTTCAACAACGAAGAATGTTTGGTTCGAGGTTCGAATATGAGCATAGCAAATATTTAAAATTAGGAGCAACTTTATTAAATTTATCAGAAAGACCAATTATTACACGTGTCAATATTGCCGAAGAACCTATCAACAATACAATGTTAGGTTTTGATGTTAATTTTGATGCACCTTCTCGCTTTTTAACTCGTTTAGTAGATAAAATTCCATTGATTCAAACCAAAGCCGAATCTCGAATGACTTTGTATGCGGAATATGCACAATTATTTCCCGGTGCTTCGCGTTTGAGTGGAAAAGTTTCTTTTATTGATGATTTTGAAGGAACAAGAACGGCTTTTAATTTAGGACGCGCACCGCAAATTGGCTGGAGACTAGGAAGTACGCCACGTTTTTTTCCTGAATCTTTTTCTAATCAATTAGACTATAATTATAAAAGGGCAAAAATTGCTTGGTATAATGTGGACAATCTTTTTTATCGAGATGGCTCAGCTTTGCGACCTGATGGTTTGGATTTAAAAAATCATTATACGCGTGCTGTTTCTCCCCAAGAAGTATTTACCAATCGCCAAAGATTACAAATTCAAACCAATGAATTGATTTTTGATGTAGCCTATTTTCCCGAAGAAAGAGGACAATATAATTATACCCCCAATTTAACTTCGAATGGTTTGTTGATTAATCCTCGAAATAATTTTGGGGCAATCACAAGAGCCATTACTTCTGATATTGATTTTGACAATCAAAATATGGAGTATTTGGAATTTTGGATGCTCGATCCATTTATTCAAGGACAAAATGGACGTGTGTTAGATGGACGATTAAACCAAAATAATACGACAGGAGGTGATATTTATCTTAATTTAGGCAATGTATCCGAAGACGTAATTCCTGATGGTAGGCACGCTTTCGAAAATGGTATTCCTGCGGGAGGTGCTACTGCTGCCAATACCACCGAAAATACTTGGGGACGTGTTACGAATCAACAATTCATTAATAATGCTTTTGATGCTGATGCTAATACTCGCACTAATCAAGATATTGGCTGGGACGGATTAAAAAGTTCGGAGGAAGGTGGTTTTACGGCTTTTCAAAGTTTTATTGCCTCAGTCAATGCCAATGTAACCAATCCTGTCGTCAAAGAAAGAATTTTAAATGATGTTTCGGGAGATGATTTTTGGTATTATTTAGATGATAGGTATAATGCTGGCACAACAGAAATTTTAGAAAGATACAAAAGATATAATAATTACGAAAATAATAGTCCTGCTTCTACTTTTGCAGGTGGAATTTCGCCTGCTGCCACTAATAATCCTGATAATGAAGACTTAAATATTGATAATACCATTTCAAATCTTGAGGGATATTATCAATATAAAATTTCTATCAATCCAAATAATTTACAAGTTGGTAATAAATATATCATCGATAAAACTTCTTTTACGGATAATGTTACGAATGAAACGGTGAATTGGTATTTATTTCGTATTCCGATTCGAAATTTTGACCAAAAAATTGGAGCGATTGATGGTTTCAAATCGATTCGTTTTATGCGTATGTTTTTGACAAATTTCCAACAACCTGTCGTATTGCGTATGGCTCAAATGCAATTAGTGGCAACGCAATGGCGTAGATTTTTGGGAGATTTATCAGACCGAACTTTTTCTTTGCCTCTCGAACCTTATGATGCTAAATTTAATATTTCGGTGGTTAATATCGAAGAAAATGGAGAGCCTGAACCAGGTGTAATTCCTTATGTATTAGCACCCGGAATTATTCGAGATAGAGATGTTACCAACGTCAATCAACGTCAAATCAACGAACAATCTATGCGTTTGTGCGTAGAAGACTTAAAAAATAGAGATGCAAGAGCCGTTTTTAGAAATTATAGATTAGACTTTTTGAGTTATAAACGTGTGCGTGCTTATATCCACGCAGAAAGTACGAATGCTCAAAATGGACAGTTAACTGCTTTTGTGCGTTTGGGAACAGATTTTACAGATAATTATTATGAAATTGAAGTTCCTTTATCAATGACTCCATCTGGTACAGGTCAAGATGCTAATGCTATTTGGTTAGAAAGCAATTGGATTGATGTAGAATTTACTACTTTGACACAAACCAAAGTAGAAAGAAATTTATCGGGGCAAAGTGTGGTCATTCCTTTTAGTAAAATAGTGCCAGGTTTGGCGGGCAATAAATATAGAATTACAGTAGTCGGAAATCCTGATTTAAGCACTATGCTTACTTCAATGATTGGGATTAGAAATCCTGATTTGAATGATTTTGGAGAAATTGATGATAAATTACCTAAATCGGTTTGTGTTTGGATTAATGAATTTAGAATTACTGATTATGACCAAACGGCTGGTTGGGCGGCTTTGGCTCGCACCCAAATTCGTTTGGCTGATTTTGCACAAATCAATGGTTCTATGAGTTATACAACTTTTGGTTTTGGGTCAATCAATCAAAGAATTTCAGAAAGAACACGTAAAACAACTTTTAATTATGATGTGTCCGCTCAAATTGCTTTAGATAAATTTTTTCCTACAAATTGGGGCTTAAAAATTCCATTGTTTATAGGTTTAGAAAGAAAAATTATTACCCCTCGATTCAATCCATTAGACCCAGATGTGCAGATGGAAAGTTCATTACAAGGAATTTCTGATGCGAATCGAAGGGAAGAATATAAACAATTAGTCCAAGAAATATCCACACGGCGAAGTATTAACTTAACCAATGTGCGAAAAGTAAGGACAAGTGCAGGTGCAGCGCCTAAAATTCCGTTGCCTTTTGCGATTGAAAATTTTGGTTTTACATGGGGGCGTGTCGAGGAAACTCGCACAGATATTAACACTGCACAATATTTGATGGTCAACCAAAATTATGGTTTGACTTATCAATATACTGCCTCTGCTCCGATTGAACCTTTTAAATTTATCAAGCGAAAAAGTTTATCATTTATCAAAGACATTAATTTTAATTTACTTCCTACCATCAATTTTTCGGGAATGTTGGATAGAAGATATACGAAAACTTTGTTCAGAGCCGCAGACCGAACTACTTTGGGAGTAGAACCTTTGTATCAAAAACAATTTACTTTTACGCGTACTTATGGAGTCGTGTGGGCATTGACAAAAAGCATCAATATTAACTATTCTGCGAATGCAATGGCAATTATTGATGAGCCTTTTGGGGAAATTGATACCAGAGATAATCGAGATTCTGTAATGGTGAATTTGAAAAGATTGGGGCGCATGAAAAACTTTACGCAAACTTTTAATGCCACTTATAAACTTCCTTTTGATAAATTCAAAATGACAGATTGGATAGATGGGAATATCGAACAAAAAGGAACTTTTAATTGGATTGCAGGAGCAGTTGCCCCCAAACCGGGCGTAAAAGGACAAGCGGATACGTTGGGAAATATCATCAATAATGGACGTGAACGCAATGCTCGAATTGGATTAGATTTTTCAAAATTATATAAAAAATGGAAGTTTTTGGACGAAATTCAAAATCCAAAACCAAAGCCACCCAAGGAAAAGAAAAATCCTACGGATACAACTAAAAAGAAAGCACCAAGAGAATTTAGATTATTGAAAATGATGCTCAGACCATTGTTATCATTAAGAAAAGTTAATTTTGTGTATGGATTGAGTGAAACTACTATTTTTCCCGGATTTAAACCTACGCCCAAAAATTTTGGATTAGCAACTGACGACAACAATGCGCCCGGTTGGGATTTTATTTTAGGTGGACAAAGTTCGGACATCAAAAATCAAGCGATTGCTAATAATTGGTTGGCTCCGAGTTCGTTTTTGAATACGCAATTTGCACAAACCAAGCGAGAAACTATCAAATTAGATTTACAATTAGAACCTTTGCCTGATTTAAGAATTAATTTAGATTTTAGAAGAACAAGACAATCTGATTATCGAGAGAATTTTAGGTTTAATCAAGCAGGAACTGCCGTTGAAAGCCAAAGCCCAATGCGAAGTGGTAATTTTTCTATTTCGACTATTACTTTTATGACTGCTTTTAATTCGAGTAATAATCAAACTGAATCTGCTATTTTTAAATTATTTGGAGAATATAGAAATACTATTAGACAACGTTTGAATCAAATCAATACCAATACAAATGGCGTGTACGGCATCAATTCGCAAGATGTAATTTTGCCTGCTTTTTTGGCGGCTTATTCAGGAAAATCGGCAAATAATGTAAGTTTATCGCCTTTTCCAAATATACCTTTGCCTAATTGGACGTTAGATTATACAGGTTTTACAAAATTATTCAAAAAAGTTTTTCAGACTTTTTCGCTTCGTCATGCGTATTCTTCTACTTTCAATGTATCTAATTATACTTCTTCTTTGCAATATGGCGCAGATAAAATCAATTTAGATAGAAATGAACTAGCGTATGCGATTCCTGATTCTATCAATACACAAGGAGAATTTGTGCCTGTTTTTGTGGTGGGTCAAGTAACTATTTTGGAGAAATTTTCACCTTTAATTGGTATCAATTTTGCCACAAAAGGAGGTTTAACGATTCGTCTTGATTATAACAAAGATAGAGATTTATCTTTGAATTTATCAAATGCTCAGCTTTCAGAAATGAATAGTCGAGGGCTTGCTTCGACGATAGGTTATCGAAAAAAAGGTTTAAAAATGCCATTCAAATCACAAGGAAAACCTGTGATTTTGAAAAATGAAGTGGACTTAAATTTAACTTTACAAATCAGAGATACCAAGACAATTCAAAGAAAATTAGACAATCCAAATGCCACTAATCCACAAGATAATGCCAATCCTGCGGTAGTAACGGCGGGGAATTTTAATTTTCAAATTCGTCCTGTGATTAGTTATGTATTTGATAAACAACTTACTTTGGCAATATATTTCGAACATACTATCAACAATCCTTATGTATCAAGTTCGTTTATGCGTACAAGTACGAGTGCGGGGATTCAGTTACGATATAATATTACACAATAATTCTTTCATTTGAAAAATAAATAAATAGAAAAAAAATATTCACAAAACATAAATACTTTCATTTTTTTAATCATTATTTATGAAAATTTTACATACAGCAGATTGGCATTTAGGTAAAAAATTAGGTAATTTCTCTCGCTTAGAAGAACAAAAAGAAGTGATGAACGAAATTTGTGAAATTGCAGAACAAGAAAATGTTGATGCAGTTTTGGTGATTGGAGATTTATATGATACGTTTAATCCGCCCACAGAAGCGGTACAATTATTATACAAAACACTCAAAAGACTGACTCGAAATCTTACTTGTCCTGTGGTGGCTATTGCGGGCAATCACGATTCGCCTGACCGCATAGATGCGCCTGAACCTTTGGCGTTGGAATGTGGAATTTTTATGTTTGGTTATCCAATGGCACAAGCCGAAAAATTAGATTTGGGAAGTTCGAGTAATTTGAAGATTTTGCATACAGATAAAGGTTTTATCGAACTAAAATTGAATAAAATTGATACGCCTTTGCGTGTGATTCATACGCCTTATGCGAATGAATTGCGTTTGAAACAATATTTAGGATCCGCTCATAGAGAAGAAAATTTAAGAGAAATTTTGTCGATTCATTGGAAAGATTTAGCTGAAAAATATTGTGATAAAAATGGCGTAAATGTATTATTAACGCATCTTTTTGTCATCAATAAAGGTGAAGTAGAAAAAGATGAAAATTTATGGGAAGAAAAATCAATCTTACACGTAGGCGGAGCGCAAGCCATTTATACAGAACAAATTCCTACTCAAATTGATTATGTAGGTTTGGGACATTTGCATAGATGCCACGCAGTGAGCCATTCTCCCTGTCCGATTGTGTATTCGGGGAGTCCTTTAATGTATAGTTTTGGAGATACGGCTGATGAAAAATACGTAATTATTATCGAAAAAGAAGAAGGAAAACCTTTGACTTATACGAAAAAATTATTGACAAAAGGAAAAAAATTATTGCGAAAAAACATCGAAGGAATCGAAAAATCTTTGGAATGGTTAAAAGAAAATAAAAATGCGATTGTTGAATTGACTATCACTACAGAAGATTTTTTGACTGCCAACGAAAAACAAATCCTTACGAATGCTCATAGAAATTTACATACTTTATCATCTTATATCAAATCAGAAACTGGACAAAATATTGGGACAGATATAGGAAAAATGGATAAAAATATTGAAGAATTATTTGCAGAATATCATAAAATTAAAAAACAATCTTTGCCCTCTGATTCTTTGATGGATTTATTTAAAGAATTATTGAGTTAAAAAAACAAAAAAAATGAAAAAAATATTATACTTGCACGGTTTAGATTCTTATCCATCACAAGAAAAATTAGATATTTTGAAAAGTTTTTGTGATGAATTAGTTGCACCTTTTATTGAATATCGTAGACCAGATTTACAAGAATTTTTAATCGAAACAGCCAAAATTTCTAATGCTAATGTTATCATTGGAAGTTCGATGGGCGGATTATCTGGTTATTTTTTAGCAAAATATGTAGGTTGTCAGACTTTATTATTCAATCCTGCTTTGGAAAGAGCCGATAATTATTTTTTTAAATTGCCCGAAAAAATAAATGATAATTATCACTATCATATTATTTTAGGTGCATTAGATGATATAATTAACCATCAAAAAAGCCTTGAGTTTTTGACTAAAAACGAAAAGGAAAATAAATATAACTATGTTATTTTACCAAATTTGGCACATCGATTAGATATAGAAACTTTTAAAAATGAAATAAAAAATTTTATGGAAAAAATTGAGTAATGATTCTTCAAATAAAAAGACTCTCATTTATTTTTAGACTGCCATTATACTATAGTCCTATTTTAGTATTTATGTTTTTTAAATTGATGTTTTTCTATATTTTCAAAATAAATGATATTCATACCAGAACAAAATTAGTTTCGCAATAATTTCCAATGAACCAAAAAAAATCTCACTCAAAACTACTTTTAAGTGAGATTTTTCGTAGTATTTAAAAACTAATTCCTACTTGTAATTGGATTGCCCAATAACTAACAGCACTATTATAAATAGTTCCGACTCGATGTTGATGAATTAAATTGTTTTGCGGATTAACAAAATTTACATTGACAGGCGCACCATCAAAACCATTATTACTATTATTAGTATGATTGGCGTGTGAAGTGGGAGGATTTAAACTCATATAATTGATATTTCCACCTAAATTTTGAGTAGCACGCAAATCTAAATAAAATTGACTAACATCATTTTTACAAGGAAACCACCGCACTCCCAAACCCGCACTTGCTAACCAAGTTTGGTCAGATTTTAATGTCTCTGATTGTAAAGGACGACAAGCATCTACATCATTGGGGTCATCTACTCTCAAATCAGTTGAAAAAAACGTCATTCCAAAACCGCTATGAAAATAAGGCATAAATCTTTTATCATCTCCTGATAATAAATCTGCTTGTGCCAAACCTTTGAAACCATAGACCGAATTAGTAACATTAACAAAAGTATTTGTAGTAGTATTGCCTTGTGTAAAAACAATCGGTTCACGTCTTGTGCCGTATCCTCCCAAGCTTAAATCCATACCAAAAGCCCAGCGATTATTGCGCATTTTGAAAAGTCCTTCTAATTTAAAATTATGAATTGCTCCAATATTAAGTGCCATTTGATTGCTTGGCAAATTCAAATCGTATCCAACGGATGCTCTAAATTGAGCATACATCATCGAAATATTGACAAAGGTTATCAATAAAAAAGAAAATATTTTTTTCATATTTATAAAATGTTTAAAGTTTTATATAGAGTACGCAAAACTATCTAAAATATTACAAATTTCAATCAAAAATTAATAATATTTAACATTTGAACACAAAAAAAACATTCAAAATAATACTATATTGAATGTTCTTTTCGAATAAAAAAAATAAAAATTTTTAGAACGAAAAAGTTCCTTTCGCTAATGCTTTATCCAAAGCAGCCTCAAAACCTATTTTATTGATAGTACGGATAGCAGAAGTAGATACTTTCATATCAACCCACTCACCTGTACTTTCCATAAAAAATCTTTTTCTTTTCAAATTAGGATAAAATTTACGCTTAGTTTTATTGTTTGCGTGTGAAACGTTATTACCAGATTGCGTTCTTTTTCCTGTTAATTGACAAACTCTAGCCATTGTATTATACCAAATAAACGTGAATACTTTTTTTCAACATCAAATTAAGATTGCAAAAATAATTATATTTTTTAAAAAATACAAATATTTATGAAAAAAAACTATAATAATTATTTTTTTTATACATATTTATCAAAAAACTACCTAACTTTGCCACTTAAAATAATTAAAATTAAATTTTTTAAATACAATGGCGGGTAAACTTACCTATACAATGATAAAACCTGATGCAGTAGAAGCGGGAAATACAGGAGCAATTATCAAAATGATTCAAGAAGCAGGCTTTAGAATCGTAGCAATGAAAATGACCAAAATGTCACCTGAAACAGCAGGTAAATTTTATGAAGTACACAAAGAAAGAGGGTTTTATACTGATTTATGTACTTATATGTCTTCGGGAGCTATAGTGCCTATGATTTTACAAAAAGAAAATGCAGTAGAAGATTTTCGTAAATTGATTGGAGCAACTAATCCAGAACAAGCAGCAGAAGGAACTATCCGCAAAATTTTTGCAAAATCTATCGAAGCAAACGCCATTCACGGTTCTGATTCTGATGAAAATGCACAAATCGAAGGAAATTTCTTTTTTGCAACAACTGACAAATTTTAAGGTAGATAATCTAGCAAATAAAGTATCTACCCAAAAAAATGTTTTTAGGGACTATCTAAAAAATATTATATCCAATAAAATCTCATTTATATTGGGTATAGTATTTTTTACATAGTCCTTATATGAAATAATAAGAAAAAATTTTATTATTTATTACACAAAAAATTACAGATTTAATACTTGATTTGTGTGCCACAGACCAAAGAGAAGAATAATTATTGTAAATTTGGCTTATTTTTTGACATGAAAATTGAATATATTAAAAAGATTGCGAAAAGTAAATAAAATTTATGGTTCATGAGAAATTATTGCGGAGCTGATTTTGGTCTATATATGAATATCTTTTTATTTTGAAAATATAGAAAAATATCCATTTGAGAAACATAAAAACTTCGGCTAAAGCCAAGAATTGAATTTTATATTATCCTCCAGATAAATCTGGAGGCAATTCAAAAAATACGTTTGAAAAATAAATTTATTTTCCGCACAAATTTCCTAAGAACCAAATTTATTAAAATAAAGTTGCTTTTAAAATTTATTAACAACTCTATTTTTTATTAAATTCATACAAAAATTCATCAAAAAAAATGAAAATTATACCTGCTATCGATATTATCAATGGGCAATGTGTACGATTGACTGAAGGAGATTATGACACAAAAAAAATATACGCAGAAAATCCATTAGAAATTGCACAATTATTCGAGAAAAAAGGTGCAAAATATTTACATTTAGTCGATTTAGATGGTGCCAAAAAAGGCGAAGTTGTGAATTGGAATATCTTAGAAAATATTACTAAAAATACAAATTTACAAATAGACTTTAGTGGTGGAATAAAAGATAAAAATGCTGTTCAAAAGGCTTTTGATTTAGGAGCAAAGCAAGTAATTGTAGGAAGTATCGCACTCAAAAATCCATCAGAAGTAAAAAAATGGTTACAAGAATTTGGCAACGAAAAAATTGTATTAAGTGCTGACGTAAAACACGAAAAAATTGCTATCAACGGTTGGCAAACCATTAGTGATACGTCTATTTATGATTTTATAGCCGATTTTTTGAAAGAAGGTTTAAAGCACGTAGTTTGCACAGATATTGAAAAAGATGGAAAATTAGCAGGCGTTTCTTTGGGATTATACCAAAAAATAATTCAACAATTTTCGTCTATTCAACTGATTGCCAGCGGAGGCGTGCATCAAATCGAAGAATTATCGTTACTCAAAAATAACCAATTAGCAGGCGTAATAATTGGCAAAGCATTATACGAAGAAAAAATATCTTGGGAAGAATTAGCAAGTTTTTTATAATTTTATAGTAAAAAATTTGGTTTTTTCAAAAAAAATTATTATTTTTGCTACTCAAAACATCAATTTTTACGTCCAAAATACCCATTTTTCAAATGAAAATAAATCATCTTCATTTACAAAATTTTCGTGCTTATAAAGAACTTTCTATTGACTTTCACCCTAATTTTAACATTATTATTGGTGGAAATGGAGTAGGAAAAACGGCTATTTTAGAAGCCTTAACTATTTCTATTGGCTCTTTTTTCTTGGGAATTGATTATGCGGAAAATAGAAGTATTCAAAATGAGGACATCAGAATTGTTACACAAGATTTTGATATTAATCAAAAATTTCCCGTAAAAATCGACACAATAGGCGAAATAAACGGCGAAGTAATAGAGTGGACAAGAGAATTGACAGGCGCAAAAACGAAAACTACACACGTAAACGCAAAGAATATCAAAGAAATTGCCAAAAAAATGCAGGATAATATTAGAGATGGAAAACCTGATATTCATTTGCCTTTGTTGGTATATTATTCGACTGAAAGACTTTGGAAAGAAAGACCAGACACCAATCCGTTGAAAAATATGCGTTTGCACGATGGATATTATAATGGATTGAAGGCAACTTCGAATAATAAATTTTTTGTAAAATGGTTTGAAAAAGAAGAAATGGTATTGTTACAACAAAGAAAAGAAACATTTGGATTGAATGTGGTCAGAAAAGCAGTCGTCGAATGTATCGAAAACTGTAAAAATATTTATTTTGATTTTAATAGAAAAGAATTAGTGTTAGAATTTATAGACAAACATCACCCCGAACAAACTAAACGTATGCCTTTCAAATATTTGAGTGATGGCGTAAGAAATATGTTGGCAATGATTGCAGATATTGCGTTTAGATGTGCGGTTTTAAATCCACATTTTCAAACCGAAGCAGCCCGAAAAACAGAAGGAATTGTTTTGATTGATGAATTAGATTTGCATTTGCACCCTGCTTGGCAAAGGCACGTCGTTAAAAGTTTGAAAGATACTTTTCCAAATATTCAATTTATTGTTACGACTCATTCGCCTTTGATTTTGAGTGCTTCGCAAGATAAAGTCATTACTATCAATGAAGATGAAAATGGCGAAGCAAAAGCGTATTATCGCCAACATACTTACGGAAAAACGGCTAATGATGTGTTAAAAAATATTATGAATACGCCTGAAAGAATCAATGAAGTGCAAGAATTATTAGATGAATACTTTGAATTGATTGAAAATGGCGAAGGAAATACGGATAATTCTAAAGAAATTGGCAAAAAATTGAAAGGATATTTGGGGCAAGACGATACCGAATTAATGCGGGCAGAAATGCTTTTGAGTTTTCGAGAATTAGAAAAAATTGAGGACGAAAATGACGAGGAAAGTAACGAAGATATTTTTCCAGGTCTTTAAAAAAATAAATTTCATTAAACTTTTATACATATTTTTTATGTGTATAAAAGTTTGTTTCACTTATTTTTATTCTATCAAAATAACAAAAAAATCATTTTATTTCCCCTAAAAATATCCAAAAAAAAATGGCTTGGACTTGTATCAACTGCGAAACTAATAATGCTGATAATATTATTCATTGTCAGGTTTGTAGTGTGGAAAGATATTTTTCGTGGAATGAAGTCAATTCATTGATAAAAAAACCAAGTGAAATTCCTATTATCAATGCCATTACTCCTCAAGAACTCAAAAAAATAGAAACCAATTTAAAAAGATTTACTACAGAAAACAAAAAACTAAGAGAAAATAACAAAGAATTAAACCAAAAAATGCAAGATTTACAAGTTTTTTATGACACAAACGCTCACGTAACCGAAAATTTGCATCACGAAAATAATGAATTATCAAAATGGAATACAATGCTAAAAGTATGGATAGGAATTTTGATGATATTGGTTCTTTTTTTATTTTTAGCAAAAATTAGTATTGATATTCAATTTTAATAAAAAGCATCTTCGATATGCAAATATTCTGTTTTATTTTTTTGTTGAATAATAGCAACAATATCAAAACGAATATTTTCTGTCCAATTATTCGTAAAAATATAATGTTCGGCTACTTCTTTGATATTTTGTTGTTTTTTGAGATTTACGGCTTGCTCAGGAAATCCAAAAGTTATATTTTTTCTAAATTTTACTTCTATAAATATCAAACAATTATCTTTTAAAGCAATTATATCAATTTCTTTTTTACCTAATTTAAAATGCCTTGCTATGATTTGATAATTTTTATTTTCTAAAAAAACAATCGCCAAATCTTCTCCAAAATTTCCCTTTTCTCGCTTATTTTCCATCTAAAAATACTTATATGTTTTTAGTTTTTGAGCGAATATTTTTGTCCAGGAGCTGATTTTATCAAATTCAATAATTCTAAATTTAACAACAAAGGATTGAGTTCTTGAATAGGTTTTGAGAGTTGATAAGCCAAAATATCGACTTGTGTTTGTCCTTTTTCTTTCAAATGTTTTAAGATTTGTTTTTCAAATTCACTTAATTCCAAAGAATCTAAATCTAATTGAATTTGTTTATTGACTTTTTGCGAATTGTCCCATTCTAAAAATTGAATAATTTCTGCTCCAGAATTAACCAACATCGCTTTGTTTTGTTGAATAAGTAGATTACAACCCAAAGAAACTTCACTTTTAATAGAGCCAGGAACGGCAAAAACGTCTTTATTATAATCATTGGCAATATCAGCTGTAATAATTGCTCCACCTTTTATCTGTGCTTCGATCACCACCAACGCATTAGACATGCCTGCAATAATTCTATTTCGAGCAGGAAAACGGCGTGCATCAGGAATCGTTCCAAATGGATTTTCAGTCAATAAACCACCATTTTCTATCATTTCAAAAGCATATCTTTTATGTTCTGCAGGATAAATAATATCCAAACCACTTGCCATTACTCCGATGGTTTCTAAACCTAATTTGAGGGCGATTTTGTGGGCTGCAATATCAATTCCATAAGCCAATCCACTGATAATCAATGGTTTATAAGGTGCCAAATCATTCAATATACTTTCTACCGCATCTCGTCCATAATCTGTTGCTTGTCTTGTTCCTACTATTCCAATTATTTTTTTATCGTTCAATTTGGCACTTCCTTTATAATACATCAACAAAGGAGAGTCTTCGTAGTTTCTTAAAATATCAGGAAAATCTGTATTTTTATCAAATAAACTTAGAATTTGAACCTCATTTTTTTCGCATTTTTCGATAATTTCTTCTGCTTTTTTGAGTGCTTCTTTTTTTTGAGATTCTATTTTTCTGGCGGTTTTTTCGCCTATTCCGTGAATGGTTTTATAAAATTGTTCGGCTGTCCATTTTTGAAATATATTTTGAGCAGAGCCACAATACATAAATAAAAGGCGTGCATTTTTGCCTCCTATTCCATCAATAAGACTTAAAGCTACTTGGTAAAAAAGGTCATTTTTTTTCATATAATCATAAAAATATAGATGCAAAAGTAATTAATATTTTGTCATAAAACAAAAAAGAAACATTTTTTGCAAAATTTTTATGAAAAAATAAGAATATAATCTACATAACGCCTAAATAATAAATAATTACTTCTGTAAACCGAGTATATTTTCCTGTTTTATCTCTTTTACCGTAATGCTCCATAGCTTGTTGGATATGTGTTTTGGTTGATTTTTTAAAATTAGTTGTAATTTGTGAAAGTATCATTTTTCTCAAATCTTTTAATCTATCTGCATTCAAATTCAAAACATCAATCGAACTTAAAATAGATTGTTGAACGGGAGTAAGCGAATCATAATTATCTTTACATTTACGGACAGTTCGATGCGTTCCCGAAGGTAAAATTTCCCCTAAAGTATTGTATCTGAACAAGTTAGCACATTCATCGTCAGACATAAATTTAGGAATTAGATTCATTCCTTTTTTGATATAACAATGCTGTTGGTCGGGCGGCAAATGATTAGAATGATTGCAAGAAAGAAAGAAATTAGTATAATTTAAAATCTCATCTTGAGCGTGAATAAACGGAATTAAATGAGCAGTTTCTGCACTTACTTCATTCTGACAATAACAACACAACGCCCCCTGTTCGTACAAAAGTGTATGAACTAAATCATAAATTACGTTAGCAGGCAAAGTTTCAAAAGTTACTTTGAGTTGATTTTTTTGTGTAACGGTTTTTAATTCGCTTAAACTTTGTGGCTCTTTTGTTTTGTGTATATGCTTCATAATCAATGTTTAGATAGTCTTTCGAATATGTGATATACAAAAATAAAATAAATCAAACTAAAAAACAAATTTTTAGTGAATTTATTTTATTCTTAGGAAATTATTGCTTTGGTTGTTCCTTAAACCCTACTTTCCGCACCTTTTTTCAGTTTAGAGCATTTACTCAAAAATATAT
This sequence comes from Cytophagales bacterium, assembly GCA_013298075.1. GTDB lineage: Bacteria > Bacteroidota > Bacteroidia > Cytophagales > Microscillaceae > RDXZ01. The sequence continues at coordinate 66,644 of JAAFJG010000013.1, read as the reverse complement.
AAATATTTAAAATTTTATATATAAAAATTACTTAATTTACCAAAAAATTTATCTTGATTTATTAATTTCTATTCAGATTATTGTTAAAATAAAATTTATTAGATGATTTTGCCAATAAATTCTCGAATTTTAAGAGACTAAGTAAAAAATATTATACCCAATAAAAACCTCTACTTATACAAAGCGTTGGCGTTAACACCAACACTTTATATATTCGTTCATATTTCTAAATATAAAATGGGTAACTTATTTTTTAGATGCTCCCTAATGATATACTCATTTTTAAAAATAGGGTACGGAAGATCGAATAAAATATTTAGAAAAAATGATAAGAATAATTTTATTTTTGTCAAAAAACGATTACCTTTGTAATAAATTTTAGCATATTAAAATTATGGTGCAAACACAATTATATCCTATTAGTAAAGTTGAGGATAAAAATAAGCCAACAAAAGATTTTTTTCTAAAAAAACTTAAAAGTCCAAGTAATGGTAAAAATAAATACAAAAGATTTTTAGGCTCACCTTTGCGTTATGCAGGTGGGAAAAGTTTAGCGGTAGGTTTGATTTTAGAGTTAGTTCCTGAAAATGTAGAAAGAATTATTTCTCCTTTTTTTGGTGGTGGCTCTTTTGAAATTGCTTGCTCAACTTATGCCAATATTCCCGTCATTGGTTTTGATATTTTTGATATTTTAGTAAATTATTGGCAAGCTCAAATTGAATTTCCTGAAGAATTAGCCCAAGTTTTAGCAACTTTTCAACCTAATAATGAAGGTTTTAATGAAGTAAAAACAAGATTAAAATCTCATTGGAAAGATATTGAAAAAATAGAAGATAAAATTGATTTGGCTGCTCATTATTATTTTAATCACAATACTTCTTACGGACCTGGATTTTTGAGCTGGCCTTCTTCTGTATATATGCAAGAAAAAAGATATGAAAAAATGGTCGAAAAAATAAGAAATACAAAACTAAATAATTTAGAAATAAATTGTGAAAGCTTTGAAAATGTGTTTCCTTTGTATCAAAACGACTTTTTTTATTGTGATCCACCTTATTTTTTAGAGGGCGATAGCAAAATGTTTAAAGGTATTTATCCACAAAGAAATTTTCCTATTCATCATAATAATTTTGCTCACGAAAAATTGAAAGATTTATTATTGGCACATAAAGGAAATTTTATTATTTCTTATAATGATTGTTCAACTATCAGAGAATGGTATAAAGATTTTGAATTTATAGAAGTTTCTTGGCAATATACAATGGGACAAGGTGAAACTCGAATAGGTGCAAATCGAATTAATGAAGGAATAAATCATGTAAAAAAATCTCACGAAGTTTTAATCATAAAAAGATGAACAAAAAAAAAGCAATGTCAAGCGAACAGGCAAGAGAAGTAAGACAAAAAGGACATGATGATGCCTTAGAATTTGCCAAAATAATAGGCTTAGAGGCTGATTATCAAAATAATATGCAAGCAAAAAAAGATGTAGTCGATCATAATGGAGATACTCATTCATTAAAAAGTGGAACTAAAAGATGGCAGATTTTTTTGTATAGAAAAAATAGATTTGAAAATGATGATAATTTTCAAACAATGAATGGGATAGGGCAAATTTTGATTAAATGTTTAGACTTATATCCTGAAACTTATGATGAATACAAAGCAAATAAATCATTTTATAAAAACGAGTTAAGAACTCAAATGAGAGAATTGAATGAAAAATTTCAAGAAAAAAGAAGAATAAAAAGCTTTATGAATGTGGCTATGTTTAATGCAGGAGAGGTAAATTATCTAACAGTTAAACACGAAAATAAATATCACGTTTTTCTAAAAAAAGAAGTAATTGAGGTTTTTGGTGAAAATTTAACAGCATTTAATTCACAAGCAACCAGACCAAATGAAACACCAGAACAAAAAGTAGTTTTTAAATATAATGGTAAAAATGTAGCAGAACTTGAAATGAGAAATAGCAATTATAATCACTACAAAGAAGTTTTGTTTGTCATGAATAAATTAAAAACATTGGAATTATTTTTTGAAAAAATACCTTTTGACAAAGAGTATAACGAAAAAGTACTTTTGTATGGCACAAGTTCCAAAATCTTTAGAAATAAATAATTTCTTTACAAATCAATATATTTATTTCTAAACCAAAAATTAAAACAAAAAAACAGCCTTTATAACTATACAAAGGCTATTTTTATCAAAATTAAAGCCTTCTAATTTCCGCTCCTAAAGCATTTAATCTTTGGTCAATAAATTGATAACCTCTATCTATTTGTTCCGCATTATCAATAATACTCGTTCCGTTGGCAGAAAGTGCGGCAATCAAAAGCGAAACTCCTGCGCGTATATCAGGCGAAGACATGCGTATGCCTTTGAGCATAATTTGTTTATCCAAACCGATTACATTGGCTCTATGTGGGTCGCAAAGAATGATTTTTGCCCCCATATCAATCAATTTATCTACAAAAAACAAACGACTTTCGAACATTTTTTGATGAATTAAAACCGTTCCTCTCGCTTGAATCGCAGTTACTAACACAATACTCAATAAATCAGGCGTAAAACCAGGCCAAGGCGCATCTGCCACAGTCAAAATCGAGCCATCAATAAAAGTATCAATTTCATAATGCGTTTGTGCGGGGATAAAAATATCATCATTTCTAAATTCCATTTGTATTCCCAAACGTGAAAATATTTTTGGAATAATGCCTAAATGTTCAAGTCCTGCATTTTTTATCGTAATTTCAGAACCTGTCATAGCCGCCAAACCAATAAAACTTCCAATTTCAATCATATCAGGCAGCATTGTATGTTCTGTTCCGCCCAATTCTTTTACGCCTTCGATGGTTAATAAATTAGAAGCAATTCCCGAAATTTTTGCGCCCATTCTATTCAACATTTTACATAATTGTTGGATATAAGGCTCACAAGCCGCATTATAAATAGTAGTTGTACCTTTTGCCAATACCGCCCCCATAATAATATTTGCCGTTCCTGTTACTGATGCTTCATCGAGTAAAATATATTTTCCTGTCAAATTTTTGGCTTCAATATCATAAATATCTCTTTCTGCATCATAATTAAAAACTGCTCCTAATTCAGCCAAACCCCAAAAATGTGTATCTAATCGTCTGCGACCAATTTTATCACCGCCCGGTCTAGGAATACGACTTTTACCAAATCTTCCCAAAAGAGGTCCTAAAATCATGACTGAACCACGCAAAGCCGCTCCTTTTTTCAAAAAAGTATCGCTCACTAAATAATCTAAATCAACATTTTTTGCTTCAAAACGATAAGAACCTTCTTTCAAAGCCGTAACTCTTACGCCCAAATCTTCTAATAATTCTATCAATTTATTCACATCTCTAATATTAGGAATGTTATGAATAATGACAGGTTCTTCAGTCAATAAAACGGCACACAAAATTTGTAATGCTTCGTTTTTTGCACCTTGTGGCGTGATTTCGCCTTTTAATTGTTTACCGCCTTTTACCTCAATGGAAGCCATTTTTTATGTTTTTATTGTTTGTTTTTGAATTAAAAAAATTGAAATATTGAATTTTTATGATAAAAATTAGTATAAAAAATCTAACATTTTATCGTCAATATCTTCATTGTCTAAGACTAAAAATTGTTCCCAAAAATCACTTTCGGGTACGCCTGCTTTGATAAGCATTGGCTCTTTTTTGACAGGATGCACAAAATAAACACGTCTTGCGTGCAAATTAATATTGCCATCTTGATTGGGTTTGCTAAATCCATATTTTATATCACCTCGAATAGGACAACCTATTGAAGCTAATTGCACTCTAATTTGATGAGGACGACCCGTAATCGGATTAACTTCTATCAAAAAGTGTTCGTTTAGTTCTCCTAAAACTCTATAATTGAGTTCGGCTTTGAGTGCGTTTTCGTGTGGATAATCGTATGCGGTAACAAAATTTCTTTTTTCGTCTTTGAGTAACCAATGTGTTAATTTTCCTTTTTCTTCTTTTGGTTTTCTTTTGACGACTGCCCAATATGTTTTTTGAATTTTTCTTTCTCTAAAAAGTTCTGTCATTCTTTCCAAACCTTTTGAGGTGCGTGCCAAAATAATCAAACCACTCACGGGTCTATCCAAACGGTGCGGAATTCCTAAAAAAACATCACCTGGTTTTTCATATTTTTCTTTGATATACTCTTTGGCGTAATCTGCTAAGGTTTTATCACGCGTTTCATCGCCTTGTGTGAGCAAACCTGCTGGTTTATTTACAATCAATAAATGATTATCTTCATATAATACTTGAAAAGGATACATATTTTTATTATTTTTTTTTAACTTTATAATTTTATTTTTACTTTATCTATTTTAATTTTTATAAATTTTTGTGCAAAGGTAGTGATTTTTTGTTTTTTTATATTTAAAATCGTAAAAATAAATATTTTATTTTGTATATTTTGCTGTATGTTTTATAAAAAGTGATTCGTTATTTTTATCTATCAAAAATAAATACAATAATTTCATTATTTTCATCTATTTTTTTATAATTTTTGATATATTTTTTATGATTATGATTTGTTTTTTTATCAAAAATTATATAATTATAGGATTTATTTTCGTCAAATTTTTCTACATCAATCTCAATTTTTATTTGATTTTGTAAACAAAAATAACGAAAATATACTTGATATTCGTCTTGATTAGCAAATATTTTTATATTTTTTTGTGAATATTTTTCAATAATTTCTTTTGAAAATACAAAAGCCTGACTTGGTTTTGGGAATAAATATAGATGTTGAATCAAAAAAAATAATGGAATAAATAAGAATAAATAGCCATATTTTTTTGGAAATAAAGCTAAAAATTGAATAAAAACATATAAAAATCCTATCAAAAAATAAGAAAAAACTCTTTCAGGTGGTAAAATAAACCGAATCAAACAAAATAAAATAGGAAATAAAATATAAAAAAACATAATTTTTTTATGTTGATTACTTATTTTTTTATACGAATAAATTAAAAAAAATATAAAAATAAGTAGAAAAAAAACACCAAAATCAGCAAAAAAATAGTTTAATAAGCCGAAAAAATAAGGAAAAATAGCAGAAAAAAAATCAATATTTGTCAAAGATTTTACCCAATTATTTTGAAAAACAACCGAAGAGCCATTAAAAAATAGGACAGGTAAATAAAATAAAGCCGTAAATATAAATATTCGTGAGAAAATAAATATATTTTCTTTCCATTTTATCGTAAAAAATAAATAAAATCCACTACTTCCAATCAAAAATAAATGCGTAGGAATCATACACATTCCTACAAAATTCACTAAAATAAAATTACTTTTATCGTTTTTTTGATAATTTTTTGATAATTTTAATAAGAAATAAAAATGTAATATCGTTAAAAAAATATGCCAACTATATCCTCTTCCCAAAAAACTATACACTAAAATAGGCGGAAAATAAGCAAAAAATAAGATAGAAATAACAGATAAATAAATATTTTTTTGTTTCCAAATCCAAATTCCAAGACTAATTACACTCAAAAAAAATCCTATAAAAGCAAAAAAACGTAAATATAAAACAGGATTATCAACAAAAATATAACTAAAACTTAAAAAATAACTTCCTAAATGAAATAAAATATGTTGATTAGGACCGGGATAATAAGGATAAATTCCTAAAAAACCTTTGTGTAATAAAAAAGTATAAGCAAAAACTTCATCTATCAAATAAGGAAAAATAAATAATTGAAAAAAAGCAGGAATAATAGATAAAAATATGAAAAATAAGAAAAAATATTGCTCTTTTTTTGGCTTTGATTGATAAAAATAAAAAATATTTCGAATAAAATTAGTTATATTTTCTGTATTTATTTTAAAAAAATAAAGAAAAATATTAAAAAAAATCAAAGAAATAGTAATGATTATTTGTATTATTACCCATTGATTATCCACAAAAAAACGTTCTTTGATAATATTTTCTTTGTGTTCTAAAGATAATTTTTCAACCAATAATGATAAAAAATATTGTTTGGGGAGTAAAAAAAGGCATAAAATAATGATAATAGAAATAAAAAAACTACCAATGATTATATATTTTTTCATAATTATTCATAAAAAAATACTCAAAAAAAGTTACTTTTATTTGAGTATTTTTATTTATTTATTTAGTATAATATTTTTATTTTCCAATGACATATCCCATATTAAAACTTGCAGAAATTGCTATGGGTAATGAACCATTAGGCGTACCTATGTGGCTGTAATAAAAATGTGGTCTGCTATTTATTCTTTTGCTTGTCGATCTGCCTTCATTACTAAAAGCATATCCAACTCCTACTTCATATCCAATTACTACACGTTTTGCAAATACAAATTGCCTTCCAAAATTGAACATCAAAGCACCAAAAATAATCTCTTTTGGAATATTCATTGGGCTTCTCCTATCTGTACTTTTGATATGCCCAACTATTATTTCAGGTTTAAAATATCTACCTTGAAATCTATGATAACGTTGTGCATTTGGATTAATATAGTCTTTTTGTCTAAAAAATTTTAGCCCTGTACGAATAAAAAAACCTTGTTCTAATTTAGGTTGTGTGTATTTAATTTCATCTTTTCGTGGTTGTAAATTGATAATACTTATTTTTGTTTCGATAGAATAATCGTGTCCCAAACCTCGTTCATAACCAATGGTATAATGGGACAATAAAGGTGAAAAAGGTTGAATGGAGATAATATGTCCATTCGCATTTTGATTTTGCTTTGTATCTACCAGAGTTGGATTGATAATATTGGGAAGAGACGGAAATTGAGCAAACAAAGTATTTATATTTATAAAAGCTACCACAATTATTACAAATAGATATTTCATACGATAAAAAATTTAATGTGAATATTTTGAGGACCATCAAAAGCGCTGCAAAATTACATATTTTTTTTTATTATAAACAAAGTGAGTAATGTTTTTTTTTGAAATATTTTATTTATATAATTTTTTACTATTCTAAAAAAAATCCTAGCTTGCAAACTTCCAAAATAAGTCATTGGGTTGTACCAAATAATCTAATTCTTTCATTTCATTAAACACAAATACAAAAACGGTTTCGGTTTCTAATTCTAATTTTCCTGAGATAATATCAATATTTAACCATTCTCCGTTTTGCTGTCTTAGTTTTCCTGCGTGTGCGAGGCGATTATCCCACATTAATTGTTTATCTTTCCAATCAATAATCTGTGTAAAATCTGTTTCTAATAATAATTCAAGCGGTTTTCCTACCAATTCACTGCGTTTAAAACCTAATCTTTTGGCAATAGAATTGTGTACTTGTCTGATTTGATAATTTTGATTAGTAATAATAAATCCAGAAAAAACTTTTCCAAGAACGGTATAATAAATTTGACTTTCATTAGAAATTAAATTTAATTTATCTTCAAATTGTCTTATCCAACTTTCTTTTTCTTCTAATTCTAAACGCAAAGACGCTTCAATTTCTTGTTTGATTTGCGATGCTTCTTCGCTTGCCGCCAAAAGTTGTCTTGTACGCCAGTTATTTTGTAAGATAATAATAGACGTTCCTAATCTTGATGCAATGGTTTCGACCAATTCAATTTCGTGTTTTTGATAATCTTGAAAAGATAGCAATTCTAATACTCCTACCACCATCTCCTCCGCTTTGATAGGTACAATCAAAATACTTTTAGGTGCTGCTTGCCCCAAACCTGAATTAATATGTGCATAATTAGTAGGAATATCAGTAATATATAAAGTTTGATTATTTTTCCAAGAGGTACCAATTAAACCTTCGCCTATTTCAACTTGTTTAGATTTCAAACGTTGTTTTGAATAGGCATAACACGCTTTTAATTCTAAATAAGAGGTTTCTAATTTTTCTTGATTGATAGTAAAAATTCCACCTTGTTGACTTTTTGTATATTTTACTAATTCACAAACAAAATCGTTTAATTGCGTTTCTAAGTCTTGTTGGTGATTTCTCAATACTTCGTTCAGAATAGCTAAACCTTCATTAAACCAAGCCCTTCTGCCTTCGCTTTGGCTAAATTCTTCTAATTGTTTATTTTTATCGTTTGCCTGTTCGAGTGAATTTTTGAGTTGTGAAAGCATCGTTTTGAAATTTTTGGCTAAACTTCCAATTTCATCATCACTCGTAATTTTATCTAATAATATTTCTTGATTATTGAGTTCTTTGCTAACAGATTGCGTAATTTTATTCAATAAAATAATTGGTCTTGCAAAACGATAGGCTACCGAAATGGCAAATAAAACGCTCGTAAAAATGAGTACTAAAAACAAAATCCAGACCAATGAAGTAGAAACCTCATCCAAAGATTTTGTGTTTTGAACAATTAATTCATCAATTTTTGTAAATTCTTTTTCAATTTCTATCGAAGTAAATAAAAGTTGTGCTTTTAAGCCTTGTTTTTCATTCAATCCAATTTCTGATTCTATGCGTGTAATTTTGTCAAATTCACGAATATATCTTCGAATAGATAAAATTATTTTTTCTAATTCTGTGACGTTAAATTTACCAGATTTACGTGATATTCCGAGCAATTTAGTACTTCCTATTTTAAGAGAATCTACATAAATCCAGTCTTTACGCAATAAAAAATCCTTTTCATTTCTTCTCAAAGTAAGCAAAGAAACTAAATCTAAATTTTTAATTTCTTGCAATTCGTGTGCAGCTTCACGCATGCGACCTTCAAAACCATAATTTTTGAAACCTCTTTGTTTGAGTTTTAGTTTGATTTGTGAAAATGTACGCAAATGTTCTTTGATATTTTCTTCTATTTTTTGGAGAGAATAAACAACGTCTAAATTATTGCTTAATTTATTTTTGCTTATATTTTCTAATTTTATCTTTATCTTGTTGATATTTTTTTGGCGATTGATAAGGCTTTGCGGGTCTGCACCTGTCATAAAAGTAGAAGTTTGCCAATCTATATTGATAAAATTTTGTTCTTCTTTGACTAATTTTGGTATCAAAACTAATAATTCATCGACTTGTGTACGTAAAAAATGATAACTTTTTATGTTGGCAATATAGACAAAAAACACTATTCCTATACTCACTGAGATTGCTATCAATATCAGAAAATACAAGCGTAATTTTGTGTTTATATTTTTTATTTTCCAACTGCTCATTCGCACAAATAATTTTTATTGAAACTGAGGAATTTTATATATATAATATACAAAATTATGCCAATTTTAATAATATTTTAGAATTATTGAACCGACTTTTAGTAACTCCGTTTTATTTTAGAATATTTACTCAAAAAAATATAAATATTTTAAAATTTATACATAAAATATATTTAATTTATCTAATAATTTACTCCATGTATTAATTTCTATTCAGATTATTATTAAAATAAAACTTGTTAGATGATTTTACTAATCAATTCTCGAATTTTAATGATAAAACTCATTTTTAAAAATAGAGTGCGGAAGGTCGGATATAATATTATCTTTCATATAAATTTGGAGGAAATTCAAAAAAAAAAAATTTTTTTGTACAAATTTCTTAAGAATCAAACTTGTTTCTCATCTAAAAAAATAGACGTTAATGTTTTAGGGACTAAGTAGAAAATATTATACCCAAAAAAACTCCCTCACCTTTGGGGAGGGCTGGGGTCAGTGTTGTTAAATTCTTTTTTTTTAACAAATAAAATAGAAATTAACTTGTATAATATTCTGTAAAAAATCTATAATTTTTTGAAAATGTTATAGATTTGGCAAATTATATTTTGATTTGTAAAATAATTTACCTGACAAATATTAGAACTTAACAACACTGACCCTAACCCTCCCCAGCGGTGAGGGAACTAAAAATAGTTTTTTTTTGAGTGGGTAGTTTATTTTTTATATGCTCCCTTAAATGTTGTTTACAAAATAAGAAAACGAATTTTTTATTTTGGCTTAACTTTTTTTTTATTTTTGTGGATTGATATTTCTATAATTTTCTAATGCAATACCTAAATTTCGGGCAATATTTTCGATTAAATCTATTTTATAACTATCATAATTTTCAAAAGATAATATTTCTATTACGCCTAACACTTCTTTTCGAAACACTACAGGCACTAAAAGCAACGTTTTTGCCTGTCCTTCGCCCAAACCTGAACTAATTTTTGTATAGGTAATTGGCACATCTTCTATTTTGATAATTTTGTTGTGTTGCCAACATTCACCAATCAAACCTTCGTTCAATTCAAATCTATCTTTTTTATATCGAGTTTCAGAATACGCATAAGAAACAAACAATTTGAGATGTAAATCATCTTTATTTTGTTCGTCATAAATATAGACTGCTCCTTGTTGTCCTTGAAAAAATTTTAATAAATAATTTAAAAAATTACGCAAAGTTTGTTCTAGAGTTTGATTTGTATTATTTCTTAATAAATGTGAAAATTCTGTTAAAACTCTCATCCATTTTGCTTCATTTTGATTTTCTGTAATGGTTTCTTGTAAATTTTTGAGTTCCCCAAACAATATTTCATCAATATAAATGGGTTTTTCTTGGTCATCAACTTTTAATTCTATTCTATTTTTAGTATATTCATTCATATAATCAATATTTTTTTTGATATTGTTAAGATATTGATTTGTAAAATAAAAAATTCCCGATTTCCTTTCTGAATAAGTCCGCATTTCTTTTCCTTCTGATAATTGTTTTAATCTTTCTTTGAAAATTTGAAAAGGTGCCAAAACATACCGAATAAATACAAAAGCCGTATAAGTTACAAAAAACATACTCATTAAAAACCAAAGTAAATAAGCATACTCCTCCACAGATTCGTGTAGCTTGAGCATGTGCATATACGCACCAGCAAACAACAGAGCCGCTATGATGGTAAATAAAGAAGTCAATAAAAAATTTAATTTACTTTGGGGCATATTTTTGTTTTTGATTTCAATAATATTTGCAAATATAATACAAATATGATACAAAAAATATTTTTATATCCAATAAAATTATTTTTTTTAAAGATTATGCCTCAACTTTATAATTTTTTGACCTTAAAATTGAGGTATGAAAATATATAAGATTAAAAATATTCTAAAATTGATTAGACCAAAATACTATTTTCAATTTCTTTTGTATTGATTTTTAGTTCTTGATTGCCTTTCAATGTATAATTTTTTTGGTGAATAAATAGACTTACTTCTTGTGTATTTTCATTTTTCAGAGAAACAAAATCAGCCTTGACTTTGATTTGAATCCAAGCATTTTTAAAGCCAATTCTAAACGAAAATCCTTTCCATTGTTCAGGCAAATAAGGGCTAAAAAACAATTCTCCATTTTTTATTCGCATGCCTCCAAAACCTTGCACAACCGACATCCATGTTCCCGCCATACTCGTAATGTGCAAACCATCTTCTGTATCATTGTTATAATCATCTAAATCGAGGCGAGAAGTACGCAAATACATTTCGTAAGATTTTTCTTTCATACCTAATTTTGATGCCAAAATAGAATGAACACAAGGCGATAAAGACGATTCGTGAACGGTTCTTGGTTCATAAAACTCGAAATTTTTGCGAATAGTTTCGAGACTATATCTATCCTCAAAAAGATAAATTCCTTGCAAAGTATCGGCTTGTTTGATAAAGCAAGAGCGTAAAATTCTATCCCAACTCCATTTTTGATTAATAGGACGTTCAGATTTTGGTAAATCAGCCACCAAAATTTGTTCTTTATCCAAATATCCTTCTTGTTGTAAGAAAATACCTAAATTTTCATCATCAGGATAATACATATTTTGAGAAATATCTATCCATTTTTTGATTTCTTCAGGCTCAAAATTGATTTTTGTTACAAGATTTTCGTATTTTTGAGGATAATTTTTTTCTACAAAATCAATCGTTTCTTTCGTATAATCCAAACACCAAGCTGCTAACGTGTTTGTGTACCAATTATTATTGATATTATTTTCGTATTCATTCGGACCTGTTACGCCATGCATTACATATTTTTGTTTTGGATTCGAAAAATGTACTCTTTGCGACCAAAATCTCGAAATAGCAATCAATAATTCCAATCCAAAATCTGCCAAATATTCTTTGTCTTGCGTATAATTGACATAATCAAAAACTGCTCTGGCAATTGCTCCATTTCTGTGTATTTCTTCAAAAGTAATTTCCCATTCATTATGACATTCTTCGCCATTCATTGTTACCATCGGAAACAATGCTGCCCCATTTTTAAAGCCTAATTTTTCGGCATTTTCTATGGCTTTTTGTAAATGTTTATAACGATAAACGAGTAAATTTTTGGCTACTTTTGGCTCGGCTGTTGCCAAATAAAAGGCTAAACAATAGGCTTCTGTGTCCCAATAAGTACTTCCGCCATATTTTTCGCCTGTAAATCCTTTAGGTCCGATGTTTAATCTTTCGTCTGTTCCTGTGTAGGTTTGGTCTAATTGAAAAATATTAAAACGGATTCCTTGTTGTGCTTTTATATCGCCTTCAATAATAATATCGGCGTGTTTCCATTTTTCTGCCCAAGTTTCTGCTTGTTCTTTTTTCAGACTTTCAAATCCTTCTGCAAAAGCGTGTTGCAAAGTAGATTTTGCGGTAGATACCAATTCTGCCTTTTCAACATCGCGCGAAGTAACTTGCGAACCAAATTTATAAATTGTTATTTTTTCGTTTTGTTTGAGATTAGTTTCTGTTTTGAGCGATAAATATTTTTCTTTGCTGGTAATATGTGTATCCAAAGAAAGTGCTGTATCATCTTGAAAAACCTCAAAAGTAGTCGCAGTTGTTAGATAAAAACCTGTTTTTTTTGTTTTTAAGGTCAAACAAAGTACTTCGTTAGTAGCTTGTTTATCTATTTCTTCCCAAAATTTTTCATCATAATTAGCGTCTTGGTTTTTGATGTCGCCATCTAAAAACAATTCCATTTCTAATTTTCCTGAGAAATTAAGTGGTGTAATTTGATATTTGATTGCCCCAATTTCTTTTCTTTTGGCACTTACAAATCGTTGTGATTTTACTTTTATTTCTTTTCCTGTGCTTAATTTTGCTACAAAACTTCTTTCCAAAAATCCTTCTTGCATATTCAAAGTACGTACAAATTGCGATACTTTGCATTTTGCCAAGTCTAATTCTTCGCTATCTATCCAAATTTTTATACCAATCCAATTAGTTGCATTCAATACTTTTGCAAAATATTCAGGATAGCCATTTTTCCACCAACCTACTCTGGTTTTATCAGGATAATATACACCTGCCATATAGCTTCCTTGCAAAGTTTCGCCAGAATAAGTTTCTTCAAAATTTGCTCTTTGTCCTTGATGACCGTTGCCAATGCTACAAAGGCTTTCAGAAATTTTATTTAATTCGGGTTTAAAACCTTCCTCTATAATTTTCCACTCGTCTGCTTTTATATAATCTTTCATTGATGATGAAGTATTTTGTTTTGATAAGTTTTTAAAATGTTTTTATTTTTTCATAATTCAAGGCAAAAATAGAAAAAAAAATTGTATTTATCTAAGATTTTTTTGAAATTTTTTTAAAAAACAATATAATTTTTCCTCGCAAACGATTACGAAAATAGTAATGATATTGTTTTTTTCTCAAAATAAATTAAAATTAAGAAAAAAATATGACAATAAAAATGAGATTTAAGACCAAAATAGTTTGGTTTTTTAGAAAATTTTACGGAATTACTTTAGCATCTATTATTTGAAAAAATGAGATTTATTTTGAAATATACAAAAATATAAAATTTTGGCTAAAGCCAACTATCAAATTGTATATTACCCTCCAGATAAATCTGGAGGCAATTCAAAATGCAATTCAAAAGATATTTTCATTTTATGCAAAAATCCCCTAAAAACTAATAATTTTTAAAAATATTCTTATTAAAAAAAAATACAAACACATTTTTTGTGTTTGTATTTTTTTGTTGATTATATAAAAATAAAAATTATTTCTTTTTCTTTTCTGCACTTTCTGCCTCGCCTGTGAGCATAAAAATAAAATTCCCGCCTTCGTGACCTACGCCTGCCAAATTACTTCCGATGGGCGTTTGTTGTGTATTGGCTGTAACTTGTCCTTTTACGTAATCGATAATTTCAGAGGCACGCAATCTATCTTTCAGATTAGATTTTAAATAATTGATAAGAGCAGTCGCAAATGGACTATTTTTCCCTTTTTCACCATCAGAAACTTCTTCTAAATTCCCCGAACTCAATCCCCAACGAGATTTTAAAGATTCTTTTGCTTCTTCTTCATTGCCGCCTCTTTTGCCCGCATCGCTGGCAAACAAAGAACCCGAAAAACAAGCATCTGCCACTAAAAATATATGGCGAAAATCTAAGGCTTTGATATAATTACGAATATGGTCGTTTGGAATATACGTAGAAGTAGCATTTCCACCCAATCTACCACTCGAAGGAATCCAATATCCTAAATCAAAAGATGGGTCATAAGAGCCATGTCCCGAATAATAAATCAACAAATTATCTTGTGGAGTTGCTTTTGCTTTCAAACTTTCGAAGGCATCTCTTACGTTTTCAGGTGAAGCTTCTTCGTTTAGATATTCAAAAATATTTTCATCAATAAAGCCATATTTTTCTTTCAAAACGGCTTTCAAATCGCGTGCATCTTTCACTGCATTTGCCAAAGACTTCCAATGTTTGTATTTATCAATGGCAATAATCATTAAATAATTTTTTCCTCCCTCACTTACTACTAAGTCTAATTCTTCTGCTTCACCACTTCCTAATAAATAACTCACGTCAAAATTATGTAGGCTACTTGTTTTAGAGGCACGATTTTCTTTGGGTTTTTCGATTTCGGTTTGTGCCAACAAGCCCCAAGAAATGCTTGATAATAGTAAAAATAATGCAAATATTTTTTTCATTTTATTTCTTAAATTAAGATACTGATTAACTATTTAAACGTAAAATATATAATTTCGTTGTGGTTTGGATTTGTTTTTTTGATTTATAACCATTAAAATTTCCAACTCAATCCCATTTGTGTAGATTGTCCATCAATCAAAGGATAAATTTTTAATGTCGTTTCGTTTCCTTTTTCCTGCTCCAATTTTCTTTTTTCTGAAGCAACACGTCTTCTATTTTTAACTCCTTTGATATATACGCCCACTATATCTCCAATCCAAATGGCAGCCCCTGTTGCAAAAAATGCGGTGGCTAGATTTTTTGAATTTTGTGCTTGTTTATACAAACTTTCGTGTTCTTGTGTGCTATTAGCGAGCCTATCTGTATAGCGTGTGTATCGTTTGTTTGCTTCTAATTGAAAAATTGCCCCTGTAATCAAACAACCATAAGTCGCAATGGTAATAATGCCATAATTGTAGCCATTTCTTACTTTTGTATCGCCCCAGCCCGGCACCAAAAGAGAACGCAAAGCATATTTGGGTCCGCCTGTAGATACTTTTGCAATTTCGGTAACGTCTAATTTGAACATAATATTTTTACCATCAAAATAAGGATTGTCTTTTTTGAAAGACCAATAAACTTCCTTGCTTTTACCCGGTTTGATACTATCTCCAATCTGACCTTTCACAGAATATAAAGGACCTTTAAACGAATTTCCTTTGTTATTCGAATAAAACAGACGTGCTTTATAATAACGACCGGGGGCGGCTTTCAAATCGTATGTAATACCGATAGTGGTGTCCGCTTGATTTAATTTGATAGATGATTCTTTAAAATCGACTTTAATTTTATTTTTAAAGTAAAAAATTTGTGCGTAAGATTGGGTTATTAGCCCAAAAAGGAATAAAAATGTAGATGTAAATAAGATTTTTTTCACAGCAGTTAAGTTTTATATTTGAAAAATAAAACAAAGTTAGTAAAAATGTTTTTAATATCGCAAATTTTTCTTTAAAATTTCTTTATTTTTTTTATTTTATGCTGATAATTTCTAAAAATTATGTTTTTTTATGATTTTTTCGTAATTTTGTGAAAAAATCTCTTTGAAAATTATGCAAAATTATTTAGAGTCTTTGACAGAAAGATTAAAAAAAGAACTGCCTGCTGAAAAGGCACATGTATTATTAGCTCCACCTTTTCGATTTTCTGAAAAAAATAGATATATTCCCAACGAAAAAACAAAACAAAGTGCGGTTTTGGTTTTATTGTATCCACAAAATAATATTTGGTATTTACCTCTGATGGTAAGACCACAAAACTCAGGCGTACATAGTGGACAAATTTCGTTGCCCGGTGGAAAAAAAGAACAAAATGAAGATTTAATTGATACTGCTTTGCGTGAGGCGTGGGAAGAGATGGGAATTCTGATTGAAAAAAAACAAATATTGGGACAATTAACAGAATTATATGTACCACCAAGTAATTTTTTAATTTTGCCTGTGGTGGCATATTCTCTCGAAAAACCAAATTTTATTCTGAATAAAGAAGAAGTAGAAACTTTGATTGAAATGCCTTTTGATACGTTATTAGACGAAAATATCATCAAAACAAAAAATATAACTACACAATATATGTCTTCTGATGTTCCTTATTTTGATTTTGAAAATCATACTATTTGGGGCGCAACAGCTATGATTTTAAGTGAATTGAGAGAAATTTGTAAGGAAATGGAATAAAAAAAATTTTTTCTATTAATAGTTTTTTCAGTTGTCAATATCGAAGATTTGACAAACTGAAAAAACGGCGTTTTAAAAAATAAAATTTAATCGCAGAAGTCTGTCATTCGGAGATTTTAAAAAATTCCAATGACAAACTAAAAATAAAATTTCAATAGTTATAAACCTGTTACACTATCCGAATGGATTTTTTTCTCAGGCATATTATGCATCATATACCCAAAAAATCCACCAAACAAACCACCAATAATATGGGCAAATTCTGACGTTTGATTATTCACAAAAACGGCACTATATACTTCTTTTCCTAAAAATAATAACGCAATCAAGATAAAAGTCAAAGGAATTGTACCACGTTTGGCATTCGTAAACGATACCAACAAAATCATCATAAACACAATACCACTTGCTCCCAATAATCCACTTTGAAAGAAAAATGCATTCAACAATCCTGTAGAAAATGCGGTGATAAAAATCATAGTGATTGTCATTTTACTACCATATTTTTCTTCTAAAATAGGTCCTAACAATAATATAAACGTAAAATTTCCTACTAAATGCTCCCAACCTGCATGCCCTAATGCGTGAGAAAATAGCCTAAAATAAGTCAAAGGATTGTATAAATCCATCATCGCCGTTCCGAAAGGATAGACCATAAAAAAATTGGTACAAACTGTGCCTGCTTGTGCGACTGCTTTTCCATTGCTGATGGCAGTAGTCGAAAAAGGCGTATCCAATAAAATAATAATCGTACAAATCAATGTGTAGGTCAGAACAACAGGCGAATTATAGGTAATTCTCATAATTTTTTTAATTATTTTAAAAATTGTTTCTTATATTAAGACAAAATAACGATTTTTTTTTGATAAAAGCAAATTTTTTAACGTAAATATTCTATTATTTTTAATATTTTTGAAAAAATTCGATTAAAGTATTCTTTACAATTTGTGGATAATTCCAATATAAACTATGCCCTTGCCCTTCAAAAGAATAAATTTTGATATTTTTGGCATTGACTAATCTTTCAGAGGCAAGTTTTACATTCTCAAAATATACTAATTTATCATCTAATCCGTGCAAAAATCCAACCGAACAAGTAATTTTATCCCAGTGATTTTGCAAAGGCATCAAAGCTTGTTCATGGGTTAGTTTTTCTTGTGTAGCAAAATCTAAGACTTCAGGAAATATTTTTCTAAAAAAATGCCAAGAATTTGGATAAGAAATCCAATACGTTGTTTCTTGTGTGGGAATTAAAGACGAAGAAATAAAGAAAATAGACGCAAATAAATCGGGGGCTTTCATTGCTACAGCCGCCGCCACAGAACCGCCATAAGACGAGCCAACCAAATATATTTTTCTTTTTTGGGCTTGATATTGTCTTAAAACAGGTAAAATTGCTTCTGCTTGCAACTCAATTGAAGTACTTATTTTTCCAAAATTTGAGCCGCCATATCCTAATCTATCAAAAATTAATAATTGAAAATGTTTTAAAAATGATTTGTCATTATAAAAATTGGCAAACGAACTCAACGCCCCAGGTGAGCCATGCAAACAAACCAATAAAGGTAAAGAATCGTTGCCTACTTCTATATAACGTGTATTATATTCTTGAAAAGGAAATCTTTTGACTTCATGTTTTGTGTTGTTTCGAGTGAATAAGTCCCCTAAATCTTGGTCAGATTTGGGGGCAAACATACCCGATTTTTTACAACTTGATAGGCTTAATATGACCAATATGACGACAAATATATAGAAATAATTTTTTTTTTTCATAAATGACACATTGTTTTTGCAAAGATATATTTTTTTGTGGTTATTTTTAGAAAAATACATTGAAATTTTGATATTTATAGTAGGTTTTTTAAAATGAGAGAGGTTTTAGAGAGTATCTAAAAAAATAAGGTTCATTGAAAATTATTGGGGCGCTAATTTTATGCTATTATAAATAGCCATTTATTTTGAAAATATAAAAAAATATCAATTTGAAAAACGGAGAAATTTTGGGCTAAGACAAACAATTCAATTTTATATTATCCTCCATATAAATCTATAGACAATTTAAAAAATACAATTCAAAAAAAACATTTTTTCCACAAATTTTCTAAGACCCTATTTTTTAATTATTCTCTAAATTCAATACAAACCTAAAAAAATCACTTTTTATTCACTAAAATCCATAAACTAATAGGTATGCCTAAAATAGCAGTAATAGCATTGATGGGCAAGGCAATTTGTATCCAATGCGAAATACCACCACAAAAAAGTAACAAAATACTTCCTAATAAAGCAGAATAAGGTAATAAAATTTGATGTTGTGCGGTTTGATAAAAATACCGAATTAGATGAGGAATCATAATGCCTACAAAACCAATCGGACCACAAAAAGCAGTTACACCGCCCGCTAAACAACTTACTAATAACAAAATAATCATTTTATCTTTTTGGGTAGCATATCCTAAACTTTGTGCATAATCATTGCCTAAATACCAAATATTCAACATTTTTGATTTGATAAAACTTCCTACAATGCCTATCAATGCAAATAAAGATAAAATAAAAGCCTGTGTAAGATTTAATCCTTCTAAACTTCCCATCGTCCAACGTAAATATTCTTGTACTTTTTCAGGATGACTAAAATATTGCCAAATACCTACGACTGCCATAATTAACTGACCCAATAAAATTCCTACTAAAAGCAATAAATTTCCTTGTCTGAAATAAAAAGAAAAAAAAGAAAGAATACCTAAGACCAAAGCAGACCCAACAATAGACGCAATGCTAATGCTGATGCTTCCAAAAAAACTCCAACTTACCCAAATTCCCCAACTACTTCCCAAAGTTAATAAGGCGACTCCCAAACTTCCGCCTGCCGTAATACCTAAAATAGATGGCTCTGCTAATACATTTCGAAACCAAGTTTGCATCAAAACTCCTGCCACAGCTAAGCTTGCTCCCGCAGAAATTGCGCCCAAAACTCTAGGCAAACGAAATTCGATTAATAAAATATCAAAATCAGAATTTCCTGTGCTTCCTTGATAAAAAATAGATAAAAATGACAAAAATGAAATATTTATTGTGCCTATACAGAGATTTAAAATAACTAAAATAACTAAAATAACTAAAAAAAATACCGTTTTGAAAGATGACATATATAAAAATTAGACCGCAAAAATACTCATAAAAATCATAAAAAACTATTTTTTTTCGTTTGATAAATAAATAATAAGTATTTGTATCCTTGAAAAATATTATTATTTCAAGGAGAAAATAATGTGGTTGTCTAACAATTTTTGTGGAGAAAAAAACTTTTCTTTTATCAAGTTGAAAGATGTGAAAAAAAAAATTTATTTTCTTAATTTTATTTAAAATTTATTTTTATTCTTAAAAAAAAATAATTATATATTTTTTACAAAATATTATTTGGCAAAAACTCAAATATGCAAATTTTAAATAATAAATATATTTCATTAAAAAACTGTATTTAACTAATAGTATTTTTTAAATGAAAGAGATTTTAGCACACAGATAACACGGATTTAGCGGATTAATACGGATTTTTTTTCTTTTTTCTTGAATTTTTAATGATTTTTGTCAATTTTTGGCTACTATTTAAAAAAACTCTAATAAATCAATAAAAATAAAAATTGTAAAAAAAGATAACAAAATAAAAATTTAAGATTTATATTTTTACCAAATTATATTTGGATAATTATTTATCAAAAAACAAAGAATAAAAAAAACTTATTTAAAGCGGTTTTAAAGACTTTTTTATTAAAAAAATATTTTTTTCCACAGTTTTCAAGTATTTTATAATTTTTCAAAAAATATGTATATATTTGCAAAAAATACACACAGAAAATGCAGTCTATAGTAATTATTCCAACTTATAACGAAAAAGAAAACATTGCAGATATGCTCGAAACTGTCATGAATTTGGTTTTGCCTAATGGTGATTTTCATTTGTTAATTATCGATGATGGCTCGCCTGACGGAACGGCTGATATCGTCAAGCAATATCAAGAAAAATACCCTGAAAGACTTTTTTTAGAGCAAAGAAAAGGTAAATTAGGACTAGGAACGGCGTATATTCACGGTTTTAAATGGGCTTTAAAAAAAAATTATGATTTTATTTTTGAAATGGATGCTGATTTTTCGCACAATCCACAAGATTTAATCAAACTACATTACGCCTGCTCACAAGAAAATTTTGATGTAGCAATTGGCTCTCGTTATATTCAAGGAGTAAATGTGGTTAATTGGCCTATGAGCCGTGTTTTGATGTCTTATTTTGCAGGATATTATGTAAGATTTATTACAGGAATGAAAATTATGGATACAACCGCAGGCTTTAAATGCTATAAAAGTAACGTATTGCAAAAAATTGAATTAGATAAAATCAAATTTGTAGGCTATGCTTTTCAAATAGAAATGAAATTTTTGGCTTGGAAATATGGTTTTAAAATCAAAGAAGTACCTATTATTTTTACAGAAAGGACAAAAGGACAATCAAAAATGACCGCAGGTATTTTTAAAGAAGCTTTTTTAGGCGTAATTCAAATGAAAATCGAAAGTTTATTTAAAAAATTCTAATCAAAATATGTAAGGCGTGCTTGCCCAAATTTACTATTAGAGGTTGGCTATAGCCAAAATATCTACCTTTTTTAAATTGATATTTTTCTATATTTTCAAAAAAAATGACTATCTATAGCACAACAAAATTAGCTCCACAATAATTCCCATGAACAAACAAACTTTAATGAAAAACAAAAAAAATGACTTTCTTGAAAGAAAACCAATACTAAAAATATTGTCCAAAGTCTAATTTCATGATTTATTTTAAAATAGATTTTTTTAAACGGTGACCAAAAATTGATAAAAAATACTAAAAATTTGAAAAAAAGAGAAAAAATTCGGTTTAATCTGCTAAATCCGTGTATCTACATGCTAAAATCTCTTTCATTTAAAAAATTCAATATTTACTTAAAAATATTAAAAAAAGAAGTTGTAACGTAAGTTGATACGTTTTTAAAAATGCCATTTTTTTAGTTTGTCCCCAACTGAAAAATTACTAAAAATAATTCCATTTCCCCCCTTTATGTAAAAAACACAGCCGTTCATGTAAAAAATGTAGGCATTCATGTAATTTTTCATTTTCATAAAAAAACAATTACTAATTTTGCACTAAAATTTTAGTAAAACAAATTTTTTTTTATTCACATTTATATATTTCAAAAAAAATGAAAAAATTAACATTCACAATACTTTTTTTAGTATTTATCTCTTTGGCTATGCAAGCACAAGACGTTTCAAAACAACTCATAGGAAAATGGGCGCTTTCTGAACTCAAACTTGCCGATGCAAAAGGAAAGGGGATAAAAAAAATGACCAACGAACAAAAAACGCAATTAGAAGATATGAAAGAAATATTTCTAAAACAAAAAATGGTCAATGAGTTTATGGCTGATGGCTCTATGACAGTGAGCGTTATTTCTGATGACGAACCCAAAAGACGAACTTGGAAAATAATAGGTAAAGAATTAGAAGTAATCAATACAAAATCTGATAAAATAGAAAAAATTCCTTTTAAAATCAAAAAAGAAATTTTGGAACTCACGAATGGTGATGGTTCTAAAGGTGCATTTTTAGTTCTTGTTTTCAAAAAAGTAAAATAATCAAATCAATACAAAATCATAAAAAAAGAATAGTATTTTTTAAATGAAAGAGATTTTAGCACACAGATAACACGGATTTAGCCGATTAATACGGATTTTTTTTCTTTTCTCTCGAATTTTTAATGATTTTTGTCAATTTTTGGCTACCATTTAAAAAACTCTAATAAAAGACAATTTGTCCATAATTATAATTTTTAAAAAAAAAATTTATTCACATTTATATATTTCAAAACAATGAAAAATTTAATTTTATGCGGTCTTATCGCATCGTCTCTTGCTTTTTTTGGTTCTTCTACTATTAGTGAACAAAAAAAAGAAAACAACTTAACTATTAAAGCACCAAACGCAGGTGGAATCAGAATTGAATTCCAAAATAAAAACGGTGCAGCTGATGTTTATCTTATATTCGAAAACAACAAACCTCATACAGGCACAGGCAGAGTAGGCAAAAAAATGATTGTAAGTTATGAATTTGCGGTGGGTGCAGTTGTCAAAGTGAAAGGTGGAGGCGTTATTTATAATGTAACTGCCAACACAAAAAGTGGTACACGCGTTCAGTTATAAATCTGCAAGTTTGTAGCAAATTTTTGTTATAGTTATTAGCAATAAGTAAAAAATAATCAAGAGAAGAAATTTCTTCTCTTGATTAAATCAATACAAAATCATAAAAAAAGAATAAAAGACAATTTGTCCATAATTATAATTTCAAACAAAAATTTTATTCACATTTATATATTTCAAAAAACAATGAAAAAATTAACTTTCACAACACTTTTTTTAGTATTTATATCTTTGGCTATGCAAGCACAAGACGTTTCAAAACAACTCATAGGAAAATGGAAACTTTCTGACCTCAAAATTGCTGACAAAGCAGGAAAAGATTTAAAAAAGATGACCAGCGAACAGAAAAAAAACTTAGATGATATCAAACCTATGTTTTTAGACGGTACAATGGTAATGGATTTTATGGCTGATGGTTCTATGACCAGCCCAATGACTCAGGGAAAGAAAACTACTTGGAAAATAGTAGGCAAACAATTAGAAATGACGACTGAAAACGAAGATAAAAAAAACGTAAATAAATCAAGAATTAAAGTAGTCAATGGAATTTTTGAAATGATTCCTGATAGTCCACGCGCAGATGGTACATACTTAGTTTTTGTATTCAAAAAATAAAATCATCATCAAAAAAAATAAGATTTGCAATCAATGATTATCATTGATTGTAAATCTTGTTTCAAAACATATCATTATTATTACATTCAAAACAACTTTATATTATGAAAGATTTTTTTTCAAATCTATTTAAAAAAGCCACTGATTTTGTAGCAGAACAAACACAAAACATCGAAAAAACGCTTGATGGACTAAGAGATAGCGTACAAAATTTTAATGAACAAAATCAAAACGAAGAACAAAAAAAGCAAGAAGGAAATCCAACCAAACAAATATTTGAAAATTTGAATGGGGCAACTGTGAAGTTTTTGACTCCTGATGGCAAATTTATTACTTCTTACACACATAGTACTGCAAAAACAGGCACTTTATGTGCGTATTATGATTTTAAAGAAAATGAACTTCAAATTTTGAATGTTTATTATACCAACAACAAACACG
This sequence comes from Cytophagales bacterium, assembly GCA_013298075.1. Lineage (GTDB taxonomy): Bacteria > Bacteroidota > Bacteroidia > Cytophagales > Microscillaceae > RDXZ01. The sequence continues at coordinate 42,752 of JAAFJG010000013.1, read as the reverse complement.
AACAAGTAAGAGAAATATCTTATCAAGTGGTGCCTTATTCATATTTCACGCCTGCTGGTTTTGGTAATACTCATTTAGGAACTACAGGAACTCTTTATTTGGAGATTACAACATCTGTAATGGAATATAGATATGTGTTAGGAAGTAGCAATATAGTAGAGGAAAATTACAATTCACCAAGTATTTATCTTACCCCAGACAAAAACGCAGGCAGCGAATTTTTAATTATAGAGGAAATCTTAAAACATCTTCCAACAACATGTAGCGAAACGTATCATAATACAACTGCACAAAGATTGGAAAAAAGCAAAGAAATTTTGGATAAAAATATATTTACGACCACTATCAAAAAACTTGCTGAACGTCCTTTTACAAGCGTGCAGGAAGTTATTGCAAAACATGGCGCACCAAAATTCCAATCTTTTACCTCAAAATCTGGCGAAGTAATTCCATTTAAAGGTGATTTGATTTATTGGCAACCCGAAAACAGCAGAGAGAACGAAAACAGAGGTTTTGCCCATTATATTGATTTGAATGGACAACTCACATATACATGTGTGATAATTGAAAATGAAAAAGTTGATTATATAAGAGTAGAAACTACTCCTTTTGATTGTTTGCGTGGCAATCCGCATACAGGACATTGCGAAGTATCAATCTCAACGGAGGGAAGTAACTATTTAAAATTACGCTCTGGTATTAGTAAGTATATGAAAGATTGTTCTTATACAAATCCTGACTCTAATGAAGAAGAAGATAAATATATCAGCACACAAGAAGAAATGTCTCTTCCTACACATTCATTGGAAGATATTTATACTTTGGCAAGTCGTATTTCGCTTGTGATAGATGAATATAATGGCGGATTGATACAAGAATATATTTTGCAGTGCAAAAATGGTACATTTGTAAAACAAGAACAAGTACAAGAAGAAGAAAACGAAGATTTTGATAATTCGTATTCAAATGATAGTTCAAGTAGTTCAGGTAATTCAAGTAACGAAAGAACAGAAAAGAAAAAAGAAGAAAAATCAAGTACGCCTAAACCCGCAGGCAAAGCCAAAAACATTAGCATCAAAATGAAAAATGATACAAATGACGAAGTAACGGTTTATAATCAAGGAAGTGGCGGAAGTTATCGCTTGCAAAAAAATATCATCACAACTATCAAAATGGACGAAGATGATAAATTATTTGAATACAATGGTGGCAAAAAAGGGCGTTTGTTATTGGTAGCAGAGCCAAATATGGACGGAAAAGTAAATTTAATTTCTAAACTTTAATTTTTAAAAAAAACATGAAAAAAACAATCCTTACCCTACTTAGTTCTATATGTATGAGCGTGGGCGTGCAAGCACAAGCACTCAAATACACAGGTAAAAATTTTAATTTGCCAAAATACGCCATTGAAATCAATGAATCTGTCAATGGTGCTTCGCCTGTGGTTTATAAATCCAAAAATTTGATTGTAGATGAAGTAAATGGGTATGTTTTTAATGTTACAAATAGCACTTACCAAGAAAAAGACATAGTAGAAAAAAATGCTCAGTACAATCAATATGTTGTGTGGAATAGTGCAAAAGGCAAAATAGTAGGTAGTTTTTTAACAAATGTAAATTTGATAGACAAAAGTGTAAAAACAACAGGACTTATGGGTAGCGATTCTGGTCTGAATTTAAGGTTTACTTTTCCTGACCCTGACAAAGTATTAGAAACACAACCTCATGATGAAAATAAAATAAAAGAAGAATATGAAAAAGCCTTAGCCAAAATGTCTGCCAAAGGTGCGGAAGGTAGCGAATGTTTTTATGCAGAGATGCCAAGAAAAGGCACAACTATCAAATTATTCATTGCATTGGGTTCTGAAATAGCTAAAAATGCAGGCGTTCCAAAATGGAAAATGCCATTTGGTGAACTCGTTTTTAATAAAACAACGGCTAAATTTACGTTTGTCAAAAAATAAATTTAATTTCACAACTCAAAATCAAAATGAAAAAAATCGTATTCACCCTTTATTTATATATATGCACACGATAGAGGCACAAGTAACCACCGCTGCAGACTTGCAAGGAGGCACTTGGACGCAAGTATTAGAGCCTGAAAAAGTTCTTTCTAATACTTCTTGGATAGTAACAAGTTTAAAACTTGAAACGCAATACAAAGGACAAGAAATTGAGCCAGAAAAAGCATTGCAGGTTTTTGTAGGTACAAAATGGAAATTTAGTGCATTTGCAGGTATGGATTCGCCCAAAAATATTATTACCATTAGCAAAAGCAAAGAAACCGAAGTCGCTTATAATATTGGTATGGGGTCTTTATTTATAGAAATTCCCAATGAAAAACTTTGGCAAGGCAATATTTTTACCAAAGGGAATTTAGTTTGTTATGTGCATAATGGGTATGAGTCAGATTATTTAACTTGTTTGATTACTTTTAAAAAACAATAATAATAATTCTGAAAAAAATAGCAAAAAATATGGAAAATAGCGAAAAAAAGAGTTTAGACGATTTGTTTAATGATACTTTTAGCGTAGAAACCTATTTTTTTGATACATTAACAAAACTTTAAAATAAAAAAATATGCGTTTTATCACTTTATTTTTTGTTATCATTATGATAATCAATCAATTAGAAGGACAAGTTCCTGCACAACGTTCTCAAAAATATGTTGAGAAAGCCATTGTCGGCAAATGGGTTTTGGATAAAGAAAAATTAGCGAGAGTAACACTCAGTGATTATGAAAAACAAGGCAAAACCGTAGATGCAGACCTTAGAAAACAAGTAAAAGACAATGTAGAAAGTAGCAACGCTTTTATGGAATTTAAGGCTGATAAAAAATTAGTACAAAAAATACAAGAAAATCCAGAAGAAACTCTTGAATGGAGTTATGATGAAAAAAAGGAAAGGCTTATTATTGTGCTTGCCAATGGTAAAAAAGACGCACTTCGAATCGTTAAACTTACTAAATTTTTATTTGTATTCGATACAAGTGATGGCGAAGTCTATTTTAGAAAAGAAAAATAACTAATTTTATTCGTAATTTTTCTTGCTGAATAGGTGAGAAAAGTTGCGGATAAAAAAGAAAAAACATAAAAAATAAATTCAAAAAAATGCCGTAAAATTAAATTTTATGATAATCTTAATTAAAAAAAAATGAAAAAAATACTCTTTTTTAGTTTCTTTTGCTATATGTTTAGCATAGTTACTTTTGCACAAAAAGCCAATGATTTGGCAGACTTTAATTTGGTCTTGTCAAAAATTCCTGAAATAAAAGCAGGCGATAAATTGACTTCCGCACAAATAGAAAAATCTTTGGAGATAAGCCTCGAAAAAAAAGTAGTTTGGAATGTTTTCTGGGATAAAAATTCGTATAAAAAAGTAGAAGAATCTTTTGGTTATCCAATAGCATACTACAAACGTACCGATAAAGTAATCGTTTTGTTTTATACGACAGGTGAAAAAGGTAATGTTATTTCACATTTTATTGACGTGGCTACTTTCAATGCCAAAACAGGCAAACGAATAGATGCACTCATATTGACTGGTGCTTATGCGGGTACGTCGAATGCTTCAGCCGAAATATTCCTTTCAAAAGACCTCAAAAAAGTTACCGTTTCAACTACTACATTTAGTAAAAATGACGTTATTTTTGATATTTCAGGAAGTGGAAAAATAAAAGACTCCAAATAAAATAGATAGTTTTTCAAGACTACTATCAAAACATACAAAAATCTCGTAAGGTTTTAAAAATCTTGCGAGATTTTTGTATGTTTTGATAGTAGAGATTTTAAATGGATAAATAAAACATTAAAAATTCGAGAAAAATCCGTTTTAATCCGCTAAATCCGCGTTATCCGCGTGCTAAAATATCTAAAATTATGAAAAAAATTACAATTATCATTGCCGTAAGAAATGAAGAAAATAATATTATTGAATGTTTAACGCATATTCAAAATCTATCTTATCGAAGTATTGATGTATTGATAGGCAATGATAATTCGAGTGATAACTCTAAAAAATTGATTGAAAAATTTATCGAAAATAAACCAAATTTTTATTTATTTGATATTTTACCTTCCCAAAATCCAAATTTAAAAGGAAAAACAAACGTATTAGCACAACTGATTGAAAAAACAAATAACGAAATAATATTTGTTACTGATGCTGATACTTATGTGAATAAAGATTGGATACAAAATTTTATGTTATATTTTGATAAAAATATACAAATTGTTACAGGTGTTACAATTCCTATATCTGATTCTTTTTTTGGAAAAATACAAGCGTTGGAGTGGGCAGAAATTTTTGGAATTATTTATTTATTTGCCAAAAAAAAAATTGCTTTGACTTCTATTGGCAATAATATGGCATTCGAAAAAAAAGCATATAATGAAATTGGTGGCTATGAAAATTTACCTTTTTCTTTGACAGAAGATTTTTTATTGTTCCAAAAAATTGTAAAAAATGGCGGGCAATTCGAACAATTATACCATGAAAATATTTTGGCTTTTACTAATCCTACCCAAAATATTAAAAATTGGCTTGCCCAACGAAAAAGATGGTTGTATGGTGCGATGCAAGTCAATTCTTTTTTTTCATTTTTATTGATATTGAAGGCTTTTTCGGGGATTTTTTTGTTATTATTTTCTTATTTTTCTATTTTTTTTGGAATAGGTTTTTTGGCGATAGAATTAGTAAGATTATTTTTTTTGTATTTTAATTTACAAAAAATAAAACAACTTCATTTACTCATTTATTTTCCTTTTTTGAGTATTTTTCATTATTTTATTTCTCCTATCGTATTTTTTGACTATTTTTTGAATAAAAAAGTAGTTTGGAAAGGACGTGTTTTTAATCAAAAACATTAAATTTATTACTCTCATGTTATTAGATAAGAAAGTTTTAAACAAATATGCCTCAAAAGATATTTTATTATTTTTTGGATCTGTAATTTTACATTTTTTAAAGGAAATGATAATAAAGATTTATCTATCAATCGAAAATGTCCATATTTTAGAATTTTAATCAGAAATAAAAGACATTTAAACATTCACTTTAAAATACTTAAACAAAAGTACTAAACAATTAAGTAATACTTTTTTTTATTTCATAAGAATTTGCTTTACAAGTTCGTGTAAACGTTCTATTTCTTTTTCTTGTGCTTCAATACGAGATTCATATTGTTTTTCAAGTTTTACTAAAACTTCTTTATCCGCTATTATAGAACCATTAGTTGTAAATAATTGACTGCTTGTAATGTAGTTAGTAATCATAGATTGTTCATCAAAACTCACTAAATCACGCATAGGCACATCAAGTACTTTTGATAATTGTTCAAGTCTGCTAAAAGGTATATCTACTTCTCTACGCTCCAAACGACTATAACCTGCTTGTGTCATTTGTAATTTTTCGGCTAATACTTCTTGTTTAAATCCTCGATATTCTCTAAATTTTTTAATTTTTTCACCTATTTTCATAAAATATAATCGTTTTTATATGCGAATGAGTTATAATTATTTTGATGCAAAATTAGGAGATTGAATTTACAAATCCTAATTTTGCACCATTAAAATTATTTAATAAACATACAGCACGGTCTTTGCTTATAGAATAGACGTTGAACTATTTATTATGAAAAAAATATTGTTATCTTCAATTCTTTTAGTAGTTATGTTATTACCTATTTCTTGTAATAAAATGACACAAAATGAACTCCCAAAACCTCAAAAAAATGAACTACAAAATCAAATTGTAAAAAGAGGAACAAACCTTAGTACAACAACTCAAGCTTTTATTAGTTCTTTTTACAAGGGAGCTAATTACACTATTGGCGCACAAATTAAAACCACTGATAATAGTGTAGATTATCTTGTTTCTGAGATAATTATTAATGACGAAGCCAAAGCAAGAGGGTATATCTTAACTGATATTACAGGAAAAAATCCTACTTATTTTACGGATGTTGATAGAAGTACATATAAAATGACGGTTGTAAATATATCAAATAACACAACTACTATTATAAGTGATATTGATAAAACATCTGATTATGCTTCTACTAATGAGTTTGATATTATTAAAGTAGTAGAACAGAATAATGATATAGATATTGTAGAGAGAAGACCATTTATAGGTAATAGAGTAGAATGTGGAAGTTGCGTAATGGGAGAGAGATTGTGTTATATGGTTGGTTATTTCTTTTGGATAAGAGTAACAAAAACAGAAATAGATAGTGTAATTTGTTAAATATACAACTAAATTATTAAAACTATTCAAAAAAGACGCTCTAAAATTATCTATAGTATAAAATCATACTAAAGTAAAATTTATAGGCTGTTTTTTTTGAATAGTTTTGATTTTTTTTAATGAAATATAAAAATTATGAAATATTTATTTATTTATTTATTTATTAACTCACTATCAGTATTTGCTCAAGAAATACAAGTATTATCAGAGCAAACGAAACAACCCCTTTCTTTCTCAAAAATAAGATATGTTTCCAAAAATTCTCTTTATCGTGGTGGTGGCGTTTACACAAATATTATAGGTAAAGCAGATATTAATATTGATAGTGATATTGACTCATTAGAAATTACTAATGAAGAAAATCTATTGAAAATACCATCAAAAAACCTACCTCAAAAAATATATTTAAATGAATACATAAATTCAGATATTTTTTTTTTAACAAAAGATACTTTTAATTTATTAAAAAAGAATATAAATTTTTCTCAAGATTCTACAACATATTTAAAAGAAATTATAATAACGAATAAAAAAATACCTACTAAATACTTGGGATATTTTTTAGAGAAAACAAGAAATGGTCACGTTTTCTTTTCGGGAGGAGAAATAACTACCCTAATAAAAAACCCTTATAACATAGATAAAAATATAAAAACAATTTGTTTTATTGTATATACATATAAACAAAATTTAGATGCGTATTTTAAAATAAATCTATATAAAAACGAAAATGATAAACCCCAAAAATTACATACAAAAAATAATGATAATATTTTTATTCTAAAGAAGAATAAAAGTAAAAAAATAAAAATAGATATTCAAAATTTAGAAATAAAACTGCCAAAGGAAGGTTTATTTATAGGTTTGGAGTTCATGGGATTGATAGACGAGAAAACAAATAAGATAATTCCAAAAAATATTATGGATGGAGAAAAACATGTTAATAATATAATTGGAATAAAGTATATTAAAGCTGCAAAAACTACTTACAGTTACCAGAGACGCAAATTCTCTAATTTAGATAAAGGAATATATAGTAAAGATTGGTACGACTATAGCAAAATATATCAAGATTTAGATAAAACAACCAAAAATATTTTTTACACTCCTGCTATAGGCATAGAAGTTTACGAGTAATTTTAAGTTAAAACATCACTCAAACCATTTTCTATCCAAAAAAATCACCTTTAAAAACCATTTAAACGTGATTTTTTGTTTTAACTTTAATTTATAAGCAATAAAAATATCTTTTTTTTGGTAATATATAAAATCGTTTGTAATTTTACATTTTTTAAAGGGAAAATATTAAAAATTCATCTAAAAAAATGATTGGAGAACGCATTTTTGAAAAACCATTACGAAAAATGATAGTCGAAAAAACATTAAACCAAACATTACATATAGCAAAATCTTCAAAAAAAGATGAATTTTATACACAACTTTCAGATATAGAACGAGAATTGAAACATTACAAAGAACACTTTAAAAATAAAGTCGTTTTTTGTAATTGTGATGACCCCAGAAATAGTAATTTTTTTAATTATTTTGCTTATAATTTTGAAAATTTAGGATTAAAAAAATTACTCACAACTTGTTATAAAAAACAAGAAAAAGATTTATTTATTCAAAAAGAATCTCAAAATGGAGTATTTCTTGAATATTTAGGCGAGAAAAATGAAAATAAAATCCCTGATGCAGAAGAAATCGGCATAAAATATCTCAAAGAAGATGGTGATTTTCGTAGTCAAGAATCTATCGAACTTTTGAAACAATCTGATATTATTGTTACCAATCCACCTTTTTCATTATTTAGAGAATATGTAGAGCAACTAATAAAATACGAAAAAAAATTTCTAATCATCGGCAATATCAATGCTATAACATACAAAGAAATTTTTAAATTAATCAAAGAAAATAAGGCTTGGTTAGGCATCAATATGGGGAGAGGTATTTCAGGTTTTATAGTTCCCGAGCATTACGAATTGTATGGAACTGAGGCTCGTATTGATGATTTAGGTAATAGAATAATTTCTCCTAATAATTGTTTGTGGCTCACAAATTTGGACACCTCAAAACGATATGAAGATATTATTCTCTCTAAAAAATATGAAGGCAATGAAAGTCAATATCCTATATTTGATAATTATGATGCTATAAATATCAATAAAACCAAAGATATTCCTATGGATTACAAAGGAATTATGGGCGTTCCAATTACCTTTTTACATAAATTTAATCCTGACCAATTTGAAATAATTAAATTTAGAAAAGGAAATGATAATAAAGATTTATCTATCAATGGAAAATGTCCATATTTTAGAATTTTAATCAGAAATAAAAGACATCTAAACATTCACTTTAAAATACCTAAATATATCAAAAAATGAAAAAACTTATTTTATTGCTGTTTCTTTTACTCAATATTTCGTATATCACTGCCCAAGAAATACAAATATTATCGAAACAAACACAAAAGCCAATTCCTTTTGCAACCGTTACCTATATTGAGAATGATTCTATTGTAGGTATCTTTCCAACTGATGAAGAAGGAAAAATAAAATTAGATATACCCAAAAATATCAAATTGATAAGGGTTTATGCTACAAATTATCATACTGAAGAAATAGAAACTGATAAAATTCCAAATAAATTTTTTTTAGATGACGATTTTATACACTTGGACGAAGTAGTGGTAACAAGCCAGAAAAAAAAAATTAAAAATTTAGGATTTGCTTCAAAACGAACAAATAGTAATTTTATATTTACTTCAGGTCAAGAAGCCACTACACTTATTCAAAATCCTTATAACAAAAATAAAAAAATCAAATCATTGTTATTTGTCTTGTCCCGAAGAAATCAAAATTTAGATGTACTTTTTAAGTTTCATTTCTACAAAAATAAGAATAATCAACCAGATGAAGCGTACGCAATCAAAGAAAAAAGTAATATCTTTACTTTAAAGAAAGGCAAACGTAGAAAACAAAAAATAGAATTGAATATTCAAGATTTAGGTATTGTGTTACCTAAAGAAGGTTTATTTGTGGGAATAGAATACATTGGAAAAGTAGATGAAAAAACAAAAGAAATTATACCACAATTTATGCGTTCTAAAAATGACTTTTATTCTAACACTGAATTGGAAACAGGGGTTTTTTATATCAAAACAAAAAAAATAATTTACACTTATAGGCGTTATAATATATCGAATATTCATAAAAAATTGAAAGAGTGGAACGAGTATGATCGTGGATTTCGTTTTTTTGATGAAACAGAAAAAGATACTTATTATACTCCTGCTATAGGCATAGAAGTTTTTGAATAATTTTAAGTTAAAACATCACTCAAACCATTTTCTATCCAAAAAAAATCACGTTTAAAAACCATTTAAGCGTGATTTTTTGTTTTAATATCAATTTATAAGCAATAAAAACATCTTTTTTTTGGTAATATATAAAATCGTTTGTAATTTTACGTTTTTTAAAAAGGAAAATATTAAAAATTCATCTAAAAAAATGATTGGAGAACGCATTTTAAATTATCAAGTTGAAAAACTATTGGGAGAAGGAGGAGTTGGACAGGTTTATTTAGCCACACATATTCAATTAGGACGAAAAGTGGCTATCAAAGTCTTAAATCCTGCTCTTGTCAATCACCAAGAAGTAAAAGACCGTTTTAGACAAGAAGCAACTACGCTTTCTGGTTTGCAACATCTTAATATTGTAACTTTATACGATTATTTAGAAAATGAAAAAGGACTTTTTTTGATATTGGAATATGTAGAAGGACATCCATTAGATGAGTTTTTGAAAAATGTTTCAGGTCCTTTGAATGAAAAACGTGCTTTGGATATTTTTTATCAAATTTTAGATGGATTTGCGTATGCACACGCCAAAGGAATTGTGCATAGAGATATAAAACCTTCTAATATTTTGATTGGATTAGATGGACAAGCAAAAATTTTGGATTTTGGTATCGCAAAAATCCTAAAAAATGATAAACCTGCGATGACAAAAGCAGGGGCAAGAATCGGAACAGTGCTTTATATGAGTCCTGAGCAAGTAAAAGGTGAAAATTTAGATGCTCGAAGTGATATATATTCTTTGGGCGTTACGTTGTGGGAAATGCTGACAGGAACTTCGCCTTATAATGAAAATATTGAAACAGAATTTTCGATTTATAACAAAATTTTGAACGAAATTTTGCCCAAAGCAAAAGATTTTTATCCTTCTGTACCTGATTATTTGCAAAAAATAATCGAAGTAGCAGCCGCCAAAAATCCAAACGACCGTTATCAAAGTTGTGAAGAATTAAAAAGAGCGTTAATGGAAAAAGCTACGCCCACAACTTCTTCTTTTACTCAAACTCAACCTAAAAATAATACTTATTCGAATACGCAAACTAATTCGGCACAAAATTCTTCAAATAATAGTAATAATAATAACAATCAACCTTCTCGAATCAATCAAATTCAAGCCTCTCGAAAACGTTCTTATACTATTTTATATCTTTTATTTTTCTTTCTAATTTGTGTGGTTGGTTATTTAATATTCTTAGAATTTAATAAAAAGTCGAAAGAAAATAAAAATGAAACAGCCGAAGTTGATGATAGTTTAGGAAAAAAAGATGAAGCCAAAAAAGAAGATAAAAAAGAGGACAAAAAAGAAGATAAAAAATCTGAAGACGAACTCGAATTAGATTCTTTAGAAAAATCAAAAACAAAATTTGAGGAAAAAGAAAAAGAATATCAAAAAATATTAAAATCTGAACTCAATAAAAGTTTAATCGTAGCTGACCAACTCGAAAACGAGGAAATGGGTGAATTTACCATCAATATCGAAGTATCGAACAAAAAAACTGATGCGAAATTTAAAGATATTATCATTGATGTTATTTTTTATAATAATAAAGGAAAAGAAGTTAAAAAAGTCGAAAAGGAAATTTCTGAAATAAACGAAGGACAAAAAATTGCATTCAAAGTGCAAGAAACGGTCAATGCGTCCAAATATGCTTGTAAATTAAGAAGTGCAACGCCTGTCGATTTCTCAAAAAATGAAGCCTTAGATTCTTTGAGCAAAGAAAAAGAACTTTTGAACGAAAGAATTAAAGATTTAAAGGAAAAAATAAAAAGAAATCAAAAGGAAAAATAAAAAGACGCTTACCTATATTTGAACTAATCAAAAGTAGTACTTACATTTTCTAATATTTAGCCTTAAAAGCAATTGAAATGTTTCATCAGTTGCTTTTTTTTGTTATTTCAGAAAAAACTAAATTTATATAATCCTAAAAATAAATTAAAACAACTTTTATTTATCATTTCGAAGTTAGTAAAAAGCCCATTTTTAAGTAGCTAACTAAATACATAACCACACAAAAAAACTTATTAATCCTACTTATAGAAAAGTTTCTATCCAAATACCCAATCAGCCCAAATAACCAAAAATAGAAAAAAATAAATAGCCAATCAAAAATAAATAGCCTGTAAAATAGCCTAATTTAGCATTTTCACTCATAGTTTTAAAAAATTAGGTTGTCGAAAAATAGTATTTAATGTTAATATTTGTGGTAAAAGTGGTTTTTTATCATCATTTTCGATGATATAATTTGCTTTTTTAAATTTTTCTTCTTCTGGTAATTGTTTTTGAATAATATTATCAATTTCTTGTTCGGTGCGTTGTGTATCTCTAAGTCTAATTCGTTTTTTGCGTACTTCCAAAGGAGAAAAAACAGTGATTACTTTGTCCATTCTTTGATAACTTCCACTTTCGAACATCAAAGCCGCTTCATTTAATACATAATCAAAATGCTGTTTTTTGGTAGTCCACTTTTTAAAATCTTGGGCAACTTCGGGGTGAACAATGCTATTTAATAATAATACTTTTTCATTAGAAATAAATACATTTTCAGCCAAAAAACGTCTATTTAATTCTTCATTTTCAGTATAAGTGTCGTTCCCAAAAGCATTTTTTAGTTGTTGTTTGATATGTTGATTATGATTCATCAAATATTTTGCCCGTACATCTGCTTCATAAATTGGCACACCCAACAAAGCAAAAACCTTACAAACTATGCTTTTGCCTGAGCCTATTCCGCCTGTGATGCCTATTATTTTTGCCATTTTATTTTGAATATTTATTGATAACGAATTTTTTATCAAAATATTTTTATTTTTGATAAGTTTTTTGGAGGAAATAAGTGTATTGATTTATCAATAAAAACTTAAAAAGCACTATTTTTACCCAAATAATTAAAAGGAGTAATATTTTTTAGTTCTTCTCCTCGGTCTGTGGTACACAGACCGAGGATTAAACATAAAGATTTCGGCTAAAGCCATGAATTGAATTTTATATTAACCTCCAGATAAATCTGGAGGCAATTCAAAAAATACATTTCAAAAAAAATCTACATAAATCTCTTAAGAATCTAAATTTTCTACATTCGTTTTTAGAATATAATAAAGTCCCCAAAGATTGATATTGGGCAAAGAAATAATATTTAGATTGGGCAAAAAATTCATAAAAAAATCTGCATCACCTCCACAAAAAACAACTTCTATTTCTGTATATTTTTGTTTATAGGCTTCGATACAACCTTTTAGTTCCCAAATAATACCTTGAATAACTCCGTTTTCGATGGCTTTTTCTGTGTTACTGCCTGTCAAAGTAATTTTATCTGTCGCTTGTAACCAAGGCAATTTGGCGGTATACTCGTGTAAGGCTCTAAATCTTGTCATCATACCCAAAGAAATATTTCCGCCTAAAAATTCTGCATTTTTATTCAAAAAATCAGCCGTAATACAAGTTCCCAAATCAAATACTAAACAATTTTTTTGCGGATATAAATACATGGCACCCGCAATACTTGCCAATCTATCTGCTCCCAAAGTTTTAGGAGTTTGATATAAATTTTTGAATGGAATCGATAATTCGTGGTTCAATACATATACTTTGGTAAAACTTGACATTTCTCTCAAATATACATCAGAAAAATTTTTGACTGCCGAAACAATGCTAAATGTTGGTTTAATATCTTTTAGCCACGCATATAGTTGTGCGGAATCAGAAAAATAATTTTCTTGAACTAATTCATTATTGGCAAAAATACCTGCTTTGATGCGTGTATTGCCAATATCTATGGTTGCGTATTGTTCTGTTATAGTCATAGATTTTTATTTTATTCGTATGAAAATTTTTTCTTTTCCGCTTTGTTTTTTAACAATCATATTATTTTCTTTATCAAAAGAAATTACTGCTTTTCCGCCATTGTTAGGAAAAATCACGTCATATATCTCACCAGTTTCACTTTCTTTCACTACTTTGAGTTCTTTGGGCGGAATTTGTGAAGAAGGCATATAATGGAAAGCACCAATGCCCGCCAACGAGTACTGCACATAAATTTTTTCTTGTTGATATATAAATCCATCTTCTAAAGAATAAGTATTTACTCTATTTTTATCATCAATGACGCTCAAAAAAGAACTATTGAGTTTTATTTTCCAAGTAATTTTCTTTTTCGGAAACTTTACGATAATATTTCCATCATCGTCTTTGGGTTTTACAATATCCAAATTCAAAATATCTTTATCTTGTGCGGCACGATAACCAATTTTAGTTGGATTAGATTTATTATCCAAATGTAAAAATTCGACGTGTTCAGGAGTATTTCGATTAGAAAATTTATAATTTTGAATATTTTGTGCGTAGATTGATTTGACTATCAATAGACAAACCAACCAAAATTGTAGTAACTTTTTCATAGCTTTTTTATTTTTTTTGAGAAATTTATCTATTTGCAAAATTAAGAAAAAATATTAGAAAAACAAATAAAACTAAAATAATTATCCCGATGGTGTAGCAATCGTAATCACACTCAAAGATTTAGGTTGATGTTGATGCAATGCTTTCAAACATTCGCCTATCGTTGCGCCTGTGGTAATCACATCATCAACCAATAAAATATTTTTTTGATAAATTATGTCTTTATTTTCCACTTCAAAAATATCAGAAACATTTTGCCATCGTTCCATTTTACCTTTTTTGGTTTGTGTTTCTGTATTTTTTTTTCTAATCAATCCTTTTTCTTCTTGCTCGATTTTCAATCCAAAAGCCAAACCTTTTCCAAAAGCAGCACTTTGATTGTATCCTCTCAATTTTAATTTTTTGGGATGCAATGGCACAGGAATTATCACATCAAATTGATTTTGAAAACCATTGGTAAATAAAATATTCCCAAACCATTTTCCTACTAATTCTCCAATTTCGGGATTATTGTGATATTTTAATGCGTGTAATATTTTTTGTGTTTTTCCTAATTTACTAAAAACCAAATAAGAAGCCGCAAATTGTAATGGAAAATAAACCGACAATCTTTGATATAAAGTATTATTTTTCTCTTTAAAATCATTAGTTTCAGGCAGTGCAAATCTACAATTTGTGCATAATTGATCTTCAGTATCTAACAAAATTTGATTACAAGTTAAACAATTTTGAGGAAAAATTAATTGCATAAAATCATTAAAAGGCAGCATAGTTTTTATTTTTTACAGGTTTTTATAGGTTTCTATTTTTTTTATCTTTAATCAATTTCAATAATTACGCCCTCACTTATTGGGTGTCCTACGCAAGTCAAAATCATTCCTTGTGCCAATTCTTTGGGAGTAAGTGCGTCTTCTTCGTCTAAATGTACTTTTCCAGCCACACAACGCCCCAAACAAGCCGTACACATACCACTTTGACAAGAAAAAGGTAAATCAATATTCAAAGAAAGAGCCACTTCTAAGATAGTTTTTTGTGGTGGAACTTTAAATGTATGTTCTTCGCCATCATATTTTACTTTGATTTCGAAACCTTCTTTGGTATTTGTATTATTGGTAGTAATTATATCATTTTTTACTTTTCCTTCCGCTGATTCTTCAGGTGTTAAACTAAAATTTTCTTTTTTTAATTTATCCAAAGGCAAAGATAATTCTTTAAACGCATTTTCAATGACTCTCATCATTGGTTGCGGTCCGCACATCATAAATTCTGTATCTCTGATATTTACTTTGGGTAAACTATCTAAAATTTTCTTTATTTTGGAAGTATCTAAATAACCTTTATAGCCTTTTGTCCAAAAAAATGGTGCTTTTTCTAAGACAGTAATAATTTTAAATCGGTCATTATATTGTTTTTCTAAACTCTCTAATTCTGTTTTAAAAATAATATTTTCATTATCTTTATTGGCATAAATCAAAGAAACTTTTGTATTTTTTTCGATAGATAAAGCTGTTTTGAGGATAGAAAACATAGGCGTAATACCACTTCCACCTGCAAATAAAACCAAATGTCTTTGATTATCAGGCACAAAATCAGTCGTAAAAATTCCCATTGGTGTTAAAGATTCTAATATATCACCTACTTTTACTTCGTTGGTCATATATTGTGAAATATTACCATTTTGTACTTTTTTGATAGCGACTGCGGGCAATTCGTCAGTGATAGGCGAAGAACACAAAGAATAAGCACGCCTTACTTCTTTGCCATCTTTTTGGATAATAAAGGTTAGAAATTGTCCTGCTTTATACTCAAAATGCGTATTTTCAGGTTTATCAAAAGTAATACTTACCGCTTCGGGAGTTTGTTGTGTGATGTTGCGTATGCGCAAAAAAATACGATTAGACATTTTTTTATATTTTATTGAATTTATCTTTTTTATAGAAAACAAAAAATTGGGTGGTTTTGTTCTTTGATAGTTAAAAAACTTGTAATAATTTTTATTCGCAGAAGTTTTTCATTTACAGAAGTTTTTCATTTGGAGTTTGTCAAGTATTCAATATTGATAGCTCCAAATGAAAAACAAAAAAAAGATATTTATTTCAAAAAAAAGTAAAAATATTTTTTGATGATGAGTAGTTTTTAATAACCAAAAAAATAACAGAAATTAAAAATCAATAAAAATTTTAGAGAAATACAATCATTCATTCATTCATTCATTCATTCCATTTCAAACGTCCATCTTCTTGATAACTTACGACTTGATTTTGTAATAGAATTCGAATAAAATCTATATAATATTTTTCTTGTTGATTGTTTATATTATTGATGACTAATTTTTCTACTAATATTTTAATAGGTAACGCACCACTGATAAGAGTATTTTTAATTTTTTGAAAGTCATCGATATTATTTTCTGCCAATTTTTTGATTTCTTTTTTTCTTTGGATACAATTATCACACACGCCACAAAAACTATACTTTTCTCCAAAATAATCTAATAAAATTTGCGTTCTACATCTCAAATTTTGGGTTACATAATTGATAACGGCTTCTATTTTATCAAGGGCATTATTTTTTTTTGTTTCCCATTTAGGCAAAGAAATAGGTAAATTTTCGTGAGCAATTCTTGGCGTGAGCAACATAATTTGTGCTTTATTTTTTTGAGGTTGATAAGTAATTACGTTCAGGTCTTGTAATCGCATTAATTGATTTTTGATTTGATTGATTGATACTTTGAGATGGTTGGCAATATCAGATTCATAAATTCTAACAAAATTATTTTCTGTAACTCCTCCATACAAACGCAACAAAACTTCAATAATTGGTTGGGCGGTGGGCGTAGTCAATTTGAATTCGTACAAATTTTTATCTTTCAAAATAAACATAAATTTTGAAGGCTGAAAATAACTTTCATTAAATTGCAACAATCCAAATTCTTCCAATCTTTTCAAAGAATGAAAAGCATCTTGCATCGGAATAGAAAATTTATTACAAAATTCAGGCAACTCAAAATCATAACTATCAAATTCTCCATAGCCAATCGGCAAATTACAGTGATTGCCAATGGCTTGATAAACCCTTTTCAACGTATCAATATTGGGAAAACTTTGCCATGTTTTTTTTCTCAAATCCTCCAAATCTTTCAGCGTATATAAAACAACGGCATAGGCTTTTTGTTCATCTCGCCCTGCTCTGCCTGCTTCTTGATAATACGCCTCCAAATTATCGGGCAAATCTAAATGCACCACTACTCTTACATCAGGTTTATCGATTCCCATTCCAAACGCATTAGTAGCCACTATTACACTTGTTTCACCTTTTATCCATTTTTCTTGTTTTTTATTTCTGATATCTGTTTCGAGTCCTGCATGATAAAAATCGACAGAAATACTATTTTCATATAAAAATTTAGTAATTTTTTCTACTCTTATTCTGCTTCTCAGATATACAACGGCACTTCCTTTGATATTTTTGAGAATTTTTAATAATTTTTGCTCTTTTCCTTCTTCTAAAATGGACGAATAAGATAAATTTTCGCGTGCAAAACTTTTTTGAAATATTTTTTTATTTTTTTTGAATGATAATTTTTCTTGAATATCTTCGGAAACTTTTGGAGTGGCGGTAGCGGTCAAAGCAATACAAGTAATATCAGGAATTAAGGTTCTAAAATCTGCTATTTGAAGATAAGGAGGGCGAAAATCATAACCCCATTGAGAAATACAATGCGATTCGTCGATGGCTAATAAACTTACTTTCATACGTTTGGTACGTTCACGCATGAGTTCGGTTTGTAGGCGTTCGGGGGATACATATAAAAATTTAAGTTGTCCATTGACAGCCAAATCCAATGTTTTGTCTATCGATTTATGGCTCATTCCTGAGGCAATATACGCCGCACTAATTCCTCTTTTTTCTAATTGTTCTACTTGGTCTTTCATCAATGCAATCAAAGGACAAATCACAATACAGACTCCTTTTTTACTTAGAGCAGGAATTTGAAAACAGACAGATTTTCCGCCACCTGTGGGCATCAAAGCCAGTGTATCATTTCCTTCCAAAACCGAATTAATAATATCTTCTTGGAGAGTTCGAAATTGTTTGAAACTCCAATATTTTTCTAAAATTTCGTGAATAGTCATTTTCTTATCGTTTTTTGTTTTGTGAGTCTCCGCAAACATAATTATATTTTTTTGAAGTAACAATAAAAAAAATAATTTTGTAAAAAAAATATAGTTTTTAGGAATTTTGTGAGGAAAATGAAAATGCCTTTTTTTTTGAAATGTATTTTTTGAATTGCTTCCAGATTTATCTGGAGGATAATATGAATTTAATAGTTAGCTTTATCCAAAATCTCTAAGTTTCTCGAATTTATATTTTTCAAAAATTTTAATTATTTTGTTACTGTAATTAAAAGTGTGTAAAATAATTTGATTCTATTTTTTTTGACTTTCAAAAAAATGATTTATTTGTTGTTTTGGGGGCAAGTAAAAAATATTATACTCAATAAAAATTTTTATATGTATGTTCATATTTCTAGGTAATTTATTTTTTAGATGCTCTCTTATCAACTTTGTTCAAAGCTTTTTGAGATTGATTTTTTACTCATTTTCTACTACTTTGATTTCATTGCTTGCATTGATGTCGATAGATAAAATTCGGACTAAATTATCATCTCTTTGTATTCCTTTGACTGCTTTTCTTAGTTTTTCTGTTACGCCTTCATACGCAACAATTACTAATCCTCTTACTAATTGAGTAGGAGATAAATTTTCACGTACCCAGCCCATACTTCTTAAAAGTTGTCCTACTACTTCATCTTCGACTTTGTTTTTTTTGATTATTAATGTAATATAACCATTTTCATCTTTACACAGCAAATCTACTTCTGACTCGTGATTATGATGATTTTTTACAATTTTTAAACCATTTTGTTTTAATACACTTATATCTTTTTCTAAGATATTTTTAATAAAATTTTCGCTTTTCATATCATTATTGTTTAAATTTTCTTTTTTTACAACGTTATTTTTAAAATAATTAAAATTATTTAGATGCTCATTAATTTCATAAGTGCCAAAAAAACGCATAATAAATATATCATCTTTTTGTCTAATAATAGGTTTCCATTGCTGATAACCATCATGGGTAGTAGATTTATCATCTTTTAAGATTATATCTAATAAAGAAGCATGAATTATAAAGACTTGATTTTCATCATCACAAATAAAAATCTGATAAAAGTTCTTATTTTTTTCAAATACATTATTAAATTGTTCCTTTTCGATACCAAAAAAATATTCATTACGAGAATTCAAACTTGCGTAAGCAATATCTATGTATATTTCTTCATTGACAAGATAAAAGGAATTTCCTAAAGAAGAGTTTCGAGTAATTTTCATATTTAGGTTTCTAATTTTGGTAAGAAAAGCTTCTTTTATTCTTCTAATTTCTATTGCCGTTTTACGTGCCATAAGATTTATATTTTTTATTTGTATATTCAGATTTTATAAAAAACCGTATTTAAAAAGTTCATATTTTTAATATTAAAGTTTATATTTTATGCA
Source organism: Cytophagales bacterium (assembly GCA_013298075.1). GTDB lineage: Bacteria > Bacteroidota > Bacteroidia > Cytophagales > Microscillaceae > RDXZ01. The sequence goes on along the minus strand of JAAFJG010000013.1, from coordinate 23,191 downwards.
AAAATAATATTATTTTATTAAATAAAAAAATTCTTATCAATATTTTTTATGAAAATATAGATGGAATGAAATTAGAATAAAGTCAAATATTAAAAAAACTTGTGCATATTTTCACATACACACGAGTTTTTTATGAAATAAACAAAAAATAATCTATTTTTCAAGCGGAGTAGATTTAGGAAGTTCTACAAAAACTCTCCTTAACCAACGTGGTAAAAATATTACGCCTGCAATTAAATAAGGATAATAAGTAATCATTCTCCAAATAATAGCAATAAAACCTGTCATACCGAATGCAAATGGCGTATAAAATTTTAAGAACGCTCCTTCTGCAATTCCAGAGCCACCGGGCGTAAAAGCAATAATCAATACTACCCATAAAATCACGTGGCGAGAGAAAATAATACCGTGTTCTGCCAAGCCAAGTGTTGGTACAAAAGCAGCCAATAAACAATTCACAATAGCATAACGAGAAATCCAAACAAACGCAGTAGAGATAATTGCTTTTGCCCAATAACTAAATTCAATGCCTTTTAATTCTTTTGAAGCCACCACTAATTCATCACCTTGGTGTTCAGCAGCTTTTTGAAAACGTTTTAAAAAACCAATCGAAGTAATTTTAACAAATAGCCATTTGATAGCAGTTGGTTTATAAAACAAACCATAAAACATCAATAAAGTATAAGCTGCAATCACAGAATAACTGGTATAAAACGTAGTTTTTAACAACGAAATCCAACTAGGATCAATGCCTTCCAAATAAAAAATCCCATTCGGATAAAAGTTATTGGCATCTAAAATCAAAACAATTGCCCCAAGTGTAATGAAAAACATATTGTCCATAATAGCCGAAACTAATACATACGCCAGAGATTTTCCAAAACTAATGCCTTCTTTGAGTAATAAAAAAGCAGCTACAGCCGTTCCACCCACCGCAGAAGGACTAATCGCAGACGAAAATTCCCATAAAATAATCGTATAAAAACTTCCTACCCAACTCAATGCTCGGCGTGAAAGTTCTCGAATGCGATAAATATAAAATCCATCTCGAATAAATAAAGCAATAAAAGCCATACCTAACCAAAAATAATTTGGATTTTTGAAATTTTTAATAAAGTCAGGATTACTCAAATCTAAATATAACCAATAAGCCGCCAATCCTAAACCAATAATGATTGGAATAATGATATTTCTTGGACTAAGTGTTTTTAAAATTTTTGAGTCTTGACCAGCTTCTTGCGGTTGTTTTTCTTCAGACATATTTTTAATTTGTAATTGTGGTTTTTAAATGTACGTTTACCATTGGTTGTTTTCGAGTAATAATTCTGCTAAATCATATACTTTGACAGTTTCTTCTACGTTTTTCTTTTTTGTGCCATCAGTCATCATTGTCATACAAAATGGACAAGCAACCGCAATAATTTTTGCGTTTGTTTCCAATGCATCTTCAATTCTTTCGTGATTGACTTCTTTATTGCCGGGTTCTGGCTCTTTGAACATTTGTCCGCCACCTGCACCACAACACAAACCTTTTGATTTGCATCTTTTCATTTCTACCAAATCCGCATCTAATTCTTCTAATACTTTTCTGGGTGCTTCATAAATATCGTTGGCACGCCCTAAATAACAAGAATCGTGATAAGTAATTTTTTGTCCTTTGAAAGTTCCGCCTTCTACTTTCAATTTTCCATCGTTGATAAGTTGTTGCAAATAAGTAGAATGATGAATTACTTCATAATTTCCACCCAAATTAGGATATTCATTTTTTAAAGTATTGAAACAATGAGGACAAGCCGTTACTATTTTTTTGACTTGATACATATTTAATGTTTCAATATTTTGAATTGCCTGCATTTGAAAAGTCATTTCATCGCCTGCACGCTTCGCAGGATCGCCTGTGCAAGTTTCTTCAGGTCCCAAAACAGCAAAATCAATATTCAAATGATTGAGTATTTTGACAAAAGCCACCGTTACTTTTTTATAACGACTATCAAAAGCCCCCGCACAACCTACCCAAAATAATATTTCAGGTATTTTTCCATTCATTTCTGCCATTACAGGCACTTTATATGTAATTTCTGACATTTTTATATTTGTTTTCCGATAATTTTTCTTTGTTTTTTCTATAAATAAAATTTGATTATATGATGAAAAATACCTAAAATTTGAGGTATTTCAGATAAATAATATGTTTTATTATCAATATAGACTTGGTTTTTTTCTAATTTCAAAAACTTCCAAGCATCACCTGTTACCGCACAACCGTATATATATGGCTGTGGTTTTTCTTTTTGTTGATTGAAAATTTGTGCTGCATACATTTGTGCTACGCATTGTCCTTTTCCATAGTCCATATTTTCTTGTTTTGCCTCAACTATCGTAATAATTGGGGCTTGCATTACACTCTTTTTTTTGTGTTTGGCAATAAAAAAATCACACGCACCTGCGAGGTCTTTTTTTTCATTAATATATAAATCCTCTCCCGAATAAATAGTCAAATTTTCTAAATAACTCATCGCTATTTCAGATAAAATAGGAGAAATAACTCTTTCTGATTTACTTTTTTCATTTGTAAGTGGCAATAATTGCCCAATTTCTAATGCTTTTTTCAACCAATCGGATGGTTCTATTTTTTCAATATTTGGAAATAAATTTAATTCTGTTTCCTCTAATTCTAAACGTTCTAAGGCTTGTCTTAGATTTTTATAATTATTATATTCCAATTTTGATATTTATTTTAGGTCAAGAAAATAATTTATATAACTAAAAATCATATCCAATGGTTAGATAATATTTTGGTTCGGGTCCTACAATAAAATCTTCTACAGGCATTCCCACATCAAATTTAGCATAATATCCAAAAACAATCGTTCTCAAACCTGCTCCGTAGCCTTGCAACCAAGGATTTTTAAAATCATTGACTAAGGCAGTAAATACAGATTGATTTGTGCCAATGGTGCGTGTATTGATACTATTTTGTTTTTGGAAAGGACTTATTCCTGTCCAAGCCGTTCCTATATCATAAAACCCAACTAACTGCAAATTGTTTAAAAAACCGCTTCTAATTCTATTGCCAAAAATATATTTAAAAATAGGCAAACGCAATTCAAAATTTCCTAATATCACATTTTCGCCTGACATTTTATTATAATTATACCCACGCATATTGGTAACAAATTCGGTAAATAATAAATTACTATTATCCAAATTGCTGGCTATAGCTAAAGGGTCATTAGCTCTACCTGTTTCTTTTTGATTAAAAACCCAATTATCCATACCACCTAACAAGAAATTTTTCGGACTATTTCCTCCAAAATGTCCATAAGTTCCCCTCACTGCTAAAATTATATCTTTATGAATTCTAAAATAATGACGCAAATCAGCGGTTAATTTAAAGAAATTTAAGTCTTTTGGTTTAACATTTTGGCGTGATAAACCTTCATTGACAGCAATACCTTGATAATTTTCAAAAATAACTTTTGCTCTTGTGCCATACATCATATTTTGTCCTGTAACGATAGATTTATCATAGACTAATTCGGCACGCACACCTGCATAATGTGCTTTATTTTGAAAAGCAAAAGGATTATCTAAACTCGTAGTTATCGTATTGGCATAAAAAGGGTGAATACTTGCACGCAATAAATTAGTAATTGGATAAGAAAAAGTAGTTTGAATACGATTCAGACTATATCTTTGTGCAACTAATGGTTCGTCTTGACTAATAGCAATCGTTTTTCTATCAAAACGTATTCCCAAATCATATCTTTTTGCCAAATATTGATATTCTCCAAAAAAATCACTACTTTTAAAATCCGCATAATACACAAAACCACCTTTTATTTTATGATTTTCTAATAAATCGGCTGTACTCATATTGATTTGAATCCCTACACTTCTGATGGGATCAATTTGCAGTGTAGTCAAAACATTTTCAAATCGTGCTTTGGGCGTATAGTCAAAAGGTCCTTTTATTTTGATTTCTGTATTTTGTCCTTTTTTAGCAATTTCTAATAATTCGTTTTGTTTTTTCTCGATGACATCTATCTCTTTTTTGACGATTGTTTCATCAAAAGGATAATTATCCGTATCTATTTCATCTTTTCCGTATTCAGAAACAACAGGAACTTCTACTTTTTTGGTTAATGTATCTATCGTTTTTTTAGGCTCAATTACTTCTTCGATTCGAGATAATGGATTGCGTTGTGTACGTAAATATGCCCTTTCTGTTTTTGAAATATCGGCTATTTCTGTTTTAAAATCAAAGTTTTGAACATAATTTGGATACAAACGTCTTTTATTCAAACTCAAATAAATAAAACTATTATCTTTGGGTGATAAATCAAATTTTCTAATACTTTGTGAATAATTAGTAATTTGAACGTCTTTTTTATCGTCTAAATTATATTTTCTAAGTTGATAAATTCCTGATGATTCGCTCAAATAAACCATATTTTTATTGTCCAAAAATCGAGGATTTGTATTGATACCCAACGTATTAGTAATGCGTTGAACGCTTGTTTTAGATACTTTTGCTTTATAAATAAAAATATTAAAATTATTTAATTCTTTCCCAAAATTGCCTTGCGTAACACGCGTAACACTTTTCAAACTATCATCAGTACGATTCGAACTAAAAGCAATCGTAGCATTAGAATTGGGCAAGAAAACAGGTTGTAAATCATCAAAATAATCATCAGTAATAACTTTTAAATTATTTTCTTTGATTTGAAAAATAAATATATCATTCTGACCCATTTTCACTTCGTTATTTTGCTTTCTATCTGCACTAAAAACGATATTTTCGCCATTATCAGAAAAATCAAAACCTCTGATATGATTAAAATATTCAAATTCTCTTTTATAAGTTCTTTTATATTTTTTGAATACAATATAATTACTCGGATTTGTATTATACACAGACAAAAATAATTTTGATTTTTTTTGATATACAATGCCTAAATCTGTATTATTTCGCCAAGAAATTAAAGGCATATCTTCATCAACTCTTTGATTGACAGCATTATAACCGCCTTTAAAAATTACTTTTCTTCTTTTAGAACCTGTTTTTTGTGTAAATATTTTATATTTTCCATTTTTGCTTTCAGAATAAGCAATTTTACTTCCATCAGGACTTAAAAGTAATTGATTATAGACTTTTCCACGTCTGTTTTTTCCTGCTAATCGTAAAGTAGAAGGAGCATCAACTAAGTTTTTGAGCGTTTCTTTGGCAGGAATGGTATAAAAATTTTCCCAATCATCAATAAAATCCGAATAATCTACGCCCAACGCATAGCCTATTCCTGAGCGTTCGTTGCGCGTGATGCGTGCAGCATTCAAAATACTGGAGATATTATTTTTACCATATTTTTCAGCAATAAAATTCCAAATCGAATGCCCTAAAATAATTGCTTCTTTTCCACTTGCCAAATGCGGTTTTCTCCAACGTCTTTTACGCACCATATCTCGAATGTTATCGTCCATGTCAGCCGACCAGCCTTCTGCTACATAATCTGCTACGCCAAACAAAAACCATTCATTATATTTTCCTAAATAAGAACTTTGAATCATATCTTTTAGATTTGCGCCAAACATCATTTCACGAACCAACATAAAAGCCAATCTACGCCTTAATTCTTTTTTAAAATCAGTTTCACTTCCCACAAAAGCCACTTCAATTTGAGCCTTAAAAAAATCAGTCAATCCACCAATCACCAATCCATCATCATGCACACCCATATTGCTCTGTTGCAAATCAGCAATCGAATTATACAAAAAAATACGAGAGCGTTTGGTGGGTTGAAAACCTAACATATCTGTAATTTCAGTAAAATCATTTTCTAAAAGTCGAGAAGCAAATTGTGAAAGTCTTACGCCTGAGTCATAAAAATAAATTTCAAAATTAGGTGTGCTAATATATTTCCATTCAAATTTTTTGTATTGAATTCTATTTTTTCCAAATTTTTCTAAGGTATTTTGGGCTGATATTGAATTAAATAACAAAGAAAAGAATACTAAAAATGCTATTAAAAAAAGCTTTAAGTTCATACGATTATGGTAATATAAAATAACGTTTGTGCAAAAATACTATTTTTTCTTTTTTTTACAATATTATTAGCAAAAAAAATATTTTTTTTCTTTTTTTAACATTATTTTTAAAATTTTATCACGGTTTATTCGAAATATTTTTTGATAATTAAGATGTAAGAATTAGAAAAATAATAATATAAACATTTTATTTATTTATTTTATTTATCTTTGCATTATGAAAACATTCTATGCCGCGTACTTAAACGTTTATGTCATTTATAAAGACGAGTCTGAATCAACTAACAACAAACGTAATTTTTCTCTTTTTATTATAAACAAAAGATAAAAAAACATATTGATTCTTACAAATGTAATATAAATTAAGAAATTTCAAAAAAAATAATGAAAAATGGCAAAATTTTAGATATACAAATTTTGTATTTTATTTTAAATAATATCAATGACAACACACCTTAAAAATTATTATTTTATATTTAATTTAATTTTAATCAGTCTTTTTTTAAAGGCTGGTCAAATAAAAGCACAACAAGATAATACCGCATTAATTGAGAAACTAAAAACGCAAATTAATGACAAAACAAAAACGTATTATCAAGTTCAAAATCTGAATTTGATTGGCAAAAAATATATTGAAAACGAAAAATATAAAGACGCAAAAACGTATTTAACAAAAGCAGAAAAATTAGCCGTCGAGATAAATTATCCGCAAGGATTGGCTGAAACTTATACTTATTTAGGATTGACAAAGGCTTATTATGATGAGCGTCCTGATGAAGCATTTGTATATCACGAAAAAGCCTATCGAGTGTATAAACAATTATTGGAAACAGAAAAAATCAAAGAAGAACAAATGTTGGATTTTTTGAATAATTATGCCATTGATTTATACGAAAATATTAAATCAAAAGATAGTAAAAAAAGAAGATACAGAAAAGCCATCGATAATTTTCAAAAATTACAAAGTGAATTTAAAGAATATATTGCCTTAATTTTCTCCAAAAAAGAATTAATGGAAAAGGAAAAAACACTCAAAGAAAAGGAATATACTATTAAAGAAAAGGAATCTACTATCAAAGCAAAAGAATCTACTATCAAAGCAAAAGAATCTACGATTGGCTCAAAAGTAAGCGAACTCATCTCTAAACAACTTTCTCTCAAAAACGAAATTTTAGCGAAAGCAAAAATTACAGGAAAATTAGAAGCAAGCGAATTAGAAAAAATGAGATTGCAAGATAGTATAGTTGGACGAAATCTCGAACTTTCTATCCAAGAAATTGAGAACCAAAAATTACTAAAAGAAAAAGCAATCAAAGAAAAAGAATCACAAGCGCATAAAGCAACTGCTACACAATCAAGATTATGGCTTTCTATTTTTGCAGTCAGTATAGTTTTGTTAATTGCTTTGGCTTTATTTGTAATTGTTTGGTTGAGAAATCAAAGAAAAGCAAATTCGTTGCTCCAACAAAAAAATACAGAAATTGAACTAAAATCTGAAGAAATACAACAACAAGCAGAGGAAATATTGGCACAAAGAGATGCTTTGGAAGAAAAAAGCAAAATATTAATTCAAGAGCAACATAAATCCGAATCGTTATTATCGAATATTTTACCCCCACACGTTATCCACGAATTAAAGGAAAAAGGAGTAGTTACGCCAAGTTATCATTCGCAAGTATCTGTTATTTTTACGGACTTTAAAGGGTTTACAAAATTAGCTGCAAGTATGACCGCAGAAGAAGTCGTAACAGAACTTTCTACTTGTTTTGAAAAATTTGATGCAATTATGGAAAAATATGATCTGGATAAAATTAAAACGATTGGAGATGGATACATGGCTGCAGGTGGTTTCTTTAATTCCAAAAAACAAGCCTATAATTCAGTAGAAGCCTGTTTAGATATGTTAGATTTTATGGAAGAATGGAAAAAAGAAAAAATAATTCAAAACAAACCTATTTTTGAAGTTCGCATAGGCATACATACAGGTGGCGTGGTGGCAGGCGTAATTGGTAAGAAAAAATTTGCTTACGATATTTGGGGAGATACCGTTAATTTGGCAAGTAGAATGGAAAGTAGCGGAGAAGCAGGAAAGTTAAATATATCAGAAGCAACTTATAATATTGTCAAAGATAGTTTTGAATGTATGCCAAGAGGTATGATTGAAGCCAAAAATGCAGGCGAAATGCAGATGTTTTTTGTAGAAAGAAAAAAAAAAAATTAAAATAATTTAAAAATAAATCGATAAATATTTGGAGTTGTCAAATATTATAGCGTACTTTGCATCATCAAAAAACAATATCGCGAAATGGAGCAGTTGGTAGCTCGTTGGGCTCATAACCCAAAGGTCATAGGTTCGAGTCCTGTTTTCGCTACTATATAAAAAAAGAAAGTCGTTTTAAAAAATGACTTTCTTTTTTTTGTGCCTTTCTCAAAAAATATCACTAACTTTGCACTCAAAATTAAACTCATAAAAATATGCCCGGTTCAGAATTATTTGGCGTAGAAGAACGCAAAGAAGTAAATGATGTCTTGGAAACAGGAATTTTGTTTCGTTATAATCATGATGTTCCACGCAAAGGACATTGGAAAACAAGAGAATTTGAAAATCAATTAGCACAATTTAATGGCGTAAAACACGCTTTGGCTTGTTCGAGTGGTTCTACGGCGGTGGCTATTGCGATGGCTGCGTGTGGAGTTGGTTTGGGTGATGAAGTAATTGTACCACCTTTTACGTACATTGCGACTGTGGAAGGAGCGTTGTTGGCGGGTGCATTGCCTGTTTTTGCAGAAATAGACGAAACATTGTGTATTAGTCCCGAAGGATTGAAAAAAGCCATTACTCCCAAAACAAAAGCGATTGTTTTGGTGCATATGTGCGGTTCGATGGCAAAAATTGAGGAAATTATGCAAATTTGCGAAGCACATAATATCACTATTATCGAAGATACTGCACAAGGTTTGGGGGCATCTTACAAAGGAAAACCTGCGGGAACTTTTGGGAAAGTAGGTACTTTTTCTTTTGATTTCTTTAAAATTATTACTTGTGGAGAAGGTGGAGCAATGATTACTAATGATACCAATTTATATCACAGAGCCGACCAATTTTCTGACCATGGACATGATCATATTGGCGATAATCGTGGGGCAGAAGGACATCCTTTGATTGGTTTTAATTATCGTTTGGGCGAAATGAACGCAGCAGTTGGCGTGGCTCAAATGCGAAAAATTGATTATATTTTGGCACAACAACGTAAAAATAAAAAAATATTACACGATACTTTGGCGAAATTCCCAGAAATTACATTTAGACATATTCCTGACCCGAATGGAGATGCTGCCACTTTTATGGATTTCTTTTTGCCGAATGAAGAATTGACCCGAAAAGCAGTCAAAGCCTTGATAGAAGAAGGTGTTCCTGCCCTCACAGGCGTACAATATTGGTATGATAATAATTTTCATTATATCAAAAATTGGGAACATTTGCGTAATTTAACATCAGCCGCGCCGATTTATGCGAATATTGTCGAAACGCCACAAGATTATAATAATTACAAAGAATATTTACCAATTACCGAAAATTTGATGGCACGATTGATTTCTTTTGTCGTGAAAGTAGCTTGGACTGACGAGCAAATAAAAGAATTAACCACAAAAATAACTAATGCTTTCGAAAAAGTATTGACAAAAGAAATGGTTTAGTTTCGAAAATATAAAGATAAAATATGAACTATGAAGTATAAAACGATTTTGTTGAAAATATAAAATTCTTAGTGTAAATTACATCTTTTATAAGAAATTAAAAACTCCCTCACCTTCGGGGAGGGCTGGGGTGGGGCGTATTTTTTGTTGAAAAAGTAAGCCCCACCCTAATCCTCCCCAGTGGTGAGGGAACTAAAAACAAATTTTTTTATGTGTGTGATTTAATTTTTAGATACTTTGTATTTCATATTTTTTTCGTTTTTTATTTTATAAATATTTGATAGTCAATGATTTATAAACAAATAAAATAATTTTAAAAAATCATAAAAAGCAATTCATTTATTTTTATTTTGATTAAATACAATAAAAGTCTTATTTTTTTTGGAAAATAACAAAAAAAAAACGAACTTTGTAGCTAATTTTTTTTATTCATTTGCAACCCAAGAAAATATTTCATTCATTATGATTGAACGTACTATAGAACAAAAACTCAACGCCTTGCTTAAATTACAGAGCATCGATTCAAAATTAGATGAACTTAGGCGTGTAAGAGGGGATTTACCAAACGAAGTCCAAGATTTAGAAGATGATATTATAGGTCTTCAAACGCGTATCAATAACTATGGTAACAATATAAGTAGTTTTGAAAGTGAAGTGGAATCAAAAAAACATCGAAAAAAAGATGCCGAAAAACTAATTCAAAAATACAAAGAACAACAAAATAACGTTAGAAATAACCGTGAATTTGAATCGTTGAGCAAAGAAATTGAAGCAGAAGAACTCGAAATGGAACTTTGCGACAAAAAAATAAAAAAAGCACAAGACGAAATTTATGGCGTACAAAATAGCATAGCCAAAGAAGATAAAATTTTGGTGGAAAGGAAAAAAGACCTCGATTCCAAAAAAGAAGAACTAAGCACTATATTAGCCGAAAGCGAAAATGACGAGCAAAAACTATTGAAAGACCGCGACAAACAAACTAAAAATATTGAAGATAGATTGTTGCGTTCTTATGATAAAATTAGAGATAATAGTATCAATGGTTTGGCGGTTGTGATGGTAAAACGTGATGCGTGTGGCGGTTGTTTCAATATCGTACCACCACAAAGACAAGCCGATATTCGTGAGAAAAAGAAAATTATCGTGTGTGAGCATTGTGGGCGTATATTCGCAGGCGTAGAAGAAATTGTAATTATTGAAGAGAAAAAAACAAGAGGTAGAAAAGCAGGAACTACTGTCGCTACAGCGGGCAAAAAAGAGGAAGCAATGGCTGCCGTTTCTTCCTTTACTGATATTGCTGCTGCTGATTTAGACTAATTTTGTTTTATTTTTAAATATATAAATATCTCACAAAAAATGATTTAGGTTTTTTTGTGAGATGTTTTTTTTTACGTACAAACTCATATTTTAATAAATAATAAATGATTTCATTACAAGAATTTATTTTGAAAAGATAGAAAAATATCAATTTGAAAAACACAGAGATTTCGGCTAAAGCCAACGATTGAATTGTATAGTATCCTCCAGATAAATTTGGAGTCAATTCAAAAAAAAAAAAATTTTTCACACAAATTTACTGAAGGTAAAACATAAAGAAACTCTTCCTAAACATTTAGAAAGAGTTTAAAGTTTATATCTGAAAAAAAGGAATTAAAAAATTACGCTTTACCTTTTAATCCTCTTGGTACTTCAACAGAGGCAACAGGATTGGCAGGAGAATCTAAAATTTCGAAACCTTCTACGGTTAAATCTTTTACTTTGATAGATTTACCTAATTCTAATTTGCTAATATCAGCAGCTACATTATCAGGTAAATTTTTTGGTAAAGCTTTAATCATAATTTTTTTAATTTTTACAACTAATCTACCCCCTTGTTGTACGCCTGGTGAAGTACCTACAAAAACTACAGGAACTGCAATTTTTACAGGTTTATCTTCTTTCAACAACAAAAAATCAGCGTGTAAAATTACTTCACTCACAGGGTGAAATTGAATATCTTGCAAAATTGCGTTATATTCATCGCCTTCTATATTCAAAAGTACAGTGTGTGCTTCAGGCGTATAAACCAAATCTCTAAAGAAAATCATAGGCGTATGAAAATGAATTTCACTTTCACCACCATATAATATACAAGGAACACTTGCGTTTTCACGCAAATGACGAGAATCTCTTTTACCCAATACTTCTCTTTTAAAACCTAAAATCTCAACAGATTTCATTTCATTAATTATTTAAAAATTGAACATATACCGAACCCAAAGCCTTTTGCTATGCTTATCTCCTTGAGTTACCAAGCCTTTTTAAATGAACAACGAACTAATCGATTCGTGTTCGTGAATACGCCTAATCGCCTCTGCAAACAATTTTCCAACACTTAGGACTTTAATTTTAGGAACACTTTGCACCAAAGGTAATGTATCCGAAACAATCAATTCAGTTAAAAAAGAATTACTGACGGTTGCGTAAGCATTGCCTGACAAAACTGGGTGCGTACAAATTGCTCTCACTGATTTTGCTCCTTTTTCTAATATAATTTCGGCGGCTTTGCAAATTGTGCCACCTGTATCTATAATATCATCAACGATAATCACATTCGCATCTTTCACATCTCCAATCACCTGCATTGACGCAATTTCATTGGCCCGTTTGCGATGCTTATCACATACAACTAAATCCGCTTGAAAATGTTTTGCAAAACTTCTGGCACGCCCAACTCCGCCTACATCTGGGGCTGCAAAAGTAAGATTTTCTAAAGCCAAACTTTTAATATAAGGAATAAAATTAGCCAAACCATCTAAATGATCGACAGGGAAATCAAAAAAACCTTGAATTTGTCCTGCGTGCAAATCACATGTCATGAGCCTATCTGCTCCAGCAGCTGCAAATAAATTAGCCACTACTTTTGCACCGATAGCCACTCTTGGTTTGTCTTTTCTATCTTGCCTTGCATATCCAAAATAAGGTACAACTAAGGTTACATATTTGGCTGAGGCTCTTTTGGCTGCATCAATCATCAACAAAAGTTCCATGATATTTTCGGCAGGTGGGCAAGTTGATTGTATCAAAAATACATCACAACCACGCACAGATTCCTCATAAAAAGGAGCAATTTCGCCATCACCAAATCTTTGAACAACCATATTTCCCAATGGCTTTCCATATAATTCTGCAATTTTTTCAGCTAAATATTTTGAATTTGTACCCGAAAAAATTTTTACCGTTTCCGTAGGCATAAGTAAATTAGATATTAAAATGTAGGAACTTGATGACAAAAATGACGTAATTTATACTTATTCTTATATTTTTCTTAAAACAATATTTACCTAAAACAAAACTAACAATGTATTTTAGATACATTGTTAGTAATTTACTGAGTTATCCGACATAGATTCGAACTATGACTAAAAGTACCAAAAACTTCTGTACTGCCATTATACTATCGGACAATCTTAATTTGATAGTGCAAAGGTAAAGATTGTTTTTTTTATTTCCAAATTTTTTTCCAAATTTTTTAATTTTTTTTTCAAAATTATGAGTTCTTAGGAAATTATTGCAGGCAATAGATTGAATTTATCCTATTTATTTTGAAAATATAGAAAAATATCAATTCAAAAAAAATAAAAATTTCGACTAAAACAAAAGATTGAATTGTATATTACTCTCTTCCAAATAAATCTGGAAGCAATTCAAAAAAAGAATCTCAGTATATTCATTTTCTATACAAATTTCCTAAGAATTTTTTTTGCAACAAAAATAGGAACGCATCAAATTATTTTACTTTCTAACCATTTGCTGCTCTCTATGGGCATCTAATTTTAGAAAAATAAACAAAAGCAAAGTAAATGCCCACAACGAAGAACCGCCATAACTCAAAAATGGCAAAGGAATCCCAACCACAGGAAACAAACCAATCGTCATAGACAAATTGATCATAAAATGAAAAAATAAAATAGAAGCAACAGAATAACCATAAATTCGAGCAAATTTATCCTTTTGTCGCTCTGCCAAAAATAATAATCTATTCAATAAAACTAAATAAATACTAATCAACATAAAACTTCCTAACCAACCATATTCTTCGCCTACGGTACAAAAAATAAAATCCGTACTTTGTTCGGGAACATATTTTAGTTTGGTTTGTGTGCCTTGCATAAATCCTTTTCCAAAAAAACCACCTGAGCCAATCGCAATTTTTGAATGTTTCAAATTATAACGAATATCTTGCCCTGCTGGGTCTATATCGTTATCTATCAAAACCATTATTCTTTCTCTTTGATGTTTTTTGAGTACATTATCAAAAATATATTTGGCACTTACAATATAAAGCACCAAAGTTGCCGCTACTATCAAAGTAAAAATAACACTTTGATACGACCTTTTTAGATTTAATAAAAGTATCAATAAAACAACAGATAGAAGTGGAATAATGAGATATACTAAAATTTTATCCGCAGGAATAAACAAAGATAAAACAAACAAACTAATCACCACAAACAAAGAAGTCAAAACCCACGTAGGTAATAAACCTTCTCGATATAAAACAAAAATAAATACACTAAAAACCATCGCAGAACCCGCATCACCTTGCAAAAGAATTAAAAAAGCAGGAATACCAATCACCATCAAAGCAGCACGCAAAATGGGATTCCATAATTCGAATAAAAATACAGGCACGCCAAAAGCAGTATCGCTAATAAAAGCACTTTTTTTGTTGATATTTCCTGAAATAGTCAAAAATTTTGCTAATGCCAAGCCTGTCGCAAACTTGGCAAATTCGGAGGGTTGCAAAGTAAAACCGCCAATGGCAAACCAAGACCGATTCCCTTTGATTTCTTTGCCAAAAATCAATACTAACAATAAAAGAAATAAGGCTGCAATATAAAAAACGAATGAATAAGTATCAAAAGTACTATAATCAATGGTATAAATCACTAAAATAATGATAATAGAAGTAGCAATCCAGATGATTTGTTTGGTAGAAACCAACGAAAAATCAAACATAGACTTTCCTGAACTTGCATCAAATTCGGCAGCAAAAATATTTAACCAACCAAATATAATCAAGACAAAATATAAAAAAACTGTGAGAGAATCAAAACCACTTCCGCCTTTGATATTATGAGTACTATTTGCCATATTATTCTAAATTCCTTTCCACTCGTTTGGTTTTTTTCTCCACTCATACAAAGAAGCCATTATTTCTTCGGATAAATCTTCTTTTTTGGCGTATTCTTTTATCAAATACGTATAATCACTCAACGTATCAAGGTTTATATGTTGTTCTTTAAATTGTTGATGAGCCGTTTCGAAACCATAACTCAAAATGGCTAATGTACTCAAAACTTCCATATTTGCGTCTTGTAATGCTTTTACTGCATTCAAAGAACTTCCACCTGTCGAAATAATATCCTCGATGACAATTATTTTTTGATTATCTATAATTTTTCCTTCTATCAAATTTTCTTTGCCGTGTTCTTTTGCCTTTGCACGCACATATAAAAGAGGTAAATCAAGTTTTTGAGCCACCAAAGCCGCTTGTGGAATACCCGCAGTCGCCACACCTGCAATCGCTTGCGTGTGAGGATATTGATTTTTTATAATTTCTACAAACGAATCTGTAATAAAATTTCTGATAATTGGATAAGATAAAGTCAGCCGACAATCACAATAAATAGGCGATAACCAGCCCGAACTCCAACGAAAAGGTTGTTTAAAATTGAATTGAACAGCAGAAATTTCTAATAAATAATTAGCCATTTCTTGAGCAATATTTTTCATATATAAATGTATGCGTAAAAATTGATTGCAAAGGTAATATTTTTTTCAAAAAAAATACAAAAAAAATCAAAAATTTGATGTTTTTTGTATTTTATGATAAATTTATTTTTTTGATAAGAAATTAAAAATCGATTAAAAATCAATATGCAATCTTTCTATCAACAACGCACTTAAATATTCTTTCAACGGTTCAAAAGTTATTTTATCAATAATTTCTTGCCCAAAAGCCTGCACTAACAACGCTTTTGCATTTTTTTCAGTAATTCCTCTTGCTCTCAAATAAAATAACGCATTCAAATCTAACTTACCAATCGTTGCTCCATGTGAACATTTTACGTCATCAGCCCAAATTTCTAATTGTGGTTTTGTGTTTACATTGGCAGTATCGGTCAATAAAACATTTCTATTTTGTTGATACGCATTGGTTTTTTGTGCGTCTTGTCTGACAAAAATTTTTCCATTAAATACGCCTGTCGAATGGTCATCTAAAATGCCTTTGTATAATTCATTGCTCACAGAATGTGGCGCAATATGGTCAGCAATCGTATGATTATCCACGTGTGTTTTTCCGTCCAACATATACAAACCGAACATATTTGATTCAATATTTTGTCCTGATAAACGAATATTTAAGTTATTACGAATTAAAGCACCTTTGAAAGAAATAGTAATATTATCATAAATACTATCTTTTTCTTGTTTCACTTGTGTAGTCAATATTTGAAACGCTTTTTCGGTTTCATTTTGAATTTTTGTGTGAGAAATATGGGCATTAGGCATCACAAAAATTTCGGTTACGCCATTGACAAACGAATAATTATCACCCAAAGTTAAATAATTTTCTATCAAATCAACTTTACTTCCTTGCTCAAAAATAAACAAATGTCTTGGCAAACTCATCATATTATTTTTTTCACTATTGGTAATATGTTGAATTAAAATAGGTTTATCGAGATGTGTATTTTTATCAGCATAGATAAACAAACCTTGTGCAACAAAAGCAGTATTCAAAGCAGTAAATAATTCATTTTCCCATTCAGGAACTTTTGAGAAATATTTTTCTACCAAAGTTGCATTTTTTTTGTATGCTTCTGTGATAGTGCTAATTTCTATTCCTGTGGGCAAATGTGATAAATTAGGTTTAAAAACGCCGTTTACGACAATTAAACGATAGGTATCTAAATTTATCAAAGGAATATTTTTTAAAATATCAGTAGAAATATCTGTATTTTCGGTGTCAAATATAAAATCTTGTTTAAAAATTTTGTTCAAGTTTGTATATTTCCATTCTTCGTCTTTGATAGTTGGAATAATTTTTTGAGCAACTAAATCGATTGCTTTTTTTCTTATATGATGTAAAGGAGTTGTTTTTTCTCCGTTCAATTTTTCTTCTACTTGTTGAAAATAATTGACAAAAACCTCACTAAAATTTGATGATGATATATTCATTTTAACTTTTAAAAATCTACTTATATGCTAAATAACTTGCAAAGGTATTGAAAAGTTTAAAAATAAACTAAAAAAGTATGTTTTTTTATGCACAAACTCTAAAATACTCGATTAATTTATCTCAAATTATCCCAATACTTTTTTATATTTAGATTTGACGAATCATAAAAAACACGAAAAAAATATTATTTTTATTTTTTTATTTTGATATTTGCACTTCTAAAAACCTTTTTACTCCAAAAGGTTTTATTTTTAATTTATTTTCCTTGGGAGTAAGGAATAATTTTATGAAAATTTTTTATCTATTATTTTTTTCTATTGCATTGATTTTCAATACTATAAATGCTCAAAATGCTTCCATTCGAGGTAAAGTATTTGATAATAATCAAACGGCTTTGGTTGGGGCAAATGTAGTTATCAAAGGCACACAAAAAGGCACAACAACCAATCAAGATGGCGAATTTTATTTTGAAAAATTAGAAAAAGCAGAATATACTTTTGTTTTTTCTTTTATTGGTTTCAAAACAAAAGAAGAAGTCATTAAAATTGTAGAAGGCAACGAAAATTTAACACCCAATATCAATTTACAAGACGATTTTTTAGGACTTGATGATATAGTCATTACGGGTACTTTTAATCCACAAACAAAATTAGAATCTACGGTTTCTATCACAACCTTAGACCAAAAAACTATCGAACAACAAGCCGCAAGAAGTACAGGAGAAGTAATTGATGCTATTCCGGGTTTTTATGTAGAAAGTGGTTTGGGTGAAGGGATCAACAATATTTATCCACGTGGATTGCCGATTGGCACAGGAAGTTTTAGATATACTGCTTTGAGAGAAGATGGTTTGAATAATTTTGAAGTGTCTGATAAAACTTTTTTTAATGCTGATGCGTTTACTAAAAATGATTTAACTATCGAAAAAGTAGAAGGTTTAAGAGGTGGAAATGCCGTTATTTTTTCGAGCAATACGCCCGGTGGTATCATCAATTTTGTGAGCAAAACAGGCGGACCAACTTTAAAAGGTGATGTAAAATATACTTACGGAACTCAACAATTATATAGAGTTGATTTTAATGTTGGGGGTGCTTTGTCAGAAGATAAAAAATGGCGTTTTAATGTAGGCGGATTTTATCGTTATGACAAAGGTTTGAGAGATTTTACGGGGGCAGCAAACGTAGGCGGGCAAGTAAAACTAAATATTACTCGTTTTTTGGATAATAGCGAAAAAAGTTATATTCGTTTTTATGGAAAAGTCTTAGATGATAATATCAATATTTGGACAGCCACGCCTTATCAAGGATATGATAAACCAAGAGCCATTTCTGGTTTTGATAATCTCACAAAAGCAAATTTGATTCCTTCAAATGCGGGAGATATTAACCTTCCTGATCCTTTAAACCCCGGACAATTTAGGCGTGCAAGTGCGAGCAATACAGGACAATTCAAATATAAAAATATAGGAGTAGAATTGCAATACGATTTGGGAGATGGTTGGCAATTAAAAAATCAATTACGCTACGTGAACGCAAGTGGACAGGTTTCATTGATGCAATTAGTGGCTAATCCGACTAATATTCAAACTCTTTTAGGAGGTGCAGTGGCAGGAAATCCATTGCTATTGACAGGTGGTTTGGGTGCTTTTACGCCTATTATTCGTTACTCAAATCCTTTGCAAACCAATGGCAATCTATACCAACCTGCTGCAATAACGGGCGAAATAATTCCTTTTTCGAGTTTGGCAACTAATAATATTCCGCAAGCAAATTTATTGAATCGCAATGGAATGTTAAGCACAATGGGAATGTTTATAACTAATTCACAAAATACAAATTTTATCAATAATTTACAATTAAGCAAAACAATAGGCAAACATACACTTAATTTTGGTGGATATTTGAGTGCTTATAATTCTGATGAATATTGGAATTTTAACTCTTTATTGATGGATTTACAAAGTAATCCGAGATTGATTGATGTGCAATTACAAAGAACAAGTAATCCAAGTGAAGTATATGAAATTTCAAGAGGTGGGGTTTCGAGTGCTAATTTTCAATACGAAAGGTCAAATTCAAGAAATATTACTTTTGCTGGATTTATTGGACACGAATGGAAACCTACCGACAAATTAAATATTACGACAGGTTTTAGATATGAAGTCAATCAAGCCACAGGAACATTGCAAAATACAGGCAGACGTGATGGACGCACTGCGGGCATAGTGCGTGCAGGAAGTCCAATGACAACTGCTATTGGTGGAATTGGTGGTTTAGATGGTAATTCTTTTACTTTATTTGATAACAATGCAGATATTCCTTTGCCAACTTTTTTGTTGTATAATACAAAATATGATGTTTGGGGCGCAAATTTAGGGGCAAATTATAGAATAAATGAAGATATTGCTTTATTTTTTAATGCGTCAAGAGGTACAAGATATGCAACTACGCAAAATTTTATTGCCAATAAAGACCAAGGTTTATTATCGGGAACAGCCTTGACAGGTCAGACAAATGCTTATGATAACAATGGTTTTATCAATCCAACTTTTTCGCCTATTCCTTTGAGAAATCCAGTTGAACAAATTTTACAGGGAGAAATTGGCACAAGAATTTCAAAAGAAAAATATGGTTTAACGGCTACAATTTTTGGGACACAAATCACAGATGCACCTTTTACTTTGCAGTCAGCGGGTGCAGGTGGCAATATTCAATTAGATGTTTTATTGTATGATGTCAGAACGGTAGGTTTGGAAGTAGAAGCAATTTATTCGCCGATTAAAAATTTAAAATTTAGCGGAAATTTATCTTTACAAAGAGCCATTTATACAAAATATCCAATGATTACGATTAGTGAAGTAAACGTAAACGATAGAATTAACCCAACTACAGCCACTCGTCAAATTGATGTTTCGAATAATTTTGTAGAGAGAGTTCCGCCTATTCAAATAGATTTAACGGCTGATTATACGATTAAAAAATTCAATTTTTATGTGAATTGGCGTTATATTGGCTCGCGTTGGGGCAATCGTAGAAATACGTATAAACTTCCTTCGTTTTCTGAAGTGGGCGCAGGAGCAAGTTATAAAACAGGCAAATTTACGTTGGGCATACAAGGTATCAATATATTTGATGCGGTAGGAATTACGGAAGGCAACACACGTACTCAGGACAATATCGGATCTATTGCCGCACAAGATAATAATATTGTTAATACAGGAATTTTTATTTTGCCTCGTTCTGCTAATTTTAGTGTTTTGTATTCATTTTAAAAAATAAAAGTTATAAGAAATTTGTGCGGAAAATAAAAATATCTTTTGCTAATTTTTTTGAATTTTATCTTGAATTGCCTCCAGATTTATCTTGAATTGCCTCCAGATTTATCTTGAATTGCCTCCAGATTTATCTGGAGGACAATATACAATTTGATAGTCGGCTTTAGCCGAAACTTTGTATTTTTTTGAAAAATATAAATTCGAGTAACAGAAAGATTTCGGCTAAAGCCATTTATTGATTTTTATATTATCCTCCAGATAAATCTGGAGGCAACTCAAAAAAAAATTTCATTTCAGAAAAAAATCATTTTTTGTATAAATTTCTTAAGAACCTTTTATTTTATACAAAGGTATAAAAAAATAACTTCCCTAACGAAATTATATGATTTTAAATTCTTATCTAAAAATAATTATACTTTATAAATATGAGGCAAGCTGAGTATAATCGTTTTAAAAAATATTATGCAAGCTGAGTATTTTTTTGATAAATTCTTGGAATAATACAATTTTAGAACGTAAAAGTATTAGATTTTAATAAATATTTATATTTTTTTAAAAATATAAATAAAAATATTTGGAAATAAAAAACAAAACATAGTATCTTTGCACTATCAATATTAAAATGGTTTAAAACTATGAAAAATACAAAAAAAATGCAAAACGAAAATACTGAAACTGTAAACGCAACTCCTGCGACAGTTATCGAAAGCGTATCAGAAGCGGTAAACGAAACGGCTGAAACGGTAACATCAACTACAAAATCTGCTTTTAATGCTATCAAAGATGCACAAAGTAAATTAGTAGAAAATTTAGTAAAAAATTCTAAAAAATTCGTGGAAACAATCGGAGCATCTGAAACTATCGAAAAAACACGTGAGTTTTTGAACGAATGGTTAGAAAAACAACAAAACAATTTGGAAGGTGCAAGTGAATTAATTAAAGAACAAATCCAATTTGAAAAAGCACCTGCTATTATCAAAGAAGTAGTTGAAGCACAAGAAAAATTAGGAAAAGAATGGTTTGAGGCGTTAAGAGTTACTTTGAAAGTAGAAGAAGTTACAGAATTAGAAGAAATTTTAACGGCAAATGTCAATAAATTGCAAGAAAATGTAAAAGAAATTGCATCTTTTTGGAAAGAAAATTTGGCACAACCGACAAAAATAAAAGATATGTTTACAGTAGATTATGCCACAGAATTTACTAAAAAAATGGTAGATATGTGGACTCCTGTTATCAAAAAATAACAATTTAAAAGGTTTATAAACAAAAAAGTAACGCAATATTTGTGTTACTTTTTTTTATGTGTATAAAAATATTTAGACAAGAATATTTTAAACTACGTTGCTTCAAAATATTCTTTTTTGGCAGTTTCAATATCTGTAATAATTTCTTTTCTTTGCGTTACTAAATTGGCTACTAAATTGGCTCTTTTGGTAAATATTGCCCATAAACGCCATTTTTTTCGTTGCTTTATCCATTTAGTTCCATAAAATAAAGCAAAAAATCCCGCAGGTGCTAAAGTTATCAGATATAAAAATGCGATTTGAACGCCAAAAAACCAATAAACTGCAAAACTTTCTATCAAATAAAAAAATGGAAACACAATCACGCCCGTTATCATCATCACAGGAGCGGTATATTCTTCCATATCTGTCCATTTTACGATGGATTTGGCGACTCTTTGTGGAAACCAATAAGGAATAAAATTATTTAACCAACCCCAAAAAAATATTGGAAACAAAAATACAAAGAAACATAAATCGCCTAAACTACTCGCAAAAAGTGATTTTTTATGCTTTTTTTTGTTTTTAAATACTTCATCTTGCAAGTTTAATCTTTCTAAATTAGTGATATATTTTTCAATTTTTTTACGAAAAGTTTGCACGCGTTCAGGTTGTTTTTCATTAAAATATCGAACTGCCTCAATAATTCCCTTATTCATCAAATACGTTTGTTCTTGTTCTTTTTTGGATAATTCAATTTCTTCATCGAGTTGTTCGCCATATACTTTGTCAATTTGAAAGCCCAAATAATCTTCATCAGCCGAATAAGTATGAATCGTGTGCGTTTCTAATCGTTTTCGCATTTCTTCTGTCAAGGCTTTGACCGCTTTTTGTGGGTCTTCTTTGTATAATTTTTCGTAATCTTTGACATAAATTACTTCATCAAAGTTAATCAAAACATCACTTCTAAAACTATCAGGCTGAGAATAATTAAGTCCAACGGTTAATATTTTTGTGCCTAATTGAAAATTATTTTGTGCTTCTGCTCCCAAAGCAATGCGTGCAGTGCCTGTTTTGAGTTCCTGCAAACGTCTTTCTCGAATACTTACGCCTTCGGGAAAAATTAAAATTGCTTTTTGATGTTTTAAATGGTCAAAACAACGTTGAAAAATTTGTTCATTGTTATATTTTTCTTTATTTGTATCATTTTTTCTTTGAATTGGAATCATGTGTAGTTTTTCAAAAAGCCATTTGGTAAACGGACTTACAAAAACAGACGCATTCGCCATAAAATAAAGCGGAGAATAAACCTGACTTGCTATTAATATTGGATCCATAAAAGTATTGGGGTGATTTGAAATCACAATTAAAGCCCCTTTTTTTGGAATATTTTGTTTATTTTTAACTTGCAATGATTTGAAAAAAACACGTGTAGCAAGCAAAGAAATGAGTTTTAAGATTTGATAAAGCATAATTTTTATTTTGAACAATAAATTTTTTTCACAAATATAATCATAAAATAGAATAAAAAAATTATTTTTGTGAAATTATTTTGGTTCTTAGGATCGAATTTTAAATAAGGGACTAAGTAGAAAATATTATACCCAAAAAAAACTCCCTCACCTTTGGGGAGGGCTGGGGTCAGTGTTGTTAAATTCTTTTTTTTTTAACAAATAAAATAGAAATTAACTTGTATAATATTCTGTAAAAAATCTATAA
>JAAFJG010000129.1 GCA_013298075.1 Cytophagales bacterium | reverse complement strand
CACTCAAAGCACTTACTTTACAAGACGATAAACATAGTATAAAAGAACGAAGAAAAAAAGCAGGCTGGAATGATAAATATTTAAAGGAATTATTAAAAAATATGGCTTATTAGGTGCGTTTAACCTGATAAATTTTTTAATTAAGAAAAAAATAACTACCTTTGCAATCGATTACAAACAATATTTTTATTTTTAATTATGCAAAATTCTGCTTTGAATACTGCTGAAACGCAAGCACTTTTATCTCGTTTGGGTATTACTGAAAAAAATCCTGCTTATAGCACAGGACAAAATTTTGGAACATTAACCTCAAAATTTTATAGCGTTCCTTGTCCTGTTGATGGCTCAAATTTGGCAAGCGTCAATTGGGCAACGCCTGAAAATTATGAAACCATTATCCAAACGGCTCAAAAATCTTTTATTACTTGGAGAAAAATGCCCGCACCCGCAAGAGGTGAAATCATAAGACAATTTGGAAATGTTTTAAGACAACATAAAGAAGATTTAGGAAAATTGGTGAGTTTAGAAATGGGCAAAATTTATCAAGAAGGCTTAGGTGAAGTACAAGAAATGATAGATATTTGTGATTTTGCAGTCGGTTTATCACGCCAATTATACGGAATGACAAGCGTTTCTGAACGCAAAGAACACCGAATGTTCGAACAATATCAACCTTTGGGAATTGTCGGAATTATTTCGGCTTTCAATTTTCCTGTCGCAGTCTGGGCTTGGAATGCAATGTTAGCAGGAATTTGTGGTGATGTTTGTATCTGGAAACCTTCAGAAAAAACGCCTTTGACTGCCATTGCTTGCCAACATTTAATCGCTAAAGTATTGAAAGACAATGATTTACCCGAAGGAATTTTTAATTTAATCATTGGCGGAGCAGAGATTGGAAAATTAATGAGTGCCGATAAAAGAGTGCCTTTAATTTCTGCCACAGGCTCAACACGCATGGGAAAATCAGTAGCGGTAGAAGTTGCCAATAGATTAGGAAAAACAATTTTAGAATTGGGCGGAAACAATGCGGTTATTATCACAGAAAATGCCGATTTAGAAATGGCAATTCGTTCTACGGTTTTTGGAGCAGTTGGCACTTGCGGACAACGTTGCACTTCTACACGCCGTTTGATTATTCACGAATCAAAATTTGAAGAAGTAAAATCTCGTTTGTTAGAAATGTATCCAAAATTACCTATCGGAAATCCATTGGATATGAAATATTTAGTCGGACCTTTGATTGATGCACAAGCCACACAAAATTTTGTTCACGCCATCGAAAAAGTACAAAAAGAAGGGGGAAAATTATTATACGGAGGAACAATTATTGAAGGAAATTATGTAAATCCTGCCATTATCGAAGCAGAAAATCATTATGAAATGGTACAAGAAGAAACGTTTGCACCGATTTTATATTTGATAAAATACAAAGGAGAAGTAGAAAATGCTATCGAAATTCAAAATAATGTACCACAAGGTTTATCTTCTTCTGTTTTTACGAATAATTTAAGACAAGCCGAAAGATTTTTATCATTTGCAGGTTCAGATTGTGGTATTGCCAACGTAAATATTGGTACTTCAGGAGCAGAAATTGGTGGGGCTTTTGGTGGCGAAAAAGAAACAGGTGGAGGACGTGAATCTGGCTCTGATGCGTGGAAAGCGTATATGAGAAGACAAACGAATACCATTAATTATGGTACAGAATTACCTTTGGCACAAGGAATTAAATTTGATATTTAATAGATATATTTTTTTGGAGTTTGTTAAATATTTTTTTTGAAATGTATTTTTTGAATTGCCTCCAGATTTATCTGGAGGATAATATAAAATTCAATTCTTGGCTTTAGCCGAATTTTTATTTTTTTCAAATTGATATTTTTCTATATTTTCAAAACAAATGGCTATTTATAATAGAATAAAATTAGGTCTATAATAAATTTCAATGAACTAACATATTTTTGGACTTTGTTAAATATTTTTTTTGGAGTTTGTCAAGTCTTCGACATTGACAACTCCAAAAAAAATTATCCTCAAAAATAAATTATTTTATAAATATAAAAAATATAAATCACTGATAATCAATGAATTATATTTTTTAAATATGCAAAGCCCTATTTGCCGTAGCCGCCAAACATGCTTCTTTGAATGCTTCCATATACGTTGGATGTGCGTGCGACATACGTGCAACATCTTCTGCTGAGGCTCTAAATTCCATCGCAGTAACTGCAGCCGCAATCATATCTGCCGCTCTTGCCCCAATAATATGAACACCCAAAATTTCATCAGTTTTTTCGTCAGCAATTACTTTTACCAATCCGTCCACGTCCATACTTGCTCTGGCACGTCCCAATGCTCTAAAAGGAAAAGAGCCAACTTTATACGCCATTGCTTTCTCTTTTAATTGCTCTTCTGTATAACCTACACTCGCCACTTCAGGCCAAGTATAAACCACGCCCGGAATTAAATGATAATGAATATGCGGTTTTTGTCCGACAATGGTTTCCGCTACAAAAACGCCTTCTTCTTCGGCTTTATGTGCCAACATTGCCCCATCTATCACATCACCAATCGCATAAATGCCTTGCACTTTGGTTTGTAAATGCGCATCAACAGGAATTTTTCCACCTCTCGCCAATTCAATGCCAATATTTTCTAAACCTAATTTGTCTGTATAGGCTTTTCTACCAATCGCAACCAAACAATATTCTGCTGAAAACGTTTTTTCTTCGTTAGTTTTACGGTCAGTGGCTTTTACTTCTACCATTTTTCCATCGCTATTCACGCCTGTAACTTGATGACTAAACGCAAATTCCATTCCTATTTTTTTCAATGATTTATGCAATTCTTTGCCCATTGTTTTGTCCATACTTGGAATTAAACTATCCAAATATTCAATCATTGTAACTTTTGTACCCAATCTCGCATACACAGAACCCAACTCAGAAGCAATCACTCCTGCTCCAATGACAATCATTGTTTTTGGAATTTCGGGCAATTTCAAACCTTCCGTAGAAGTAATAATTCTATGTTTATCAATCGTAACATTGGGCAGTGGAGTAGGTTTTGAACCTGTGGCAATGATAGTATTTTTGGTGGTTAATTCTTGCGTAGAGCCATCTTTTGCCGTTACAATAATCGTATTTTTATCTTTGAAACTTCCCATACCTGTAAAGGTTTCAATTTTATTTTTTTTCATTAGAAAACTTACGCCATCACACGTTTGTTTTACTACTTCATCTTTTCTTTTGACCATTTGCCCAAAATCGACCTCAGAATTGGGTACATTGATGCCGTGTGTTTTGAAAGTATGCGTTAAATTATGATAATGTTCAGAAGAATCTAACAAGGCTTTCGAAGGAATACAACCTACGTTTAAACAGGTGCCACCCATTGTGTCATATTTTTCAATGATAGCCGTTTTTAAGCCTAATTGTGCAGTACGAATCGCTGCTACATACCCGCCAGGGCCTGAGCCAATAACAATTACGTCGAAGTTCATAGTTTTTTATGTGATATAATGTAAAATCTACTTTCTCTATACGAATAAAAACAAATTATAAGCACAAAAATAATAGATTATAATTGTAAAACCAAATTTTTATAAAAAAATGTTCAATTTGAACCTAATTTATCATTTTTTATAAAGTTATTTTTATATAAACTTATATACGTACAATATATTTTTCAAATAAAAAATAATTGATAGGAGAGAGCAATATGGGTGACATTAATTTAAACTGATGAAAAAAAGCATAAAAAAAGCTAAAAAAAGCATAAAAATTACTATTT
>JAAFJG010000128.1 GCA_013298075.1 Cytophagales bacterium | reverse complement strand
ACAACCACTATGTATGATACATGGTGGACATCATCAAAAGTTATATTCCGCGAATAATTGAATTGCGACAAAAACTCGAATGGATTGATTGAGGTAATTGGGACATCAAAAGTTATATTCCGCGAATAATTGAATTGCGACAAAGAGATATACAAGTTGGCTTTAAAGCAAAAGTATCAAAAGTTATATTCCGCGAATAATTGAATTGCGACGCACTTTGATTTTCTTACCATTAAGAGTATAACTATCAAAAGTTATATTCCGCGAATAATTGAATTGCGACATTGCTTTCTAATTTTTGCAAAGTCTGGGGCTTTGTATCAAAAGTTATATTCCGCGAATAATTGAATTGCGACAATCTGCATTTGCCGATATATCTGTGTTGTCTAATAATATCAAAAGTTATATTCCGCGAATAATTGAATTGCGACATATATTTTTATTTTAAAATATTTTGTAATAATTTATCAAAAGTTATATTCCGCGAATAATTGAATTGCGACAGGACTTTTTTCTGAAATGATTTCAGTTACATTATAAATCAAAAGTTATATTCCGCGAATAATTGAATTGCGACTTAATTCAAAATCGGTTTTAGTTGCTTTTTCTAATTTCAATATCAAAAGTTATATTCCGCGAATAATTGAATTGCGACACTGCTTATGGTATAGACAAAAAAAAAGCACTAAAAAATCAAAAGTTATATTCCGCGAATAATTGAATTGCGACACATTCTAACTTTATTTTTGTATCTGCATACAAGTCAAATCAAAAGTTATATTCCGCGAATAATTGAATTGCGACTCACTTAAAAAATGAGTGTTTTTTTTTATTCCGAAATATCAAAAGTTATATTCCGCGAATAATTGAATTGCGACCAAAGAGTGATTAATTTTTCAGCACGTGGTGTAATTTATCAAAAGTTATATTCCGCGAATAATTGAATTGCGACTTGAAAGTGATTTTTGTTTTTGGAAGGCTATTGATTCTATCAAAAGTTATATTCCGCGAATAATTGAATTGCGACGAAACTTCGTTAGATTTCGCAATCGCAAAAGCAGAACATCAAAAGTTATATTCCGCGAATAATTGAATTGCGACAATTTCTATAGATAGTTGATTACTATCTTTTAAGTCTCTATCAAAAGTTATATTCCGCGAATAATTGAATTGCGACTTACTAATTTTTGTATGCTTGACAAATTCGATTCTATCAAAAGTTATATTCCGCGAATAATTGAATTGCGACAATATTCTATTTTGAATTTACGAAATCCTTCGTATCAAAAGTTATATTCCGCGAATAATTGAATTGCGACTTAAAATCACTTCACTATCATTTTGAGGATTTATATCAAAAGTTATATTCCGCGAATAATTGAATTGCGACCAAATTGCGTAGTCAACGCTGACTCTTCTTGTCCCAATCAAAAGTTATATTCCGCGAATAATTGAATTGCGACTGTATTGGTAAATATTTTTTTATTCTTAATATTAAAATCAAAAGTTATATTCCGCGAATAATTGAATTGCGACCGAAACTATATTTACTGACAAACAAGGCTTAACACAATCAAAAGTTATATTCCGCGAATAATTGAATTGCGACAAATCAAAAAACAAGAAGAAGCACACAAAAAGTTTTTATCAAAAGTTATATTCCGCGAATAATTGAATTGCGACAGGCACAGACAGTTTACAAGTAACGATTACTAACAAAAATCAAAAGTTATATTCCGCGAATAATTGAATTGCGACCACAAAGAGCCAATCCTTTGTCTGTTTTTTTGGTTATCAAAAGTTATATTCCGCGAATAATTGAATTGCGACAATAAATCTGCTTTTTGTTTGTATCTATCAGTTCATCAAAAGTTATATTCCGCGAATAATTGAATTGCGACTTGAGTTCTCCAAGTAGATGAAACAACTACTTTCAATCAAAAGTTATATTCCGCGAATAATTGAATTGCGACTTTAAATATATATAAATATATATAAATATATATCGCATCAAAAGTTATATTCCGCGAATAATTGAATTGCGACGTAAGTTGCATTTTTTACAAAAGAAACTTGTTTAATCAAAAGTTATATTCCGCGAATAATTGAATTGCGACATGGATAACAGAAAATCTACCATTATTTACGCATATCAAAAGTTATATTCCGCGAATAATTGAATTGCGACAGCCTTAAAAGTATTCAGTACAACGAAAATAGTTATCAAAAGTTATATTCCGCGAATAATTGAATTGCGACATGTATCATACATGACACTTGTGATGAAGACATCATCAAAAGTTATATTCCGCGAATAATTGAATTGCGACGCAAAAAACCAAAAAATCAAAGTTTGCTTTTCTAATATCAAAAGTTATATTCCGCGAATAATTGAATTGCGACTGGTGGAGGTTGTAGTGGATTTGGTTGCAGTGTATCAAAAGTTATATTCCGCGAATAATTGAATTGCGACTTTAAATGTGATTTTATCTAAATTACTTGAAACTTCAAATCAAAAGTTATATTCCGCGAATAATTGAATTGCGACAAATAAATGCAGTTTTTATGTTTGACGATATGATGAATCAAAAGTTATATTCCGCGAATAATTGAATTGCGACAAAATCTTTATTTAATTTAGTTATTTCATTACTAATCAAAAGTTATATTCCGCGAATAATTGAATTGCGACAAACATCATTTAATCGCACTCCAGCAAAAGTGCGTATCAAAAGTTATATTCCGCGAATAATTGAATTGCGACTTCTTCTGGTTTAGGAATAGAATAATCAGGGGTTCTTATCAAAAGTTATATTCCGCGAATAATTGAATTGCGACTTATCAATTTTATATTCAATGCGTACTATTTTATTATATCAAAAGTTATATTCCGCGAATAATTGAATTGCGACTTTCATAAACTTTTCCAGATCCGAAATATTCTAAATATTATCAAAAGTTATATTCCGCGAATAATTGAATTGCGACCTATAAACAACTTCATTCTGCAGGTGAAGTTGTTTATCAAAAGTTATATTCCGCGAATAATTGAATTGCGACTAGTTGCTAACAATTCAAAAAATTCCGCAAGAAATATCAAAAGTTATATTCCGCGAATAATTGAATTGCGACCCAGCAGGTACAGATTTTAAATTGCATTTTGTACATCAAAAGTTATATTCCGCGAATAATTGAATTGCGACATATAATTGGTAGGTAATGCTTATCAACTATATTATCAAAAGTTATATTCCGCGAATAATTGAATTGCGACATGATAAATGTTTAATTCAAAATTGTAAAAACAATGAAATCAAAAGTTATATTCCGCGAATAATTGAATTGCGACTTACAAAAGTTTTCAAATTTAATCTTTGTATATTTATATCAAAAGTTATATTCCGCGAATAATT
The DNA here is from genome assembly GCA_013298075.1 of Cytophagales bacterium. Taxonomy (GTDB): domain Bacteria; phylum Bacteroidota; class Bacteroidia; order Cytophagales; family Microscillaceae; genus RDXZ01. The sequence continues at coordinate 762 of JAAFJG010000128.1, read as the reverse complement.
GAATTGCGACATAAATTGTACTTTTTGAAGTACATTATTTATAAAAATCAAAAGTTATATTCCGCGAATAATTGAATTGCGACAGTGAGCCTGAGATGAATGGTTTATTGATTAGTTTATCAAAAGTTATATTCCGCGAATAATTGAATTGCGACATTGATAAGATATTTTTTAGAGTTGTAAGTAATTTATCAAAAGTTATATTCCGCGAATAATTGAATTGCGACATAGTAGAAATATCTACTATTATTAAGAAAATTATATCAAAAGTTATATTCCGCGAATAATTGAATTGCGACTGGGTTTGTTTTAGATAATTCATTCCACATTTTTTATCAAAAGTTATATTCCGCGAATAATTGAATTGCGACTGTTAATCTTGACTGATAATCCCGCTGTAATGGCGATCAAAAGTTATATTCCGCGAATAATTGAATTGCGACCCCATGATAGTAATAGTGTGCCATATTTTGGGTTATATCAAAAGTTATATTCCGCGAATAATTGAATTGCGACGGTTTATCTTTATTAGAAGAACTTGGTTTTGAAAGAAATATCAAAAGTTATATTCCGCGAATAATTGAATTGCGACATTGATGATTGCCCATTTTAATTTTTAATTCAATATCAAAAGTTTTGGACTTTGGACAAAAATATGTTAAAAAATAAGAAATGACAAAAATTTTCTGTAATTTTGAAAATGCAAAATTCCACTACTACAGAAAAGGCTTGTCAAGGTCTTTTAGGTTTACCACTTTTACG
>JAAFJG010000127.1 GCA_013298075.1 Cytophagales bacterium | reverse complement strand
GTAATAGTTCAGAATCTTCTTTTACACTTATCATAGTGCAAAGTTAAACATTTATTATTAAAAAACAAATAAATTGTGTAATTTTATATAAAATTGTTTACATATTTTATTTCAGTTTGTTACCCCAGATATTTCCAAATATGAGGAAGTTTTTATAGATATATTATTTTTTTATTTGCTTAAAACTAATTTTCAATTTTCATTTTCTTTGTAAATTCCATTATTTTTTGGAAACATTTACCTGTCAAAACTGCATCTTCTAACGCATTATGCAAAGAATCTTCTCTTATAAAACCAAAAAACTCTGCAATTTTTCCTAAACTTCTGCCTTTGGGCGTGTCCATTTGATTTTGCCTAAAAATTTCAAATACAAAATAAGATAAAGTATGCAAATCAATCAAGGTATTAGAGTAAGCCCATTTTATTTTTTCTTTTTTATAGGCAAATTTTAGAAAATTAATATCGTTGATAACGCTCTGCCCACAAATCATTACATTTCTCAAAGTATTTTCTTTTTGTATTTTTGTGGGTTTTCTGATACCAATTTTTTCAAGAATCCAATCTTCTAATTCGGGTAATAATTCGTGCAACATAGGTGCGTCTTGTAATTCTTCCCAACTCAAACCGTGAACTTCTTGAGCAGGAATAGAAAATGCTTCTTGATTTTCAGGAAAAGCATTATCCAAAAACTGCCCTAATTCTTCCCAATTTTCATTGTATAAAACTGCTCCAATTTGTATAATTTCGTGCCAACCAACGTCTGTGCCTGACATTTCGAGGTCTAAAACTAAATAATATGCCATTTTTATTTTTTGTTTTTTTTACTTTTAAGTTTTTTGTTTTTTCTTCTTTGCCGCAGGAAATAAAATATTATTTAAAATCAATCTATATCCGGGCGAAGTTGGGTGTAATTTCAAATCTGTTGGCTCTTCTCCTACAAAATGTTGATAGTCTTCGGGATCATGTCCGCCATAAAAAGTCCAAGTTCCTTTGCCAAATGTGCCGTGAATATATCTTGCTTCGTCAATTTTTTTAGTTTCTCCCATCACAATTACTTCCGATTTTATCAATTTTTTCTTAAAAGCAGTTGTTTGTCCCATAAAACCTTTGATAATATATTCGTGACATTGCGTTAACATAGTTGGAATAGGATCCCATTTAGCAGAAAATTGAAATAAAGTAAAAACATCATTGCTTTCTATCGTATTTCCTCGCTCAAAAGGTTGATTATCAATGTTTGAATATTCGTATTCATAAGGATTCATACTAATTTGAAAATCTTGAAAAGCAAAAGTATTTTTGAAACTTAATTTACGATTTGCTTGTGCATCCGCAGGATCGCCATCATACATACTCTCGCAAATATCTACGCCATCAGCCGCCAAAGCAATATCATAAGTATCTGCCGCCGAACACATGGCAAATAAAAAACCGCCACCTGCACAATATTCTCTTATTTTTTTGACAACTGCTAATTTTAGTTCAGAAACTTTTTTAAATTTATGTCTTTTAGCACAATCTTCAAATTCTTTTTGTTGAGCAATATACCAAGGTTGATTTCGATATTGGGCATAAAATTTTCCGTATTGTCCCGTAAAATCTTCGTGATGCAAATGCAACCAATCATATTTAGCCAAATCTCCTTTCATTACTTCATCATCAAAAATCAAATCATAAGGAATTTCGGCATAAGTCATCACTAACATTACTGCATCGTCCCAAGGTTGTTTTGATTTGGGCGAATAAACGGCTACTTTTGGCACTTTATCTAATCTTACAGCGTCCATATTCGAATCCGTTCCACTAATTTCTTGTAAAATGGCAGAAGATTGCGACACAGAAATCACGGTATAAGATATTTTTCTGATGATTAATTCTTGTTCAAAAGTTTTAGCATATTTAAACATAAAACTTCCACCACGATAGTTTAACAACCAATCAACCTCGATATTTTTTTGGAGTATCCAATACGCAATTCCATACGCTTTTAAGTGTTCTTTTTGTTCTTTATCCATATAAACCAAAATATAATTTGCTTTTAGGACAAATAAACAACACCAAAATATAAGAATCAGACTTATTTTTTTGTTCATATTTGTAATTATTTGATATAAATTTTTGTTTTTCTTATACTTTCTTTAGACGTATCAAAAGCTATAGGCGTAAAATTTTTAGGTGAAGAGGAGGCATTTAGTCCATTATCAGCCAAATGTTTACGGACTAATTCTGCTTTGTGAGGTCTATCTTCTGCTCCTGTGCCTGTGGTTTCGACAATCAAGTGAGTTTCTTTTTCTTTATATTTTTTGATAATATTTTTACTATCGTTCAAAATATCACCCCCTTTTTCGCTAATTCTTCCATTCATTCCGAATAAAAAATGCTCATCAATTTCAATAACATAACTTCCTTTTTCATTAAAAACTCTGGCATTTTCTGGTTCATAATTAAGAAAATAATACGCCAAATCTTTGCCTAATTCATTTTTATTGCTGTTATCAACTACATTATTTTCAGGATTTGAATTAATTTGACTATTTTTTTCACTTTTTAATTGTGTGAGTTCTTTCAAAATAATTTCTTTTTCGTCATTAGCATTTTTCACTGCTATTGTTAATTCTCTTTGTCTTTCTATTGATTTTTTAGCATCATCTTCTAATCTCTCAATTTTTTCTGTCCAAATAATTTTTTGTTTGTTAATATCAACAATCAAATTTTTGTTTTCATCTTTGAGTTTAGCGTTGATATGTTCGAGACTATCGTGTCCATTTTGCCAACGATTTTTTTCTTCGTAATAAAATTCTTTGTAGGCAGCCAAACTATCATTTGAATATTTTACCTTTTTTTGAAGCGTTTGAATATCCGTAGAACCTGCATTGGCACGATTCATTACTTCTTCAGATAATTTATTATTATCTGCTTTTAATCCAGCAATCGTTTTTTCGTACTGCTCTAAGGTTGCTTTTTCTCTATCTAATTGATTTTTGGCTCCTTTTTCTTCAATGATAGTTTTTTGATGTTCTGCTTCTAAAGCCTGATATTTTTTTGCACTCACGCATGAGGTAAATGTGTAAGTGTTAAAAATAAATCCAACAATCAATAATAAATATGCGTACTTTTTCATAATTTTGTGCTTTGATTACAATAACGAATTTTATGGAAAATAATTTGATTACAACGCAAATACTTTTTAGAGAAACTAAAAAAATATTTTTAGAAAAATTAAATGATTCAAGTCCCGAAGAAATCAACAATATTATTTATTGGGGAATGGAAAATATTTTTCACCTTACAAAAGTACAAATTTTATCTGATATTGTTATCGAAATAACAAAAAAATGGGAAATATTTATCGATAAAATATTAAATCATTATCCAATTCAATATTTTTTAGAAGAAGTTTATTTTTATAGACATACTTTTTTTGTCAATGAAAATGTATTGATTCCAAGACCTGAAACCGAATTGATTATCGAAAAAATTATCGAAAAATATCCTCCACATCATACTCAAAACCAAACTTTATCTATCATAGATTTAGGCACAGGAAGTGGTTGTTTGGCAGTTAGTTTGGCTTTATTGTATCCAAAATCTACTATTTTTGCGGTAGATATTTCTGAAAAAGCTTTAGAAGTTGCCAAAAAAAATGCACAAATTCATCAAGTAAAAAATATTTATTTTGAATGTTTAGATATGCAAAAACCACAAAATTTAGGGCATAAATGGGATATTATTATTAGCAATCCACCTTATATTTGTGAAAAAGAAAAGTTAGATATGTCAAAAAATGTATTAGAATATGAACCACATTTGGCTCTTTTTGTGCCTGATAATAATGCTTTGATTTTTTATAAAGCAGTAGCAGATTGGGCAAAATTATATTCGGTTAATAAAGGAAGTATTTTTGTAGAAATCAATCAAAATTTAGCAAAAGAAACATTGGATATATTCGCAGAAAAATATTTTTCAGTTCCTATTTTACACAAAGATTATTTTAACAATGATAGAATTATTGAAGTGGAAAGAAAATAAGAAATAGAAATTAGGAATTAAGTAAAAAATATTATACCCAATAAAAAATTCTACTTATATAAAGTGTTGGTGTTAAGGGAGCATATAAAAAATAAACTACCCACTCAAAAAAACCTATTTTTAGTTCCCTCACCGCTGGGGAGGGTTAGGGCAGTGTTGTTAAGTTCTAATATTTGTCAGGTAAATTATTTTACAAATCAAAATATAATTTGCCAAATCTATAACATTTTCAAAAAATTATAGATTTTTTACAGAATATTATACAAGTTAATTT
>JAAFJG010000126.1 GCA_013298075.1 Cytophagales bacterium | reverse complement strand
TTTTAACGACTCAATTATTTTTAATAATTTACTACTACAAACCATAACTAATATAATATTTTTTTGCAAAGATAATAAATTTTTGTAAATTATTTCGCTTTTCTTAAGTTAATAGCATTGGGCTAAACTCATACTAAAATTAACAAATGGTTTTACACGTAAAAGTGGTAAACCTAAAAGACCTTGACAAGCCTTTTCTGTAGTAGTGGAATTTTGCATTTTCAAAATTACAGAAAATTTTTGTCATTTCTTATTTTTTAATATATTTTTGTCCAAAGTCCAATAAAAAGAAAATGCCAAAAAAAATGCCTTCAGAAAAAAATAAAAAAAACCTAAAAATCAAACCTGAAAAGGTAGAAAATTAGGTTGATTTTGGATGAAAAAACGAATGTATTTTTAGCACATTCTGAACAGCCTACCTTTTAGGCTTTTAATCGAACCACTTTTGGAATTGAAACACTTCTTCATCTTCGCTTTGGATTTCTTCTCCCTCTGCTTTTAATCGAACCACTTTTGGAATTGAAACATACCTGAAACAAGCACCTGTTCGCCGTGTGCATCTACTTTTAATCGAACCACTTTTGGAATTGAAACATGATTACTTGCGACGACTGGGAATTACCTTTTTTTCTTTTAATCGAACCACTTTTGGAATTGAAACAATATTAGTAAAATTATTGCACACATCACACGCAAGCTTTTAATCGAACCACTTTTGGAATTGAAACTTGATTTTTGTTGTAGATTTTCTATAAATCTTTAAACTTTTAATCGAACCACTTTTGGAATTGAAACAACTTTTGTCTGTGTATATGACTGATTTTGGCAATCTTTTAATCGAACCACTTTTGGAATTGAAACAGCATCTTTAGGTGCTATTATTTTGATTGTAGGCTACTTTTAATCGAACCACTTTTGGAATTGAAACTTAGATTGGTTAGCAAATAATCAAAATATGTTATTCTTTTAATCGAACCACTTTTGGAATTGAAACGACTCTTCCATCTCTTCAATTTCAGAATTTGTATATTCTTTTAATCGAACCACTTTTGGAATTGAAACCCCAATTTGTAGTGAACTCCAAAAAAATGATATAGTTCTTTTAATCGAACCACTTTTGGAATTGAAACAAAAAAATAACTTTTAATGGTAGTTTATTTTTTGCTTCTTTTAATCGAACCACTTTTGGAATTGAAACTCGACCACAAAATTCATATCTTTTAAGGTTTGCTTACTTTTAATCGAACCACTTTTGGAATTGAAACGAAATATTAAAAATGTAAATATATGCCTTTAGATTCTTTTAATCGAACCACTTTTGGAATTGAAACATGGTTTGTAAGCCTGATAAAGTAATGTTTGCCGCTTTTAATCGAACCACTTTTGGAATTGAAACTATTATAAAAACCATCTATCTTTTTTGCCATAAGTTCTTTTAATCGAACCACTTTTGGAATTGAAACCTGGTTTTTCGAACTCGGCTTGGAACTCCTTTGCGACTTTTAATCGAACCACTTTTGGAATTGAAACTTTGGTGCATCAAATTTGCCACCACACGAAATTAATCTTTTAATCGAACCACTTTTGGAATTGAAACTTACGAAAAGGTTGCTAAGTCTACAAAAAGCATTAAACTTTTAATCGAACCACTTTTGGAATTGAAACGAATAAAAACACTACCTTTGCAGTACATTAAACATACTTTTAATCGAACCACTTTTGGAATTGAAACAGTTCATTATGTTACAATTACATTTGATGGGTTTACCTTTTAATCGAACCACTTTTGGAATTGAAACGTAATCGAGTTTTTTTCAGTGGACAACTCGGCAAAACTTTTAATCGAACCACTTTTGGAATTGAAACAAAATACATACTACCTTTGTACTATAATAAAAGAGACTTTTAATCGAACCACTTTTGGAATTGAAATACAAATTTGGTTGAGTTGGCTTGAGCCTCTACAACGTCTTTTAATCGAACCACTTTTGGAATTGAAACTTTTTTTAGTGTTTTAAATGTGAAAAAATTTATTTTACTTTTAATCGAACCACTTTTGGAATTGAAACGCAGAAAGAATATCGATTGTCAATCCAAGAAAATCTTCTTTTAATCGAACCACTTTTGGAATTGAAACTCTTCAAAGGCGTTTTTTATATCAAAAAAACTAACTTCTTTTAATCGAACCACTTTTGGAATTGAAACCATCATACAACCCTATTTTATGATTGCAATATTTGCTTTTAATCGAACCACTTTTGGAATTGAAACAGTAGATTTAGTTAAAATGCCTGCTGATATTATTTCGCTTTTAATCGAACCACTTTTGGAATTGAAACTTTTTTCGGTTGCTGGTGGCGTGTTTCCATTACCTACTTTTAATCGAACCACTTTTGGAATTGAAACGTGTAAATATCAATAGACAAAAAACGAATACGTTTTCTTTTAATCGAACCACTTTTGGAATTGAAACCCTTTTTTTATTATCTTTCTTAAAAGTTGCTTGCCCTTTTAATCGAACCACTTTTGGAATTGAAACATTATTTCTTTTTTCTGTTGGTTGTGTTTTTCAATGACTTTTAATCGAACCACTTTTGGAATTGAAACAATTTATAGGTATATAGTGGAACAAAAAGTGCAAACTTTTAATCGAACCACTTTTGGAATTGAAACATAAATTAAAATATATATTTAATGATTTTTCGCTTACTTTTAATCGAACCACTTTTGGAATTGAAACATTGATGGATTTTCATTGGCAACACGAAAATAAAAAACTTTTAATCGAACCACTTTTGGAATTGAAACCTATAATTTATAGATGAAATTAGATTTTTACCCCCTCTTTTAATCGAACCACTTTTGGAATTGAAACCCTGCATAAAATTTATAACGCATTTTAATAGTCGTACTTTTAATCGAACCACTTTTGGAATTGAAACGTAATTACACATTCTTTTTTGTTTTTTATAATATCCTTTTAATCGAACCACTTTTGGAATTGAAACTTTTTTTGAGCCTTGCACGAGGTTTTATTCCTTTGACTTTTAATCGAACCACTTTTGGAATTGAAACTTTTTTTCCTCCAACCTTTCTTGTTTGCTATTTTTCTTTTAATCGAACCACTTTTGGAATTGAAACATAATAACTAATTTAGGTTTGTATTTCTCCATATACGCTTTTAATCGAACCACTTTTGGAATTGAAACTTGGAACGAGTTCCATCGTCGTTTACTTTGTCTGCTTTTAATCGAACCACTTTTGGAATTGAAACTTAGAGAGAGGTATTTTGAATTTTCTGATAATTTTTCTTTTAATCGAACCACTTTTGGAATTGAAACTCATCATTTTGCCTTCCGTTACATATCCACCCTCGCTCTTTTAATCGAACCACTTTTGGAATTGAAACACAAAAAGCATTAAAAAGCAGTCTATTTTAGACGTTTCTTTTAATCGAACCACTTTTGGAATTGAAACTATAATTGTTGGATAGAATATATATATGACCAAGATACTTTTAATCGAACCACTTTTGGAATTGAAACAGAAGCCAATCTGCTTCTTGACTGTTTGCAACTCTTCTTTTAATCGAACCACTTTTGGAATTGAAACTTTTATTATGTATGTAAGCAAAACGGCGTAAAAATACTTTTAATCGAACCACTTTTGGAATTGAAACGTTTTTTTCGTGTATTCCGCGAAAACAAGTTATAAAACTTTTAATCGAACCACTTTTGGAATTGAAACGGAATTAACCATTTCGGATTTTCTAATTGATATACTCTTTTAATCGAACCACTTTTGGAATTGAAACTTGATTAAATTTGCTTTTACTTTTTTTTCGTAATCTTCTTTTAATCGAACCACTTTTGGAATTGAAACCAATTTTTGGCTCTCTTAAAGAAATTTTCTCCCTGCTTTTAATCGAACCACTTTTGGAATTGAAACGTATATGGCTCTGGCGATTCTATTGAATTAAAATCACTTTTAATCGAACCACTTTTGGAATTGAAACAAAATATCGTCGAGCCGTATGCATACTAAATTAGCACTTTTAATCGAACCACTTTTGGAATTGAAACTATTTTGATGAAAATGTAGTGATAAATAAAATAATAACTTTTAATCGAACCACTTTTGGAATTGAAACTTTTTCTTTACGATAAATTAAGGTTTCTTTTTAGGTCTTTTAATCGAACCACTTTTGGAATTGAAACTAAATACTACGTTTTGATATATTTTTGATGTCTAACTTTTAATCGAACCACTTTTGGAATTGAAACGTAAAAATTTTGCTTATACTTTTACCCATTCCAGACTTTTAATCGAACCACTTTTGGAATTGAAACAGGAGAGCGTTGCCATAACTATAATACAGCCAACTCCCTTTTAATCGAACCACTTTTGGAATTGAAACTGCGTTGTGCAATTCTAATATAATTTGTAATTTTTTCTTTTAATCGAACCACTTTTGGAATTGAAACAGCAGCCTCAAGGATGTTTACGGCTGAGTAGAGTTTTTTAAATGGTGTTTTTTTAACAAATATATATATTTATTTTAGCAATTACTTAAAAAAGTGTCATTTTAACTTTTAAATACTAATTTTGTCTTTTATTTTAAAATTCCATAAAGCAGTA
>JAAFJG010000125.1 GCA_013298075.1 Cytophagales bacterium | reverse complement strand
TAGATATACTATCATGTACCCAAAAATAAAAAGGATGTACATCAGAAATACCTGATGACATCTGTATGCTACTTCCGAACTTTGTATATAAAGCAGATTGATAATAATACAAAAGTTTTTTTTCATGCTCTTCTACACTTGCTAAGCCTAATTCTTTTCTATCTCTATTTAAACTATCTAATTCTCCTTTGCTTAAGTTTACTTTATAAAGACAAGTATCAATTTTAAAATATAAATTAGGAATAAGAAATTTATCCCAGAATTTATAACCAATCGAGCCAATTGTAGATATTGTTTTATTATTACTGATACTTCCATTTCTTATAGACTTTAACATAATACTATCCATCGAAGTAACACTCTGTTTTTTAGGTCGCAGAATTTGATAGTAATGTCTAATTAGAATACCAAAATCGTTATAGGTAAGTCCTGTATTTTCTTCGCTAAATTCTCCATATTTATCAAAAAGTTTGAATATAGCAATATGATTTAAGCTATCTACTTCAGCAATTTCTTGTTTATATTTTTTATAATTATCTGAAATTAGTCTATATTTTCGGTCTAATTCTTTCATTTTCAGTAATGTATCTCTTAAAAATAAGTCGATATTTTTCCCTTTCAAATAATAATTTTCATAATTAGTTTCAAATTCTTTCCAATCTTTGTGATTTCTTAGTTTTTCAAGATGTTTATCGTTTTGTGCAGATTTTAATTTATATCCATGATTTGCCATTTTTTTTATACAATTAAAAGCAAAATCAAAGTTATCTATTTTTAACGCACAATGCAAAGCGTTTTCATGATCTTCTCTAAAACCAATCATTTTAGCGCCTTGAAATGCTTTTTGATATATTTTTAATGCTTTTTTGAAATTATTTTTTGTAATTTCTATTTCTGCTCGGTTAATTAAAGGATAATAATCTGTAATAAAATTTACTTTTTTTTGTGCAAAAATAGAAAAATTAGTAAAAAATAAAAAAGTGTATAAAAAAATAGTTTTCATAGTTTTATAAATAAAAAAGTTTAAAATTGACAATAATAGTTTGAAAATATAAATATATTTTAGAAATTTGGCGAATTTATTTTTTCAATACTTAAATAAATTCATCAAGATATTTTGTAAAAAATAATTTTTAAAGATTTTATACCATTATTTTTTAGGCTTAGGAATTAAAGTAAATCGTTTTGTTTTTATCGCCTCATCAAGCCATTTTTGGTTATAAGTATTAGGTTTATCACTTTTAGATAGCCCTGAAACTGTGAATATATTGTTGTGCACCCAAAAATAAAAAGGATGTACGTCAGAAATACCAAATGACATTCGTACACTACTCCCGAATTTTGTATATAGAGCAGAATGATAATAATACAAGAGTTTTTTTTCATGCTCTTCTACACTTGCTAAACCTAATTCTTTTCTATTTCTATTTAAACTATCTAATTCCCCTTTGCTTAAATTTACTTTATAAAGACAAGTATCAACTTTGAAATATAAGTTAGGAATGAGAAATTTATTCCAAAGAGGGTATAAAGTTGTGGCAATTGTTGTTACTGCATCGTTATTATTCAAACTTCCATTTCTTACAGACTTGAACATAATAGTGTCCATTTTTAAATATTGATTATTTTTCATTACAGTTTGATAATAGTGCCTAATAATAACATTAAAATCACTATGCATAAGTCCTGTATTTTCTTCACTAAATTCTCCATATTTATCAAAAAGTTTGAACATAGCAATATAATTTAAACTATCTAATATTGCATCTTCTTTTTTATAATTTTTACGATCTGGTAAAATTTTATATTTTTGGTCTAATGTTAGCATTTTTAATAAAGTATCTCTTAAAAACAAATTGATATTTTTTCCTTTCAAATAATAATTTTCATAATTAGTTTCAAATTCTTTCCAATCTTTGTGGTTTCTTAGTTTTTCAAGATGTTTATCGTTTTGTGCAGATTTTAATTTATATCCATGATTTGCCATTTTTTTTATACAATTAAAAGCAAAATCAAAGTTATCTATTTTTAATGCACAATTCAGAGCGTTTTGATGATCTATCCTGAAACCAATCATTTTAGTATCTTGAAATGCTTTTTGATATATTTTTAATGCTTTTTTGAAATTATTTTTTGTAATTTCTATTTCTGCTCGGTTAATTAAAGGATAGTAATCAGTGATAAAATTTACTTTTTTTTGTGCAAAAATAGAAAAAGTAAGAAAAAATAAAAAAGTGTATAAAAAAATAGTTTTCATAGTTTTAGAAATAAAAAGTTTAAAATTAGGTCATCTAAAAAATTATTATTATTGCTTTTTAGAAAACTGTTGCAAAATTACAAGAAAAAAATAATAATTTAACATTTTTAAGAAATTATTTTTTTTAGATGTATTACTTTAAAAAAAACAATTTTTTTTTCTTGAATAATTGAAAACGCTAATATTTAGAAATCCTATCAAACTGCAGAAATAGCCGTAAAATAAAATTTAGTTCCTTCGCCCAAAGTGCTTTCTACCCAAATTTTTCCACCATTTTTTTCTACAAAATCTTTACACAAAGTTAATCCTAATCCTGTTCCTTTTTCGCCTGCCGTTCCTCTTTGTGTGGCGTGTCCTTCTCCAAATAATTTTTTAATTCGTTTTGGTTCTATGCCAATTCCTGTGTCAGCGATACAAATTTCAGCGTGTTTTTCCATTGTTTTGGAAGTAAATTTAATGATATTTCCTGCCTCACAAAATTTTACGGCGTTGCTCAATAAATTTCTGACCACTAAATCCAACATATCTTTATCTGCATACACCATAATTTTGGAATCAATATCAGCAAAAATAGTCAATTCTTTTTGTATGGCTTGTCGAGAATATAACTCAATATTATTTTCAATGACTACTTTCAAATCAAAAACTTTCGGTTTTCTCATCTCTCCACTCATCTGACTTTCCGCCCAATATAATAAATTATCTAACAAAGAAGACGCATTGGCAACGTTTTGAGATAGATTTGGTAATATTTTTTTAAATTCTTCTTCATTCAAAAAACCTGCTTCTAATATATTCAAAATACCTTTTAATTGGCTAAGCGGAGAACGTAAATCGTGTCCAATGATAGAAAAAAGTTTATCTTTCAACGCATTTACTTCTTTGAGATGTTCTGCTTGTGCTTCTAATTCTGCATTTTGGCTTTCAATTTCTACTTTTTGTTCTGAAATAATATTATTTTCTTTGACAACTTTTCTTTGTTTTCTAAAAGTAAAGAAAAGACCTGTCCCCAACAAAATCAATAAAGATAAAGTCAAAACCATATAAAATCTATAATCTGACATTTTTTTGTCGTTGATTAAATCTTTTTTTTGTTGTTCTGATTTATAAGATTCCGTTTTTTTATCATATTCATATTGTGCTTGGAGTTGCAATGCGTTATTTTCGTTGTCTGCATTCACCAAACTATCATAATAAAGTTTATGTAATTTATATGATTCTAATGATTTTTGATAATTGCCTTGTTTTTGATATGTTTCGCTCAAAAAAAGCATTATTTTTTGGAGATTTTCTCTGCTACCAATTTTTCTGGATACTTCTTCACTTTGTAATAAAAATTTAATGGCTAAGTCATATTCTTTTTTGGCTATTTCAACTTCTCCTAATCCCATCAAAACTTCAGAAATCAAATCATCATCACCAATTTTTTTACAAATATTCAAGGCTTTTGTTAAATATTCTAAAGATTTTTCAATTTCTCCTGTTTTCAAATAATCAAAACCAATATTATTATAATTAAAAGCCATCCCTTGTTCGTCTTTTATTTCTTGGTTTAATACTAAGGATTTAAAATTGAGTTCGAGGCTTTTTTCATATTTTTTTTGTTGATGATAATGATTTGCCATATTATTGAGGCAAGAAGACAAGCCTTTTTTATCATTGATTTTTTCATATACTTGTTGAGATTTTTCGTAATACTCTAAGGCTATTGTATAGTTTTTTTTTGAGGTATAAAAATTTCCTAAATTATTATAACAAGTTCCTAAACCTTCTTTAAAATCTATTTTTTCTAAAATTTTTAATGCTTTCAGATAATATTCCAGACCCAATGGATAATTTCCTTTGGCATAATAAGCACCACCTATATCTTGCAAAGCACGTGCTTCCCATTGTCTATTACCCGTTTTAATTGTCCAAATCAGCATTTTTTTAGCTAAAATAATAGTAGAATCTGGATTAGTGGCATAATAAGCAAAAGCATATTCGTGATAAGTAGAGAAATAATTTGTATCTAATTGATAATTACTTTTTCTTTCCATTTTTTCTAACACTTTACGCAAACTATCAATCTGTTGCTTTTGTGCAAAAGTAAATGGAATAAATAAACCAAAAATAATAAAAAATAATAGATATAATCTCATATAAAATAATGATAATCAATTAGTTAATAAAAAAATATATTTATAAATTTATTGATTTTTTTAATAAACTAACAATTTATCACAAAGATATATGTTTAATGTTTCATTTCAAAAAAATTAACTTATTTTTTTTATAACTGAGAAAATTTTGGCACGCGGATTACACAGATGTAGGCGGATTTTAATATATTTGAGGAAACAAAAAACTCTACTAAAAAGGTTATTTTTAGTAGAGTTTTTTGATTTTTATTCGAAGAAAACAATCTTATTTTTTGATAATTTTTTTCCTTCCAATTTTTTGATTGATTTTTACTTGGATAATATACAAACCATTCGCTTGCGGCGTTAAATCAAAAGTTTGTTCTAAAATCGCTGTATCTTTTACGTCTTT
>JAAFJG010000124.1 GCA_013298075.1 Cytophagales bacterium | reverse complement strand
TAAGTCCCCCATTTTTTTAAATAAAAGTACAATTTTTTGTGGGGGACTTGTGGTGGACTTGATTTTCAAAGGTATAAAAAAAGTGCGAATACAATTCGTATCCGCACTTTTTTTGTGGGCCAGGCAAGAATCGAACTCGCGACCTCCTGATTATGAGTCAGTTGCTCTAACCGTCTGAGCTACAAGCCCCAAAATATACGAGGTATCGTATAATTCTGTGCAAAGTAAAGGTTTATTTTTTAAATATCCAAATAAATAAAGATAAAAATTTAAGTTATTTTCAAAATAAATAAAAATAGACCATTTTACCTTTCATTTTGCCGTTTTTTCTATAAAAATTAAAAAGAAAAGAAATCCCTTACTCTCGTAAAAATACTTTTTTCTGATTTTTCAGACTTTGGAACAAAATTATTAAAATCTTTTAATTGTTCTAATAATTCCCTTTCTTGTTTTGTCAATGATTTAGGAATCCAAACATTGACATAGACTAATTGGTCGCCTTTTCCATATCCTTCAATATCTTTAATTCCCTTTCCTTTGAGCGTAATCATATCACCCGGCTGTGTACCCGCAGGAATATTGATTTTTTGCGTACCATTGACAGTTGGAATTTCAACTTCATTGATACCCAAAGCTGCATCAGCAAAACTAATTTTTTGTTCAAAAATAATATTTTTCCCTTCGCGATGAAGCGAAATATGTGGTTCTTCTTCCACCAAAATAATCAAATCGCCTGCACTTCCTCCTCTTGGTGGCACATTTCCTTTGCCTTGCATCGAAAGTTGCATACCTTCCACTACTCCGCCCGGTATTTTAATAGAGATTGTTTCCTCTTCTAAAATACGTCCATCTCCCGAACACGCCTCACATTTTTGCTCAATAATTCTTCCTTCACCTTGACAAGTACGACAAGTTTCTGCACTCATCATTTGCCCTAACATAGTATTGACAACTCTTCGAGTTTGTCCTGACCCTTGACAAGTTGGACAATTTTTAACTGAATTACCATTTTTTGAGCCATTGCCATTACAAGGCTTACAACTAACATGCCTTTTGATTTTTACTTGTTTTTCAGCACCATCAGCAATATCTTGTAAAGTAAGTTTTAGTTTGATGCGTAAATTAGAACCCCTTTTGCCTCTCTGTCCTGAGTTACCACCGCCAAATATATCATCAAAAGGGCTACGCCCACCACCGCCACCACGATTTCCAAAAATATCACTAAATTGTGAAAAAATATCGTTCATATCAAAACCTGCACCACCGCCCATATTTCCCATACCTTGATGCCCATATCTATCATATTGACGGCGTTTTTCGGGAGTACTCAGCACATCGTATGCCTCTGCTGCTTCCTTGAATTTATCTTCTGCTGCGGGATTGTCGGGGTTTTTATCAGGGTGAAATTCAATGGCTTTTTTTCTGTATGCTTTTTTAATTTCATCAACCTCAGCATTTTTGCCTATGCCCAACACTTCGTAATAATCTTTTTTCGTTGCCATTATTATTTATAATTTCTCTATTTTTTTTAACTTCCAACTACCACTTTTGTAAAGCGAACTATTTTTTCGCCCAATGTATAACCTTTTTCGACTTCATCAATTACTTTTCCTATCATCTCCTCAGAGGGAGCGGGAATTTGAGTAATAGACTCGTGTTTGTCAATATCAAAAACTTGACCGATTGTACTTTCGATAGGTTTTAAATTTTGTTGTCCCAATATTCTCAACATTTTATTAAAAATAAGTCCAACGCCGTCTTTTACTGCCATAATTTCAGTGTCAGTAGGATTTTCTTTGTCAATCGTTTTTTGAATTGATTTCATTGACCTTTCAAAATCATCTAAAATTGGCAACATCGAAACTAACACTTTTTCGCCCGCAGTAACAATTAAATCAGTTTTTTCTTTGGCAGTACGTCTTCTGTAATTTTCAAATTCGGCATACAAACGCAAATATTTATCTTTGCTTTCTGCCAATTCTGCTGCAAATTGTTCTACCATATTAATACTTGACGCTTTTTGTTTATTTTCAACATTATTTTCTGTTGATGTTATATCTTCTACTTCTGTAATTTCAACATTGGCTTCTGTTTGAGCCTCTGTAGTTGTGTCAGTAGTAGGAGTTGTTTCTTGTTTTTGCATAATTATTGATACTTTATATTTTGCAAAGATAAATTCAATTTTCTTACCAAACAAAAATATTAAATTATTTTATGACAATTTGACAGAAAACAATATGAAAATACGTAAAAAATCTGACTTACCCACCAAAAAATGTAATACGTGTGGGCTTGACTTTAGTTGGCGGAAAAAATGGGAAAGAGTTTGGGAAGAAGTAAAATTTTGTAGCGAAAGATGCAGAAAAAATAAAAAAACGTAAGATTAATGTTTAAAGGCTCTTACCAAAATTTAGATTGATAAATAAAAGTGAGGGAGTATTTAAAAAATATAATACCCAAATGTAAAATTTATTGATGTTGTCCCAATTTCGTTGCAAATTTATTTTTATGTTGAAAAAAGTATCCGCAACGATTTTATTTTAAATCTCTTGTAATGGATTTAGGACAGTACCAATTTTTTTACCTAATTTTTAATTTTCACCGTTTTTTTGGTTTATTATTCGGAGTTTGTCTGGTTAAGGGCTAAGTAGCAAATAATATACCCACCGAGTACGATTCCTTCAAGGTTTTAAAAACCTTGAAAGAATTTTTCCGATAAAAAACGCTTTTAAATGGGTATTATATTTTTTAGAAGATCCCTAAATGTTTGACAAATTTCTCAAATATGAACATTTTTATTTTTTTTAGGCATAAAATTTATAATTTTTGTGAAAATATTTATTTTTTATTGTATTTTATTTCAAATAATATTATCTTTGCTCAAAATTTAAAATATAAATGGAAGAAAATACAATAGAAAACGCTTGGGACACCAAATCTTCTGACCTCAAAATTGCAGAAGCAAAAATTATATTAGTACCTATCTCTGAACTCAATCCGCACCCCGATAATCGTCCTCTAGGACCGAATGAAGATAAAATTAAACAATTAAAATCCTTAATGGAGCAAAATGGATTTGATAGTTCGCATCCGTTGGTTATCAGACCACACGCCTCTGGCTATCAAATTTTGGAAGGAGAGCATCGATATGCAGCCGCCAAAGGTTTAGGATATTTGCAAATTCCTTGCGTAATCCGTAATTATGAGGATACTGAAGCCTTGATTCAATTGGTTTTGGGCAATATTCAATCAGATAATAAACCTTTAGAAATTGGTTTGAACGCCTTAAAAGTTGTCCAAAAAGACAATAAAAAAGGATATTCTGCCTCTGCGTATGCGAAACGTTTGGGTCTGAGCGAAACATCTGTGAGGAGATATTTAAACGCCAGCGAAGTCTATCAATTTGTAAAATTACAACTTCCCGAAGGAACTTTGATGTTAGATGAAGTCTATAAATTAGAAGAAATTCATAAAATTCCACAAACAGATTGGGTTTGGTTGCACGATTTTACGCAAAAAAACGAACTTTCACAAAAACAAACAGCCGAAATTTGCAACGCACTCAAAGAAATTAAAACAGAAAAACCTGAAATTTATACACTTTTTGATTTTTTAAGTATCAGACAACAAGTGGCAAATGCTCATTTAAAAGGGCAAAAAAATTTAAGTGATACGTATAAAGATTTATTCCAAACAACAGAAGATTGTATCGAAAATTTGGAAGAAAATATCGAAGTTTTTGAGTATAATGTGTTGTTAGATGTGGTGCAAGGCGAAACGGTTTTGTTACGTGAATGGTATATTGCCCAACTCAAAAATCTAAAATTATTGAACAAACAAAACGTTTTAGAAACCTATAAAGATGCTTTGCAACTCAAAAGAAACGGAAGCAAAGACGAAGCAGAAAGAACGGCGTATTATTTTAGAGATAAGAAAAATGTTAAAGAAAGAGAAGAACAAGAACGTTTGGAGCGTGAAATGCGCGTGGTGCAGGCAGGAGATTGGTGGCAATTAGGCAATCATTTTTTGTATTGTGGCGAGTGTGCTTCTCCCGAATTTGTAAGTAAAATTCCTGTCAATACAGCCTTGGCTTATTTATATCAACCCAATATTGAGCATTGGTTATTTGATTATTTGGGGAATAAAGTGAGAAATATAGCCGTTTCTTTGCCTATTTCGAGTTTACAAAAAGCCTTTCAAAATATTCATATTCCTTATCGTTGGACTTTTTCGACGCAATTAGACACAGGAACTTGGTTGCCTACGTTGGTTTTTTCGGCTCAAAATACGACTGCTCCACAAACGGATTGTTGGGAAGTAGATAAATTAGAAAAAAGTTATGATTTAACTCGTCCTATTGTTGAAAATCTCACGCGAGAAAATGAGGTAGTTTTAGATATGTTTGCAGAAAATGAAAACTTTTTAGTGATGGTTGAAAAAATACACCGAATTGCTTATTTATCACAAGCTAATACAGAAATTTGTAAAAAAATCATCGAAACTTGGGAAACATTGACAGGGCAAAATGTAAGAAAATTAAAATAAATGATTGTACTATATTTGTACCAATGAGTAGATAAGGGACTAAGTAGCAAATAATATACCCACCGAGTACGATTCCTTCAAGGTTTTAAAAACCTTGAAGGAACTTTTCCGATAAAAAACGCTTTTAAACCCTAACTTTTCCTTAAAATTAGGTAACAGGTTGTTTTTTAAATATTTTATCAATAATTATTTTTGCTTTTTTTGGTATTTCGTTATCATGCCATTTTCCATCAATTTTAATTTTTTTAT
>JAAFJG010000123.1 GCA_013298075.1 Cytophagales bacterium | reverse complement strand
CAAATCCTGTAAAAAACCTTCTTGATATTGTTCTTCTTTTGCATTTTTAATATTTTCTTGAATATTTTTATTGGCAAAATGAGCTTGAAATTTATCAAAAGCATTTTTTATTTCGTCTTGATTTTGTGTTGCTACAAATTCTTTTAAAACAGTTTTTTGAAATATTTGCATTGTTTTTTTAGGTTAATTTATTGATTTTCAATGAGTTGTATTTCTTCTTTTGTCAAATTATATAATTCATAGACCAGATTATCTATTTCTTTTTCGAGAGTTTGGATTTTTTCTGCTATTGATTTAGTTTCAGGCTGCTCGTCTTTGAAAAAAGTTATCCATTTTTTTTGTGTTTGTAAAGAAATGCCTTTTTTTGATTTTTGCAATTCTTTGATAAAAGTATTTACATCTAATAAAAACCAATTTTCAATTTTTTGACTAAATTTAATTTCTCCAAAATTTGTTTCAAGCAAAGATAAAAAAGTTTTTTGGTTTTCTTGTAAAATTGGATATAATTCAAAAATTTTATTAATTTTATCTATAAAAACTACCTGTTTTTTCGCATCAATTTTTTTAATTGGAAATCTACCCACATAAGGTTTGTCTAAATGAACAGTCAAAGTAGAATTATTGATAATGCCGTATTTTAGATAAAAAGTAAATAATTTTGAGTTTAATAATGCCAAAATATATTCATTTGTGTAAGTTTTATCTGATAAAATTATATTATTTAAAGTATCATCAGTAACAAAATTTTCAACAATAGTCGCCACTATTTTTGGTAAACTGGAAGCAATATTTTGATAAATAATTCTTTTAGAAGTAAAAATTTCTTTTTTTCCATTAAAAATATTTTCTCTCACTTCTAAATATCGATTGGGTTTTCTTTTACCACCATTTTCTATAAAATATCTTTTTACATTTGTTCCACCTAAAATCCAAACATTTTCATTATTTTTTTTCTCTTGATAAACTTCACTCGAAAACGTAATTCCGCGTGGCATTTCTGCCATCTCACCTAATAAAACTGTGTTTTTTTCTATTTTTTGAATGAGTGTAAATTTTTCAAAGTCTAAATGTGTAAGAATAATTGATTTTTCGATGAAAAAATTTTGCGAAATTTTATTGACAAATTCTTTATATTTCATTATTTTTACCAAATGTTCTTTGGGTAATTCTTGTTTTTTTAATATAAAAATTGCTTGTTCCAAACCTACTTCATCAAAGGCTTTGCCCATATCTGACACCATTAATAAAGTTTCTTGAAATAATATTTTTCTTAATGGCAACCAAGAAGTAACATTTAAAAAACTTTTTGGAATAATTAAACTAATAATTCCATCTTTTTTTGCCAAATCTATTGACAACTTTGCAAACAATGAAGCAACATTTGTGATGCCATTTGCCAAAATAGAATAATAAGGTGAATTTTTTAAAAGATGGTCTTTGCTAATGTTAAAATAAGGCGGATTTCCGACAATCAAACTAAATCCATCGCCCATTTTTGAAAATTCTTTTGTCCAATCAAAAGCCTTTTCATCGATGTTTTTATCCGCAATCAATGAATTTCCAATTTTAATATTTTGGCTTAAATCGTTTAATTTTCGCTTGCCTTGTGCGATGCGCAACCACAAAGAAAGTTTTGTGATAGATATACTTTCTAAATTTATATCTACGCCAAAAATATTATTCTCTAAAATTTGATGATAAATATTTGAAACGATTTTTTCGTTGGATAAATTTGATAATAATTCGTCTAATTTTTGATGTTCTTTGATAAAAAATGTTAAAACTTGATTTAAAAATGCTCCCGAACCACACGCAGGATCCAAGACTGTAACGCTCAAAAGCCAATTTCTATACCTATTTATTTTGTCAATCGTAATATTTTCAAAAGAAAGTTCTGTTTTTTTATTTTCACACATTTTTCCTAAGGTTTCCTCAATCATATAATCGGTGATATAAATGGGCGTATAAAAAATACCATATTCCTTTCTTTTCGGTTGTTCTTTGGGCTTTTTCCCTGCCGCTAAATCTTTTGCTTTTTGTGATAGTTCCGCTTTTTTTTTGTCTAATTCCGCTAAACTAAATTCAAAAATATGTCCCAAAACATTTACATCAATATCAGATTCAAAATCATATCGACTAATATATTCCGATTGATTTTTTAGAATATTATCACCGATTTTGAAATTATCTAAAATTTCATCAAATTCGAATAAACCGCCATTAAACGCATAAATATCATATTTTTCACTCGAAAAACCATTGTTGATAAAGTCAAAATGTTTTTTAAAAACTTCATAAAGATTTTTTTTCTCTCCAATTTGTTTATATAATTCCCATTCTTGGATAATTATTTTGATATAATTGGCGGGCAACAGCCCTTTATCTTTCGCAAAAGACATAAAAATAATTCTATCTAATAATTTTTGCGTTTTCTGAAAAATCAATAATTCATCAATATTTTTGTTATTTTCTTTGATATTTAAAAACAATGCCTCTTTAAAACCTTGATAATCATTATAAAATTCCAAAGTTAATTTTTCTTCTCTTTCTGTTGATTCTTTTTTTAGTTTAATAGGTTTATCTTGCAAAATACTTTTACAATGCAATACAGAATAAAGTACTGAAAAACGCTCAAAAGACAAATCAAATAAATCAAAATCTTCATATTCTACATTATTTTCCAAATAAAAACGAAGTTTTTTGAAATTAGAAGTGATGATATATTTGCAATCAATATGACTATTTTTATACTCAAAAGCCTGTTTTTGAATGTCTTCTAATAAAATGGTTTTCATTGATTTGAGTTCGATTACGCCAATTACTTTGCCATTTTTAAGAATTGCACCATCAGATTTTTTCGCAGAATTTTGCGTTTTTTGTTCTGAAATTAAGTTAAAATCTTTTTGGGGATTGAGCGTATAACCTAAAATATTGACAAACAAATCCTGTAAAAAACCTTCTTGATATTGTTCTTCTTTTGCATTTTTAATATTTTCTTGAATATTTTTATTGGCAAAATGAGCTTGAAATTTATCAAAAGCATTTTTTATTTCGTCTTGATTTTGTAGTGCTACAAATTCTTTTAAAACTGTTTTTTGAAATATTTGCATTATTTTTTTTAGGTTAATTTATTGATTTTCAATAAGTTGTATTTCTTCTTTTGTCAAATTATATAATTCATATACCAAATTATCAATTTCTTTTTCGAGGTTTTGAATTTTTTCTGCAATCGTATCTATTTTTTCTTTTTCTTGTTTAAAAAAATCTTTCCATTCTGTTTTTTTATTCAAAGACATTTCGATTTTTGATTTTGTCAATTCAGAAGCAAAATTTACCCAATCTAAATCAAACCAGTTTTCTATTTTTTTGGTAAATTTTTTGTGTTTGGCATATTCTTCTAATAATTCTAAAAAGTTATTTTGTATTTTTTTAATGTCAGGTTGCAAAGATAATATTTCATTTACTTTATCAATAAAAATTTGTTGATCATTTTTGGGAATAATTTTTATCGGTAAAATGCGAGCATTTTCTATCAAAATCTTGCTGAAAATTTCCTTTTCAATATCCGTAAATTTATATTTATGCACAAAATTTATTACCTTCGAATTTAATAATGACAAAATATATTTTATATCCACTTCATTATTTTTGGGCAAAATACTAAAACCAATTTGAGTAAAATACAAAGATTTATCTGTAAAACCTGCATAAATTTTGGGCGGTTTTCCTGATAAAATTTGTCTAATAATAATACGAGGAGCAGTAAAAAAACGTTCTTCACGCTTTGCACCCAACCAATCGCCATATTTTATGTATTCTGTGATATTTTCATCAACAGAAAAACGAGTAATATTTTGACCTGAAATGCAAGGTTTATAACTATCATCTTTTTTAGTTTCACTATGAAATACTCTATTTTTGATGGTCTTTTCATCGTGTCCTTTGTATTTGTCGTAAGGCGTAATTCCCAAACTAAAATCAAAATATGCATCTAAATTTTCAGTATTTTCAAAACATTTTCTAATCAAATTTTGCATTTCATTCGTCGCATAAATATTAAACGCTAAAAACTTTCCGTTCCAATTTTTTTTATCAAATGTTTTAAATTGAATCAAATCTGTTTCTTGTATTTTTTCAATTTTCTCCGTATGTGGAAAAACCAAAGCCTTTGCAAAATCGATTTGTTTGTGATGAAAATATTTAAAAATAATGGTTTCCACGTTGGCACTTTCAA
This sequence comes from Cytophagales bacterium, assembly GCA_013298075.1. Taxonomy (GTDB): domain Bacteria; phylum Bacteroidota; class Bacteroidia; order Cytophagales; family Microscillaceae; genus RDXZ01. Next base: position 584 of record JAAFJG010000123.1, on the reverse strand, counting down.
AAACATTGTCAGGTAATTTGATAATTTTTTCTATTCCTTTGTATAATTTTTGTCTGATTTTGAGATAAGAAGAACTAACTAATATCGAATTGGGGATAATAAATGATAAAATTCCATCTTTTGCGAGCAGATTTAACGCTTTTTCGATAAATAAAGCATATAAATTGATACGATTTTCTGCTGTTTCATAATTTTTAAAATAATATTTTACAAATTCATTTTTCATCATTTTTATATCTACATAAGGCGGATTTCCAACAATCAAACTAAATCCATCGCCCATTTTTGAAAATTCTTTTATCCAATCAAATGCCTTTTCATCAATATTTTTATCGGCAATTAATGAATTTCCAATTTTAATATTTTGGCTTAAATCGTTTAATTTTCGTTTGCCTTGTGCGATACGCAACCACAAAGAAAGTTTTGTGATAGATATACTTTCTAAATTTATATCTACTCCAAAAATATTATTCTCTAAAATTTGATGATAAATATTTGAAACGATTTTTTCGTTGGATAAATTTGATAATAATTCGTCTAATTTTTGATGTTCTTTGATAAAAAATGTTAAAACTTGATTTAAA
>JAAFJG010000122.1 GCA_013298075.1 Cytophagales bacterium | reverse complement strand
CTTTATTTCAATATGGGTGACATAGTTGTAAAGGCTATAAAGGCTTAAATTTAGTATAAAAGAATTTTTTGTATTTAAAACATTAATTAAAAATAGATACGACAAATTCCCGTAAGTATTTTTTATTCATTTAACCAAATACTAAAATTTAAAAGTATTGAAAAATGCCTTAATCATCTTTAAATAGCCTTTTTATGTTAAATTCAAAATGTCACTCATATTGATTATTTTCATTCAATTAAAAACTCAACACGTCTATTTTTAGTTTTATTTTCTTCGCTATCATTTTCTACGATAGGTTTTGTATCACCTAAACCTTCGATTTTTATTCTATTTTTATCTATTTTTTGAGAAATAATATAATCAGCCACCGATTTTGCTCTTTGAAAAGATAGTTTTTTATTATTTTCTTTGTTTCCTTCGTTATCTGTATGTCCGATAATTGTAATTTTTGTATTTTTATTTTGATTTAAAAATAAAATAATATCTTGTAAAATAGGCGTATGCCACATTTTTATCTCTGCTTTTTGTGTATCAAATAAAATTTGACGCTGAAAAGATTCTCCTATTTTTATTGAATCATAAAATGGTGGAAGAATATGGGTGATGTTGGGGAGAATATGGGTGATATATTTAGGAAGTTCTATTGCCTTATAAGTAATTTTTATATCATTTATATCAGCATTTGGATTTTCGATACAACCCAAATAATTTCTTATATCTTTCTTGTCAGTTATTTTAAAACCTGATGTTTTAAAATATACTTTACCATTTTTAGCTAATTGCATATCACCACTACTATGAATTTTATCTTCAAAATTTATCTTTTTAACACCTTTTATTATCTTAATATCATCTCCTAAATTAAGATTATACTGAAACAGAGTTGAATTGTTATAATATTTACCTATTTTATTTATATGTGTTTCCATTTTATGAATGTATAAATATTGACTATTAGGAGAAAACTCGCCAGTGTAAAATACTGATGTATAACCATATTTATAATTATTGTCATAGATATTTGTCGACGATATAGTTCCAATCTTGTTATCAAAATTAAAAATCTGAAAAGTAGATATTTGACTAAACAATAAAATATTTTTTCCATTAGGGCTAGATTTAAGATGATTCATTATATAAGAAATCAAACCAGGTCCGTTCCAATAATTTTCTGTAAGGTATAAATCTCCTGTTTTGGAAATAATTGTGGTAGTGTCTAATCCTTTTTCATTAATAAGATAAGTTCTAAAAATATTTTTGGGAAAAGCATGAGAGATTAGCCAAAAATCTTTTTGATTATAATGTTTTATAGCTGTTAAGTCTGCCAAAACTCCTGCTTTGCCTTGATATAAAATATTATTTTTAGAAACCACCTCGCCTTTTCCTTTGTTTTTATTCATATCTACTAAATGATAACAAAGTTTTCCTTGATGTTGCCCAGGTTTATTTTTAAAATCAATTGGTTGTTTGGTTAAGATGGCTCTTTCTAAAGTTAAAGTATCAATATTTTCAAAATAACTTTTGATAGTATCATTCATACTCACTGTAAATACATAAAACAGATTTTCTTTTTTCGGATAAGGAACAATGATAACTGAGCCATGTCCCCATAAATCATTACCGTTTTTCATTATTTCATGCTCTTTTGTAATGATACTTGTTCCATCTGTATAAAATAATAATTTTCCTTTTCTATCTGATATAGTTGCATTAGAAGCACTTCCAAATTGAAGTTTTTTAGTTTGAGAAGTGGTAATAGTAGAATCAAATTTTATAATATGTCCATTACCTATAACCCAAGTATTCGCTTCATTTTGGGCATATAAAGCATTTCCCAAGAAAATAATTAGAAGTAAAAGTTTCATACTTTAAATTTTCATAAATAAAAGATAGTATTATATATCAAAATAATACTATCCTTTATTTAATTAAAAAAACTATCCTGCATTTTCGCAATTATAAACAGCACCAGCACCAGAAAATTGTCCATCACTTTTAATATAACGGTTACCACCATTTGCTCCACTCAGTTGAAGCCATACGTCCACTTGAGACCCTGCAGCATTACGACATCTTTGCCATACACCTACACCACCTTTAATTACATTTCCTTGCTCTTTTGTCAAAGCAAATTTTTCGAATTTTTGTAATACGCTCATTTTAATAATAGTTTAAAAATTGATAAATATTTTAATTACGCTGCAAATCAAAAAAAAAAAAAAAATGAATTTTCCAAATAATTAACGATATTTAACATAAATTTAACGTTTTATTTTTTATTCTTGTATCCATTTTTGTAAAATATTTACCAAATCTACGTTTGATTCTGCCATATCATTATCAGCAATTCTATTTTCATTAAAAAAAATAGTTTTTGTTTCTTTGCCTTCCATCGAAAGTTTGAGCGAATATGTATTTTTAGTATCAAAATCTAACTTAGTTTTTAAATATAAAGTTTTGCCTTTAAAATTATCGTCTTGTTTTTTCAAAAAGAAATCAAATTTTTTGTTGCCATATTTTTGTTGTCTGACAATTATATTGTGCAAAAATATAGTTAAGTTTGTACTTATCAAAGTATTTTCTCTTGGCAAGCCCATAGATTTTTTACGCCAATCCAAAAGTGGAGTTTCAAATTGTATCGGTAAATCTTCCCAAACAACACGCAAAGGCTGTTTTGTATTATTTATATCCAATCTTTTTTCCCAAGGAATGATATACAATCCTATATTTTGTTTGATATTTTTTTCGATGATTGGTTTTTGTTTTTTCCAATTCAAATCAGACAAATTAAACCATTCATATTTTTGATTACTTATTTTTTCTATCAAATAAATCTTAATATTTTTTTGTTTTTGTGTATTAATTTCTTCTTTTATTTCTAATTGAAACGTATTTTCTTTCAAAGTATCTGTTACATATTCAAAACCAATTTCTTTTTTTTGCGTCGACAATATGCTTTGTAAGTGCGTATAAACAGAATCTATGATGTTTTTTTGAGGAGAATCAAAAGGCGTATTATTTATGATTTCTAATTTGAAATAATCATCTATGTCTTCGATAAAAATAGAAGGAAAGGAATCTTCCCTATTTTTATATGTAGCTGTAGCATTAAAATAAAAATATTTATTTGTAATATAACCTTCATACCAATTTTTATTAAACATCCACACACAAAGACGTGTTCTTCTATACTCAAAATCTACATCTTCGTGTATAGTCGGATTAAAATCTTTTTTTGCAATCTTATCAGGACGACCAAGTACATATTGATAAAAAACAAGCCTTTTTTTTCGAGGTAAATCTGATACTTTTGCTCTGAAATGATACGAATCTGTGCCAAACTTAATTGCTTTTTTTTGCTGTTTTAAGTCTGTAATTTTATGTACAATAATCCCTGAATAAATGCTATCACAAATAGGTTTAGTAGGGTGTCCAGTTCGTTCAAGTTCTACGCTTGCCTCGTTTTGTGCTTTTAATTTGGAGTTATAAACAACTAATAATAATAATAGTAATTTTTTTAATATTTTCATAAAATAACCAAATATATTATAAGTTATGATTTTAAAAACTCATAATATTGATAGATGTATTAAATATAGTTGAGTTTTCGTATTCTCTTATTCTGCAAAATAGCCTCCAAAAAGTAAGTGTTAATACTCACTTTTTAGAAGCAGAATGAATTTTTGTTTCTACTACGTTTCCGAAAGGCTTAACATTAGTATTGTACAACAGCTAAATTTTCACCACGACCACCTCTTAGGTCTGAACATGCTCTCATAGCAGAAGGAGCGTCATTAAAATCTTGTAACATGGGTAAACCTGTCATAGTCTTGCCAGTACCATAAAAGCAGATAAATTTTAATCCACCTTTAATTACATTTCCTTGCTCTTTTGTCAAAGCAAATTTTTCAAATTTTTGTAATATGCTCATTTTATTTAATGATTTTAAAAGTTTTAAAAATATTTTTTTTAATTGCAATGGAAATATAAAAAAATGAATTTTACAAATAATTAACGATATTTAACATAAATTTAACATTTTATTTTTTATTATTGTTGGTTTTGTTTGTTTTATGCTGCAAATGTAAATGAAAAGAATTGAGATAGAAAAATATTTTGTCTATTATTTTTATTCAATCAAAAATTCAACACGTCTATTTTTAGTTTTATTTTCTTCGCTATCATTTTCTATGATAGGTTTTGTATCACCTAAACCTTCGATTTTTATTCTGTTTTTATCTATTTTTTGAGAAATAATATAATCAGCCACCGATTTTGCTCTTTGAAAAGATAGTTTTTTATTATTTTCTTTGTTTCCTTCGTTATCTGTATGTCCAATAATTGTAATTTTTGTATTTTTATTTTGATTTAAAAACAAAATAATATCTTGTAAAATAGGCGTATGCCACGTTTTTATCTCTGATTTTTGTGTATCAAATAAAATTTGACGCTGAAAAGATTCTCCTATTTTTATTGAATCATAAAATGGTGGAAGAAGATGGGTGATGTTGGGGAATATATCAGTTACATTATTGGGGAATTCTATCGCTTTATAAGTAATTTTGATATTATTTATATCACCATCTATATTTTCTATACAACCCAAATAATTTCTTATATCTTTCCTGTCAGTTATTTTAAAACCTGATGTTTTAAAATATATTTTTCTATTTTTAGCTAATTGCATATCACCTGCAGTATAAATCTTATCTTGAAAATTTATTTTTTTAACTTCTTTTATTATTTTACTATCATCTTCTAAACTAAGATTATATTGAAATAAGGTTGAAATATTATAATATTTTCTCATTTTATTTGTATGTGTTTCCATTTTATTGGACTTTGGACAAAAATATGTTAAAAAATAAGAAATGACAAAAATTTTCTGTAATTTTGAAAATGCAAAATTCCACTACTACAGAAAAGGCTTGTCAAGGTCTTTTAGGTTTACCACTTTTACG
>JAAFJG010000121.1 GCA_013298075.1 Cytophagales bacterium | reverse complement strand
TCAATTTAAAAGAAGTATCTTATTGCAAGCATTAAAAACTGCTTGGGAACAAATAAAAATTATGAAAAATATGTGTATAACAAATAAAATGAATTTTCCAAATTTTAGCCCTGCGTAATGTCAGTTATTAATATTTAATTCTTAGAAAGTTATTGTAGACTTTCGCTTAAGGTACTATTATTTTGCAGAAAACTCAAATTTATTCCATTTATTTGAAATACGGAAAAGTACAAAATTTAGGCTAAAGCCAATATTGATTTGTATATTCTCCTCCAAATAAATCTGGAGGAGAATAGTATTTTTTAAATGAAAGAGATTTTAGCACACAGATAACACGGATTTAGCGGATTAATACGGATTTTTTTTCTTTTTTCTCGAATTTTTAATGATTTTTCTCAATTTTTGGCTACCATTTAAAAAACTCTAATATAGAATGTGACGTTTGGATTTAGCCGAAATTTCTGTATTTCTCAAATTAATATTTTCTATATTTTCAAAATAAATTACTATTCATATTAGAATAAAATTAACTCCGCAATAATTTTCCCTGAACCTTAAAATACTTAAAAAATAAGTGATATATTTTTGATTTTAAAGTATAATTATTTAATTGTAAACAAAAAACAACAAAAAAACAACAAAAAAAAAAATAACATTGAAAAATTTTACAGAACTATCAACCAAACTCGAAGGAGAATTTTATGATAGTCAAACTTATCGAATTTTATATTCTACTGATGCCTCTGCTTATCAAGAAATGCCTTTGGCGGTTTGTTTACCAAAAACTGAAAAAGACATTGAAATTTTGATTGAATATGCACAAAAAAATAATATTGGACTAATTCCACGCACCGCAGGAACTTCGTTGGCGGGGCAAGTCGTTGGCAAAGGAATTGTGGTTGATGTATCTAAATATTTTGATAAAGTATTGGAAATCAATGCCAAAGAAAAATGGGTTCGTGTGCAGATGGGCGTGGTGCGTGATGAATTAAACCGAGTTTTGCAACCTTATAATTTGATGTTTGCTCCCGAAACTTCTACGGCTAATCGGGCTATGATTGGTGGTATGATTGGGAATAATTCTTGTGGCTCAAATTCTATTATTTATGGCAGCACAAGAGAACATTTATTATCGTTAAACGCAATTTTGAGTAATGGCGAAAAGGTAGAATTTTCATCTATTTCCAAAGAAAATTTTGATAAAAAACTAAAAAATGATAATTTAGAAGGAAAAATTTATCAAACTATACAAAATATTCTCATTGATAAAGAAAACCAAATCAATATTAGAGAAGAATTTCCAAAGCCAAATATTCCACGTAGAAATACAGGATATGCGTTAGATTTATTGTTAGAAACAGCTCCATTTACAGATAACAGACCTAATTTTGATATGTGTAAATTGATGGCTGGCTCAGAAGGAACTTTGGCTTTTACGATGGAAGCAAAATTAAATTTGGTTGATATTCCTTCGCCTCATCGTGCTTTGATTTGTGGGCATTATGATTCGATTGATGAAAGTTTGAGAGCAAATTTAGTGGCGTTGCTTTATCAACCAACGGCTTGCGAATTGATTGATTCTTATATTTTAGATTGCACAAAAGACAGCATCGAACAATCAAAAAATCGTTTTTTTGTAGAAGGAAATCCGCAAGCAATTTTAGTGGTTGAATTGATAAAAGATACAGAAAAAGAACTCAATGAATGTATTGAAAGTTTAATTAATGATTTGAAAACCAATCAATTAGGTTTCCATTTTCCTGTTTTAAAAGGCGAAGATATGCCCAAAGTTTGGAACTTACGCAAAGCAGGTTTGGGACTTTTGGGCAATATTATTAGCGATAATCGACCTGTGCCTGTCATAGAAGATACGGCGGTAGATGTCCAAGAATTGCCACAGTATATCAGAGAATTTAACGAAATTTTAAAGAAATATAATTTATCTTCTGTGCATTATGCACACGCAGGCTCAGGAGAATTACATTTAAGACCGATTTTAAATCTCAAAACCAAAGAAGGCAACCAAATGTTTAGAACGATTGCTCAAGAAATTGCTATTTTGGTCAAAAAATATAAAGGTTCTTTGAGTGGAGAGCATGGCGATGGACGTTTGCGTGGCGAATTTATTCCACAAATGTTGGGCGAAAAAAACTATGAATTATTGAAAAAAATTAAAAATGTTTTTGATGAAAATCATATTTTTAATCCTAATAAAATCATCGATACGCCACCTATGAATACGGCTTTGAGATATATGCCCGACAAAAAAATCAATGATACAATCGAAACTTTATTAGATTTTTCGGATAAAAACGGCATTATCAATGCGTCAGAATTGTGTAATGGGTCAGGAGATTGCAGAAAATCGCAACTTACAGGCGGCACGATGTGTCCGAGTTATATGGCAACACGCAACGAAAAGGACACTACGCGTGCCAGAGCCAATATTTTGAGAGAAGTTTTGAGTAATTCGACTGAAAAAAATCCTTTTGCCAATGAAAACATCAAAGAAGTAATGGATTTGTGTATTGGTTGCAAAGGTTGTAAGTCAGAATGTCCTTCAAATGTGGATATTACGAAAATGAAAGCCGAATTTTTATATCAATATTATAAAGAAAAAGGAATTCCGTTTCGTACTCGTTTGATTGCAAATATTACGCAAACCAACAAATTAGCGAGTATTTTGCCTCAATTTTATAATTTTTTGATTGGCAATTCATTCACAGGAACGCTCATTAAAAAAATAACAGGTTTTGCTACGCAAAGAAGTTTACCAAAATTAGCCAACATAACTTTATATGCGTATTACAAAAAAAATGGACGTGATTTAGAAAAATTACAAACACAAAAGAAAGGAAAATTATATTTATTTGTTGATGAATTTACCAATTATAATGATACTGAAATGGGTATTGTTACGCTCAAATTATTATTTTCTTTGGGTTATGAAGTCAAAATTATTGCTCATAAAGAAAGTGGACGCACTTTTTTATCGAAAGGATTATTAGACAAAGCAAAAAAAATAGCCACTGAAAATGTAACTATTTTTGAAAATATTGTAAATGAAAATTGCGTTTTGGTAGGTTTAGAGCCTTCCGCTATTTTGAGTTTTAGAGATGAATATCCCGAATTATTGCGAGGAGAAATGCAAGAAAAAGCAAGAAAATTAGCGAAAAATGTATTTACTTTTGAGGAATTTTTAGCCAAAGAATTAGACAAAGGAAATATCAATGAAAATCAATTTACAAACGAAAGCAAAACACTTAAATTGCATGGGCATTGTCATCAAAAGTCGATTTCATCGTTAGTGCCAAGTAAAAAAATTCTTTCTCTGCCCAAAAATTATAGTGTACAAATTATTCCGTCGGGTTGTTGTGGAATGGCTGGCTCGTTTGGATATGAAAAAGAACATTATGAAGTCTCGATGCAAATTGGTGAATTGGTTTTGTTTCCTGCGATTCGAAAAATGGAGGAAAATAATTTGATTGTAGCAGCAGGAACAAGTTGTCGTCATCAAATTTTTGATGGTACAAAAAGAAAAGCATTACACCCTGCACAAATTTTGTGGGAGGCTTTGAGAAAATAACTTAGAAAAATAGACTATAAAAAAGGAAGTTTAATATATATTTTGGTTACTTGTGTGCCAAAATATATATAAACTATCAATTACTGAGAACTTAGGAAATCTTTTTTAACTAAAATGGTCTTTAATCATTTGGTCTATTTGCTCTTGTGTAATATTTTCTTCTTCCATCCATTTTTTGACTTCTTGGTGTGCTACTAATTTTTCAATTCCTTTGAGTAAAAAAAATATGGTAATTTTTCCTTTTGAAAGGGCTAATTTACAAATAAATTCACACATTGGATGTTTTTTAAGTTCATCTTCAAGTTCCTTAAAGTAGCCCACAAGAAAAAATACCAAAGCTAATAAATTAGCAATCGAATTAAAATCTCTTATTTGAAACGTTTCCCAACCAAGATTTTGCTTTAAAAATTTAAAAACAGTTTCTATTTTAAAACGTAAAATATAACTTTTATATACTTCCATCGCTTGCTCAAGTGTAGTAATTACCTCATTAGTAATAAGTATCATAGGTTCTTTAAAGATATTTTTACCTCTATTTTTAATTTCTATCCGAACAACATAATACGTCGTTCCCGAAAGAGTAAAAGGTTCAAAACCAACCGTATAGTGTAATCTATCATAAAATTAATTGGTTTTATTTTTTTTATCTATAAAAAGTACAATATCTTTGCGTATGGAAATAATAGAAGATGATTTATCTCGTTTGAGGAAGTTACAAAAGTCTGAAAAAGACAAAAGACGTTACATAAAAATTACGGTTTTATTAATGTTAAACTTAGGCGATAGTGTTGATAGAATAAGCACTACCTTAGGTATTCATATTAACACAATTGGTAATTATATAGAAACGTATCAGAAATAAAATTTAGATGTTTATTTAGAAGATCATTATTTGGGTTATTCAGGTCGTCTTACTCCTGTTGAAAAATAAGTTTTAAAGAAAGAACTTGACACAAATATTTATCAAAGTACATCAGAAATATGTGATTTTATTTTAAAACCTACTTTCCACACCCTTTTTTCAGTTTAGAGAATTTACTCAAAAATGTATAAATATTTAAATTTTTACGCATAAAATATATTTAATTTATCTGAAAATTTACTCGATTTATTAATTTCTATTCAGATTATTGTTAAAATAAAATTTATTAGATGATTTTGCCAATAAATTCTCGAATTTCAACGATAATACTCATTTTTAAAAATAGGGTGCGGAAGGTCGGTTAAAAGAGATAGCACAGTGCTTATTGGAATAATAGGCAACTCATTTCAATTCCAAAAGTGGTTCGATTAAAAGTTGTTTACAAGAGCAGGAGGAGAATTTTAAAATATGTTTCAATTCCAAAAGTGGTTCGATTAAAAGCATACGTAAAACCTCTTTCAAATAAAATATCTTTACAATATGAATGACATTTTGAATTTACGATAAATGTGTTATTTAATAGTACATAGATATTTTTTTATTTTTCAAAGGTATATTATTGAGGTAAAATATTAAAAAATAGTTACGGAAGTTTGTCGTAT
>JAAFJG010000120.1 GCA_013298075.1 Cytophagales bacterium | reverse complement strand
ACTCAAAAAAGAAAAAAAAGTAGAAAAAAATCAAAAAAATGAATAGAGATTAGACAAACTTTAATGAAAAATAAAAAAATGGTTTTCTTGAAAGAAAACCAACGCTAAAATATTGTCCAAAGTCTAAATAAATAATAGGAGTTTTATTTATAATTTTATGCTAATTAATATCTTTATTTGTTTAAAAATTGTGATTTTTTTGTGGTGGAAAACAATTTTTGATACTTTTAATTACAGACCAAAAAGCACTTAATTTTCCCAAAATTCATTTCCTACTCCATCAATATAATAAATCTGTTCGTTTTTTTTGACTTTTGCCAATCCATTTTCGAAAGGTGTAATAGATTGGAATTGACAAGCAACCATTTTTTTTCCTTTCAAATTGATGACTCCCCAAAGATTATTTTCTTTGACACACAATCTCGCCAAAGTAGGAAATTCGGGTTTAAAATCATTGGGTAATTTTATATCTTCGTATACAAAAGATATAACTTCTTCTTTTTTTATGTTGATAAGTCCACATTTTTTATTTTTATATAATTTAAAAATATTATTTCTAAATTCGGTATTCAAACCTACAACTTGCAAAAAATCATACTCTAAAGGAATTTTTTTTGGGGTTTCTTCGTGCCAAAATCCCATTTTATTTTCAAAATTAATAATTTTCCAATAATCATTATATAAAAATGTAACTTGCTTATAAGGTTGATTTTCATTGATTAAAATGCCTTTTGTATTGATAAGATAAATATTTGCAGTGTTTTTTTCTTGCAAACGAATTGCTTTTCCTTGAAATTGATTATCCAAAAGTTTATATTTTTCAGGATTGATTTTGAAAATAGTTGTTCCATTTTTATCTACTGCTTCCCACGCAGGCAAAAGTATATCAGGATTTGTATTGACTAATGCGACTTCATCTTGAAAAGAATTTGCTTGATAATATCGAAAAGGAATGATTATTTTGTTGTCAGTATTGATATATCCCCATAAACCATTTTTTTTTACTTGTACTTTATTCTCCGAAAATTTTTGTTGTGTATAATTTAATTTGTCCCATTCATATTCCAAAGGAATGTTTTTTTGTCTATCAAAATGCCAAAAACCTACTTTTTGCCCTTTTTTAACTATTACCCAATCGTTCACATATTCACCTACATATTCATATTCCAAATCTAATAAAGGATTTCCGTATTCATTGATAAATCCCCAAAAACCATTTTTTCCTACACGTCCACGCCCGCGAATAAATCTTATTTTTTGATAAATATTACTTATATTTCCTTTTTTTGTACCAAAATCAATGATTTGTTCTTCTTGAAAAGGGTGATTTTCGATAGTACTAACATCAAATTCAGGTTTCACTTGCCAAAATGCTTGTCGATTGATAATTCCCCACTTGCCATTTTTTAATGCGCCCCAAAGATTTGGAAAAAAACATTCTCTTATTAAATCAAATTTGAGTTCGATTTCTCCGCCTTGATAATCATTAACCAAACCCCATTTACCATTATTTCCATCTTTATCTCCTCCTTTACAAACTATTATTGCGTGTTTTTTGCTTGCTCCAAATACCAAATCATAGTTACAATCGACAAAAAACATTCCTTTTTTATCAATTAAACCCCATTTTCCATTTTTTTTGACTTTTGCTAATTCATTGACAAATAATTTCACATCTTCGTATTCGCAAGGAATAATTATTTTTTTATATACATTCGAAAATCCCCATAATTCTCCTTTTCGATAAGGAATTAAATCGGGGGTAGGTTGTGCATTGAGGTAAAATATATCTAAAATAAATAAAAAAGAATAAATAAAAAAGAGTTTCATTTTGGTTTTTTTCGTGGATATTTTTTTGGTTTGCGTATATTTATCATAAAAATATAACAGATTTAAGTGACGTTTGAGTAATATTTTGCTTTATATTTGAACTATCTAGGAATTAAAAATATAAATTATCAAAAAAAATAAATTTTATTTGTTTTTAAATTTCCTCCACAGATTCTTCTATCATTTGTTTTGCTTCCACAATTCCTAAATAATTATCAATCAAAGAATGAGCAAGATATAAAAGTGGAGTCAATAAAATGGCTACCAAAAATTTATAACTATAATTTAATAAAGCAATAGAAATAACTTGATTAAGCGTCCAAGCAGGATTTCCTAAAAAATAATAACTCACAAAAAGCACTACAAAACTATCAATTAATTGTGAAACCAACGTCGAACCTGTGGCACGTAACCATATTTTTTTAGTTCCTGTAGATTTTCGTATGAGATGAAAAATATAACTATCTAATAATTGACTCACCAAAAAAGCCGTAAAAGAGCCAATAATAATATTAGTCGTTTGTGAAAAAACTAAACTATATGCTTGATTGATATTGACATTGTTTTGTTTTTGATATAATTCTAACCAAAAAGGTGCAGGTGGTAATTGCGTAAACAAACTAACCATCAAAAGCGTATAAAACATCAAAATAACCGTCAAAAAACTAATTTGTTTTACGCCTTTTGTACCAAAATATTCATTGATAATATCGGTTGTAATGAATACGAAAGGCCAAACCAATACGCCCACCATAAAATTAAAGTCTAATTTTATTCCACCTAAAAAAGGAATTTGTGCGGGTTGTGTACCGATTAAATGTTCTAATGAAAAGGCTTTCATACCCATACATTCGCCTATGATTGCGTTGGTTAAAAAAAATCCGCCTAATATCAAAAAAAGAAAATTGCGTTTTTGGAGTTGTTCGTGAGTCATTTTAAATTTGAGATAATTTGTTTGCAAAGATAAATAGAAAAACAGAATAAAAGAATTTTTATCTTATAAATCAAAAAAAATATCAAATTGTTTTTTATATTTGCACCAAAATATAATTCAATTTTTTCACTCTTAAATCCTATTTTAAAAATATGATTATTGGCGTACCGAAAGAAATCAAAAATAACGAAAGTCGTGTGGGTTTGACTCCCGCAGGCGTAGCTGAATTTAAAACAGCAGGACATACGATTTATGTGCAGGCTACAGCAGGCGTAGGAAGCGGACTCGAAGATGCTGAATACATAGAAGCAGGCGCTACTATCCTCCAAACGATTGAGGAAATTTATAAAATAGCGGATATGATTATCAAAGTAAAAGAACCGATTGCGGTTGAATATCCACTCATCAAACCACATCAATTATTATTTACTTATTTTCATTTTGCTTCGTCTGAAGAATTGACAAAAGCAATGATTGAAAAAAAAGCAGTTTGTTTGGCATATGAAACCGTTGAAAAAAGTGATAGGTCTTTGCCTTTGTTAGTACCAATGTCAGAAGTGGCAGGTAGAATGGCAATACAACAAGGAGCAAAGTATTTAGAAAAACCAACCAAAGGACGCGGCATTTTATTGGGCGGTGTACCGGGCGTAAAACCTGCAAATGTTTTGATTTTAGGTGGTGGAATTGTAGGAACACAAGCCGCAAAAATGGCAGCAGGTTTGGGAGCGCACGTAATGATTATGGACGTAAGTTTGCCTCGTTTGCGTCATTTGGCTGATATTATGCCTGCCAACGTAGAAACTTTGATGTCAAATAAATATGCGATTAACAAAGCAATTCAAGTGGCTGATTTGATAGTAGGAGCAGTGTTAATTCCGGGTGCAAAAGCACCACATTTGGTAACGAGAGATATGTTAAAATTGATGAAACCGGGCGCAGTCGTAGTTGATGTAGCCGTTGATCAAGGGGGGTGTATCGAAACCTGTAAACCAACTACACACGAAAATCCAATTTATATTATTGATGATATTATTCATTATTGCGTAGCGAATATGCCGGGCGCAGTGCCTTATACTTCAACAGTTGCTTTGACGAATGCTACTTTGCCTTATGCCTTACAATTAGCGAATAAAGGTTGGAAAGAAGCGTGCAAAAGTAATTTAGAATTAAAATTAGGATTGAATGTAGTAGATGGAAGAATTGTTTATAAAGGTGTTTCTGATGCATTTAATATGCCTTATGTTGATGTAGAAACAGTTTTGAACTAAGAAATATATTTCAATCCATAGTTTCATTGATTTATATACAATAGGTCAATTATCTGGTCTAATTTTTTCGTAATTTTGTTTGTATTCAATTATCATTTATTTCTAATATACTCCTAAAAATAATAAAATATTTTTAGGAGTATATTTGTTTAAAATTAACATATCCAATAATTAGTTAAAAATCCGACAAAGCCAAAAAAATAATAAAGAATAATGTTTCTATATATTTTTCACTTACTTTTTTTCACTAATTTTCTTCACATATTCAATAGTTACATCAAAAAGTTCGGCAACTTCGTGAATTTTCATGCCTTTTGAAAGTGCTTTTGAGATTCTAACTTCTTTTTCTTTTGCGATTCCAATTTCTTCGCCAATTTCTTGTCCTTGTCTAAAGGATTCTTGTTTTATCATTTCTTCTATGCCCATGTTTGTATGTTGTTTAGTGATAGTTTTTATTTCACTATCTAATTGTTTGTTGATTTCTTTATTTTTGATACTGATATAAGAACGAATAAAATAGAGAACACATTGTATATGGTTATCACTATATCCTTCATTTATCAACATTTGTACTAATTCTTTTTTCCATTTTAGTTGTGCTAAATCAGTTTTAGTATCTTTTTCTAAGGCATTTTTGACCGCCAACATCACAAAACTAAATATATTTTTAGGTTTATACAAATCCTCTAAACTATGTTCTATGATTTTGAAAGTTTTATATTGATAAATCAATCTTGTTTCTTTATATTCATACACATAAGTATCAGGTTTGTAATCTGGTTTATCATCTGTAAACAAGGCAAAAGCAGTAAGTTCTGTTTGATGTGTATCAAAAATACGATAAAAACTCCAAAACATTCTTTTCGCAAATTCTTTATCTTCATATCCTTGCACTTCTACGTGCATGAGAATATATTTTTCTTCTCCATTTTTAAGGAATATTTTGATAAGTTTATCCGCATTTTTCACGTCTTTTTTTGTATTTGTGTATATTTTATCTAATTCACTATCCAAAAATTCATATCCTTTTGAGAAATCAATTTCGTTTTCTGCCCAATCAAAAAAGTACATCAAAAATTCAGTACATAGATTTTCGATGATACTTTTCCAGAGTAAATCTTTGCTGATGATAATGATTGGCTCATTATTTTCCTCTTTATTTTTATTTTCTTTTTTTGCCATAGTTTTATTTTTTTTCACTAATTTTCTTTACATATTCGATAGTTACATCAAAAAGTTCGGCAACTTCGTGAATTTTCATGCCTTTTGAAAGTGCTTTGATAATACCTTTTGCGATTCCAATTTCTTCGCCTTTTGCGATTCCAATTT